>CAYUVF010000020.1:0-62030 GCA_964448045.1 uncultured Rhodothermales bacterium
CACTCCAACCGATAGAATCGCTACGTTCGCGAACGAAGATCGGCGCGTGCCCTCGGCACAACTGCGTAGCGCGCGGGTCGACGGGGGCGCGTTGCCATTCGTCGAGCGCTGACGCGGCTCACCGAAATGGTCTGAACGTCAATCGCCGAGGGGGATAGAGGCAAACCACACAATCGCGCTCCTCTATCGCACCGACTCATCATGAGCCGCTGTGACCTGCTCCGCCGCCGTTTCGCCATCATCCTTGGCGGCCTCCTGCTGTTCACGCTGCCGGCGCGAGCGCAAGCGCCCCCTCTCGTGCACGGCCGGGTGGCAGACACGGACGGGTACCCTCTCGCGTATGCCAACGTGCAAATCGATGGCACAACCACTGGGGCGGCTACCGATTCGACGGGACGCTTCGAGTTCAGTACACGTCTTGCCGGATCCTACCGAGTGCGGGCGACCGCGGTCGGGTTTACGCCCGCCACCCGGGACGTGCAGCTCGCGCCGGGGGATACCGTGCGCATCCGCTTCATCCTCTCGCCGACGACCGTGGCCCTTCCCGAAGCGACGGTCACAGCCAGCGCCTACACGGTGCGCGGCGCCGACGGCACGATGGGCCCGCTCGAAGCGGTGACTACGCCGGGCGCGATGGGCGACCTCTTCCGCGCCCTGCAGTCCTTCCCAGGCGTGGCGCAGGTGGGCGACGGAGCCGGGCTGTACGTCCGCGGCGGCGACCTTAGCGAGACGAAGACGCTGATCGACCAGGCGACGCTGCGCCACCCGTACCGGTACGAGTCGCCTGCGGGCGGGTCGTTTGGCACCATCCGCCCCTTCCTGGCCGAGGGGACCACGTTCTCCACCGGCGGCTTCTCGGCCCGTTACGGCAACGCGCTCTCAGACGTACTCACCATCGACACGAAGGACCAACCCGATGCCCGGCGCTTCCGGGGCAACGTGGGGCTGGCCGCCGTGTCGGTCGGCGTGGACACTCCCCTGTTGGACAAACAGGTCGGCCTCCGTTTTACAGGCAACCGCTCGTTCACCGGCTTTCTTTTCCGCCTGAACGGGCAAAACGGGGACTTCGAGACGGTTCCACAAGGGCTCGACGGCAATCTCAGCCTTACCTACGACTACGCCGGCGGCCAGCTAAAGGCCTTCAGCTTCGCGCGGCGCAACCGGATGGGGGTGCAGACGGCGGAGGGCGCGTTCAGTGGCCTCTTCCGCAGCCGGTCGACCAACCAGTTGCATAGCCTGCAGTGGACGGCCCGGCGCGGCCTGTGGACTGGCCGCACCAGCGTGGCCTACAGCCGCTACAGCTCGCGCGAGCGGTTTGGCGCCCTCGACCTGGAACCGGAGGAGGCGGCCTATCAGCTCCGCTCGGACTGGGACCGCGCGCTGGGCTCCCGGTCCACCCTGAGCGGAGGTGTGGTGGCTGTGCGTGAGCAATCGGCGTTCCGGGGCACCTTCCCCGCCCCGCCCGGCCAGTGGGATCAAGCGGCCGACCGCGTGACGGTGGATGACCGGCTGGCTGCCACGCGGGTCGGCGGCTACCTGGAGGGCGACGCCGGCCTCGGCGAGCGGCTCCGCGTGATCGGCGGCGTCCGGGCCGACCACCACGCGCGCGCCGAGCAGACAACCGTGGACCCGCGCGTGGCCGTGGAATACCAACTCAGCGAGAACACGCAGACACGGCTGGCGTGGGGGCGCTTTCATCAGTTTCCGGATATGGAAACGTACGCCCAGCACACCGGGACCGTGCCGCTGCGGGCTCAGCGAGCCCAACACTGGATTGCTACCGTGCGCCACCAGCGCGGGCCACTCCAGCTGCGGCTGGCCGGCTACCTGAAGCCGTACCGCGACCTCGTCGTGCCCACGGGCGACGCCACGTACGCCAACGCGGGCTCGGGCATCGCCCGCGGCGTGGACGCCTTCGCCAAGTACGGCGGCTTTCTGGAGACGCGTCTCAGCGGGTGGATGTCGTACAGCTTCGTGCAGTCGCGCCGCACGCAGGTCCGCCGGCGCGGCGCCGATGTGACGCTGGAGCGCGGCCCGGCGCCGTTCGACCTGACTCACCAAGTGACGGCCGTGGCCAAGGTGCGCGTCGTGGACATGCTCTTTGCCGGCTTCACGGCGCGGCATACGACGGGCCCGCCCGTCACGCCCGTCGTGGACGCCCTGCCGCAGGGCGACGGGACCTACGCGCCCATCGAGGGCCCCGTTGGCTTGGAGCGGCTGCCGGCCTATCGTCGCCTCGACCTCCAGCTGAGCTACTATATCCCCCTTGGCCCCGGGCAACACCTCACCGTGTATGCCGCTGTCAACAACGCGCTGGACCGCGCCAATGTGATCGACGTCACGTACACGCCCGACTACCGCACCCGCACCGAGCAGACGACCACCTTTCGTCGCTCCATCTATTTTGGCTTCACGATGACGCTGTAGCCTGCATCCGCGCGTTCGCTCCTGTACCTTTTCATCCAGCCATGCTCTTACCATGCGTGCCGTCCTGACGACCCTCCTTTTGCTCCTTTTTTCCACCGCCCCCCTCGCTCAGGCCCAGTCCGCCGACTCGCTGATGCGTCAGGGCCGGCAGATGCTGGACCGCGGCGTCACCGCCGGCGATGTGGATGCGATGCAGCAGGCGCGCGCCACGTTCGAGCGCGTCGCCAGCGCGTCAGACGACGCCGTGTGGGCCCACTATTACATCGGGCTGGCGAACTACCGCATCGCGACCCGCTTCCTCGACAGCGACGAAGACCGCGCGGAAGCATTGATCGACGATGGGATCGACCACCTCGATGCCGCGATTGAGGCGCAGCCCGAATCGGCGGAGGCGCATGCGCTGCTCAGCACGCTGTACGGGCTGAAGGCGCGCGGCGGCATGTTCAGCGGGATGCGCTACGGACCGCGGGCCGACGGCGCCATCAAACGAGCCCAACAGCTCGCCCCCGATAACCCGCGCGTGCTGCTGCTCGACGCCGTCAGCCTGCTCAACAAACCCAGCCGGTGGGGCGGCGACCGCGACGGGGCCATCACGGCGCTCAACCGCGCGATCCAGCAGTTCGAGGCCGCGGCGCCCTCGGAGGATGCCCTCCAGCCCCGGTGGGGCCACGCCGACGCGTACGCCTGGCTCGGCATCGCCCACCTGAAGGGCAGCGCCACCGCGCAGGCCCGCGCCGCCTTCGAGCAGGCCCTCGCCGTGCGCCCCGGCTACACGTGGGTTGAGTCCGTGCTGATGCCGCAACTGGCGGCCAAGTAGTGCGCGCTTCCCGCGTTTCTCCGCTCACCGATCGACCTGTCATCATGGATCCGGCCTTGCACATCGACGGCCTCACAAAAGTGTACGGCGGCACGCCCGCCGTGGACGGGCTCTCGTTCGACGTGCAGCGCGGCGAGATCTTCGGGCTTATCGGCCCCAACGGCGCGGGCAAGACGACGACGGTGGAGTGCGCCGTGGGCCTGCGCGCGCCCGATGCCGGCACGATTCGGATGCTCGGCCTCGACCCACAGACGCAGGGGCAACGACTCCACCAGCGCATCGGCGTGCAGCTTCAGGATGCGGCGCTGCCGGCGCGGATCACCGTGCGCGAGGCCGCCCGCCTGTTCGCCGCGCTGTACGATGACCCCGCGGATCCGGACCGGCTGCTCACGACGTGGGGCCTGGCCGACCAGTACAACGCCGCCTTCGCCGACCTCTCCGGCGGCCAGCAGCAGCGCCTCTTCATCACGCTCGCGCTCATCAACCAGCCCGACCTCGTGGTGCTCGATGAGATCTCGACGGGGCTGGACCCTGACGCGCGGCGCGCCACGCGCGATCTCATCCGTTCGATCCGTGAACGCGGGACCACGGTGGTGCTCGTCACGCATTTCATGGATGAGGCGGAGGCGCTCTGCGACCGCGTCGCCATGCTGGTGGACGGGCGCCTCGCCGCGCTCGACACGCCGGCGGGGCTGATCGAGACGCATGCGCCGGAAGCCCGCGTCGCGTTCTCCGCACCGCCTGATTTCGACGCCGCCGTGCTCGATGCGCTGGAGGTCGTCACCCGCGTCGAGCGATTAAACGGGCGCGTCATGGCACACGGGCGCGGTCCGCTGCTCGCCTGCGTGGCCCAGCGGCTCGACGACCACGGCGTGACGCCGCCCGACCTGACCCATCGCCCCCCGACGCTCGACGACGTGTTCTCCGCGCTCGCCGGCTCTACCTCGGACGACGCGGCGTGAATCCACACGCTTCTCCTCACCGACTGCTCAACGTTATGCATGCGCTCTGGACGATGACATGGACCGAAGCGAAGCTGTTCATGCGCGAGCCGGCGGCGGTCTTCTTCACGCTCGCCTTCCCGCTGCTTCTGCTGCTCGTCTTCGGTGCCATCTTCGGCAACGCGCCCATTGGCGACACGGGATTCGGAAACGTCGATCGCTCGGTGCCGGGCTACATCGCCATCATGATTGGTGCGCTGAGCCTAATCGGCGTACCCATCACGCTGGCCACCTACCGAGAGAAGGGCGTGCTGCGCCGCTTCCGCGTGACGCCCATGCCCACGTGGCTCGTCCTCGCGGCGCACGGGCTCGTCGCGCTCGTCATGGTGCTGATCGGGACGGGGCTGGTCATTGGGGCGGCGGTCGCGCTCTTTGACCTGCGCCTGCCGGCGGCGCCCGTCGGCGTGCTCGCGGCGACGGTGCTCGGCAGCGTGAGCTTCCTGGCTGTCGGCTTCCTGCTGGGCGGCACGCTGCCCACCGCGCGGACGGCGCAGGCCGTGGGCATGGCGCTCTTCTTCCCGATGCTGTTCCTCTCCGGCGCCGCACTGCCCCGCTTTCTCTTCCCCGACCTGTTGAAGCAGATCAGTCTGTTCTTCCCGCTGACGCACGTCGTGACGCTCATCCAGAACGTCTGGATGGGCGCCGGGTGGAATACGGTAGCGCTCGCCGTGCTCACCGGCCTGCTGGTGACGAGCACGGCGGGCGCCATCGCGCTCTTCCGTTGGACGTGACCCTGCCTCTATGCCCTCAGCGTCCTCAATCAACCCGAATGGATCCGACGCGTCGCTGGACGCGCCGCCCGTGCCCAAGCCACGCCCGACCGTCAAAGGCGTAGCGCTGGCGGGGGCGTTCTGGGCCCTGTTCGCCGTCCTCTACGCGCTGCTCATCGCGCAAAGCGAGGGCATCCCGTTCGTGTGGGCGCTCTCCGGGCAGGCCATGGCGGCCGCCATCCTGGCGCTGTACAGCGTGCCCGTGTGGCTCCTCACCGTGCGCGGGATGGACGACTGGCACGGCGGCTGGGTCGTGGCTGCGCACTTCGTCCTCGGCCCCCTCTACGCCTGGGCCGGGCTGGAGACGCACCTCGCGCTGCTCACCGCCGTGGCGGGCGCCCCCGTGGCCGGCGAGGTCGAAGCGCGCTACGGGTGGATTGTCGCCTCGAACGGAACGATCTACGCCATCCAGTTTGCCATCTACCACCTCGTGCGCTCCACGCAGCGGCTGCGCCTCCAGGAACGGCAGGCCGCCGAGTACCGGGCCCGCGCCCGCGAACAGGAACTCGCCGCGCTCAAGGCACAGATCAACCCGCACTTCTTGTTCAACACGCTCAACTCGATCAGCGCGGCGGTGAAGACGACGCCGGAGCATACGCGCGAGATGATCGCCCAGCTGGCCGATCTGCTGCGCTACGCCCTCGACGGCGCGCGGCGCGACCTCGTGCCGCTGCGCGACGAGCTGCGCTTCGTGACGGCCTACCTCGACCTGGAGGCACATCGCTTCTCGGATCGGCTGCAGGTGACCGTAGACGTACAGGTGGACGACGCGGCGCTCGACACGCCCGTGCCGCCGATGGTGCTACAGCCACTCGTCGAGAACGCCGTCCAGCACGGGATCGCGCCGAGCGAGGCCGGCGGCACCATCACGCTCCGCATCGCCCCCGACGGCGACCGCCTGCGCGTGACGGTGACGGATACGGGCGTCGGGCCCGGCGCAGCCGATCCGCTCGACGACGCAGACGGGCTGGGCCTCCCCAACACCGACCGGCGCCTGCGCCACGCCCTCGGCGCAGCGGCCCAATTGCACACCGAGGCCGTGTCGCCGCATGGCTTCCGGGTCGCATTCTCCGTGCCCCGCGCCGACGACGCCGTGCTCGCGCAGTAACCGCGGGATCGCACATTCGCTCAACGCCTCGTGCCCTCTACCAAAGCCCCATCGGCCTCATGCAAGCGATCATCGTAGACGACGAGCCGCCGGCGCGCAACCTGCTGCGCGAGTACGTGGCGGACGAGTACCCCGACATCGAGATCATCGCCGCGTGTGGCACGGGGCGCGCCGCCGTCGATGCCATCAACGAGCACGTGCCCGACCTCGTCTTCCTCGACGTGCAGATGCCCGGCCTCGACGGCTTCGACGTACTGGAGCAGCTCGACGTGCTGCCGCACCTGATCTTTTCCACGGCCTACGACGAGTACGCGCTCCAGGCCTTCGACGCGGGCGCCGTGGACTACCTGCTGAAGCCGTACACGCGCGCTCGCTTCCGGAAGGCCGTCGACCGCGTGCGGGATCGCTTCGCCGAGCAGGCCGCGCCCGGCGACGACTACGCCGAGCAGCTGACCACGCTCCTCCGCGCCGCGCGAAGCGGCCGCGACACGCCCGAGCGCCTGTACGTGCAGCACGGGTCGAAAATTATCCCCGTGCCCACCGACGACATCCTCCACATCGAGGCCGCCGGCGACTATTCCAAGCTCCACACGGCCGACGACACGTACCTCTCGAACCAGGGCATCGGCGCGCTGGAGGAGCGGCTGGCCGGCGACCGCTTCATGCGCGTCCACCGCTCCTCCATCATCGCACTGCCGGCCGTGGACCACCTCGTGAGCGACGGCTCGGGCGGCTACGTCGCCGTACTGACGGGGCCGCGCCGCGTGCGGGTGAGCCGGACGTATGCCGCCCGCGTGCGTGACCTGATTCAATGAGGCCCAGAGGGGCCGCGATGACTATCTCGCAACGGCATACGGACCGCTGCCACACATCGAGCCATTATTCTACCCATCGAGTCGTACAGACGACTCAGCGAATCAGGCCGAACGCAGCGTATTGATCGCGTTCCACATCCTGAGCGATACGGATCACCTCGCTCGCACGCACTCGCTCATTCGCATTTGTTGAACGGATTCAACGGTTTACTCCTATCATGATAGCGTTTATACTGGCTCTCCTTCTCTCGGTCGGCAGCTCTCCTGCACTCGCGCAGCAATCTCCCCCAAATCCACAACCCTCTTCGCACGAATATCGCGGGGGCGAGGCGGGGTTTTTTGCCATCGGAACCAACGTCGCTCAACTGAACGCCCTGAATGACCGGCTTGATGCATCGGGATATCCGACCCTGCTTTCGCTCGGAGGGGGCGGGCACCGCATCGTCGGCGGGCGTTTCCTGATTGGTGGGGAAGGACACGGCCTCATCACGCCCTCCAAGACGGTTCAGGGGCGCACGGTGTCGCTCAGCGGTGGCTACGGGCTTGCCACCGTCGGCTACTTGGCTGTAGCGCACTCGAAGTGGCGGGTGTACCCGCAAGTCGGCGCGGGACTGGGCGGATTTTCGCTCACGATTGGGAGCGCTGATACAGCTCCCTTCGATGATGTCCTGGATGATCCGAATCGTGAGTCCCGGCTTAACCGAGGCCAATTCCTCGTAAGCCTGTCGCTTCAGGGTTCGTATGAGTTAAGTGGGCCGAATGAGGCGGGCGGCTTCCGTATTGGCCTGCAAGCCGGGTACTTGCTCGCTCCGGCCGCTGGCGATTGGACTCTCGGTGGGCACCAGCTTGGAGATGGACCCGACGCCGGGTTCGATGGCCCCTTCCTCCGCCTTCTGATCGGGGGAGGAAGCATCCGGTAGCGTCGGCCTGTCAATGTAAATTCGCGGAGTCGCCTCGGACTATGCCACCCGCAACCGGATGAAGCCAACGCCCGGATTGGT
The DNA here is from genome assembly GCA_964448045.1 of uncultured Rhodothermales bacterium. GTDB lineage: Bacteria > Bacteroidota > Rhodothermia > Rhodothermales > Salinibacteraceae > CAYUVF01. The sequence goes on from CAYUVF010000020.1 coordinate 7,940, forward strand.
TTCTGGGGGGTGCGTCACACGCACCTCTTGGGCGACGACAATCCGGCGTGCCGGGGCGGCGACACGAACGCAGTGAATTGGTGCCTCTGGTGAAATGCTTTTACATCTTCGATCAGGCCGTACGATCGTGCGTTTCGAAACGACAGCTCGCACGTGCATCGGGCCCCAAGATGCGCTTCGCTACAGCTAATCCTGCTCCATCTGCCCGACGGTGATCTCGATGCCCTCGAGCGCGGGCCGGTCCACTTTGTCGTCGTTGACGAGCTTGCCGTCGCGCAAGCGAATGATGCGGCGCGCGTGGTGGGCGATTTCTTCCTCGTGTGTGACGACGAGCAGCGTGTTGCCCTGGCGGTAGAGGGCCTCGAACAGGCGCATGATCTCGTCACCCGTCTCCGTGTCGAGGTTGCCGGTCGGCTCATCCGCGAGGATGATGGAGGGACGGTTGACCAGCGCCCGCGCCACGGCCACGCGCTGGCGCTGCCCGCCGGAGAGTTCGTTCGGGCGGTGATCCATTCGGTCACCAAGGCCCACGTTGCGCAGCGCTTCAGCGGCGCGTTCGCGGCGCTCGGCGCGCGGCATGCCGGCGTAGATGAGCGGCAGCTCGGCGTTCTGCATGCAGTCGACGCGTGGCAGCAGGTTGAACGTCTGGAAGACGAACCCGATCTCCCGATTGCGAATCTCGGCCAGCTCGTCGTCGGTCATGGTGCCAACGTTGGCGCCGTTGAGGAAGTAGGTACCGCTCGTCGGCGTATCGAGGCAGCCGATCATGTTCATCAGCGTCGACTTGCCCGATCCGGACGGCCCCATGATCGCCATGTACTCGCCTTCCTCCACGTCGAGCGTCACGCCATCGAGGGCGCGCACTTCCTCGGAGCCCATCTGGTAGATCTTGGTGATGTCGTCGATGTCGATGAGCGGGCGCGCGGCGGCGTGCACTGCGGCTTCGGCATCAGCGCGAGTCGGTTCCATGGCGGAAAGCGGGATCGATGGAAAAACGTCAGCGGAAGGAGCGGCTACTGCGCGGCGGCGATGGCACCCTGCCCACGGGGACCGGACGATTCGACTCGCACCTTCATGCCCGGCTCCAGCGTGCGGCTGACGGCGCGGTACGGCCCGGTGATGACCTGCTCCCCCCCGCTGAGGCCGGAGCGAATCTCGATGTGCGTGTCATCGGAGATCCCGGTGGTGACCTCTACCATGCGGGCCGAATCGGCCTCCACGACGAAAACCACTTTGCGGAGGTCTTCCTTTCGGCCCATCTCGGCCGTGGCGGTGTCGCGGGACGCGCTCGGCGCGTCGGTGCCCCTCGGCTGCACGCGGTTGAAGTCGCGCACGGTGACGGCCTGAATGGGTACGGCAAGGGCTTGCTCCACCGTCTGCGTGGAAATGTCGACCGTACCGCTCATGCCGGGTCGCAAGACCGGCGCATCGCTCGGCGGCATGGGCACCTCGGCCTGCTGGAGCTGCCCCTCCTGGCCGCCGGATGCCTGCAGGTACGTGTTGTGCGGATCGAGCACGCGCACCTTGACGGGAAAGTTGGTCACCTGCTCCTGCGTGCCCTGCCCTTCGACGCGCGCCGAGTTGGCGATCTCGGTAACCTGCCCGCGGAAGCTCTGGTCCGGATACGCATCAATCTCGATCGAAGCTGTATCGCGCAGGGAGACGTTCACTACGTCGTTCTCATTGACATCGACTTCCAGTTCCATCTGATCGAGCCGGGCGATGCGCATCATCTCGGTCCCTTCCATCTGGCTCGTGCCTACGACGCGCTCGCCGGCCTCCACGCTCAGCTTGCTGACGGTGCCGTCCATCGGCGCGTAGATGGAGGTCTTGGCCAGCTGCTTCTCCATCTCTTCGAGGCGCGCCTCAGCGTTTTCGACCGCGTACTGCGCGGCCTCGAAGTTGGCCTTTGCCACCTCGTAGGCCGTCCGGGCATCCTCCAGATCGCTCTCCGAAACGACTTCGCGCTCGTACAGCTTCTGCTGGCGCTTGAAGGTGCGCTCGGCCTGCAGCATATCGGCACGGCGCTGCTCCAGCGAGGCTTTCGACTGCTTCAGATTGGCCTGCATCTGTTCGACCTGCGCGACGTACGCATCCGGTTTGATACGTGCGAGCAGGTCGCCCTGCTGCACCTGATCGCCCTCCTTGACGGGCAGCGCGATGATCTCGCCGGAGACATCCGGGCTGATGGTGACTTCGACCTCGGGCTGGGCTCGGCCGAAGGCGGTCACCACCTGGGTGATGTTGCGGCGCTCGGTCTCAGCCGTTTCGACGCGGACGCCGTCCTCGCCCCCGCCGAACCAGCCCATCATCCGGCCGGCCACGCCCAGTAGAATGAACACAATGACCACAACGCCAACGATGGTCAGGATACGGCGCGTTGCGCTTTTCGTCTTCGCCATGAGTTCGCTGCTTCAATTTCACAATTTGAGACTGATCGAGACGCACCAGCCCATCCGCTACCGGATGAGGGGATCGCTCGGGTTCAGAACGCCGAGGTAATAGTCGATGAGCTTCTTCTGGAACAGGAAATCGTAGCGGGCCTGTACCTGCTCGCTGGCCGCGCTGACGTAGTCGGCATTGGCTTGAGCCAGCTCCACAAACGTCGCCGAGCCGAGGTTGTAGCGCTCCTGCGCCGCCTCCCGAGCGCGTTCGGCCGCACGGAGGCGCTTGCTCGCCACATCGAGCCGCTTCTCGGCATTCTCGTAGTCGAGGTAGGCCTGCCGCACCTGTAACGCCACCTCCTGCTTCTGATCCTGCAGGTCGTAGCGTGCGTTGGCGAGCTCCACGCGAGCCTGCTCTACGTTGTGCTTCGTCTGCATCCGGTCGAAGATGGGGAAGCTCAACCCCAGGGAAATACTGCCACCGCGCCGGTTATCGAGCTGATCCATAAAGCTGGGCTCCTGAAACTCCGGCGACGAGCCCGTCCCCGGCACCGGGTACGGCACCGTGTTGTTACCTCCAGCTGTGGGAATCTGCACGATGGTGGGATCCGAGCCCGTCCCCGGGACGGGCAGGCGCGCCGTGCTCGACCAGTTGCTGCCGTAATCGAAGCTCAGCGAAATGCTTGGGTAATAGCTCGACCGGGCAATGGTGACCCCTTCCTCGGCCGCCTGCACGCCCACCTCGGAGGCGCGCAGATCGGTGCGGCGCTCGAAGGCGCGATTGAACAGCCGGTCGAGCTCGTATGACTCGGGCTGGAGGTCTTGCGGCTCCACCGACGGCGCCTCGAAGGTGTACGTGCCGAAGGGGTCGAGCTGGAGCGCCTGGATGAGGCGCGTCTTGCTGAGCTCGGCCTCGCGCTCGGCGCTGAGGAGCTGCTGCTCGGCCCCGGCTACGGTAGCCTCCTGCTGGTAGAGCTCCGAGACCGGGCGCGCGCCAGCATCAACGAGCTCCTGAATCTGTTCGAGCTGCTGGCGTTGCGCATCCAGCTCCTCCTGGCGCACCCGGATCAGATCTTGATTCTGGATAAAGGCGAGGTAGCGCTCCATCACGGTAAAGACAACATCCTGCCGCGCGCGCTCCAGGTTGAGCTCTCCGGCCTGTGAGCGGAGGTTGGCCTGATCGAGCGAGGCGAACTTTTCGAACCCCCGGAACAGGTTGACGCTCGACCGCGCGTTGACCGTAAAGAAGTCGCTCGTTTCGTTCACGATGCCGCCCTCCTCCTGGCTAAAGCTGCGGCCGAAGTTGCGATTGCCGCCGGTGCTCATCGTCAGGTTCGGAAGGAAGTTCATCCGGGCCCGCGCGACGGCGATGTCCTGCTGGCGGGCGTTGTTGGAAGCCCGCTTCAGCGTTGTATTTTGATCGAGCGCAATGCGGACGGCTTCGTTGAAGTCGATGGTGCGCTCGGTCGGGCCATCGGACTGCGCCTGTGCGGTGGCAGCGATGGGCAGCAGAAGCGCTACGCCGAGAAGGAAGAGAAAGCGCGTACTCGTCATGCGTACAGCGGGGTACATACGTCGAACAGAATGCATGGTGCTCCGGGGATACAGGTTGGGAACCGCGTCGAAGGGGTTGGGAGGGCACACGGCCGGGAGGTCCCCGGCTATTGCCTGATCCCTGCACACAACGAGTGAGCGCGAGCGATTGTTACGCTCCCGCTGCGATGGCATCTGGACTCCCGCAGCGCGGTTGCGGCGCCCTGCTGATCTCCTCGGGGTGCGATGGAGGTGGGTCTTATGAATCTAACCCGGCGGAGGGTCGCCCTGAAACCATCCATCAATCCATACGGCCATTCGTCATGTGGATTCAACAGACAAGGCATCCGGCCCATCGGTTGCAGCAGATGTGCACGGACGTTCGCTCCCGAAACGATTGGACATCGATGCGCCGTGTATTCGTCGCATCTTAACAGATAGGAACCGCGCCCGACGGGACGCTGCAGTGAAATGGCGGAGGGGGAGGGATTCGAACCCCCGAGACCCGCGAGGGCCTGCCGGTTTTCAAGACCGGTGCATTCAACCAGGCTCTGCCACCCCTCCGGGGGCTGACGGGCGATTTCGGACTCGTTGTGGCGGCGCGATGAACATATATATCGCAGTGAGCGCGACGAAAGCGCGGATCCGGCTACCACATTAGGTTCATAAGTACGCGAAGCTATGTCCTGTAAAGGCGGGGGTCAAACGCAGCTTTTACCGTTTGGTGCCGACTCCATTCATCCTTTGCAGGTGCTTCAACATAAGACCTCATCGTTAGCTTAGCCAGCCCCTTGACGAGCACAACAATCAGCCCTCGCGCGAATGCTCGCTTGGCCACCGCACATGCGTCCACGTCGTCCCGCGCTTGATGTCGCGGATGACACTGCTGGAGACGCCGGAATCACGGGCGATCTCAGCCTGGACGGCGTCGCGGTCTCGAAGGCGATTCTTGATCCGGCGCACCTGATCCTCGTCGAGCTTAGACCGGCCGTTGCGGCTGCCCTTCGCCTGGCGGCCCTTCTTGACCATGTCGGCGATGTTCTCGGCCTGCGTGCCGCTCTTCAGGTGAGCGGGATTACAGCACGCGGGGTTGTCGCAACTGTGCATGACGACGTCTGGGTGGTCGCCACCGGCCAGGAAATGAGCGACCCGGTGGGCGCGGTGGTCGTGGCTGTCTACGCGGTAGATGCCGTAGCCATCGGGGTCGGTCTTGGCCATCCACGGCCAGCAGCGCGTTTGATCGTCTGCAGCGGTTGGGTGGGTGGTGGACACGTGAGTCCAAAAGCGTTCTTCATTGTAGATGCCACTGAGGCCTCGCATGGCCATCAGCGTGCAGAGACGGAGCGGCGTGGTAGATGCGGCCGCGCTGTGAAGGGGCGCAGCGGTGGCCCCGCCGGCAATTAGCTCCAAGTTGGCCCCATGCGCTTGCTGAAAGAAATCCAGGCAGTGCCTCTCTTAATCGATGTGTCGCGCGAGACATTCGGGAGTATCTCTCTGGGACTCCAGGCCAGTCTCCTTCAGGTCTATCCCCGCGTGAGCGGGGTCACCAGGCGGCCGGAGCCCTTGCGGTTTAGGATGTCGGGTCTATCCCCGCGTGAGCGGGGTCACCCGTTGGTGGTAGTTTTATCGGAACAACAGCAGGGGTCTATCCCCGCGTGAGCGGGGTCACCAGGACGATCCCGAAAGCACGGGCATAGTCAAACGGTCTATCCCCGCGTGAGCGGGGTCACCAACGATTGCCGAAGGCGATACCCTTGGCTCCAAGGTCTATCCCCGCGTGAGCGGGGTCACCGCAACCACGCGAGCGATGGTCTGGCGGATGACGGGTCTATCCCCGCGTGAGCGGGGTCACCTCGTGGGCAGCGACGTAAGTAACGCAGACATTAGGTCTATCCCCGCGTGAGCGGGGTCACCTCTGTGCCGATCTGGCACGAGAGGCATCACAGTATCCAGAATATTAAAGAGCATAGCGCCTTTCAACTCGAAAACTCTGTCGATCCGGCAGCTTCGATCCGGCTTAATCGCCGCGCAGATACTCCAGCACAGGATCTTCAGCATCATGGACTGGCTCGTCGTGTGTCGCCAGGGCCTGCAGTTCGTCGATGTCGTGGGCGGCCGTCAAATCGCGCACGGTCAGCCACAGGCCCTCATGATCGGTCATCTCTTTCTTGGGCCAGCCGACCATCCGGATCCCCAGGCCTGAGGGTGCTTGCCGGCTTTTCCAGAAGAGAACCACGCCTCCATCTTGGGGCAACAGCTCGGCCCACTCCATCATGACGTTCCACACCCGCTCGCGCACCGATTTCTTCATGCGTGGCGCGGCGTACACGCCGGGCGCAATCTCGTGCATGCACGACGCCAAAAAGCCGTTGAAGCGGTTCGGCGTGTTACGCGTCACTGCGATCGTCATCGCCATTGAGGACCTCCTTGATGTGGTCGATCATCTGCGGGATCACCTTCTTCTTGCGCAGCGTGCGCCCGGCCATCCGCCGCGTGAGGCCTTCAATGTCGCCCCCGCGCTGGGTGCACCGTTTGGCCGCGCGGAAAGCGATGGGGAGCGTCGTGTTGCTCCGGTACAGGTCGGCGATGTCGAGTGCAAAGGCATGCCCAGACGATTCGTGGATGAAGCCGAGCTGCGGGATCGTCCCCGTGACGGCCACGGCGATGCGGGCCGCGGCGTACACGGCCGTAGCCGCGTGATTGATGGCCTGATTTACGGCATTGGCCGACTCCGGATCGCTGCGGTCGTAGCGGCGGCCCTGCCACTCGACACCGTACTGCTCGGCGAGGCGCTGGTAGACCTGCTTCACGCGAGCGCCCTCCACGCCGCGCAGCGAGTCGATATCGCGCATGTGGGCCGGTAGCTCGCCGCCGAGACGGATGCGATACATGGCCCGCGCCACATCGATACGCCGGTCCGGATCGGCCCACAGTTCAGCGTGCTGGCGGGCCCGCTTCGCCCGGTCGGGGCCGAGGGGCGGGCTCACCGCGTAGAGGCGCACCCCCTTCGAACCGACGGCCAGGAGGCCCGTCTGCTGACGCGCCAGCAAGCGTAGCGCGTCGTGGCTGATGACGGTGCCCGGCCCGAGTAAGAGGTTCGAGATCTGCTGGAGCGGGATGTCATACGCACCGGCGTCGAGCTGATCGTTCCCCGCCGTAGCGAAGACGACGGTGCCGTCCTCCACGGTCACGCGACCGCGTTCGAGCCAGAGCAGCCCGTAGCGGTCGGCGTGGGGCACACGGGCCGTGTCGAGGCCGAGACGTCCTTTCAGGGGCATGGGGAAGGGCGAGTGGTGAGTTGCGAGTAGTGAGTGGCGAAGGGAGAATGGGGGATCAGCCGTCGGAAGGCAGAGGACGCGTCCGAACGCGCGTCTCCTCTACGACAGCGAAGCGACCGGTCCACTCGTGACGCGACCGGAGCGCTCGCATAACAAGATCTGTCGCCGTTGTTGGAGCGGACGGTGTGAAGCGGAGGAGGATGACCCCGCAGGATGCCGGAAGGCCTTCATGAAAGGCAAGCTCGCCAAAGTCTTTGTCGAATGTGAGGATGGTGCGGCCTTCTGCGGTGGCTTTCTCCAGAAGGCGTTCGTCAGTAGCACCGGGGCAGGCCGTTTGGACCCAGACGACATCATGCCCCTCGTCGCGAAGTGCATCGACGGTGTGCCGCGGAATGTTCTGGTCCGCAAGCAAACGCATTACGCCTCCGGGTCAGGCGTCAGGGGGTGGATGCGCTCGGACTTGAGGATTTCGCTCGCGTAGTGCAGGCAGGCTTGAACGTCCTCGCGCGTGAGCGCTGGGTACTGATCGAGAAGATCGTCGATGGTCCAGCCTTGTGCCAGCAGATCGACGACAAACTCGACGGCAATCCGCGTGTCCTTCACCACCGGTTTGCCTGACAGGACGTCGGGGTTCGTTTCGATGTGGTCACGCCAATTCATGGCAGAAAACAGGTTGAATAGAATCTGGAGGCATGAACGTGTACCCGGCGGGGTATGGGCAGGTTCGGTCCATTCGTGCACCGCGCGCAACCCGCCCACAAGATGGTTTCTTTCGAGCCGAGCACCGCCAACGGCCAGCACTTTCTCCCTCACTCCCATACTCCCACACGCGGATCACGCCCGCCGCACCTTCAGCATGCCGTAGCCGAAGGTTTTGTGCCGGCCGATGCCGGAGCGGAGCAGATCGAGAAAGGCGTCGCTGTCCGTCACCGTGAGCGTGCCCGTGAGGGTCACGTCGGGACGCTTGATCTGCTTGGTGCCGCCCGCGTTGTGATCACGGCGCGTCATGCGCTCGATAGAAAAACGCTCCATTCGAACGCTTTCGACGCGAGCCCCGCCCCGGAGGTCGAACTGGCGATGGAGCCAGTCGCGGTAGATCTGCTCGCGGCTGAGCTCCTTTTCCGGATGGTGCCACGCCTCGTTCAGAAACGCATCCACCTCCTCGCCTTCCGACCAGGAGCGCGTGCCGTTTCGGGTTTCGACTTCTCCGGCGGACGCCTTTCGGATGACGGGGCAGGCGCGCAACTCGAAGCCGAGGCGCAGGCCGCTGGGCAGCGTATCAGGCATTGCCTTCGTGGCGGCCTGTTCCCAATCGCAGATTTCGTACACCGTGGGACTCGCCCTAATCTGGGCCTGGGTGTGCAGATCGTCCTTGGATGCGCCGGTGTAGCCCAGGACGCGCACGGCGCGTGTCCCGGAATTCGTTTCGATGCTGAAGGGCTTGGGGGCCGCGTCGCCGAACAGCTCGCCGAGAGCGCAGTGGACGAGATACGGCGTGCCCGTCTGGCGCAGGGGGAGCCGCTTCATCCGGCCCAGCGTGGTGAGGCCCTTGGCGTCGAGCGCGAGTTGCGTCATGTAAAGGGATGCGGTGGCGGTTGTATTGGACATGGCGTAATTGCTGCTACTGAAAAAGGGAGAGTATTTAGAGATTGTCTACTGCCTCGAACCAGTCATCCGTAAGCGATTCTTCGCGGACAAACCGCTCGCCGACGTGGATCTGGTTGGCCCAGTCGCGGGCGTCGGTATACGGGGTGCCATCCTCAGATTCATACCAGATGCGCGTTGGGATTAAGACGTTACCGTCTGTGTCTTCGACAAATGTCTCTGGTTTGTGGAGCGCATCAGCGGGGGAGTCGGCTTCGGTCATGCCCTGATACATGCGCACACCGGGCAGGCACGGCTGCCGCCCGATGAAAAGCGGACGCTCGGGCTTCTTGAGTGCCTGGAAGATATCCTTCATAGAGAGCGTTTCCACGTGCAGGGCAATCGTGTACCGGGCGTCTGCCCAGTATTCGCGGTTGCGGATATTGGTTGTTGCAGTATTTCCGCTCCCCCGCTGGTCGAGGTGGCCCCAGGTGGTCCAAGCCACGCTTCCCCCTTTGCTTTTGGCTTGCAGGTGTCCGTCATGATGGGGCCGTTTGGGGTCTCCTTTTTTTCCAAGCCAGACTGTTTGATAGTCCACGATCTTCTGGCCCGGCAGATCTTCGCGCACAGCATACGAAAGGCCATGCTGAAGCTGTTCGTGTTTTTCGGCTTCCCGGCGATCATAGCCGAGGGCATTGGCCAACAATCCCGTCATCATTGACAGAGCCGGAAACGGCTGGATGAGCCCTTCTTCGCTCACAATCGGTGCCCCGAAGCTCATCATAGGCGCATCGAAACGTAGGAGTGCTATCTTCATTGGCTCTGGCCGTTTGTGCGAGCGCTATCGACGTGTGCTTCAATCCAGTCTGCTACTTCAGGCAACGTGCCTGCGGACGCCGGAAGCTGATCGGGCTCTGCGGTTGTAGCGCAGATCCGGTCTTCCTTTGCCCCGTACATCGCGTCCATACGCTCGGTGTAATCGGTAAGCGCCTCAACACTGGCATCGGTCAGATCTTTTCCGTTTGGCGTGACGGCCTTTCGGAAGGCATTGGCCAGCGTGCGAGGCTGATCGTCACCCGACTCAACCATTACGAACTCGGCTTTGGCGTAGGGAGCGGTTGAACTGAGTTTGGCACCCGGCGAGGCCGAGGTGATGGTATGCAGAAAGCGGCGCAGTACGTCTTTTGTGAGCGTGAAGTCCTGTTCCTGCCATTCCTTCCGCGTGCATCCCTCCAGGTTGCTTACCAGAAGTGGCAGATCGACCACGACGTAGCTGTAGAACAGCCCGCTGGTGAGTTGCTTCACGTTGATGTGCGCACTTCCGGCTTCGCTTCCGCCCGTGTCCTCATCTTGCAGGTCATCAACCGCCGTGAAGTAATCATCTTCGCGCTGCTGTTTATGCGTGGTGATGGCGTGGGCTACGTGCACCGCTGCATCGCCCTGCGCCATGACATCACTGGTTACCATGCGCCCGTGCATGGCTGCGTCGATGCCCATGGCGTTGCCAAGAGCAGCCAAATTGCTACGCAACTCATCGACAGCAATCGCATCTGCGATAGCATCTCGAGTTTGAGCGACGCTGTCTTCGTTGTAGTCTGCTTCCGCAACGCGGTCGAGCACAGCCCGAGCGTCTTCCCGAATCTGATTGACCTCCGGCTGACCCAATACAACAACTTGTGAGAGTTCGGTCTCGCCAAGCGGATTGTCTGATTCAAGGACTGGCTTCACGTTCTTTTTGATGTCACTTTTCGACGTGTCTCCGCTCAGAAGAATGTCTGACAATCCTTGGACTGTAGCCGCCACAAGACGCTCATCGTATCCTTCTTCGACGAGCGGATCAGCAATCTTCTGGCGGAACGTCCGCCGCGAGCGAATGGCCATCTCCCCGGCATGCCGGATCGCGTGTTTGCCGTCGTATTTGCGCCAGTGGTACTTGAGGCACTGCGAGGAGACGCGGGTGCGTGTGGCGTTGCCAAACGGCAGCGTCTTTGCGAAACCCGCGTCATCACGGTTAAGCAAGACGCCGGGATAGGACGTGAGCAAGTGAAATTGCAAAAAATGGGCGTTGGATGTACGCATAGGTTGTGTAGTTGTATGGGTGATGAAGGGGTGTGCGTGTTCGGCTATGCTTCCGTATCGTCGCCTGACGCTGTATCGCTTGACGCGTTGCTGTGCGTGTAGTAGTCCTGGGCGATACGCAGGCGCATACGCTCGGCATCTTCGCCCTCGTAATCAAAAAGCAGGCGGCGGATGTCATTCCAGTTCGCCTTCTGGTTGGCGCTTTTGAGCTGCCGCGCCGTGCGGCGGAGGATGCCGCCGAGCATGTCGTCATCGGCTTCGAGGAGACGTTTCAAGCGCGCCTGCGAGTATCCGGCTTGCTTCAGAGCTTTGCCGAAGCGGGTGCTGCTGTATCCGCTGATGGCAAGGCACTGGATGATAAGTTGCCATTTTGGCAAATCATTGGGATGGGCATCTGCTTTCCCGATCCGGGCTAAAAGCCGCCAGAACGGTTCACCCGGCGTGCCGCGACGCAGTTCAGCCTGCTCGCCTGAACGCATGTTCGTGTAGACCTCATAGAGCGATTCGGTTTGATTCTCGGATTTAGGCATAAGCTGATTCGTTGTCGAATTGGTTGGCATACGTGAATGCTGTTCGGGCTTGGTTCTGAGCGATAGATTGCGCCTTGGCCAGCCGCTTCCAGCGGTGTTTGTTTGGACAAAGCTCTTTTGCTTCCGTGAACTGTGTTTCCAGAGCCTTGACCAGAATGGTTTCCCAGAAGGTCCAACGGTCCTCATCGTCCAAGTCAGGTGCCTCAAACAGACGGTCAAAGAACCGCTGGTCGATGCGGGCATGAAGGGCGTTTTTCTGGCGACGTTTAACCTCCCGTATTTTCTTCTTGTGTTCTTTTGAGTCTCCATCAGGTCCTTTTTCAGCCTTCTCGCAGAAAATCCAGCCCAGTGCATGAGAAAAGATCGACGCAGCCTGGCCAGCCTTTTTGACTCGCTCTCTGGCCTCCTCGGAAATCTGCGATTCTTCGGGCGTGTCGAAAGGGTTGTCTGACGCGGCGTTGTAGAAACGAATGATTCGCTCGCGAATGGACGTCCGTTCGGTGTAGTCTTTCGGCATCGCGCGGAAAACGATGTAGCCCTCCCCAACCTCAGAAAAACCGGGCGGGCGGATGTAGTTTCCGGTGAACAGAAGCGACGACAAGTTGTCGTAGCGGAACGTGTCGTCTCTGGGGCGCAATACCGTCGGCTCGGTCTTGTCGATGGGTGCCCAAGGATCTCCGGTTTGACCACCGGGCGGCTCCTCGACCCTCATATGCTCGGCAGTCGTGATCATCCAGGTTTCTCCCTTGCGGATGCGACGACAGCAGTCGATGTACCACGGGTGAAGTTGGTCCGGGCTCAGAGGTTCTACTCGCGATTCTTTGGATGTGGGTTCTCCCCATGGAACGGTCCACAGAAGGGCGAAGCCGGAGAAGTCGTATCCATAATTGTTGGCGACCGCTTGAGCATGCCTGTGCAGTCGTTTTATATCGTGCTTGATCCATGATCCCAAGCGCAGACTTGGTGTCGTCGTCAGAAAGGCTCGTCCCTCCATGCCTCGGGATGATTTTGGGTATCCTCCAGCACCGCCAGCATAAGTGTCTGACGTCTGGACGTTAACAAGCATGTATGCCCAATGCTCGGCTTCAGATTTCACGATGCGGATTCTCTTGAGTCCGTGATTCTTGGCAAGAGAAGGAATATCGTCTGCTGCTACATCGATCTGTGTAAAGCCGTCCAGCGTCCCTTCAGGCACCGGCGGCTGCATGAAGGCGGGTTTGCTCAGGTCCTCGGTGTAGAGGTTCCACGCCTCCCGGCACGCCAGCACGGACAATGCCTCGTGCCAGCCGTCTTCGGAATTCGGCATCGGCCGGTTTTCCGTGGCGATGGCGCCGAGTTGCGCCAGAAAACAGTGCCAGGCCTGTTTCTGGTGCGCTTGCAGCTTGGCAAACCCCTCGACCGCATCCTGCTGGAGGAGATGGTAGATGCGCGGCAGGCTGCACGTCTCGTGGCCGTCTGACGTGCGGACCGTGAAAACGGGGTCGTTGAGTAAATTCATGGATGCGTCAGGCTTGTTGGATGCCGAGGGCCGTGTAGGAAAAGGTCTCACCGGCGAACGTCAAGGTGAATCCGTCAGGTGTGCGCGTGGCCGAAGCCGTACCGTCCTCCGGGCGGGCGTCGGGGTCGAAGAAGTACGGCGAGAGGGTCAACTCTTCGACCTTGTTGTTGAAGGGCGTCGTCATCTCAGGGTTGAGTGCCACGACGATGTCTTCGTCCCCGAGTCGCGTTTTGGGACGCTGACTGGGAAACTGATTGACATCGGCGGTAAACCACTGGCTGCGATCGATCTGCGCGTTTCGGGCACCCAGCACCTCCTCACGGCGTTCTGTCCGTAGGTACCGAGTATGAGCTTGCCACCGCGGGTCGGACTGCTCGATCTGCTCCAGCACATCGGGATGGGTTGCTTCTTCAACGAGCGTCCGATTGTCGCGCGGAATAGAAATGGTTTTCTCCTTCTTTGCGCGCTGCTCCAGCGCCGTCCATGTCGCTTCGATGGTGCGGAGGTCGTCGTACACGGAGCCCAGACCGGGTCCGGGGAATCCTTTGCCTGAATCCGCTGAAATGGATCGCTTGAGGTCTCGGGACGCGGGCGTCAGGACCACGCAGCGGGCCTGCTGATAACCAGCGGGGCGGCTATCGCGGTCGTGGCGGTGGAGGCGACCGATCCGCTGCAGCAGGACATCCATCGGGCACAGATCCGTGATCAGCAGATCGGCGTCGATGTCCAGCGATTGCTCGACAGTCTGCGTGGCGACGGTGATGACGTGTCCATCCGTTTTTCGGATGATGCGTCTTTTCTTCCCTTCACCCACCTCGTGTTTCCCATAGACCTCTTCAATTCGCTTGTCGAGGCACTCCCGGTCATCGGCGGAGTACCGCGAGTGATGCGGCGTGGTCACCTCTCCCGAATCGGTTTTTATGTGGAGCAAATACTGATCATCGATCTCCTCAAACAGCCGTTGGCAGGCTTTCACCGTGTTCCGAATAACGAGTACGTGCGCACCGTTCGAAGCGGCGTTCTCAGCGAGCTTGGCGACGGCCCGATCTTCCTTCATCAGGGGCTCAAGCTCGACGTCGACGATCTTTTCGTTGGTCTTGAGCGCCTCTACTTCCACTGGCTCCATGACCTCCATGCCGTTGACGTGACTCAAAAGCGGATAATGCTGGCCCTTTGCGTCATCGAAGGGTAATGCCTCTTCGCCGGTAAACGCAGCCCGTGTCCGCGAGCCGAGCGTAGCGGACATGAGCATCGCATGCCCGCCCATCTGCCGGTGAAACGCGAGGATCTTCTGCAGAAGCTCGTTCATGTAGGTGCTGGAGGCGTGCATCTCGTCCACCACCAGAAAGCTGCGGGAAAGCCCCGCGAGCCGGAGATGTGCGTGCTTGATCTGGAGCACGGACAGGAGCACCTGATCGACGGTGCCAACAGCAATGGGGGACGCCGTATAGCGCTTGCTGGACTCCGCCGCCCATCCGCGCGGCCCGATGTCCTCATCCCAGCGGGCTTTCCAGCCGAGGCGCGTCCCCTCCATGTCGTCCACTTTCAAGTAACCCGGTACCGCAAGATGTACAGGAGGCTCTTCCGCGCCGAAGATTCGATCCCGTGCTTTCTTGACACGCGTCTGGAGCTGGACAGCAGCAGCACGTGTGGGCAAGGCGAAGAACATGCTGTCCACCAACCCTTCCTCCAGCAGGCGTGCATAGCGCCCGAGTGCGCCCTCCGTCTTGCCCGATCCCGTGGCGGACTCCAGTACGGATAAAGTGCCCTCGGGACTGGTGGGCAGTTTCTGGATTGCTTCCTGAACGTCGTACGGCTCGTAACCGCCGAGAATCGTCGGAAGGGAACTGTCGATGCGGCGATTCACGACCAGCCCGAGATCTTGGATGGCCTTGCGAGCGCGCTGCTGGGCTTCGTCCATCGCTTCGCCCGGGTCCGTAAGATCGGGATTCAGGTCGAAGAACGTCGTATCCGATCCGATCCAGTCTGCCAGGGTGAGGGCTCCGTTGAATAGGTGCTGAAGCTCGGGAGACGCAAACGGTGGAGTGTCATCGAATGCTCTCGGGTACCACTGGCACGTCCATTCTTTGAAGGCCGCGAGACGCTGAATGGCTTCATTTGTCCAAAGACCTCTGTCGGGACGCTCTGGTTGAACCGGCGCACCGTGATGGCTCCATGTCGTTCGAAGCCAACACAGCACGTCGTTCGGTTTAGCAAACCAGGAAACGATATCTTGCAGACCCAGCGCTTCAACGACTTTCGCTTTCACATCACGCGTGCGGAGCACACCCACCATCGGTGTCACATGGTCAGCCGTTGGTCTCTCGCCAAACGCTCGATTCTGGAAACCTTGATTGGCTTTTCCCGCGTCGTGCAGCGCTGCCAGCACGCAGAAGCGCTGGATCTGCTCTTTTGTAAGGCTGTCTTGATCCATAAGCCGCGCCATGCGGGTTCCGAGGCTCGTATGCCGCAGCAGCACTTCCAGCACGGCTGCTACGTCGGCCGAATGTGCTACCAGCGGATGCCAGTCCACCACTGGACTCGACCGGTCCTGGTCGTCTTTGCGTTTCAATTTAGCCCACGGGTGCGTAATCATGCAGGAACAGAGTATCCTGGAAAAAAGAGAAGTAAAGAAGACAGATCAACGCGTCGGGGCATCGCATGCGATGTCTCGGCCGATGGCAAAGCGGATGTTTATTGCGGCTCGCTCATCGTTACCACGTCCTGCACAATCCACCGCTCGCCGACGTGGATCTGATTGGCCCAATCGCGGCGATCCGTCGTCGGTCGGGCCTGCGGGTCGTCCATGGCCCCGGGCCACCAGGCGCGAAAGTCGGTGCGGTCGTCGGCCCAATCGGGGAGCGGCGCGGCGCGCAGAACGCCTGCCCATGTGTCGGCGGAGACGCGTCCCGCCACGAGCGGCGTGGCCGGGAGACATGGCTTGCGGCCGATGAAGAGCGGGCGCACGGGATGCTGCAGCGCGGCCGCCACGTCGTCCAGGGTGGGCGGCGCGTCTGGCGCATCGAGCGTGAGCGCCACGGTGTACCCGGCATCGGCCCAGTAATCGCGCTCGCGGATGTGCGTGCCCGTGCTGGCCGAGCCGCCCTTGCGCTCCTCGATGGCGCCGCGCGTGGTCCACGCCACGTTGCGGTAGTCCATGTGGTCGCTGCCGAGGTCGACAGTCTGGTAGTCCTGGATCTGTTGGCCAGCGCGATCTTCGCGAGCGGCATAGCGCATGCGATCCTGCAGGTGCTCCAGCTTATCTGATTCGTGATGC
This sequence comes from uncultured Rhodothermales bacterium, assembly GCA_964448045.1. Taxonomy (GTDB): domain Bacteria; phylum Bacteroidota; class Rhodothermia; order Rhodothermales; family Salinibacteraceae; genus CAYUVF01. Next base: position 24,103 of record CAYUVF010000020.1, read on the forward strand.
TCGACCCCCAGCGCGTTCCCGATAAGCCCCGTAAGCATGGACAGGGCCGGATAGGGTTGAATAACCCCTCGGCTGTCCACGATCGGCTTACCGAAGCTCATGAGGGGAGCATGCAGGTGTAGAAGCAGGCAATCCATTATGCAGCCGTAATCTGGTGAGCGGTCCACTTCGCGATCTCCGGCACGGGAGTCGTCGTATTCACGCCGACGGCATCCGTGAGGCCGTTCACCGGACCCATGGCGGCGAGTCGACGCTCCGTCTGCTGCCCGTACATCCCATCCATCTCGGCGACGTACTGGCCGAGCGCATCGTAGCTGTGGGCGAGCACGTCATCGGTCGGCACGGCCTTCTGGAAGGCATTGGCCAGCGTACGCGGCTGGGCGGTGCCCACCTCGGCGAGGAGGCATTGCGCGTGGGCGTAGGGCGCCGTCGAGCCGCGCTTGGCGCCGGGCGATACCGTTGTCATCATATGCACAAAGCGGCGCAGCACCTCCGACGCCAGATCGGCCTCTGCGTCCTGCCAGTTCTCCCGCGGCGCGCCCTCGATGTTGGAGATGAGCAGCGGCACGTCCACCACGACGTAGCTGTAGAAGAGCCCGCTCGTGAGGTCCTGCGTCTGGACGAGCCCCGCGCCCAGCTCGCCCGTGCCGGACACGAGCTCGTCGACAGCGGTGAAGTAGTCGCTTTCGCTCTCCTGCGCATGCGTCGTGAACGCGTGCGCCACGTGGATGGCCGCATCGCCGCGGGCGAGCACGTCGCTCGTCGCCATGCGGCCGAACAGGGCGGCGTCCAGCCCAGAAGCCAGTTCGAGCGCCTTGAGGTTTTTCCTCAGGTCCCCCTTGGCGATGTCGCGCATTGCATCGGCCGCGTCGGAGACGGTGTCGCTATCCAATTCGTCATAGTCCGTCCAGAAGACCGGGAAGTCCTCCCGCACGGCCTCGATCTTCTCCGCCGCGAGCTTTCGGAGATAGCGCACCTCCGGCTCGCCCAGCACGACGATCTGGTTCGTGTTCAGGTCTTCGAGCGCCTCCTGCGGATCGTCCGGATCGATGAAGCCTTTGGTGTCGCGCTTTCCCGCCTTCTTGTCGGAGAGCAGCCGCTCCTTCAGCGCGAAGGTCACCGCGCGCACAAGGGCTGCCGGATACCCCTCGTCGATGAGCGGCTGGGCAACGCGTTTCTGGAACGTGCGGCGCGAGCGAATCGACATATCGGCCGCATCGCGGATGGCGTGCTCGCCGTCGTAGTTGCGCCAGTGGTACTTGAGGCACTGCGAGGAGACGCGGGTCCGGGTGCTCCCGCCGAACGGCAGGGCCTTGGCGAACCCGGCATCGTCGCGGTTCAGGAGCGTCGCCGGATACGAGGTGAGCGTGTGGAGCTGGATAAACATGGCAGTGTGGTGTGTGATGGATCGGTCGGGTGGAAAGGCATTTTGTTCAGCGGTAGGAGCGCACGGCCGTGCGCCCGTACATCAGCGAAGAGGTCAGGCGCTGCGTGTCAATCGTCTTGTTCCTGCGCGTAGAGCGTACGGTAATAGGAGCGGGCGATGCGCAGGCGCACGTCTTCGCCATAGTCGCGGTCGACCGAGAAGAGCAGCTGCCGCACGTCGTCCCAGTTGGCGGGCTGCTCCTTGCTGGCCAGGTATTGCGCCATGCGGCGGATGAGCACCGGCAGGGCGTCGGCGTCCGCTTCCATGAGGCGCACAAAGCGCATCTCCGACCAGCCCGCCCGCGCCAGGGCGTCGCCGAGGGACACCTCGTAGCGATGCAGGCCGGGCACGTGCGCCATCCCGAGGATGAGCAGGCCCCACCGGCGCTCCCAATCCGCTTGCGCGATCCAGGTCGGCGCGTCGAGTTGCCTTGTCTGGCCCAACACGCGCCAGAGTGCAGGCGTCACCGGACACTCCGGATCAACGCGGCGCAGCGTGGCGATCTCGCCCGTCGAGAGAAATCCTTCGCCCGAGAGCAGTCCGGCGATCTGGCCGACGGCGCGTCCCGGCCGCACGGCGGCCTCGGGCGAGGAGGCTTCCGCGGAAGAAACGTCAGAAGGAGTGTTGGGCATGATGGTTTGCGTCGGTTTTGGAATTGGAGGATGCGAAGGGTAGGCATCGGCGGGCCGCCCAGTCAGGAGGCGGAGGGCTCTGGGGCGGACGCCTCGAACGCGGCGGGCAGCACGCGCCGGAGCGCGCCAAAGAAGAGCGACTGTGCCGTGCTGCGGGCGCGCCAGTAGCGGGTGGCCGTGCGAGGCGTGCGCGTCTCGGCTGCGTGGAACCGCTGTTCGGCCTCGTCTCGCAGGAACCGGTGCCAGTCGGCCTCGGCGTCGTCCTCGGTCATCTCGACCGAGGCCCAGAGCCTGGGAAAGAAGGCATCGTCGACGGCCTGGTCGAAGGCGTCGAGCCAGGGGCGGACGGCGTCGCCGTCGACGTCACTGGGGTTGCCGCCGTTCAGCAGCGTGCCGACGGCGCGGTAGAGCACCTGCCGTTGCACGTCGGCGGCCGTCTCGATGCGTTTTTGTGCCCGACTGGCCAGCTGCTCGATGTCGGACTGGCTGCCGAAGAGCCGGGCGACACGCGCCGGCACGGGCACGACACGATGATGCAGCCCCTCGGTTTTGCCTTGCCCGCGCACCAGCGTCCGAGCAACGAGGTACAGAAGGCCGTCGTCGCCTGCGTGAAATTGCAGGGCGGGTGGCTTCTCGTAGTCGCCGTGCAGGAAGATCTGGTGCAGCTTGTGGTAGGTGAATCCGCTCTCGCCCAGTGTCAGCGCCTTGCCGCCAGATTTGTCGATGGGTGTCCACGGATCGCCCGTAATGCCGTTCAGGTCGTCCGGGGCGTCGACGCGCTGGCCTTTGCTGTTGGCCCGCCAGCAGGTGAGCGCGTCGTCGTCATCCTGCGTAAAGCGGACACGCCGGCACACTTCGATGAAGTACGGATCGAGGTCCTGAAGCGGCAGCGCACTGGCCTTCTTCCCGTCCCACGGCTCGGTCCAGAGCAGCGCAAAGCCGCTTGGATCGTAGCGCCCCGACAAGTCCTCACGGGCATCGAGCAGCACGCGGAGGTCGCGCCGGAAGCGGCCGCCCCACGAGAGGTTGGGCGACAGTCCTACCATCGGCCGGTTGCCCAGGCCGCCGTTCATACGTGCAATGCCATAGTTGTATTTTCCAGAATAGCCTTCCATTGTCTGTAGGTCGATCAAGGCGTAGATCCAGTGCTCCGGGCGCGGCTGAGCGATACGCACCGCCTTCACGTCGTGATCTTTCGACGTGATGAGGACATCGAGTTGATCGGGCGTCGGGATGTCCGCCTTGAAGTTGGCCGCATCCAGGCTCCCCTCGGGCACGGGCGGCTGGAGGAAGGCCGGGCGGGCGAGATCCTCGACGACGAGGTGCCAGGCCGCGGGCTCGCCGTCGGCCAGCGCGAGGAGGGCCGTGTGCCACGCGTCCGGCGTCTCGGGCACCGCGCCGCCGGATTCGCGGGCGACGGCCATGGCGGCACACTGCACGAGAAAGCTGTGCCACGGCTGCTGCTGGTGCGGCTGCAGCGCCTCGAAGCTCACAATGGGCGGCGCGTCCTCGTCTGCCAGGCGGTGCAGGATCTCAGGAAGCGATTGATTCTGGACGGTGTCATCCGACCCGCGAACGCGGAAGAGAGGATCGTCGAGCAGGGAGCGGTCCATCATGTGGTCCATTATAGTGAAAACGTCGTGGATGGCAGGAACGTAGGGCCTGTCAGGCGTCGAAGGGGTCCGTCACACAATGTACGAGGGGAGTGCTGCGGAGCTGGACATGCCGCGTCCGGTTTGGGAGGGCGGACCGTCCCGGGAACCTCCGAGGAGCAATGGCTCGATCGGAAACGATGCGTGTGCCGAAGGGTATGCATACCGTGCATATCTTTTTTCATGCGAGGTGATGCCCATGCGTATCACAGCAACGGTACCGGATGAGCTTGGGAAGGCGGTAAAGGAACAGACGGACAATGTCTCGGCCTTCGTCGCCGAAGCGTTGCAGGAGAAGCTCGACCGGCTGCATCAGCGCGCGGCCCGCGAGCGGGTGCAAGCACTGGCCGGCTCCGGCGGCGTCGACGCATCCTTCGATGAATACCTGCGCGCAGAGCGCCGATCCGGTGAGCGAGTATGACCGCGTCGGGTTGGACACGGGAATGTTCGTTCGGCTCTTGCAGGGCCACGCCCGGGCCACGACGCTCTTTCGGCACCTCACCGAGCGCGAGACGCGGGCTTTCGTGTCGTGTATCAGCCTGTACGAACTTGCAAAACTCCGCCATCGAGGCGTCATCGCGCCGGAGCGGGCCGATGCACTTCTTGCCGATATCCCAACGGCGTACACCGTCGTATGGCTCGACCGGACACCCCTCATGCAACGGGCCGCAGGTCTCTCGCACGGAAACAACATTCCCATGGCTGACGCGCTGATTTTGGCATCGTGCCAGGCGGCTGGCTGCGAAGCGATGTACACCACCGATCATGATTTGGCGCGGTACGATGGCAAGGATCTGGACGTGGTGGTTGTTTGATGGAAGGTCACTATGATCGGAGCTGCTCGGCCGACTGCCGCCCCAGCAAAATCGACCGCACGCTCACGTACTCGTCGAGGTCGGGCCAGTGCAGGCCGGCCCCGTGGCCGATCACCTCGTAGTGTTGCCGCTCAGCCGCACTGGCGCGCACGAGGCGTGGGAACCAAACGAGGGGTATGCCCAGCGTCCGCCCGTCTTCGAGGTAGAGCATGAGCATGTCGTCCGTCACGTTCACGCGGCGAATGCGGGCGCGCTCCAGTTCGTCTTCGAGCATCTTGCGCGTGAGACGCGTTTTACGGGATGTTTTATGGGATTTGGGCTGCGACATCATTCCAGGCGTTTGTACGTTCGGCTTCGTGTCCGAAGCACCGTAGGCATAAGTGAACGGAATGTGAAGGGTTGCGGTCCGTGGAATCACACCGGCGTCAGCCCCAGCCGGTCGTACCGAAACGTACGCCCGCTGAAGGTAAACTGGAACCCACCGTCGAACGGCGTGACCTCGGAGGCCTCTTCCGTGTCGGGCGGCTCGGTGTCCAACTGCCAGGCGCTGACGGACAGCTCGTCGATCATTGCCCCGAACGGTCCCGGCACGGCGTCCGGAAGGCGCACCCGGTAGTCGTTCTGCCCAAGGCGCGTCTTGATCTGGTCGATGTCGGCTCCGAACAGCTCCTCGCCAAACGGCTTGCTGCGGTCGATGCTGGCGAGGTCGTGCATTACGCGGTCGGCGTAGTCCTGGCCCATGATATGCTTCTGGTGAGCCGTCCAGCGGTCGCCGCCTTCCTCTACAACGGCGCGGAGCACGTCGGGGTGGGTGGCCTCCTCAACGAGCCGTCGGTTGTCCCGCGGAATCTGCCACGGACCACCGGCCTCCAGCACGCGCCAGGCCGCTTCGATCATGCGCAGGTCGCGGTACACCGTGCCCAGCCCGTGTGGGCCTTTCCATCCCTTGCCCTCGTTGGTGATCGCGGGCGTCAAGTCGCGTTTGGCGGGGGTGAGCACCCAGCAGCGGGCCGTCTCATAGCCTGCAGGGCGCGGGCGATCGTGCCGGTGCAGCCGCCCGATGCGCTGCAGGAGCACATCCATCGGACAGAGGTCGGTCAGGAGCAGATCCGCGTCGATGTCAAGCGACTGCTCCACCGTCTGCGTGGCGACCACGACGCATCCCTCATCGGGAGAGCGATCACCGGATCCAAACATCTGCTCGATGCGGGTGTCAAGCACTTTCCGGTCGTCGGGTGCGAAGCGCGAGTGATGGGGGGCGGGCGTGCCCCGGATGCCGAAGAGTAGATCGGCGTCGTCGCTCGCCGCGGCTTCCAGCGCGTGCTGCACAGCCCGGCAGTCGTCCACGAGGTTGCGGATGACGAGCACGCGAGCGCCGTCGCGGGCCGCCTCCACTGCGTGCGCGGCAATGGCGTCAGGGTCGTCGGCGATCGGGTGCAGCGAGGGCTCCACCGTTTTCTGCGTTCCGGAGGATGCGGCGTGGGTTGTCTCGGGGGACGCCCGCGTCGCATCGACGTGCGTCACGAGCGGATACTCTGCCGCGATCGCCGCGTCCATCGACGGCACCGCGTCTCGTCCGCCCGTAGCGAGATGCACCCGCGCCGAGGCGCCCAGCGTGGCCGACATCAGGAGGGCGTGGCCACCCGCCGCCAGATGGTGGTCGAGCACGCGATCCGTGACGGCCGTCATGTAGACGTCGGAGGCGTGCACCTCGTCAATCACCAGAAAATGCCGCAGGAGCGCCGCGGCCCGCATGTGCGCGTGACTCGCTTGCAGGGCCGACAGCAGCACCTGATCGATGGTGCCGACGGCGATGGGCGCAGCGAGGTAGCGCTTCGAGGTCTCGGCGGCCCATCCGCGATGCTCGATGTCCTCATCCCACCGGACCTCAAAGCCCGGCAGACGGGTGGCCTCGGTGTCGTCCGCTTTGACGTAGCCAGGGACGGCTTGCACCACCGGCGGCCGCTGCGCTTTATCGGGGAAGATGCGTGCGACCGCTCGCGTCACACGCTCGTGAAGCTGCGTGGCCGCACTGCGCGTGGGCACAGCGAAGTACATGCCGTCCACCTGGCCCGCCTGGAAGAGACGCATGAAGCGAGCGAGGGCGGCCTCGGTCTTCCCCGAGCCGGTGTCCGACTCCAGGATGGCGAGGCTTCCATTCGCATGAACGGGCAGCGACCGCACCGCGTCCTGGATGGGATATGGGTCCCAATCGCCCAGGATAGGCCTAAATCCCACGGGCCCGCTCAGGGCTGATCGGGGCGTATCGGCATCGAGAAACAGCGCATCGATTGCCTCCGTGGCACGGTCACGTGCTCGTGCGATGGCACCTTCCTCGGAGGCATAGTCGAAGAATCGGGTGTCCGAGCCGATCCAGTCGGCCAGCGTGAGGACGCCGTTGAAGGCGTGTTGCAGCGCTGGGTCGGCAGGAAACGGCCGGGTGTCTTCTGCGAAAGCCTCCGGAAACCAGCGGCGGACGTGATCGGCAAGATCCTGCAATCCGGCGGCCGGATCGCGCGCCTCGGTGGTGGTCCAGAGCCGCTTCTCGAACGAACAGCCGTGATCGGAAACCGGCTTGCCGTGGTGTCCCCACGTGGCCAGGAGAAAGCGGATGAGGGCCTCCTCAGGGTCCTGCCCACCAAACCATGGCAGCATGTCGGCCAGCGGAAGCGGCTGCAGCCAGCGCATCGGCTCGGTCGCATTCAGCACGCCAATCATGGGCCGAACGTGATCCGCTGTGGGTTTGGCGTCGAAGGCCATGTTCTGAAAGCCCTGGTTGACTTTGCCCGCGTCGTGAATCGCCGCCAGCGCCGAGAGCCGTGCGACGTGCACGTCGGTGAGCGTGTCCCAGCCGATGAGCCGTGCCAGCCGGTCGCCGAGAAGGGTGCGCGTGAGTAGCGCCTCGGTGACGGCGGCCACATCGGCCGAGTGGGCCACGAGCGGGTGCCAGCCGGTGATGACCCCGGTCGAGCGGTCGTCGTCTTTGTACTTGAGCTTGGCCCAAAAATCGGATGGTTCAGGCGGTCCATGCATGGAATGGGAGCGTAGTGTTGGGAAGCGCGAAGGCCTCGCGCACGAAAATCGCGCGGGGCTTCGGGACAAATCTATGAGACCGCCCTGACAGCCATGTGTCAGGACGGGGGTGCAGCGTCAGAATGAGGCCCAATCGAGCGGCTTCACGCCGGCCTCGGCAGGCGTGCGCAGGGCGCCGTGCTCAACCAGCGCCCAGAAGAGGGCCCGCGTCGCCCAGGCGTCGCCGAGCGCCGTGTGCAGTTCCGTCTTTGGCGATAAGTCAAAATGCGATAGGAGCGTGCTGAGCTGGAAATCGGCCGTCCCGTCGAGAAGCTGACGGGCCAGCCCCAGCGTGTCGATGTACTGGAGGCGCGGCCCCGGCAGACCCAGCCGGTCGGCTTCGTAGGCCACAAAACGAAAATCGAACGAGAGGTTGTGCCCCACCACAATGCCTTGCTCTAACTGCCCGATGAGTGCGACCAGCGCGTCTGCGAGGGGAGTTGTCTCCCGGCTTCGTTTCCAGTCGTAGCGCACAGCGGCATGGTCGACAACAGCCATTTCCGTAATCCGCGCGCCGCGGTCGGGGCGCAGGCCGGTCGTTTCGATGTCGAAGAAGAGCAGCGGGGCTACGCGGATCGGATATGCGGCTGATGACGGTCGGGGCATGCGCTGTAACTCTCTCCCATCGAGGGGGACTTCCGTTTGCCAGTGGGGACGTACAGACACAGGAAGAGCACCGATATAACGTCGCGCTTCTGACGCTGCATCCCAACCGATCGGTGCCTGCCGCTCTGCTTTCAGTTCATCGCCCGCGCTCGGGCTACCCGACCGTTTCGGAATATCACTCGGCGGGGCCCTCTCCAAGCGAACGTGATGGCTCCCGCGAAATCCGCTCGTCGGAGCTCGCAGTCTCGGTTAGCTGGACGGATCGAGCTCCTGGTGGGCGTCGGTTTGAACGGGCACCCATTGCCCGCGATCGGCCCACCAAAGCCCCGCCTCATCGATGGCATGGCCCGTGGCCTGGCGCCACTGCACAGCGTACGCGCGGACCTGCGACGCATACCGCTCACGTAGCGCGTCGGGCGCAGCCTCGCTGTCAGCGGCGTCGGTTTTGAAGTCGATGAGCGTCCAGTTGCCCTCGTGCAGATACAGGAGATCGATCACGCCGCGCTCCAGCGTAGGCTCGCTGGCGTTCAGGTAGCGAGCGACCGGAAGCTCTGCCAGCACCCGCTCCGCGCCGAGCACCTCGCTCCAGCACCGGCTCTCGGTCCATCCGTCCAGCATGCGACGCGCACGCCGCACGCTCTTGGCCTGCTCATCTGCGCGGACGTGGTCGGCAAGGACCCGTTTGATCAGATCCGCCCCCAGCGGCTTCCCCGCATGCCGCTCGCGAATGCGGATCTCGAACAGCTCGTGCATCGCAGTGCCGAAGGAGCGGCCGTAGCCCGACTCGGCCGTGCCGACCAGCTCGGAGGGCTTCTCGCCCCCGGTCACCGTGCGCACCTGATGGGCCGGCGCCTCGCACGTGCGGAGCTGCTCGCGGCGGCGCTGGGCCCGGCCCTCTACATCGGGCATCGGCACCGGGGCGGGAGCGGCCGCCTCCGCAGCCGGAATCTCAACCTCCGGCGCGCCGTGCGCATCCAACGCCGGATACAGATCGGCCCAGAAGCCGCTGCCGGACTTCGGCGCGTACCGCGACACGATCAGAAGCCGCTGGGCCCGCGTCGCAGCCACGTACTGGAGACGATGCTCCTCGGCTGCCTGCTCGCGCACGGCTGCCGGCTTGAACCGCTCCGCCCACTCCTGGGGCGCGTACTGTAGCGAGCGACGATACGTGCCGTAGTTAAACACGGGGCGGACGTACGCGCCAGCCTCCCGGTCGACGTAGCCCGTCGGCTCGGGCGGATAGCGCGACTGGTACGGATCGGCCAGAAACACAACGTTGGCCTGCAGGCCCTTCGCCTTGTGGACGTTCATCAGGCGGACGCTGTCGGCCTCGCCCGTTTCGAGCGTCATCCCGTCGAGGTCGACGTCGCCCCGCACGATGCGTTCGAGCTCCTGCCAGATGGCGTAGCCGGTGTGTCCCTGCGCATCCAGATGGCGAACTTCGGTCAGCACCCGGAGGAGCCGCCCCGCCTGCAGCGACGCGAGAGGGCCGTCCTGCAGGCTGCGCCCGATCAGGCCGATCTCGTCGACCAACCGGCCGATGGCGGCGCTGGGCCGATGCGCCTCCAACAGATCCCGCGCTTGACGAATCCACCTGAAGGCGGCTTCGAGCCGATCGGCGAGATCGGAATGCGGATCCGCGCGAACGGAATTGGGCAGATGCGAGGGGATCCTGTCGAAGCTTCCCCCGGCTTGCCGATACGCGTAGAGCTCATCATCGCCCAGTCCGACGAGCGGACCGCGCAGATACGCGACGCGCGCCACGGGATCATCGGGGCGAAAGACGCACGCGAGCAGGTCGACCAATCCGCGGAGTTCCTCCGAGTCGCGGGCGTCCTGCCCGCCGGCGATGGTGTACGGCACGCCGCGCTCGGCCAGCGCCTCGGCGTAAGTGGCGAGGCGCGCCTTGGTCCGCGTCAGAATCATAAAGTCGCCCGGCGTGCCCGGAATAAGCGCCTCCCCGTCGCGCTCCAAAAGGGGCGCGTCGCGGGCGCAGGCATCGGCGATGTACTGGGCGATGCGGGCGGCTTCGTCGTCCACGATCGACGCGGCCTTGTTTCGGTACTTCTTTTCGGTCGTCAGCTGGCGGATGGCGGGCCACGCTTTCACCGCGTCGTTCGCCGCGGCAAACGGGACGTACTCGGCCTGATCGGTTTCGGTCGCGGCGGCGACGAAGAGCTCGCTGAAGGCCCGGTCGCACCAGTCGCAGATCTCGGGCAGCGACCGGAAGTTCGTCCTCAGATCGACGGCCTCGCCCTTCGGCTGTGCGTCGATGAGCCGGCGCACCCGGTCGAACACCCGCATGTCGGCCCGCCGGAAGCCGTAGATCGACTGCTTATCGTCGCCCACGATGAAGAGGCGGCCCGGCTCGGGATCGGTCGCGGTCCAATCGGTTTCGCCGTGGCGCCGGCCCGTCAGATAGAACAGAATCTGCGCCTGGATCGGATCGGTGTCCTGAAACTCATCAACCAGGATGCGCTCGTACTGCTGCTGGAAATGCTGCCGGGCGTCCGGACTTGTGCGAAGCAGCTCAGCGGTCGCGTGCAGCAGATCGCCGAAGGTCAGCTGGCCGCGGGTCCATCGCTCGCGCCGAAAGGCGTCCACGGCGGGCTCGACGAAGCGAGCGATGCGCCCGTGCACGTAGGCGCGCCACTGCTGGAGCGCCGGACGAACGGTTTCGGTGACGAGCGCCGGGACGATGTCGTCGCGCAGCGCGTAGGCGTCGTCCCGATCCGGCCAGCGCGCAAGCGTGACGTGGGCTTGCTCGTCGTTTTTCAGCATGCCCTCGAACGCTTCGAGGAATTCGGCCTGCTCGGCGGGGCGCGTCAAGTCGAGATGCCGCTGCATGTTCTGGGCGCGCCGGAGGCCTTTGATGACGCCATCGGGGTTGCCGTCGAGCGGATCGGGAATCGTCGGCCGCCAGGTGTGCACAAGGTCCCGCGCAGCCGCCATCGCATCCGAGAAGTCCGGCGGGGCCGCGGGGCCGTTAGTGTAGGGCGTGAGATCGGGAAAGGTGCAGAGCCGCCCGAAGAAGGCTTCCAGCTCATCCAGCTCAACGCCCGCGTCCACGAGGTCGCGCGCCAGCCGGTGGCGCTCGTCCCATGCCTCCTGCACGTAGCGGCGCCACACGCGCCGGCGGAGTTCTTCTTTGTCGCGGTCCTCAATGCCGGCTGAAAAGTCGCGAGGAACCCCCGCCGCCTCGGGCCGCTCGCGGAGGAGCCGGGCGCAGAATGCGTGGATCGTGCCGATAAAGCCACGCGGCACCTCGTCGAGTGCAGCCTGCAAGCACTCGGCCTCTTCTCCTTCGGCGTGGCGCGCGGCCCGTTGCAGCTCGGCGTAGAAGCGTTCCTGCATCTCGCCGGCCGCCTTGCGCGTGAAGGTGATGGCCACCATATCCTCGACGCGCACGCCGGTCCGCACGAGCGCAACCATGCGGGCGACGAGCGCCGTGGTTTTGCCCGACCCGGCGGCAGCCCGCACTACAAAATTTTTGTCACGCTCAAACGCGCTCAGATCGGCCAGTCCGTCCTCGGTCCACGGACCAATGCGCTGGCGAATGGGCTGATCGGGAAGGGGAGTCATTACAAACGAAGGGGATTGCTCGAATAGCGAACAGACAGGAAACGACACCTACCGAAGATGCGGCGGCGTTGGGCGGTCATCGGGCCACGGTTTTGCTCGCAACGCATCGGAGCGCTGACCGCGTGGATCGAGGCGTTGAAAATCGTGCGACCAGGCGTAGCCGTCCGGGTTCATCGGGAACGAGCCGGTCCGGGCCATCGCGATGAGATGCGCGAGAATCGCCTGAACCGCGTCCCGATAGGGCGCAGGCGAGAACGCGATGCGCCGGCCCATCTCCCTGGTGCTCGTAAAAAAGTAGCCGGCCTGCCGCACCGTCGCCCCGGCGAGCGCCTCCAGCGCATAAGCGTAGAGGGCCCACTGGATCGTTTGGCCACCCTGAAGCGGGTCGGTCTCATCGTAGCGATAGCTGCTACCCGACTTGTAATCCCAGATCGAATACGAGCCATCTGCGTGCCAGTCGATGCGGTCGATCCGCCCCCGCAGTTTAAGCGACGTCTCCCCAATCGCGATCGACGCCGCCGCTTCCGCATCCTGCTCCATGCGGCGATGCGCGGGCAACCCGAAGCCCCACTCGAACGCGTGCGGCGTGCCCTCGTCGCGAACCTGCTCGGCGCGGAGAAAGACGAGCGCGTCGGCTTCGAGGGAGCGGCGCGTGGCGTCTTCGATGAAGCCGTTGGGCGGGGCCATCAGCGCCTTCTCCTCGTCGATCCGCGTGTGGAGCACGTCTCGAAGCGTGCGTGCTTCCTCCTCGTCGCCGGTTGGATTGGGCTGTTCCTGCATGAAACGGCGGAACGTGTCGTGAAGCACCTGCCCGCGCTGCCGGGCATCCAGCCAAGCGGTGTCGTCGAGGGCGGGCTCCTCCAGCGCGCGGACGCCCAGCACGTCCTGCAGGAAGTAGAGGTAGGGCGTCCGCGCCAGCCGCTCGATGCGGCTCGCCGAGACGGGACGCCCCTCCGCGCCGAGGCGCAGTGCGGGATAGGGCGCGTCGGGCAGCACGCCATCGAACCGGGTGTACCGATCGCTCGCCCGCTGTCGCGCCGCTTCCAATCCGCGTGCGAGATTGGGGTGCGCCTCGCCAAACCGGTCGACTGGCTCCTCCGATGGATCAGTATATGCGGCCAGCCAATCCTCCCGCGGGGCCAGTGTGGCGGATTCAGCCCGCAGTGCGTTGGGGCCCTGCAGGGGTTCCTGTCCCGTCGACCAGCGCAGAAAGAGCGGGGCCGGATGACAGGGCTCGCCTTCCCGGGGGTCGTACCGGCGAGCATAGAGCGTCACGTCACCCTCGTGCCGGCGCAGGGCCTGCTGCACCAGCCAACTGGTGGCCTGAAGATCATCACGCAGCGTGGGCAGCGCACGGCCGATGGATTTGCTCATGGTCTTCCGCTCGCTCTTGGCGATAGCAAGGGTACCCGACGTTTCGGTGCGACTCACCGTCTCGGCATCCAGCCCGACGACGTGGAGAGAGCGTCGCCGCGCGTATCCGGCACTTTCCAGCGGAACGACGTGGAGATGGCCCGGCTTCGGGCGTTCGGCCCGCACGTACCCGTTCAGGAGATGCTCCCGGATAAACGTGGCCCAGCGGTTTGGAGGCAAACGCATCGTGGAATTCCCTTCCTCCATCCCGCGAAGCTCGTCCAACAACCGCGTGCGCGCCACCTGATCGATCGTCGGCTCCTCATCGTCATCGGCTTCCTCGATCGGGCCATACTGCTCCACAAAGCAGCGGCACCGCGCCGCCATGGCGCCCAGCGTCAAACGACCTTCGGGGACCGCCTCCAGGAGCGGGTCGATGGCGCATTTGAGCTGCTTCCACGATCCATGATCTGCCTGGATGCGTTGAGCGGGACCATCCGTCTCACCCATCCGCTCGGCTTTGCGGCGTAGCGTTTCGATCATGCGGGTGAATGCGTCGCGATAGCCCGCTACACTGCGATCGTAGCGAAGCGAAGCAAGCTGCGTGGCCGCCTGATGGGGAGGCAGTTGGGGCACGACGCGGTCGAGCCGAAGGTGTCTGCTGCGAAGAAGCTCAACGAGCCCCGCGGGTTCCAGTCCGCTTCCGATCCAATCGAGCCACCCGGCGAGGCTTTGCCCGGGTCGAGTTGCCGCCACGGCGCGCCCGACGCTCCGTGTGATCGGTACGCCTACCTCGTCGCTGATGCTATCGATGAGGGCGAGGTACGGATCTGCGTGCACGTAGGCCAGCTCCGCCGCATCAAAGGGAATGCCTTCCTCCAGAAGATCCCGGAGCGCGGATCGGACTTCTTCCTCGGCCCCAAGGGCTACGCAGGTATCCGGAGCCGGCGATGCCGACACGGAGCCCTTGGACGCCTCTGCAGGCACGCTCTTAAATTGCACGGCCGCGCGTCCGGCTGGTGCGGGTCCCGAGTCTGAGGAGGCCCCAATACGAACGAAGTCGTGGCCCATCACCCGGAGAGTCTGCAAAAATCGGCTGATTCGCTCAGGCACCTTCACCTCATCAAACACCGCATAGACCGTGTTCGAGAAGGCGGATTCATGCGACTCGGCGTATGCTGTCGCCATGTCGAATACGTGCGCGGAATCTGCCCATGAGGTGACCTCAAGCTGCTCCACAAACGCACCGTACGCCGCCGCACGGGCTTCTGATACTGGCCGACTGCCAGCGGCGTGGCGATACACCTCCGGGGCAACCCCTTCGAGCCGAAGCGTTCGAACCAAGTGGTAGAGCGAGCGTGCTGCCCCCGAGGAGAGCTGCGACCGGCCCTCTACGAAAAGCGGTGTTTTGGTCGCATCGGGGAGACCATCGACCATCTCCAATGCCAGCATGCTGCCCTCGACCGCCCCTAATATCCGCTTCCCATCCGCTCTGAGTCGGCTCTCCACCAACTGCCTGGCATATTCAAGCGGCGTGATGCAACGGAGCCCCGCCCAACCGCCCGTCCGCGTGGCGAGAGCATCCTCCAACGCATAACCGTACTGGACGGCCGAGACGAAGACGATTTTTCGCCGATCCGGATAGCGCTCGACCAGCGATTGCAGTTGGGCGTGGGGAGACGACATGGGGGGAGATCAATCTGCCAAGAGCGCAGGCGAACCTGACGGGAGCAACGCATTATTTACGATCCACGGGCGCACAGAGTGTCACGAGGGAGGAGCAGAGTAGACAGCGGGGGCGTGGGGTCTGGCGTACGTGCCAGTCGTGCCGAAAACAACCTCATCACCTGAAGCTCTCGCGCATGCCCTGTCCCTCTCTCCCCCCGCACCTCTCACTCCGCGAACTGGCGAAAGAGCGCCGTCGTGTTATGCCCGCCGAAGCCAAAGGCGTTGTTTGCCGCCGCGTTGACCTCCATCTCGACGGGCTGATGGGGCGTGACGTCGAGATCGCACGCGGGATCGGGCGTGTCGACGTTGATGGTGGGCGGCACGGCGCCTCGCTCGATGGCGAGAATGCTGGCGATCGCTTCGATCGCACCCGCGGCGCCCAGCAGATGGCCCGTCATGCTTTTGGTTGATGACACCTTGACGTGCTCAGCGTGTGCCCCCAGCGCGGTTCGGATCGCCGTGATCTCGATGGGATCGCCCGTCGGCGTGCTGGTGGCGTGGGCGTTGACGTAGTCGATGGCATCGGCGGAGAGGCCGCCGGCGGCGGCGAGCGCGCGCTCGATGGCCAGCACGATGCCCTTGCCATCCGGCTCCGGGGCGGCATAGTGATACGCATCGGCGGAGGCGCCAAAACCTGCGACCTCGGCGTAGACGTCGGCACCGCGCTCCAGGGCGTGCTCATAGGTTTCGAGCACAAGCATCCCGGCGCCTTCGCCCGCCACGAAGCCGTCGCGGTCCGCATCGAACGGACGGCTGGCTTGTTCGGGGGCGTCGTTGCGGGTGGAGAGGGCGCGCATCGCCGCGAAGCCGCCAATGGTAAGCGGCGTGATCGGCGCCTCGGTGCCGCCGCAGAGGACGACGTCAGCCTGCCCACTGCGCAGCGCATCCATCGCATCGCCAATGGCGTGATTGCCCGAGGCACAGGCGGAGACGACGCAGTGGTTCGGGCCGCGGAGGCCGAACTCCATCGCGATGATGCCCGCCGCCATGTTCGGGATCATCATCGGCACGAGGAAGGGAGAAATGCGATCGGGGCCCTGCTCGACGAGCGTCCGCGCCTGCTCCTCGAACAGTCCCACGCCGCCCATTCCGGTGCCCACGATGACGCCCATCCGGTCTTTCTGCTCGCGGTTGAGCGCCGACGGATCCAGCCCGGCATCATCGAGGGCCTGCCGGGCCGCGGCGAGGGCGTACTGGCTGTACGGATCGAAGCGCGACGCCTGCTTCCGATCCATAAAATCACGCGGATCGAAGTCAGGCAGTTCGCAGGCGATCTTCGTCTTGAAGTCGCCGGTATCGAATCGGGTGATGGGCCCGGCCCCGCTTGCGCCTTGCATCAGCGCCGACCAAAAGGCGTCGACCGAGAGGCCGATGGGCGTAACGGCGCCCAGTCCAGTAACCAGAATACGCGACGAGTGAGAGGGAGTCATCATGAACTACGGCGGGTCGAATCGAGAAGAATCGGTGCGCCTTTCGTACGCGACACCCCCGGTGCCGTTGCGCGCCCCTCAGCCGGGCCGGTTCATTCGGTCGTCGCGGGCGCCTGCTGCCCCACGTTGTTGCCGAGCGGCACGAACGACTGGATGCCGGTGATTTCGCGGCCGAGGATGAGCCCGTGAATGTCGTAGGTGCCCTCGTAGGTGTTGACGCTTTCGAGATTGACCATGTGGTGGATCACGCGGTACTCGCCCGTGATGCCGTTGCCGCCCAGCATGTCGCGCGCGGTGCGGGCGATCTCCAGCGCCGTGCCGCAGTTGTTGCGCTTGGCGAGCGACACCATCGCGGGGACGGCCTTGCCGGCATCTTTGAGCTCACCGAGGCGGTGGGCCAGAAGCTGCATCTGCGTGATGTCGGTGACCATGTTGGCCAGCTTCGTCTGGATGAGCTGCGTCGACGCCAGCGCATGGCCGAATTGGTGGCGCTCCATCACGTAGTCGCGCGCTCGCTGGTAGCAGTTCTCCGCCGCGCCGCACGCGCCGAAGGCAATCCCGAAGCGCGCGTTGTTGAGACACGAAAACGGCCCCTTCAGGCCGCGGACTTCGGGGAAGACGTTTTCGTCGGGCACGAACACGTCGTCGAGGACGATCTCGCCGGTGATGGAAGCACGGAGCGACATCTTGTTATGCGTGATCGGCGTCGAGAGGCCGTCCATCCCGCGCTCGACGAGAAAGCCGCGAATGACGCCTTCGTCACCCGGATTCTCCTTCGCCTTGGCCCACACGACGCACACGTCGGCGATCGTCGAGTTCGTAATCCACATCTTGGCCCCGTTGAGCACCCAGCCGCCATCGACGCGCTCGGCCGTCGTTTCCATCGAGCCCGGATCCGAGCCGTGATCGGGCTCGGTGAGCCCAAAGCAGCCGATGAGCTCGGCCGAGGCGAGCTTCGGCAGGAAGCGCTCCTTCTGCTCCTCGGTGCCGAACGCGTAAATGGGGTACATGACGAGCGAGGACTGTACCGAGGCCATCGACCGGTAGGCCGAGTCGACACGCTCCAGCTCCCGCGCGATCAGTCCGTACGCCATGTAGCTGGTTCCCGAGCCGCCGTACTCGGGCGGAATCGTGGCGCCGAGCAAGCCGAGCTCGGCCATCTCTTTCGGGATCTCCTCGTGGAAGACCTCGTCTTGATTGCCTTCGAGCGCGCGCGGCTCCAGCTTGGTCTGCGCGTACTCCCGCGCCGATTCCATGATGAGCCGCTCCTCCTCGCTCAGCTTCGACTCAAAGAGGAACACGTCGTCGGCGTTAAACGGAAACTTGGACATAACGATTTACGAAGTTCAATTTCCGAATTGCGAATGGTATAGCGTACTTTTCGGCGAGGTGGATCAATCGAAATTCGAAATTCCCAATTCGCCACTCCCCTCACCCGTAGTTCCACGTGACGCCGCGGCCCTCTTCGGGGTCCGGGTAGTTCCACGAGACGGCGCCCTGGTCGCAGGCGTACATGCAGGTGCCACACTCGATGCAGTCCTCGACCTGAAAATAGACCTGCCCCTCATCGTCGATCTTGTAGCAATCCGCCGGGCAAACGTACGTCGTGCACTGGTGCGGGCAGGTGCTGTTGCAGATGTCGGTGTCGACCTCGATGTGCGGCTCAATTTCGCTCCGCTCCTGATTGCGGTACGCGATAAGGCCGAGGCGTTCGGCAAGGCTGAGATCACTATCCATAACGGGTGCGGCTTAACGTGTGTGATGCAGCAATTCCTTCCGGACTGTTAACGGCTGTGAGTCTTGGATAGAAGTCATTCCCGACCCTGATCGGGAATCCAGAATATACTGATGTAGGCGGTTTCCTCTGGATCCCCGATCGAGTCGGGGATGACTATCTTTCATACCATCGTTTTGCCATCTTTCTACAGCGCGCGGGCGGCCTGGTATCCAAGTTTAACAAGGTCCCAGTACGACGTGTGTTCGTGGATGCTCTCGCGAAACATCGTGCGGGCTTTTTGGGCTGGCTCGTTCTCCACGCTGAAGAACTTGCGGCCGAAGTCGCACACAAGATACGGAAGCATGTCGACCATGTCCGGTGTGTGCAGCAGATGCACTGCGTCCTGGAACCGCCGCATCTCCTGCAGCACGAAGCTGCTCTCCAGCGCCGTGCGGTAGTTTTTCAGCATGGCGGCGCTGAAGTCGCCGGCTTTCGTCGCTTCGAGCACCGTTTCGGCGGCCAGCATGCCGGAGCGCATCGCGTAATCCATCCCGCGGATCGCCTTCCCCGCATTCAGCAGCAGATTGGCCGCTTCGCCGGCGACGAGCAGCCCGTCGGCGTAGATTTCATCGGGCATCACGCGCAGGTCGCCGCTGGAGACGGCGTGCGCCGAGTACTCGAGCACCTCGCCTCCGCGGAGCATATCGCGCACGGCCGGATGCTGCTTGAACGCGGTCAGCAGATCGTGCGGCGTTTTGTCTTTAGCCGGCGCTCCCTTTTCGCGGAGGTCTTTCATTCCGAGCACGAGCCCGACGGACACCGACGCCTCGTTCGTGTAGAGGAAGCCGCCGCCTTCCACGCCGCTCGTGGCGGCTCCGACGAATTCGTTCGTGAGGCCGCTCCGCCCATCCAACTGAAACCGATCCTCCAGCACCGAGCGGTCAAACCCGATGACTTCCTTGACGCCCACCATCATGTGGTCGGCAGGCACGTAGTCGTCCTGCAGCCCCACCTGGCGCGTCAGCAGGTTGTTGACGCCCTCGGCCAGAATCACCGTGTTGGCGTGAAACGCCTCCTCGCCCGCCCGGATGCCGATGGCCCGGCCCGCGTCGTCCTGCAGCACCTCGTCGACGCGGATGTTCGTGGCGATGAACGATTCGTACGGATGTGCGCTGTCGTCGATGGCGGCCTGCACCTGCTCGGCGAGCCAGTGGTCGAACCGCGCGCGGAGGACGCTCACGCCCATATACGGCGGTTCATCGAACTGCTCGGACTTAAAGTCGAGCGTGAAGGCGGACGTGTCGTCCAGAAAGCTGAGCCGCCGGTGGTTGATGAACCGCTCAATCGCGCCATCATCGGTCCAGTACTCGGGCACGAGCTCGGCCAGATCGCGGCCCCACAAGATGCCGCCGGAGACGTTCTTCGACCCGCTGAACTCGCCCCGCTCGATGAGCAGGAAGCGCGCGTCATTGCGCGCCAGCGTCATCGCAGCACTCAGCCCCGCGATGCCGCCCCCGACGATGATACAGTCAAACGGTTCTTCCATGGATTCTGGTTGTCAGCGTTTGGCAATCAGCGGTCAGAGTACTCAGGCTGACTGCTGAGAGCGGATGGCCGAAAGCTCCTCAATCAACAGCGGCACGATCTCGTAGAGGTCGCCGACCAGGCCGTACGTGGCCATGTCGAAGATGGGCGCATCGGCGTCTTTGTTGATGGCGACGATCACGCGGCTCTCTTTCATCCCGGCCACGTGCTGGATGGCGCCCGAGAGGCCGACGGCGATGTAGAGCTCCGGCGCCACGACCTTGCCCGTCTGCCCCACCTGCGCCGGCGCCGGAAACCGGCCGGCTTCCACCACCGGACGCGAGGCGCCGATGGCGGCATCCAGCAGGTCGGCCAACTCTTCGATGAGCTGCTTGCCTTCCTCGTCGCTCACGCCGCGCCCGGCCGAGACGACGACGCGCGCTTCCGTCAGATCCACCGCATCCGTCGCAGACGTCACCACCTCGCGGACGGTCGCGCGCAGCGTGCTGGCGTCGAAGTCGAACGGCACGGCCACGACCTCGCTCTCGGCGGGCGCCTCCGACGCCTCGTAACTTCCCGCGCGCACCGACAGCAACGTCCGCCCCGAGGAGCGCGTGCGAGCCAGCGCTTTGGCGGCCAGCACCGGACGCAGCACCTCGACGCCCTCATCGGTCAACTCGAACGCCGTCACATCCGCCAGCGCCGCCGCCTCGGTGCGGACGGCCAGCGCGCCGAGGACGCTCCGCACTTCCTCCGACGACGCAAACGCCACCAGCCGCGGATCGGCTTCGTCGATGACGGCTTCGAGCGCATCGAGCAGTGGCGGCGTCAGCGGCTGCTCCAAAACCGGATCGGCGACGGTGTAAATCGTCTCGGCGCCGTAGCGCTGAACCTCGTCGGCAAAATCCGCCGCATTCGGGTCGATGAGCGTGGCGGCGAGTTTGTGCCCGCCCGCGTCGGCGAGGGCGCGGCAGCGGGTGAGCGCTTCCAGCGAGGCGCCCTGGATGCTGCCGTTGTGGGTAGCGATGTAGGTGAGAATCGTGCTCATTGAAACGGGTGAGAATGATGGCAGTGACTATGCGAACTCAAACCGTGCAAATGATCCGGGTGTGAGTGCGGGCGAGAGGGCGCATGGGCGCGCTGGCGGATTCTTTCCCATACTCCCAGAGGCCCACGCGCCTCACAACATCCCAGCCTCGTCGAGTTCGGCAACGAGGGCAGCAACCATCTCTTCGGGCGTGCCGTCGAACATCTCACCGGGCTCGCGCTCGGGCATTGGCTCGTAGCCGACGACGGCGGTTTGGGGCAACACATCGCTTGCCAACTCGGCCACCTCGCGCGTCTCGATCGGCTTGCGCTTGGCCTGCATGATGCCCTTCAGCTTGGGGATGCGCGGGTCGTTCATGTCGTTCGAGCAGGTGACGAGGCAGGGCGTGGGCAACGCGAGGATCTCGGTGCCCCGATCGCTCTGCCGCTCAACGACGAGGGCATTGCCATCGATCTCCAGCCCGACGGTGTTGGTCGCGTACGGCCAGCCGAGGCGCTCGGCCAGCATCGCGCCGGTGAGGCCGGCATCGGTGTCCTGTGCCTGCTTCCCGCAGAAGATGGCGTCGACTTCCGTATCGGCAAAGTGGTGAGCGAGGAGATCGGCATAGGCGTGGGCGTCGAACGCCGCGTCTTCATCCGCCACCAGATGCGTCGCCTCGTCGGCGCCCATGGCCAGGGCTTTGCGAATTGTCTCGGTAATATCCTCGGCCCCTACAGAGACGACCTGAACGGAGCCGCCGTGCGCCTCCTGCAGCACGAGCGCCGCTTCCACAGCCGAGGCGTCGTAAGCGTTCAACACGGTGCGGTCCGTGTCAAACACCAGTTGGCCCTCCTGCACGCGAAACGGCGCGCTGACATCGGGTACTTGCTTGATGCAAACAGCAATGGTCATGCGAAATGAAGTCGGATGCGTGATCGAAAAACGTGATGTCGAAGCCTCCATCCGGCCGCACGTTGGCAACCACGTGCGAGCTCCCCGTGCCGATAATACAGCGTATGCGCGTGCTTCTCAACACCGCCGGTGGGAACCCGATGAAGCCGGATCCACCCCCGCTATTACAACCCATTTACAAGGATGAAGGGCCGTTGCGCATCCCGTGAACCCCCGGCGAAGGGGACGTCAAACCTGGTCGAAGACGGATATCGGTACTTAGAAACCGGGATCTACGCCCGATTGCTCAGTACAGTACCTTCCCACGGAGGAGGGACCGAGACGCTCGACTCTTTTCTGTGATGCAGACATTCCTTGCCGAATCTCTCTTTGTATCAAACTTGTTATCCCTATGATTTTCCGCCGCAAGAAATCGACACCCCGCCTCACTATTTCCTGCCAACGCCCTCGGCGCCCGTTCCGCCGATTGGAACGCCACATTGCCTCGGAAAGCAGCATCCGGGCCAAAGGTAAAAAGAAGAAGCTCGATCTGCCCAAGTAAACCGCTGATCGTTTTCCGCGGTGATGCGGATGAGGTTCCGAACCATGCTCCCAGGCCGATTCGTCGCGATGACGGATCGGCCTGGCGTGTTTGGAGAGTTCATCCTACCGTCTCAAAAGAGGCCAGTGATGGCACCGTCGTCGGTCACGTCCATGTGAACGGCAGCGGGCTCGGCGCCGAGGCCAGGCATCCGCATCATATCGCCGCACACAACGACGAGAAAGCCCGCACCAGCGGCCAGCTCGACGTCCGTCACCGTGAGCGTCCAGTCGGTCGGGACGCCGCGCCTCGACCGATCATCCGAGAATGAGGCCTGCGTCTTGGCGATGCAGATCGGCAGGTCGCCGTAGCCGATGCGCGTCAGCCGGTCGATCTGCCGCTGGGCCGTGGGCTGGATGGCGATGTCGTCGGCGCCGTACATTTCGGTTGCTACCGTACGAATTTTGTCTGCAACGGGGGCGCCCGTATCGTACAGATAGTTCGGCTCGCTGGACGCGCCCGACGTGGCCTGCTCGATGGCCTGCGCCGTCAGGTCGATAGCGCCCTCGCCGCCGCGGGCGAAGGCGTCGTGAGCCGCACACGGCACGCCGAGTTGGTCGCAGTGCGCCGCGATCTGATCGATTTCGGCATCGGTATCGAAGGCAAACCGGTTGATACCCACAACGACGGGCACGCCGAATTTGCGCAGGTTGCGCACGTGCGCCGCCATATTCTCCAGCCCGCGCGCCATCGCCTCCGGATTCGGCTCCTTGATCTCCGCCTCGGGCACGCCGCCATGATGCTTCATCGCCCGGCACGTGACCACGAGCACGACGGCATCGGGCCAGAGGTCGGGGGCCTGCCGCGCGACGAGGTGGAAAAACTTCTCCGCCCCGAGATCGGCCCCGAAGCCGCTCTCGGTGATGACGTAATCGGACAGCTTACGGGCGATGCGCGTGGCGAGGATGCTGCTGGTGCCGTGCGCGATGTTGGCAAACGGCCCGGCATGGATGAGCGCGGGCGTATGCTCCATCGTCTGCACCAGGTTCGGCATGATGGCCTCATGCAGCAGGATGGTCATCGCCCCGGCGGCGTCGAGATCGCGGGCCGTGACGGCTGCACCCTCGCGCGTGAAACCGACGACGATATCGCCGAGGCGCCGCTTCAGATCCGATCGCGACTCGGCCAGCGCCAGAATCGCCATCACCTCCGACGCCGCTGTAATGATGAAACCCGACTCCCGCGGCGTGCCGCCCATCCGCCCCCCGAGCCCGACGACCACCTTCCGCAATGCCCGGTCGTTCATATCGACAACGCGGTTCCAGCACCGATCCGTGACGTTGATCTGCGGCGTCATCCCGCGATGGATGTGGTTATCCATCATCGCCGTCAGCAGGTTGTGTGCGGCCGAGACCGCGTGAATATCGCCGTTGAAGTGCAGGTTGATGCGGTCCATCGGGAGCACCTGCGCGTAGCCGCCGCCCGCAGCGCCGCCCTTGATGCCGAAGACGGGGCCGAGCGACGGCTCCCGCAGGGCAATCATGCCGCGCTCGCCCATCTGCCCGAGCGCCTGCCCCATCCCGATGGACGTGAGCGTTTTGCCTTCGCCGTGCGGCGTCGGCGTCATGGCCGTCACGAGGATCAGCTTGCCGTCGGGCCGGTCGGCGAAGCGCTCCAACGTGTACAGCCGGATTTTGCCGGTGTACTTGCCGTAGAACTCGAAATCCTCGTCACGCAGATCGAGGTCTTCCATGAAGCGGCGCATGTGCCGCAGCTCGGCGTGCTGGGCGATTTCGATGCTGGCATCCATATCAGGCGAGGTGTATTGGAAGCGGTTCCGGGTCTCGGGCGATAAGGTAGCAAGCCCTCCGCCCCACATCAAAGGACGCTCGGGATTCCCCGCGTTCTTCGCAATCGGCCCCACCCTCCGCAGAGATTGGTCCAATTTGGCCGGCTCGGGTTGCGCACGGCTCCCCTAATTTGTACCTGTGAAGAATGCCCGTTGGATGTCCGATGTTCAGCCCCCGCCCCATGCCCGATTCGCCTCCATTCCACATGTCGCCCGATGCGTTTCGCCGTCACGGCAAAGCGCTCGTCGACTGGATTGCCGACTATTACGAGCGCGTGGAGGACTTTCCCGTGCAGTCGCCCGTCGAGCCCGGCGCCCTCCGCGATCAACTACCCGATACGCCGCCGGAGACCGGTGAGGATTTCGAGGCGATGATGGCAGATGTGGAAGAGATTATCTTGCCCGGCATCACGCACTGGCAGTCACCCAACTTCTTCGCCTACTTTCCCGCGAACGCCTCCGGCCCCGGCATCCTCGGCGAAATGCTGTCGGCAGGCTTCGGCGTGCAGGGGATGCTGTGGAGCACGAGCCCGGCCTGCACCGAGCTGGAGACGCACGTGCTCGATTGGCTCGTCGAGATGCTGGATCTGCCGAGCGGCTTCCAATCGACCGAGGACGGCGGCGGCGTGATTCAGGACTCGGCGTCGAGCGCGTCGCTCTGCGCGCTGCTGGCCGCCCGTGAGCGGGCGACCGGCTTCGCCACGAACGACACGGGGACGGCGGGCGATCTCGTGGCGTACACTTCGACGCAAGCGCACTCCTCCATCGAGAAAGCCGCGATGATTGCGGGCCTCGGGCGGGAGCAGCTCCGCACCATCCCCGTGGACGACACGTACGCGATGCGCCCCGACGCGCTGGCCGAACAGATCGAGCGGGACCGCGCGGACGGCCTCACGCCCTGCTACGTCTGCGCCACCATCGGCACCACCTCGTCGAACGCGATGGACCCGCTGCCAGAAATCGGGCGGATCTGCCGCGAGCAGGATCTCTGGCTGCACGTCGACGCGGCGATGTCCGGCACGGCCGCCATCTGCCCGGAGTTTCGCGGCATGCACGACGGATTGGAGCACGCCGATAGCTACTGCTTCAACCCGCACAAGTGGATGTTCACGAATTTCGATTGCGACGCCTTCTTCGTGCGGGACCGGGCCGCGCTCGTCGGCGCGCTGAGCATCCTGCCGGAGTACCTGCGCAACGAAGCCACCGAGTCGGGTGCGGTGATCGACTACCGCGACTGGCAGATTCCGCTCGGGCGGCGCTTCCGCGCGCTGAAGCTGTGGTTCGTGATCCGCCACTACGGCGTCGAGGGCCTGCGCCACCACATCCGCCGCCACGTGGAACTGGCGCAGGACTTCGCCGGATGGGTCGCAGCGTCGGACGACTTCGAGCTGGTCGTCGATCCGCCGCTGAATCTGGTCTGCTTCCGCCACGTCGGCGGCGACGCCGTGAGCGAAGCCGTCATGGAACGGCTGAACGCGAGCGGCGACCTCTTCCTCACGCACACGAAGCTCGACGGCCGGTTCGTGCTCCGGCTGTGCGTCGGACAAACCCACACCGAGCGGCGGCACGTGGAACAAGCGTGGGCGCGCCTCCAGGAAGAGGCCGCCGTCGTTGCGGGATGACGAGCTCTGGGTTCTGGATTCCAGACCGGCGAGGGCAGGTTGGTGAGTGGCGAATGGTGAGTGGCGAGTAGGAGAAGGAGACCATTCCCTCTCGCTACTCACTATTCGCTACTCGCACTCCCGTCACACCAGCATTGCCAGGCGGCGCGAGGGGCGGGTGATGGCGACGTAGAGGAGCGCCTGCTGCTCGGAGCCGCGGCAGGACTGCAAGTCGCGGTAGTCGACGAAGACGGTGTCGAACGTCGAGCCCTGCGCCTTGTGCGTCGTCGTGGCGTAGGCGTAATCGACCTGCGTGAAGCGCTCCTTCAGCTCGTAGTAGCGCTCCCACTTGCGCGGCGACTCCTTCGCGTCCATCTTCTTGCGCTCCAGTTCTTCTTCGAAGCGCTCGCGCTCGTCCTCGTGCAGCACCAGCGCGATCCGGTTCCACGCGTCGCGCACGCTCTTGACCGAAAGGCGCCACACCTTCCACTCGCTCCCGTCATCGGCCTCGTACGTGTCCGTCCGCGCCTTCTTCACGCGCACCTCCTCGCTGTTTTTAAGATATGGCATGTTGTTGTAGTACCACGTCTCGCGGATCATCAGCCACTCGCCCTTCGTGAAGCGCTCGGCGTCGTCGCCGTAGAGCGCCTGCCGGATACGCCGGTTGTACGCGCGCACCGTCTTGTTGCGATAGGCCAGCACCCGCGCCGTCGTCGCATCCTTACGGAAAGCATCCGACTGGAAGGTGCGGAGCGCGCTTTCGACGAAGCCCTCGGCGGAGTCGGTCACAGCCACGCCGGATTTGCCGTCGTAGTTCGAGCGGAAAGCCACCGCCCCCGGCTGCCGCACCTGATGCGCCAGCTGCACGATCGGATTATCGGCGGACTGGCGGTGCACGTTCTCCAACTGCGGCCCCTCCACGTCGAAGACGGGCGAGTTCGATTCGTTGACGGGCGGCAGCTGCGCCGGATCGCCCACGAACAGCCACTGCAGATGCCGCGGCGCCGCCTGGATGTGCGTCCACTCCTGCTCGCCGATCATCGACGCCTCGTCCACGACGACGATGCCAGACGAGTACAAGCCGAGGTCGCCCTCCGGCTCCAACACGTACGCGCCGTCGCGGTCCGGCACGAGGCGCAGCCCGAGGAACGAGTGGAGCGTCTGCGTCGGCACGTCGGCGCCGTTCATCTGGGCGCGGAGTACCTGCGTCGCGCGGTGGGTCGGCGCGCAGGCGGTCACCGTGCTGTCCTCCGCCGCCAACTGCTCCACCAGCTGGCTCACCAGAAACGTCTTGCCGGTGCCGGCATATCCGCGGAGCGACGTGAAGCGCTCCCCGTCGGCCAGCCGCTCGTAGATCGTCTCGAACGCCTTCTGCTGATGATCGGTGAGGGATGCCATGACGCGACGGCGCAAACGGTCGGTTGTGTGGAGAAGACCTTAGGAAGCCTGCGGGAGTACCCGAGATAAAGACGGCAATCCGCTCCTCAGATGCCACCCCTCCGGCACGGATTATTGCTGAAGAGCCGGCCGGGTCGTTTCGGCACCAGAGGGCTTGGCGTCGGCGAGGCGTTTCCGGGAGATCTTGCCCAGGTGGCGCCCGAAGCGGTTCATCACCCAGAGGTGCGCGAGCGCCTGCGTAGCGTTGTACATATACCACGGCAGCGTCGGCGCGAAGTCGTGCACGGCGGCCATCGCGTAGCGCCCACCGAGGACGGTGCGAAACTCCAGCCGCCCCTCGTGCGCGCTCGTCATGTCGGCCAGGAGGCCGCCGGTAACGTGGAACAGCTCGCGCTCGGTGAGGCTGCGCGTTTCGGCATAGGTCAGTTCGAGCAGCGTCATCCCGAGTTTTAGTTTGAACTGAACGATGGGCCCCTCAATCGAACAGTGGAGCAGCGGCCAGCCGAAGCGCGGCAGCCATGCCATGTACTCCTCCGCCACGTCCCGCGCATTGAAGCCGGGCGGCAGCGGCAGGCGCTGGACCGAGCGCACGACGCTCGCCGCGCGAATCAGCGCATCTTCTTCGTCGCGCAGTTCCTGACGCGGGTTCGGCAGGCTCTGCCCCTGCGCATCGACCGAGCGCTGCAGCGCCGCTTCGAACGGCAGCGCCTCGGCCTGCAGCCACGCGTGCAGCGGATTGGGCGTGACCGTCGCGTTGTGGCGCAGGCTCTCCACAATCGGCTCGACGAGCCCGCGCGGCGCTCCCCCGAAGAGCCGCACCCACAGCTTCGAGATGCGCGGCGCATTCACCGGCGTGTCGATCATGTGGCGCGTGACGCCGAGCTCGCGGGCGGCCCGCTCCATCATTGTGCGGTACGTCATCACCTCCGGCCCGCCGATGTCGAAGGGGCCCTGGTACCGTTCGGGCGCACCGAGGCAGCGCTTCAGCGCGCGGATGACATCGGCCAGGGCGATGGGTTGCGTCTGCGCCTTGGCCCAGTCGGGCAGCACCATAAGCGGCAGGCGCCGCACCAGATTGAGCAGCATCCGCAGGCGTGTGCCGCCCGGCCCCACGATGAGCCCGGCTCGCAGCGACGTACACGGCACCGGGCCCGACTGCAGCGCGCGCTCCACTTCGAGGCGCCGCACCACCTGCGACGAGGCCGGAGCGTCATCGGGAATCAGCCCGCCGATGTAGAGGATCTGCTTCACCCCCTGATCTGCCGCAGCGCGGGCGAAGTTATCCGCCATCAGCAGGTCGAGATCGGCCGAGGTACCCTGCGTGAGCCGCGACGAGGGCAACAGCGAGTGGACGAGATAGATGGCGTAATCGGCCCCGTCGAGCGCGGCGCGGACTTCGTGGGGCGAGAAGAGGTCGCAATGCCGCCACGTCTCGGGCGCCTCCGGATCGGCATTGGTGCGGGCCCGGATGGGCGAGCGGGTGAGCCCGATGATGCGACACTCGTCGGCCAGGGCCTCGCGCACAGCGGTCCCCACGAAGCCGGTTGCGCCCGCGATGGCGACGGTCGGCCGATTTGGGGGAGAAGACACCATGAGAGCAGGTCCGATGACGAGCCGATGGGCGAGCCGCCCCGCCGGTGCGACCCACAAAAAAAGCCAGTCCCGAGGAACCGGAACCGGCTTATGGCGGAGAGGGAGGGATTCGAACCCTCGATACCGCTATAAACGGTATACTCCCTTAGCAGGGGAGCGCCTTCGACCGCTCGGCCACCTCTCCGTATGTGTGGGCGCCGGATGGGCGGAGACAATAACTACGCATGCCGGAGTTACGCATGCCAGGCCCCGGTGATCCCGCGGTGTGCGGGCTCGGCTGCACGCGGTCAGGATGATTCGAGCGCTTCGGCGCCGCTCGTGATTTCGAGAATTTCCGTCGTGATCGCGTCCTGGCGCGCGCGATTATACTTCAAGCGGAGCTCTTCCAAAAGTTCCTCTGCGTTGCTCGTGGCGTTATCCATCGCTACCATGCGTGCGCCCTGCTCGGCCGCGTTCGACTCCAGCATCGCCCGCCACATCTGGTAGTACAGGAAGCGCGGCACGAGGCGGTCGAGGATGGCCTCGGCGCCTGGTTCAAAGAGGTACTCCACGGCCGACTTGCGTTCAGGCGTCGGTGCTCCGTTTCCGTTAAACTCCTCGTCCATCACCGGCGTCGTGAACTTCTCGGCCGGGATGGGAATGAGCGGCTCCACAATCCGGTTCTGGGAAATGGTGTTCTTGAACTCGTTGTACACCATCTGGACCTCGTCCCAGTGGTCCTGCTTATAGCCGCGAATCGCGATGTCGGCAATCTCCTGGGCGGTGTCGAAGTTGAGCCCATCGAAGATATTGCGGAAGTCGCCCACCAGCTGGTAGCCGCGCTTCCCGAAGTGCTCGTGGCCTTTGCGACCCGCACAGATGAGAAACAGGTTGCCCTGCTTCTGGACGCCGGCGTAGGTGGACTCGATCAGCTGCTCGGCCTTCTTAATCACGTTGCTGTTGAACGCGCCGGCGAGGCCGCGATCGGCCGTGATGACAACGACCAGCGCGGCGTTGATCTCTTCCTGCGGGGGGAACAGCTCGTGCGAGGTTGGGTCAAGCTCACCCTGCAGGTGGTCGATCAGCTCGCGAATCATGTAGGCGTAGGGGCGCGTCTGGAAGATGCGCTCCTGCGCGCGGCGCAGCTTGGCCGCGGCGACCATTTTCATCGCACGCGTGACCTGCTGCGTGTTCTCGACCGAGTCGATGCGGCTTCGTATGTCGCGAAGGTTGGCCATGGAAAAACCGTTCTCGGGAGTGGGCGGAAATGACAACGCGTGCCGCGGCGAGGCTTAGGCCAGCACGTCGGCGGCGTTCTCCTCGTCTTCATCGTCGGTGTCCTCGGTGTAGAGCTCGGCCAGCTGCTCGGCCTCGGTGCGGATCTCGTCCTTGACCGCATCGCTGAGCTGCTCGGTCTCGCGGATTTCGGCAAGGGCCTCGCTGTGCTGCAGCTCCAGCCGCTCCAGCAGCTCCTGCTCGTACTCGGTAATTTTGTCCAGCGGAATCGGATCGAGCACGCCCTCGGTGGCGACAAAAATAATAGCGATCTGCTGCTCAACCGGCATCGGGCTAAACTCGTTCTGCTTCAGAATCTCGACGAGCCGCTCACCGCGCCGGAGCTGGCGCTGCGTAGACGGATCGAGATCGGAACCGAACTTGGCGAAGGCCTCCAACTCGCGGTACTGCGCGAGGTCGATGCGCAGCGTTCCGGCCACCTTCTTCATCGCCTTCACCTGCGCGCTTCCGCCAACGCGACTCACCGAGATTCCAACATCAATCGCCGGCCGGATGCCGGAGTTAAACAAGTCGGTATCGAGGTAAATCTGCCCGTCTGTAATCGAGATGACGTTCGTCGGGATGTAAGCGGAGACGTCGCCGGCCTGCGTTTCGATAACCGGCAGCGCCGTCAGCGATCCCCCGCCCTGGACGCGGCCCTGCAGCGACTCCGGGATGTTGTTCATGTTCTGCGCGACTTCATCGTTGTCGATGATCTTAGCCGCGCGCTCCAGCAGGCGGCTGTGCAGGTAGAAGACATCGCCCGGATAGGCCTCGCGCCCCGGTGGACGGCGCAGCAAAAGCGACAGCTCGCGATAGGCTACGGCTTGCTTCGAGAGGTCGTCGAAGCAGACGAGCGCGTGACGGCCCGTGTCGCGGAAGAACTCGCCGATGCAGGCGCCCGCATACGGAGCAATGAATTGCTGCGGCGTCGGCGAGGACGCCGGGGCGTTCACGATGACGGTGTACTCCATCGCGCCGTGCTCTTCGAGCGACTGGTACACCTGCGCGACCGTCGAGTCTTTCTGGCCGACGGCAACATAGACGCAGTAGACGGGATCATCCGTGTCGTGCGAGCGCGCCTGGCTGATGATCGTATCGATCAGCACGGCCGTCTTGCCGGTCTGCCGATCGCCAATCACGAGCTCGCGCTGGCCTCGGCCAATCGGGATGGTGGCATCGATGGCCTTGATCCCGGTCTGCAGCGGCTGCTCCACCGGCTGGCGGTAAATCACCCCGGGCGCCTTGCGCTCCAGCGGCAGATCAATCCGGTCGCCCTCGATGGGTCCCTGGCCGTCCAGCGGATTGCCGAGGGGGTCGACCACGCGGCCCAGCATGTTTTCGTTGACAGGGATCGACGCGATCTTGCCCGTGCGCCGGACTTCGTCGCCCTCTTTGATCGCGTTCACCTCGCCGAAGACGACGACGCCTACGTTGTCCTCCTCGAGGTTCAGCACCATGCCCTTGACCCCGCTCTCGGGGAATTCCACGAGCTCGCTGGCCTGCACGTTAGAGAGGCCATAGACGGTTGCGATGCCATCGCCCGCCTGGATGACCGTCCCCACTTCGTAAACGTCAGCCTCGGCTTCAAAGCCGCCGAGTTCGCGTCTGAGGACGGAAGTTACTTCATCCGGTCGAATCGCCGTTGCCATAATATAAGTGTCAAGTCAAGCAGTGAAACAGTGCAATGTAGGGGCGGCGTGCCTATGCGGCCGCGCCGTTGGGGCCACTCGAAACCGCTACGCCGTGCGACCAGCGGTCGCGTAGGTTTTCCAGCTTCTGGCGGACGCTGCCGTCGTAGACGCGGTCGCCAATGCGAATGACCAGTCCTCCGATGAGGTCGGGGTTCTCTTCGACGCGCAGCCGAACCTGCTGGCCCGACATCGCCTCCAACTCATCGACGAGGTGCTCGCGCTCCGCCTCGCCCAGCGGATGCGCCACGCGGGCCTGCACCTCGATGATGCCGCGCTGCTCATCGCGGAAGTCCTGATACGTTTCCACGATGCGCGGTAGCATCTTAGCCCGGTCCTTGGTCACTAACAGCTGTACGAACTGGAGCGTCAGCGGCGCAACGCGCTCCTCAAGCAGCGCCTTCAGGATCGCCTTCTTCTTGTCCTTGGGAATCACCGGACTGTCCACGACGCGGGTAAACTCGTCCACCTCATCGAGGGTAGTCCGCAGCAGGGTGATGTCTTCATCTACGGCCTCGACGCAATCCTGGCTCTCGGCCTCCTGATAGAGGGCGTTTGCGTATCGCCGGGCTACCGTTTGGTCGCTCATATATGTAGGGTGCAGGTTGGAAGAGTGCAGGCTGGGAGGGCCGGCGGATGCACCCCGCCATGACGGCCTTGCAACCTGTAACTCGAAACCCGAAAACTAATTCTGCGGAAGCGTATCGATAAAGTCGTCCACGAGCTGGCGCTGGCGCGAGCCGTCCATATCCTCCCGGATGATCTTGCTCGCCGCCTCGATGGCCAGATCGGCTACTTCGTCGCGCAACTCTTCGAGCGCGCCTTGCTTCTCGCGCTCGATCTCGGCCTGCGCTTGCTCCTGCATCTGGCGGATCTTGACGCGGGTCTTCTCGACCTCTTCGTTGCGCAACTCCTCGGCCGATTCGCGCGCCTCTCGGAGAATGCGCTGCGCGTCTTTCTCGGCTTCACGACGCGCCTTCTCATTATCCGCCTGGATCTTCTTGGCCTCCGCGAGCGCCTCTTCAGCGCGGCGGATGGACTGGTCGATCGTCTGCTCGCGGTCCTCCAGCGAACTCACGATCGGCGACCAGGCGAACTTGTAGAGCACCCAGAAGAAGATCAGGAACGCCAGCGTCTTCCAAACCATGAGGCCGGCCGACGGCTCCAACAGACTTTGCGCCAGGATGAACGACATAGCAACAACCGAATTAGGGAAAGAAAGGCGGCGGTGACGCGGCTACGGACGCTGCGCCAGCCCCGAGGATGGCATGCAGGCCCGAACCAACAGCCCCAACAATTTACTTCACGCTGAGAATAAAGCAGATCACAACGCCGAAGAGCGCGACGCCCTCAATCAGCGCGGCAGCGATAATCATCGACGTCCGGATGTCGCCTGCGGCTTCGGGCTGGCGGGCGGATCCTTCCATGGCGGGTCCGGCCAAACGACCGATTCCAAGGCCGGCGCCGAGCGCCACCATGCCTACGCCAATTCCAGCTGCGAGAAATGCCATTGCGGATGGTTCCATGATTCTGTCCGTTTAGGTTGTAAAGTTGCGTATTGCGGTTAGGGGTCAAACAGGTTGAGCGGGCTATTGATGCCCGGGCGCTCGCGAGCCGCCAAGCAGCGATTCGCGTCCAATCCGGTGCGCGCCAGCACCGTCGTATGGAGGTCTGGAGGTATCGTGAGGGTCGATTTATCCCGCGGTGGCCGGTTCGAGCTCATCGACGCGCGAGCGCTCCGATGCCGTTCCGTCTCCCGAAAAGGCCGGCGTCAATTCGCCGTGGCCCGTAGCCTCGTCTTCGTGCTCCTCGTGTTCGTGCTCATGCACTTCCATGCCAATGAAAAGCGCCGAGAGCAGCGTGAAGACGTAGGCCTGAATGAAGGCGACCAAGAACTTGAGCACCATAATGCCGACGGTCAAGAGCACCGCCACTGGCGCCGATCCCCATCCGGCCGCGAGGCCAAACAGGCGGTCCATCGTAAAGATGAGCCCGATCATGATGATGATCATCAGCCCGCCCGATACCATGTTGGCAAACAGACGGATGGCGAGCGCCGCGTGCCGCGTGATCGTCCCGGCAATCTCGATGGGCACCATAATCGCGCGGATGAGCGCCGGCACCCCGGAGGGCCCCGTGAAGATTTCTTTCCAGTGCGCGGCCGAGGCGTACACGTGACCGATCACGAGCGTAAAGATGGCGAGCACCGCCGTCACTCCCAGGTTGGCCGTCGCGGCCTCTCCATAGGGAATGATGCCCATAATGTTGCCAAAGAGAATCAGGAAGAAGACCGTCAGTAGGTACGGCAAAAACTTGGGGTACTGCTCACCGATGTTCGGCTTCGCGATGTCGTCGCGGATGTACACAACGACGGCCTCAAACATATTCTGGAAGATGCCTCGTGGCGCCTCGTCGCGGCCGATGCCGCGCTTGTACTTGTTCGCCAGCGGAATAAACACCAGCAGCGTGATAAGCATGGCCACCAGCACGAAGACGAGATAGCGCGTGACCGACATATCCAGCACGATGCGGCCCTGCCGCGCTTCCAGGTCGGCGTGCAGGTGCTCTTTGGCTGCGATGGCCTCGGTGATGGCGGCCTGATTGGCGCCTTCGATCACCTCGTCGTGATCGTCGCCGTGCACGTGAAGGTCGAAATTGCCCGACTTGAGGGCAGATTTCGTCGTCGCGTATGCCTGAAACGTCCATCCCCCCTCCGCCGTCTTCATCACAAAGAGGCGCGGCAGCTCCCATTTGCCGAACGGCGAAAAGTCCATGTAAATCCCGTCGACGACGTGCTCCATCGGATCGAGCGGCTCGCCTTCTTCGGCGGCCTGCGCCGGGGGCACGGCGCCAAGGGCCATCACAAGGACGGCGATCAGCGAAAGGACTGTATTTCGCCCAAACGTCAGTCGCATAAGTTCGTCTATTCCTTCGGGGATGGAGCGGCGAGCTCGCACTTAGGACATCTCGCCCGCCTTGGCAGCGCGATGCAGTATCGCAATTTCCAGCGCGAGTCCCAACACAAAAATGATGAAAAACGCCCCAACAAACGGGGGCACCGGGGTCGATGTAAATAGAAGCGTAATCGCAACCACGAGGAGGGCGCCCACAAGGCGCACAACAAGCCCCCCGATGGACACAATCATAAAACTCCGATGCTCATCGAAGCGCAGGGCCCAGCGATTCATCAGCAGGCTGGCCGCGCCGTACGCGACGCCAAGCCCGGCTCCCAGCACGACCCCCATCCACCAACTCGACATCAATCTTGCGAAGCGTGCCTGATCAGCGACTGTCGGTGAGGGATGCGCACTCCTGCATCAGCTTACATCGGCGTCCAAATTAAGCACAATTGCTAAAGGAGACTGGCAAGCAGCAGTGAATTACACATGAAGGAATGCTGAATCTGCCGGGTCTCCTGGCCGATGGTCCAGCGGCGACCTCACGCCGTACCCGATCCAGGGGTATCGCGATCCGAGGGCGGAGCCTCGGATCGCTTGCGCGTCTTGGCCGATCGGTCCAACTGGAAGATTTGAACGAAGACCATTCCCATCCCGAGCAGGGCGCCTACGACCGTCATCCAGGGCATGGTTCCCCACCAGCGGTCGAGGTAGTAGCCACCCACGGTGAACAGCACAATCGACACCGCCACGCGCCAGCCGAGGTCGAGGTAGGGCGCGACTTCGCGGAGGACGTTGTGCCAGTCCGATCCGCCCGGGGGAGGACTCATGACGTCGCGGTTTCTTTCCCGTTCGGCGGCTGCTTCTTCGCCGCAGACGGCTTGACCGGCTTCGACTCGGCCACCGCGCCGTTCGACGCCGCTTTCTTCTTCACGTCCGAGGCCGGAGCCGACCCTGCCCCCATCGTGCACTGGCCGGTAAACTCGGCGCCTTCTTCGACGACGAGGCGCGCGGTGTCGATGTCACCATCAACGCGTGCACTGCCTTTCAGCACGAGCCGCTCGTCGATCTGGAGCTCGCCATCGACGCGGCCGGCGATGTCGGCACTGGTGGCCGCCACCTCGCCGTCGATGACGCCGCCCTCGGCAACGATCGCTTTGCCGTTGACCTCCAACCGCCCCACGATGCGCCCGCTGATGCGCACATCGCTCTCGGCGCGGAGGGTGCCCTCGAATACGGTTCCATCTCCAACGAGGTTGATCTGATCGGGTGTGGGTCCGCGGTGTGATTCCATCGCGTCTGTGTCTTTTTCTTTGCCAAACAGGGCCATTTGATACAACACCTAAAAATCCATCGATAACGTGAGCGCAGGGGGAAGCTAACTCTACCGGAGCTTACCATCCGGTAATATACGGCCGGGGGTCTTGGGCGAGCCCCTCGTGCCAGAGTTCAAAGTGCAGATGGGGACCGGTCGTAATTTCACCGGTATTGCCACTCAGGGCAATCGTCTCGCGATCGCCGACGCGGTCGCCCACCTGCTTGAGCAGCTGTTTGTTGTGCTTGTAGACCGAGAGATAACCGCCTGCATGCTGTACGGCGATGGTGAAGCCGCCATCCTGCGTCCAATCGGCCAGCACGATGTAACCGGGGCCCACGGTGCGCACCGGCGTGCCTTCTTCGGCCGCGATGTCGACCGCGTAGTGCCGGGCTCGAGCGTCGTAGCCGCGCGTAGGAACCCCTTCAACGGGCGGACGCACTGGCAGTTGCAGTCCGAGAGGCGGGGCCGATGAGCGCCCGTTCGTCGTGCGCACGGGCGGCTCCTGCAACCGTCGGATAGGAAGCGCCGGCTGATCGTGCGCGGAGACGCCTCCGGGCGCCTCTTCCACGTCTTCGTCGGGCATGGACCCCGGCGGCGTAGAGCGGTCGACCCGGGTTGCCCCACCCGGCCCCCCACTCGGACGCCCGGTGATCAGCCCCTGGAGCTGGCGGATGTAGTGCTGCTGAGCCCGCAGCGAATCGCTCAAAGCGGCCACGCGCACGGCATTGACCTGAGCGGCCTGGCGCATCGCCTGGGTGCCATAGCCCGGCACCCACTCGCGGATCGGGGTCAGCGCCACGAGGCTCACCGCAATCACCGCCACTGCCAGCACCGATCCGCCCCAGAGCATCAGCACACGCCGGGGACGCACCCGATAGCGCTGGGGCGCCTCCACGCTGTGCTCATCCATGATGAGGATCGTGCATACGCCCTTGGTGCGGCGCGCAAAATCCGATAGAAATGCCCACATGCTCGTTCGTTATTACCTGCTGCGCGGCGAAACGCGATCCCCCGGCTTCGGAGACGGATCGCTCATACGCCGGCAAATTTGACTTTTTCGTGCGCGGGAAACATACTTCCAGACTTATTTTTTAGCAAAGGCATATTTCCGACACGGTCTCATGCAAACTTCATCACACACCTTTAAGGTTCAATACTTATGCCCCAGCACCAATCTGCCAAAAAGCGCGTTCGCCAGAATGAAAAACGCCGTCAGCGCAACAAGGCGCAGTCCAGCCGCGTCCGCTCGATGGTGAAAAAGCTGCGTGAGACGGAGGATAAGGACAAAGCCACCGAGCTGCTGAACGACGTCAAGGGCGCTCTCGACCGGCTGGCGTCCAAGGGCATCATCCACAAAAACAAAGCCGCCAACTACAAGAGCAAGCTCGAGCAGCACGTCAACGCGCTCTAACGGCCCGGCACGCTGTCCTGCCCGGCGTGCCGAGGCGGGCGCCCGTGGCTGTTCAAGGCACGGGGCAGTTGTGGAAGTGCATCTGCAATTGTACCCTTTGTTGTGAGCGTGTTTGGCCTCACAGGTCGAAACGTGCTCAGGTGTACCGTTGGACGACCCTCGACAGGCGCCGCGCGCCACTTGCGTTCCCTTTTCCACTACTGAGACAACTAACCCTCCCATGAAAATATCCAAACGCATTACCCCGTGGCTCTCCAGCCTCCTGCTCGTGACCGGTTTGATGATGGCCGGTTGCAGTCCGACGCCGGTGGAGGTGCTCTCGGTGGAGGGGCCCGATGAGCTGGAAACCGGCCAACCCGGCACCTTCGAGGCCGAGGTCAATCCCGAGGCCGAGAAGCCCGTCGAGTACCGGTGGGACTTCGGTGATGAGGCATCCGGCTCCGGCCTGATGACGCGCCACGCCTTCGACTCCGAAGGCGAGTACACAGTCACCTTTACCGCCTCGAACGAAGCGAACTCCGCCTCCGAGACGCTCACCGTAAACGTCGTGCCGCCGCCCGCCCCAGCGGCTATCGCCACGATTAACGCCAGCCCCAACTCGCCTGAAACCGGCCAGCGGGTGCGCTTCTCCTCGAACGTCCGCGGCGACACGCCGATCAACTATACCTGGAACTTCGGCGACGGATCGACGGGTTCGGGTTCGGCCCCGACGCACACCTACGAGGACGCCGGCACCTACGAGGTGACGCTCACCGCCGCCAACGACGTCGGTGAAGACACGCGCACCCTGACGCTCGACGTCGAGCCCGCCCTGGCGCCAATCTGCATGGAGGTCTCGGAGATGAACGCGGCTTTCTTCAGGCGTAACTCCTCGACGCTCACCGACGAAGGGCGGAGCCAGCTGCAGGAGAACCTCGACA
>CAYUVF010000021.1:0-60908 GCA_964448045.1 uncultured Rhodothermales bacterium
AACTCGGCCTTACCAAGATGCTGATTCGCCCGTCACCGGGTGGGTTAGAGCCACCAACTTAGCCGGTGGGCGGTCAGTTATTTTAGCTGAAGGTAAGGGACACAACGCGCCAAGTCAAGATATTTACAGGGTGGTGCGCCCACGCACCCTCACTTTTTTCAACAATCTCAATTTCCACTGCCAGCATTTGGCAGGCACCCTCGTTATGATCGCCTTGCCTGTCTACGCACCCATTCGGGTTGATAGCAACCGCCCGCCGGGCAGCTCCTCATCTACGACCGCCAATGGGTGCGTAGACAGGCAGTGGACTGCCCGAGCGGGCATAACTTGTACACACCGTCAGCCGCTCGGGTCAACTGTGAGAGACGCTGGGACAGCAGGGACGCCGCCCGGCGCGAAGCCCGGGAGTACATCGCTCACATTGTCGGTGGCGAGGCGTCGGTTATCCAGCAACCGGTCCCGGACCTGGTTGATACTTACCTGCAGCGCGCCCAGACTTTAGGCCTGAAGGCCGATAGCACTCTCAAGGCAGACAGAGCCAGGCTCAGGGTGTTCGTCGCGTGGTGCGGCTCCACGGGCCTCGCAGGCGTTGCCCGGATCACCGCCGAGACGATCCGCCGCTTCCAGGACTACTTTTTCGCCAACGCCCCCTTCACGAGCTACGAACGGAGCGCCAACCCCAAGCGAGGCTGGGAGAAATACCGCCAGATACTTGCCGCCTTCCTGACCTGGTGCTGCGAGCGCCACCTGATTGATCACAACCCGCTGGCTGGTCCCACCGGCAAGGAATTCCGCATCCGAACGCAGGCCCCGGAGATTCGCATCCTCGCCGATGCCGACCTGTCCGTCCTGTTCGAATGGTTCGACCGCCGGGGGCCGCAGCACGTTGGCTGCTTCTTCCGCATCGCCCTTTACACCGGCATGCGGTCAGGGGAGATCGTCGGCCTGCAATGGCGCTACGTAGACCTTGACAACCTGTCCCTGCGCGTGGTGACGACCATTCGCGGTGATACCAAGAGCCGCAAGTCGCGATCAATTCCGATCCACGAGGACCTCGGGGCGCTGCTCCGGGACCTCGATCGGTCGACTCGGTACGTGCTCGACTCCGGCCACGGCCGACCGATACTCAGCCAGAACCGATACCTGATGTGGCTCTACAAGGCCTGCGATGAGCTGGGCCTGCCACGGACGCGCGTGCACGACTTCCGGCACACCTTCGCCGCTCGCCTGATCGCTGCCGGGGCCGATGTCTACACCGTCAAGGAGCTACTAGGGCACTCCGATCTGAGGACGACGATCAGCAACTACGGCCACCTGATGCCGGGCCAGGCAGCCCGCGCAATCGCCCGGCTGGACCTTTCAGGGCTAGTCCGTCGGCCGCAAAATCCGCGTAAGGCTATGTCCGCCAAAGGGGAGGAGTGTGGGTTCGAATCCCACCTTCGGCACCAAGACATAAACCCTCTAATCCTTTGCGGTTAGGGGGTTTTGCTATGCCCGGCGGCCCGCCAATTGCCCCAAATATCCCCAAGTTAGTACGCTTCGGCTAGCCGCTGCGCTAGCGATGGCGGGTGTGGGTATTCGCCCAACCCTTTGCGCCACAGGCGGTTTGCAAAAAAACGCCCCACCCCTCAAAAAAACCTCAAAAAACCCTTGACACTACCGACAGCTATATATATATTGCCACCATGATACACGACAACAACAACAGAAAGGATCGAGCGATGGCTAACCTTACCGAAGCCGACGAGATGGCGGCCAAGCTCGAACTCATCCTTGTCGAGGCGGGAGACGCCTTGAGCGCCGGAAAAGCCCGGCAGGCCGAGGAAGCCCTCGACAACTACTATCAGCCGCCGGTCCCCTACGACCCGACGCTGATCGCCCCTATCCGCCGGCGGCGGGCAGCCCGTATCGCCCGCCAGCGCCTGGCGACCGCATATCACGCCATCACCACACAGGAGGCCGACAATGGCTAAGTACGACGTAACCCACTCTTGCGGCCACGCAGCCGAGCATCAGCTCTACGGCAAGCTCGCCCAGCGCGAGTATCGCATGGAGCGGCTGGCCGAGGAAACCTGCCCCGACTGTCAGGCCGCCGAGCGCGACCGCGCCAACCAGCAGGCCGCACGCGACAACGCCGATGCGGGTCTGCCGAGCCTGACCGGCAGCGACAAGCAGATCAAGTGGGCGGAGAGCATCCGTCAGGATATCCTGGCCGACACGGCCACCCTGCGCGATCGCATCGTATCCGGCGCGCCTGACGACGCCGAGCGCGATCGCGCGCTATCCGCCCTGCGGTCAGTCACCGATCAGACTTCGGCCGCCTGGTGGATCGACAACCGGGACTACCGCCTGCTGACCCTGGTGCAGGCAGCCGCGAGGAAAAGCAACTAAACCAAGAGGAGAACATTATGGCTAAGCATGCAGTTACGCTGACCGTCAAGCGCCAAGCGGCCGAGCACATCGCCAAGCTGGCGGCCGCCCTGGAGGAAGGTCAATCCGAGGAGCTGATCACCTGCCTGGAGCGGATGAGTAGCTTCCACCGCTATTCGCTTACCAACGCGTTGCTCATACAGCAGCAGCGCCCTTCGGCTACGCGGGTCGCTGGTTTCCGCCAGTGGAAGCGGGTCGGCCGCTGGGTCAAGAAGGGCGAAAGAGGCATCAAGATATTGGTGCCTTTCTTTCGGCAGAAAGAGGACGATCGAGAAGTGGAGGAGCGGTCGTCGGTCTACTTCGGTGTCGGACATGTGTTCGACATTGAGCAGACCGAAGGCGAACCGTTGCCGGACATTAACAAGGCGACTGGAGACCCAGGCGTTATGCTCGACCGCGTGCGGGGCCTGATCCACGGCGAAGGCATAATCCTTGATGAGGCCGCTCCGGGCCTCGGAACCGCCAAGGCCAGCGCCCGCAGGGACCGATCAACCGGTCAACGCTATATCGACACCACGCCAGGCTGCGCAGCCAGCGAACAATTTGCTCTTCTGGTGCACGAATTGGCGCACCAACGCTTGCACCTGTCGCCTGACGCTGAACCGACAGACACGCAAACCAAGGAAGCGGAGGCAGAGGCCGTTTCTTACGTCGTCTGCATGGCCGTCGGAGTTGACGCTTCGTTGTCCGCCAAGGACTATTTGCAATCGTGGCGAGTTGACGCGGGCCTCTTGCAGGCCAGCCTGACAAAAGTCCAGTTGACCGCAGCAAGCATTATTGAGACATTAACCGCGAACCAGGCCGCCAGTGTGGCGGCCTGAGGAGAAAGGGACTGAAAATGAAACACGGACCAACCCCAATCCCGGAGCTCGGCATCACCGGACTGGAAGATGACCATCTCAACGCCGTGGTCAGGGCCTACATGGAACGCTACTTCCCGGAGGAGGAGCGCTACGAGATCGATCCGCGAGTGGCGCGTCTCAGCGTATGTGAGGCGATTGTCGAGTTCCTCCGCTGCCATGCGGAGTACAAGGCGCACGGCTACTACACTGGCCTATTCGGCCAGCGCCTGGAAGATCGACCGCCAGCCTGCCCGGAA
The DNA here is from genome assembly GCA_964448045.1 of uncultured Rhodothermales bacterium. Classification (GTDB taxonomy): domain Bacteria; phylum Bacteroidota; class Rhodothermia; order Rhodothermales; family Salinibacteraceae; genus CAYUVF01. The sequence continues at coordinate 3,530 of CAYUVF010000021.1, forward strand.
GTCGATTGGCTGACTCTCGCCGCGCTGGTCAAGACAGGAGGGCAACAATGATCGTAAGAATAGAGGACCTCAACGGTCATCATATCGAGGTGACCACCGAACACTCCGCCAGCAGCTACGGGCATCCCGTGGTGCTGGTTGACGGCCACTTGGCGGACGTCGCGGTGGAGTACTATCCTGACGAGTGCAACTGTACTCCGCTGACGTTGCTGGCCGATCAGGCCGGCATCTGCCACGGGGGCGAGACCCGCCGGCAATTGCGGCTACTCGCGGAGGAACTGTACCCACAGGCCTGGAGAGAGGACACTCTCACGGGCCTGGAAATCGAGCACGTTATTTGTGAGTTCAAGCGCCGGGGCGAGGAACTCGCGAAGCTGGAGGAGAACGCATGAGAGGTCGCAAGCAAACCGGCGTCACCAGTGCGCAGCTAACCGTCTTCCTCCGTGATCCATCCATCAAGGGATGGGTCATGGAGCAAGCCAAAGCCGAAGGGCGCTCGATGTCCAACTGGGTCGAGGATCACCTGGCCGACATTCGACAGCGTCATGGCCAGTCTGCGTTGTTCCGCGCAGAGGACGGCCGCATCCTGCGCGCAACCACCGACCACCAGGCATCGTCTTATGGCCTGCCGGTCCTGGTCGATGAGGATGGCGAGGCTCATGGGTCCGGCGACGTCGGGCCAGTAACTCCGGCCTCCGACAACACCAGCCGGGAGTGGATCGACCGCCTCCGGAAGGCAAGGTTCGACGTGACCACGTCAAGGGAGTGAGCATGACCAGAAAGAAGGTTCTTGTATCCGCGTGCTTGCTCGGCCAACCATGCCGGTGGCACGGGCGGGCTGTCCGACCGTCGACATTCGTCCGCCGGTACCAGGCCGCACACCCGGAAGTGGTGATGGTGCCGGTTTGCCCGGAAGAGCTTGGCGGTTTGCCGACGCCGCGCCCACCGGTGAAACGACAGCGGGGCCGCGTCTTCGAAACCTGCGCCGACAAGAAACGCCGTCGCGAAGTTACCGGTCGCGAGGTGACCGACGCTTTCGAGGCGGGCGCCGATGCCACCCTGACCATAGCGCGAAAGCACCGGTGTCGATTGGCGATCCTCTGCCAATGGAGTCCATCCTGCGACAAGACCGGCAAGACCGGTCGTCTCCTTGTCGACAGCGGCATCGAGGTTGTCAACACATTCTAACACGCCGACAAAAAGGGCGGTGCCACTACAGCACCGCCCCGGGGAGTAACTGACCGATACGGTCAGAACCACACAAACAGTCCCCCGCCGAACGCATAGCCGTCACGATACGTGGCGGCCTCCTCCAGGGCGAACTTGTACTTGCCGTAACCCCAGGCGCCGCCCCAACTCAGTAACTCATACCCGACGAGAGCGCCGGCGGCGCCGGTAAGGTACGTCAACGGAGAGGCCCCCTTATCGGCGGTCGAACCCCAGTCCACGTTTGGGCCTGCAATTGGCCCGACATAGAGCTTGTCCAGAGGCTTGAAGACATAGGCAATCTCGGAGGACCAGGTGCCGGTGTATCCGGCGTCGACATATTGGAACAGATACAGGCTGCCGCTGATCGGCTTGCCGAAGCCGAAGCTGACGGCGAAGACCCCGTCGTTGGACCGCGCCCCGGCGAACGCCAGCGTCGCCTCGCTCAGGTCCGGGGTGCCGGAAGTGTCCACCTGACCGAAGGCGCTCCCGCCAAACAGAAGCATCGCTGCTATCGCCACGACGAGAACAGGTTTTCGAATCGACATAGTTACTTCACTCCTTCTTGCGGTTAGCTTGTTCTTTCAGGGCTGCGTGCAACCCGGCCGGGCCGATGTAACCGACCAAAGCCAGGACGGCGACGCGCACCCAGTCGGTTGCGGCCACCGGCATGCCGAGGGCGTGCAGGCTCAGGCCGAACGCCAGGATGATGGCGACCAGGTCGGTCCTGATCCCGTACATGATGGCCTCCCCCAACTTGTTCTTCAGGAATTGGACGGTCATATACGTGACCGTTGCCACGAGAAGGAACTGTTGCGCGCTGATCCCGAACAGGCTTAGCATTTGCTCGATACTGGGGTCCATACTTCCTCACCTCCTCTCAGGTGTTGCGCCAGGCTACGAGGCCCAGCAGGACGATCACGGCGATGGTCATCAGCGACGGTGCGAAGGTCAGAGCGCCGAAGTCCGTGCAACAGGTGAAGACCTGCCGCACCGCCACTATCCCGCCGATCAGGCCCACGATGATGATCACGGTCAGTGATATTTTCACTCGGATTCGCTTCCAGTAGTGCCCGAACATCGTCAGACCCCCTGCGCCTGGACAAAGGCGATTGATCCGTTCAGGTTCGGGAAGGACGCATATTTGCCGCCGAGGCGGACCCACGACGCCGTCTTGCCATAGCGCTGGACCCAGGCCAGCGGCATCAGGTCGACGTGTATGAATCCCTCGTCAGGGTAGAGGCCGACGCGGGTATAGTACTGGAGCGCGATCTGCGCCACCCGGACCTGGTCCTCCGAGGTGCCTATGAAAATATCAAGTGCCATCGTGTGCGCATGCGGTGATCGGCTCTCGATGTCCTTGCCGGTGTCGCGATAGCCCGACGTGATAGCACCGGGCTTGATCGGGGACGGGGCCGGGCAATCCATCGAGCCGCCACCGAAGAGCGCCAGCCCGGCATCATTGCACAGGCCCTGGTATCTCGTGATGATCGGGTAGGGTGTCTGCCAGATTGTCTTCAGGTCGGCGATAGGCTCTTCGGTCCGCCGCTTGACGCCGAAGGCCGCCAGGTTCGGTGGGATGAAGTTGAAGTACTCAGCCATGACTAGATCTCCCCGAGGTTGAGCGGCCGCTGGCCGGGATAGGCTCCGAGGCCGGCCGTGATCACCGGCCGTCGCATGTAGAGCTGTGCGCCCTCACCGAAGACCTTGAGTCGAACCTCGATGGTGTACAACTGCCCCTCGGTGGCGTTGGCCAGGTCCATGTAAGCCGTGAACGTGGCGGCCGCCGTCGAGTGCGGCACGACGACCGCGCCCTCCGGGATATAGGGAGGGTCGTAGTTCTGCGCCGCCCCTATCGTGATCAGGTTCTTGCTCGCCTCGGTTGTGCCGCAATACGCGTCTGCGTGAATCGCCAGGTAGTGGTACTCAGGGTTGTGTACATACGGGAGCTTGAGAACCGGCAGCGAGATATTGACCGACGATACCCCCGACCGGAACGTCATGGAGTCGGAGTCTATGTTGACCGGCTCATTGCCATCGAAGGCGTAGGATACCGGCTGCCATACCGGGACCTCGAGGCTTCCCAGAGCATCGCCCCGGAAGTGCGCCAGGGTCAGCTTTATCTCGTCGTTGGCTATTAGATCGGATGTGCCGTTCTTAGTGATGCGGGCCAGCTCCCGGTGGACGTGACCGGAGGCCGCCGCCGGCAGCGCGTCGGTGTCCTCGGCTATCTTGATCTCGTAGGACAACCGGACGTCGGTGCAGGTCTCAACTCCAACGGCCGGGTTGACCAGGTTGGCGTCAGACGCAGCCGTCACCTCCGCTTCGCCGATGTCGATATAGATCAGGTCGGTCCGGGCGCCGGAGCTGACCCACGAGGAGAACCCCGACAGGGTCGTCTCGGCTGGATGCGCGAGCAACACCGCCCGGCCATCGGACAGGTGGAACGCGGCCGTGCCCGCCTTGATCGTGACCTCGAGAGAGGCCCCGGTTCCGACGACCTTGAACCCGTCGTCGAACCGACGGTCGCCTCCGTTGCACACAGAGGAGAGCGTCGCCCGGTATCGGTCGAGGACTATGTCGATCTCCTCGTTCAGGTCGGCGTCCATGAGCTGGGAACCGCTCTGGAATATCTTCTTCTGGACCAATCTGGTTGAGTCGAATTGGTCCCTTGTTCGCGTAGCCATGTATTCTCCTGTCGGGATGTATTAGCTGTAGGAGACTATTTGTATTTCGCAGTCCTTGACCACGAAGTCCTGTGCATCGGACACAACTCGTTCCGTTACGAAGTCCCACCAGCACAGGACATTGCCGGAGTCGTCGGTTAGGACAGCATAGCGCGCCCCCGACCCCGACGAGGGGATGGACCCGCTCGAGGCCGTCCAGGTAACATCCTGAATCTGAATGAGGCCTCGATCCCCGGAGTCGTCCTCGGTCAGGTTGTCGAACCCGCTGGAACTGCGAGGGATCGCAGCCCCGCCGGCGTTATAGCCATTGCCGACTGCGATCTCGTCCAAGTCGGCCAGCGTGTTGGTGTCGGCGGTGGGCGGCGTCGACGCTAGGCAGAGCGCCATCTTGAAGGACGCCGGGCTGTCGGTGTCCATGAAGAACGAACTCAGCATGAGCATCTTCGCGCGGTTAGTTACATAAGCGTCTGGCATTGGTCAGCACTCCTTTGATCATCCTTTGATTGCCTTGATTTCCACCGGGTAGAGGCGATGGCCGTCCGTCTGGGTCTGGCCGCCGTTCGACTGATGCAGCTTGAAGAAGGTGGCGGTCAGCGGCTCGGCGAAGATAACATTGATGGTTTTGCCGCTGCGGGTGAGGTCGGTGTACGTCCCCTGCAGCGTATAGGTCGATCCGTCGCCCGACGTGTAAACGCTGTATTCGAAGTCAGCGGCAAGCGAGTCGTCGTCGTCCCACCCCTGGTCGTGTATTGTGACAGCGGCAATGGTGTCCTCTGCCGTGAGTTCGAACCCCACCGACGGCTTGTGTATGCCCAGCCAGTAGGTCGGGACCGAATCAGCGCCGGTCTCATATACACCGTTGCGCAGGAAGTCACCGCCGGCGTCGACCGGGTCCTCCGGCATCGTGAAGCCGGTCCCGGATGTCGGCGACGTATCGTTCTGCTTCCACAGGGAGTTCTTGATCGCGGCCTCGCCCTGAACCTGCTCGAATGCGTCGATCTCAATCGGATGCAGGTCGGTGACGCCATCAGGCGCATACAGCGGTCCCTGGTAGCAATGCAGCTTGAAGTACTGCGCATGCACTGGCGTCGCCAGCGCAACCGTCGTGACCCCGGCCACCCGCGTCAGGCTCGTGAAGGTCTCGTGTTCGGTGTACGTCTCCCCGTCGGTCGATATGTAGAGCTTCCAGTCGTCGTTGTCGGCATGGTAGCCGTCCGACGTGTTGTTGGCTTTACAATCCCACACGGTGATCGAGTGTATCGTCGCCGGGTTCCTGAGCTTGAACCCGACCGACCAGTTAGTCTCGCAGGCGGTGGACGTCCCGTGGTACTCGTCGGTGTAGACATTGTTCCGAAGGAGGTCATCAACATGCAATTCAGTCGGCGTCTCGAAGTCGTCGCCGTTGGTGGGATCGGTATCCTCACACGCGAACAAGCTATGCTCGATGTCGGCCGATATCAGCGGGGGCGCCGTCGCCACGCGCGCGGCCGGCGATGAGTAGATCGGCTCGTGCATGTCCGTAGCCGCCGCAAGGGCGACCGACCCCGGAGTCAACAGAAGCGAGCCGTAGACCACTTCACCGGCGTCGGTGGCCAGGGCGAACGCACTGGAACGAACGAGTTTTGTGTCGCACGATCCCGTGGCCAGCGCAACGGCGACCGGCTCCGACTGGATGTTGTACTTGAGGTGCACCCCGAAGGGAACGTAGTTGTTGATAACCCGGATCAGCCAGCGTTCCTTGGCTATCAGGTTGTCCGGCTCCCCCTCTAGTTGAACGGTGTAACCCCGATAACTGTGGCCGGCATGCCAGAGCGTGGCCGACCGGGACCGATCTATCTCCTGCACCCGAAAGTGATCGAACTTGACCTCGGAGTCCGCGTCAACCCACAATCCCTTCTTCCCGGCCGCCATCGCAGGGAGCGCCAGCGTGTATTCGTACAGGTTGGTGTTGCCGTCCACGCCGACCGTGTAGGTGTTGTCCTCCATGTTGGCGTATATCCAGAGACGGTGCCACTCGAGGTCGTAATTCGGCAACAGGCCAATCACTTGCTCGGACTGCACGCCCCCTGAGCGCCAGACTATCACCCCGACCATGGTGTCGCCAATGGGCCTGGCCTGAAAGCGCACCCAGTTGTCCGCGTCGACGTACTTCAGATAGAAACCGAAGTTACCGGCGCCGCCAAGCTGCACGATCTTGTAGTCGGCCTCAGCGTAGAACTTGACCGCATCATCATCGCGGAGGATGGCGTTGGTCGGATCATTTGACCCGCTACCTTTACCAATCAGGTTGCCGCCCTCCAGTCGCCAGCGGCAATCGGTGTTCAACGGCGATTCCCATTGAGCGAGGTTCGTCTCGAAGGGGTCCTCAAAGGAGGCCGTCGCAATAGCCGCGTGATCCACAAGCAGGTGATGGTTGAGCACGAACGGGTAGGTGTCAGGGAAGTACTCGAGTATCGGCAGGGGCGCGAACCCCAGCAATTCGATCAGCTTCTCCACACCGGCGGCCGTCCCCTTGCGCCGATAAATCCAGACCACCCACTTAAGGAAGTTTCGTCGTTCCGCCTCGCTCCCGAACGGTGAGTCGATCAACTCAAAGTCCGTAAACGACGCCAAATGAGTGATGAATCGGGCCGGGCACCGATCCAGCGCAAGCATGTCGCGCATCGCCTCCGCCTTCGCCTTCAGCGTGCCCGCGACGGAACCGAAGGGGACGAGGAACTGATCCAGCGCGTCGTTGCCGTGATACTGCCCGGGCAGGTGCCGCTTGATGAAGGCCGGGTCATAGGCGTGGTCAAAGTGCAGGCAGCCTCGCGCTCGCTCAGCCACCGCCGCCGGAGTCAACGCCTCCAGCGATATACACACCTCGTCCACCGCCCCGACCAGGTCCGCCCCGATAACCAGGTCTTCGGCAATGTCGACCGACCCCACCGACGCCGTGCTCGCTCCGCCTTTAGCCACCTCCCCGTTGATGTATATCCACAGCTTCTGCGCCTCCCGGTCCACCACCATGCACAAATGGTACCAGACCCCCGCGAGCATCTCCAACGCATACCCGGCGCTGGTGACTGACGCCCCGTTAGTCCCGTCGGCGATCTTCGCAACGAGATAGTTCGACGCCGTCGCCAAAGCATAACCCCGGGTAATGGTCGCGTCGGCCTTCCTCACATGCAGGGCGGGCGTCACCGTAGAGGCCTTGACGAGAGCCTCTACCGTGAAGCTCCCAGTCCCCACGTTGTAGTCGGTCGCAGAGGCGGCAGGTAAGTAGGCGTGCTTGGTTCCGTCCAGGTGCAGGGCTGTCACCCCCGGCTCGGCATAGCCAATACCGAAATCGTCCACCGTCACCCCCTGCGACTGCAGGTCGTTGCCTGCCACCTCTTCACCAAGGTTACCGCGAAAGCGCCAGTGCCCGATAGTACTGTCACGTGTCTTCAGCGTGTGGTCGTGGTACCGAGGAATTAGCAGGTCACCTTCCATCAGTTACTCCGCTGCTGTCGGTTTTCGGCGTTGTAGTAGGAAACCACCCCGCGCTGACCGCTGGCCGTGACGCTGATGTCACCGACCTCCGCTATCTGGTACTTGGCGACAATCGTGTCGCCGACCGGCTCGGTTATCTGGCAGAAGTCGACGCCCGCCGTGGATTGTATCACTCGGAACAGGTCGGCCTTGTACAGATTGCGACCGAACGTGTGAGGATAGAGGCCCGTCTTCTGGTCCTGGTAGCGGGGCGACAGAAACGCCACCAGGTTCTCGCGAACCTTGGCGGCGACCTCCGAACTGGAGTAGTTCGGGAGGACGTTAACTTCGGCCGTGATGTCGACGTAGACGTACTCCGCCTCGACCACCTCGACAATAGTGCCGATCATGCGCTTGGCTCGCAGGTACGTTTCCAGTTCGTTTTTGAGTCCGGCCGATACGGCCCCCCCGGCCTGAGGGACAACCCGCACCTGTGCCATCCAGTGCCCGACCTCGTAGGCGATGGCGTGTACGACACCGCCGTATTTGGTCGACCGATAAGACGTACACAGCGATTGAATGTCCTGCAACGTCACCATGCGGTCATTGGTCCTGACAGAGGCCGGGCCGTAGATGCGGGCATGGTCGAGCGTCTCCCTGTCGATCCCGCCGGTCGCCTTGGCCGCGTTGGTCACCGACTCGACATAGCTGACGGTGGAGAGAATCTCGGTTATCGTGTTGGCCGCGACGTTGCCGACGGTCCCGCCGCCCTTGCGATAAGTCACCCGGATGTTGTTAGTCCCCCTGATGGGGATAGCCCCGTTGACCCCGTCGCCGAAGACTATAAAGTAATCTCTCGCTTCGTTCGTTTCGAGGCGATAATGTTTGTCGGTAGAGTCGGAATCGACGAACGAATCCACGCGGGACCATGCGGTCCATGAGCCATCGAGGACCTCGACCGTTTCCGATTGCCACACTACCGGCTTGCGGGCCAGCGCAAAGCGCTGATGGACCTCCGCTGTCGACGAGCCGACGATCTCCTCGGTGATCGTCTCTCCCTGTACGCACGACACCACTGCGCTCTCCGCATCCGCATTGACCGACTCGTCTTCGCTCGTCTCGAAGACAATAGCTTCCTGGTCGGCCGACTCGACCGTCGCGACCTTGGTCCCCGCCGGGATAGTGAACGCATCGTGCGAGGTCGCCATCGTGAACGTGACTTCAGCGGCAGCGGCCGCACCCTCGCCGAGCTGGTAGCCGATAAGCTCGCACAACAGGCGCATTGCCTCGCGATCATTCGTGGTGCCGATATAGAGGTTGTTCTTGGTCCGCTCCATGTTGTCGACGATCCACTTGGCCAAGGTCGAGAATATCCACGCTAGCATGTTGCCGAAGTCGGAGGGCGAATCATCCGTCCAGTCCGGGCAGTTGGCCTTTTTCGTCGCCATCATAGCCGCGAACAGATCGTCAACCGTCTGCGGCAGGTAAGGCATATCGGCGAGGTGAAATTGGCGCTCGTCCAGCTTGATGACTGCCATAACCCTAACTCCTGATCGTTACGATCGTCTGTCCCCGCCGCTTACTTCGGCGGATGACGTACTCGACATTGATCTCGACCTCGCCCAGGGCTGTCTCCTGCCCGGTCACTCCCGCCAGGTCGACCCGGCGCTCCCATTCGTCGATGGCGTCCTCGACGTCGATTCTGGCGACCTGCGCTATGTCTATCGGGTCGAAGACCCGCAGGTACAGGTCGGAGCCGAAGGTCGGTCTCATAGGGACTTCGCCCTTGTTAGCGCCGATGATCTGCAGGATCGATTCGCGGATATGCTGTTCACCGTGCGAGGCGGCCACTCGGCCGTTGAGAAACGCCAGTGGGAACTTGACGCCCGTTATGCCGAGAGTCTCGCGAGGGATGTATGTGCCGTGATACTCGCCGGACGGCGCAGGCCCGGTCCCCGACGTGGAGGACTTTGCACCCCCCGCCAAACCCGACACGGTAGGCGATACAAACCCGGCTCCTCTGGTCGTTCTGCTCATGGTGATAGCCCCTACCAGTCAGGCCCGGCGTTGATGAATGTCGTGTCCGGTGGCGTCCCGGCACTGTCGCCAGGATGCACGAACACCTTAAAGAACAGCGTGTCGGCGCGGTCCGAGCTGAGGCCGATGACCGTATCGACGTCAGCCGCCAGCTTCGTCTTGATCACCATACCGGGATACACCTCCGCCAGCATAGCCAGGCTGTCGATGTAAGCGGTAATCGCAGCCAGGCTGGTCGTCGACAGGCTGTAGTCGGTCTTGTCCGTGACGGTCCCGGCTGTAACGGCCCCGCCTGCCGTGATGGCGAACGAGGAGAAGTTGGTCGGAAAAGTCTGCGTGAGGGAATATCCAGTCTTGTCGCTTACCGTTCCGGCCGTCATCGCCCCGGCGCCGGTGATCGACAGGGAGGCAAAGTTGGTCGGGAAGCTCTGTGTCAGGGTGTACCCGGTTTTGTCACCGACGGTGCCCGCCGTTACTGCGCCCCCTGCGGTAATAGCCAGGGACGAAAAGTTGGAGGGGAAGCCCTGACTCAGCGAGTAGCCGGTCTTGTCGTTGTTGGTCCCGACGGTTACGCTGTTGCTGTTATAGTCGAAGACCTGCCCCACGGTGAAGCTGTAGAGATAAGGCGTGTAAAGAGCGCTGTCGGCGTCGTAGGCCTGCGCCACCACTGTGTATTGCCCAGCTCCGCCCGCCCCGTCGATATTCTGGAACTGGTCCGAGAATACCAGCCAGTCGTTGTTGACGTAAGCCTGGGCGTCCCCCGAATTGAACCAGCCGTCGAAGACCTCAGCTCCGCCCTTGTACGTCGTGATCCTGATGCTGTCAGGTGTTTCCGTTGCGACGCTGTTGACCGTCAGGGTCGGGATGTCGATGGTGGTCGCGGGCAAGATCGGACCGGCGACTACCCTGATGGCGGCCGCCGCGAGCACGGCCAGGAGGAACAAGGGGTATATGCGTTTCACTGTATCACTCTCCTGAGTCGTTTGATGAAGGCACGTCTACTAATGATGGAATTGATGCCCCCGGCGTCTGATATGCTCAGCGTGTCCGCGTTGTTGTCCCAGGCGACTGCCATCGTAACGGAGCCAGCCATTTCGCCGGAGGTGGCCCACCATGTGAAGTCGTTATAAGTCGAGTCCGGGGTGTCGTCCGCCTTGTACAGATAGCGGAGAACCATGTGCCCCCAGCCGTCAGCCCCGGTGGTGTCGGTGGCCACCGTATCACCGTAAGCGTTGATCGCCTCCACGGTCGCGCCTTCGAGCGGCTCCATCGACTCGTTTGTCACCAGCAGCGAACAGGTCCGCTCCAGCCAACCCTCGCGCTCGTAGTCGCCGGACCAGATATCAAGCATCGTCGGCGGTGCGCCGTCTGAGAAGTACAGGTCCCGCGCATAGTTGTTAAGCTGGTCCCCACCGTAGGTGTTGGGGATGACGACGGCTATCCGGTCGGCGCCGGATATCGTGGTGTCGAACTCAACGGTGTCGGACCAGATACTGACCCCATTCGCGGTGCCGTCGTTGCCGCCAAGCTCGTAGGCCCAACTGTTGGTAACGATCCGATTGTGTCGCCATACGAACCCCGCCGAGTCCATTCGGTAGGACCCGGCCGTCATGTTCTGACCGGCCCCAAGGAGGATGGTGCGGATGTAGCCCCAGTCGCTGCCGTTGACGATGGTCTGGCAGTAGTTATTCTGAATTATGCAGTTCGAATCAGGGCCGCCGTCGTTATCGCCGTTGCTTACCATTATCGCCACGCCGTTGCGGCCATAGTTGGAGTCGGCCGTGTTACCGACGATGACGACGAACCTGTTATGCTCGACGATGGCGTAGCTGTTACCGTAACGCTGCTTATAGGCCTTCGAGTACAGCCCCCAGCCATAGTAGGGGTCAAAGCCGAAGTGCACCTCGACATCGTTGGAGTCGACGTACACGCCAGATTCTGTGGTCCCCTCGGCGAACTGAATGATGATGCCTTCGTCCAGCCCCTTGTACTCAGTGCCTGCGCGAATGTAATTCTTGCGCACCATCGCACCGGGCCAGCCCTCCTGCAAGCCGATCCCGGCTTGGTTGGCGCATCCCTGCCATGACTCGTCCGCCGGGTAACTCCATCGCTCGTTTCGGCTGTCGACAGTGATGCTGCAAGCATATATCATGCTGCGGTGTTTGGTGGCGATCCCCCCGGTCCCTTCGACGTGGACGCCCGTGATGCGGAAGTGGTAAGCGGTGTCGGAGACGTCGAACCAGCTCCCGATCTCTCCGATGTTGGCCACCATGCCATCCAGGTGCATTCGGTTGTAATAACCAACGTTCGAATTGCTCCAGCGGCCCCCGTTGAACTCGATCTCGTAGAAGGAGTAATTGGTATTCTTGATCGCGTTTCCTTCGTTGGCGGAGTCGGCGGTTGAGTGCCCGACCGCGTGGAAGTTCACCGTATCGAAGGATACCCACTTGCCGCCGTCGATGACCAAAGCCTTGCACGAGTCGGATGTCGAATTGGTCGGCGCATGTGTGATGCTGAGGTTGCGAATCCTGATGTTGTAGGCGTTCAGGCCACCGGTGATCTTGAGGCCATACTGAGAGTTGCCGTCGGTCGTCCCGAAGTAGAGGCTATCGCCCTGACCGTCGATCAGGACGTCATGCGCTGAGCTTATGGTTATACCATTCCCGGCGGTGGTGATATCGCCGTCGATCAGATAGGCGGTGTCGGACCCGGTGATCGTGTACGGCAGGTCGCCCGATGTGATGGTCACCGTGTCGGCGCATTCGTCAGGCCCCCACAGACCGGCCGAAGCGCAGGACCAGGGGAGCAGCAACAGGACGGCGAGAACTAAGAGTAACCTCACGATATTTTCCCCGTCTCTGTGACTGTATTAACGCTGTGAGTGTGCGGCCCGCAGTAACCGGAGGGGTTACCGATGGTGGTCGCACTGGTGCCGAGAGGCGCTATCGTTGCGTTGTCGGCGATGTGATCGACGATGGCGTTGCCCATCGCCTTGAACCGGTTCTCAGCCGTGGTCCCGGGGTTGTCGAATTGCCAGGTCAGGATCGACTTGGCCAGCCGCCGGGCCATGCGCTTCCCCCAATCGGGGTTGATCGCGGAGGATTGCAGGTCGGGATAGTTCTCCCCCATGAGCAGAGCGTACTCCGCCTGCCACTCCGCGTAGATATGGTCGCCGAGGCTGTCGATGTCGTCTTGCTGCACGGCCTGCCCGTTATAGGCGGTCAGCATGGCCAGGCCGAGAGTATCTCCGTTCATAGACATATTCGTCGCTCCTTTGTCGCCCTATGGCGCATCCACCATGACAGTCTTACTGCCGATGTGCGGAGCGCCGGTGATGGCGCAGGGGCACATCGTGCTCACCGCCCCGCCTTTCGGCGTGTTGAGGTGTATCTGCGGGGCCTTGACGGTCGTATTGCCGCCGGACTTCACGTCGCACTTGCCGCCGACGTCGCACCTGGCGTTGCCTCCGACCTTCACCTTGGCGTTACCACCGATGGTCGTTGTCGAGTTCGATCCGATCTTCAGTGTCGAATTGTCGCCGATGGTCACATTCGAGTTGGCGCCGATGTTGGTAGTGGCGTTCTCGTTGACGTTGACGAACGTATCGCCGTTCGCCTCCATGCGGATGACGTTTCCGTTGGTGTGGAGTATCTCAAAGCAGCCGTCCTCTTCCATCTTGACCTGATGGCCGATGGGAGTGCGGAAGACCCGGACGCTCGGCGTCGGTGACCCTTCCTCGGGCTTGGCGTGACGCTCCGACCAGAAGAAGCCAAGGTACGCCCACTTGCTTTCCTGAGTGCGGACAATGAGAACTTCATCGCCGACCACCGGCATGCAGAACAGCCCGTAGCCTGGCCCGGCCAGCGGCGTGCAGGGATAGACCCAGGGCGTGACGTTGTGTTTCGTGTCGCCGGGATTCTCGCCAAAGCCTCGAATGCGCACCTTGATACGCCCGAGGTCCTTGGGGTCGTCGATGTCGGTTACTATTGCACGGTGGACCATTTATTGTCCTTTCGTGAGGCCGTCACGGCGGACATCGAATGATGTAGCGCACGCGCCCTCTGAGTTGAGTTCGTGGCGCACCGCCTCGATGACGTAACGGCCGGAATACTTGGCCCCGAACGGCCGCATATCGTTGACTCTGATCGTATGTCGCTGCCCTGCCCTCATGCCCGGCTCTCCGTTGCCGAGCACCCCTTCGCCGCGCACGAGTTGTCTGGCGCGACGTTCCATTTCGGCCTGGGCCATTTGTCGCGCCTGCGCATTGGCGGACGAATCCGAGGCCATCAGCTTCACACCGTAGATGCGGATCGTCTCGATTCTCTCGGTACGCACCCGGATGTCGGTGTAGACCTCATCCCGCCCTTCCTCTAGCTGCGCCTTGCCGGTCGTCTCGCCGATATCGCCGTAGCCGGTCCAGTTGATGACCTCTACCTTTTTCCGCTGTCCTGCGGTCTCGATGCCTGGACGGAACGAGATGAGGGGTCGCGCTCCGGGGGCCTCAAGTTCCGGTCGGTCGACATTGTAGGTCATCGTCAGGTCCGGTAGCGGATGGTCCTTGTCAAGCAACGAGTACCACTCAGTCCCGGCGAGGTAGTCGTCGTCGGCCATGACAAGATACTCGTTCCGCACTAACAGGCTGTAGGCATGGGCCTTAGCGAGTTCCTGCAGAACCTGCCAGTCGGTCTGGTCGGTCTGCTGGACATCCTGATCATCTTTGAGCTTATAATCCGCCAGCGGCCACTCAGGCTTTGCTATGAGAGTAAGGCCGTGGTCTTCAGCGATTTCGCGCGCTATGCTGAGATAACTCGGATTAGTGTACTCGCGGATGCGCTCCCGCTTCAGCCGATAGCTTAGATCATGGCACCGGATGCTCAGGTGCGAGGCATCATCCCCATCGGTGAACTCCGGCTTCATCTCGATTACTTCGCCGGTGAACAACAGCCGCAGATCGTGAACGAACCCAAGCCAGAACTGCACCTTGCAGCCGAGTCCCAGGTCGGCGAACTTGTAGCCCTTGTTCGGGGAGATATGTGTATTGTCGAAGCGGAACGAGTCGCTATGACTAATCGTGAACTCCAGTTCGGCCGCCTCAGTCAGGCTCTCCTCGTAGGTGATGCTGCCCACGTGTAACTTGGCGCGGTCGCACAGGCCGGCCCCGTCGATGGTCATCTTCCAGTCGTAGGCCCTATTCGGCACGAGGCACCTCGATTATCTGGCCGGGTTGCGGATTCCAGAGGTCCAGTTCAGGATTGGCCTCAAGCAGCAGCGGATACTTCGAGGCATCGCCATAGACCCGGTAAGCGAGGTTGTCTATGCGCTCGCCGGGGAGGACCTCTACGTATTCTTGAGCACTCGCCATTCCCTGAACTCCAGTTGAATGTTGGCCTCGCGCGCGGTCATGTCGGAGAAGAAAGCCGTTATCTGCGGCCGATACCGCACGATGACACCCGAGAAGCCGCGCGGGCCGATTGCTACATTGAGCCGAGCCGGACGCCCAAGCGTCGGAAGCGGAGCCATCCAGCGATAGAAGGTGAGTTCGATCTGTTCGAAGTCGACAGAAACCGAGGGAGTGTCCGGGGCCGGAGACACCTGATTCTCCAGCTTGTGCTTAATGCGTGGCG
This sequence comes from uncultured Rhodothermales bacterium, assembly GCA_964448045.1. GTDB lineage: Bacteria > Bacteroidota > Rhodothermia > Rhodothermales > Salinibacteraceae > CAYUVF01. Next base: position 18,537 of record CAYUVF010000021.1, read on the forward strand.
TCGACGGCTCGGCTATATACAGAAGCGGCAGGGTGAAGGTGCGCGGGCTGCTGCCGACGAACTGCAGGTCGCCGCCTCGCGTGTCACCTTTCCACAGAATCTCCGCCCAGTTGTGCGCCAGCTCATACTCGAACGTCTCCGGGTTGAACTGGAAGTACATATACTCGTTGTTGTCGAGATTGTAGAACCGCGCCTTGGCGAGCTGCACCTCCGGGAAGGGGTCGGAAGTCAGGCCGGATGTCGGGATGAACAGCGGCATTAGAATCGTCCATCCTTCCCGCGCAGGCGCTTGCGGTCAAGTTCCCGTGCTATCTGGCGGGCCAGTTCGCGGGCGTTGCCTCCGTTGTCCCCGGGCGGAACCTTGATCTCAATCTTGTCCTCCTTGATCTCCATCAGCCGGGCGATCTTGCCAAGGAGCCGGACCGATTCCTGTTGGCTTTCGCTCTCCATCGGCGCCGTCGCTTCGCCCTGCTGCCCCCCTGGTGCGGGCGGCCACTCGCGAGGCATGGGCCGGTCGGATGGACTGACAGCGGCTTCGGCCGGAACGTGCGGCGCGGGCAGCGTTGACAGGCGGACATCAGGGTTGACTACCGAGGTCGGGATGTTGAGCGTCGGTGGTGTTGGCAGGTCGGCCAACAGTGGCCTGATGAGCATTTCGAGCTGCGGCAGGGTCGTGTCTATTCGCGACAGGACCCCGATCATCTGCACAAGCTGAGGGCTGGACACTAGCTTGCGGGCGTCGACATTTGCCTTCTGCACGGCCGGGACCACACTAAGCCGCTGCGCGGGCAGGTTGAGCGCCTTTTCCAGGTCCAGCCCGGGCTTACGAACCTGTCCCATGATGCCGACGATGGGCACCTCGACCATAGGCGGCCTGATCTTCTCGATGAGGGCGGTGACGTTTATCTGATTGGCCCCGGCCGCGACGGTCTTGCCGATGAAGGCGTTGACCTCCATTCCTTGCTTGCCCGGCCCCGCACTCGCAGGCTCGCCCATAGTGGTCGGGATTTCGAAGCCCATATCCGAGGCCGCCTTCTCCAGGGCGCTCTGCTGGTCCCCGGCCGCCTTCCGGGCGGCATTGGTACTTTGCTTGACCCACTTGAACTTGAACTCAGGGTCCAGACTCATATCGAAGAAGGCCGCAGAGGCATGGCGCAAACTTTCGCGCATCTGCTGGGGTAACGCCATGTACCTCTTCTCGTGCTCGCCTAATGTTTGGGCCCACCGCCCCTCTACGGTGACGGCGATCTGACCGGAGAGCAGACCGGCCGTGACCTGATCGGCTGGCTTGAACCCGAGGGCGACCTTCCCAAACGCATCAAAGAACTGCGGGTTGATCCCTTCGAATTTGCCGAGCTTGAATGCGCGCTTGATCTCTCCGGTGGCCCCCCATTCATAAATCGAGTTCATCCCGCTATTGAATGCATCTACAACAGCCCCGGCAGCGGATTGCGCCAAGCCTCCGGCGCCCTTCGCCCCATCTACAACGCCTTCGCCCACGGCCTTGCCCATCTCGATGGCGGCTTCCTTGATGTCCTTCGCGACGTCATCCAGCCCCGTCACCCGCAGTAGCCATTCTGCCCCCTCTACCACTTTGTCGAAGAACCACTTAATAACCTTAAAGCCCGGCGAGTCTATGATAGCGTTGAGCGCCCATTCGGCGGCGTCCTTGATGCTGCCCCAAGCCGACTCTGCGGTCCCCTTGATATCTCCCCAAACGCCCTTGATCCAGCCCCAGAAGTCGGAAGCGAGCTCTTTCGTCTTGCCCCATACCCACGCGACCTTTTCCTTGACCCAATCCCAGTGGTCGATGATTAGCTTAATGCCGCCGATCAGCATGCCGATAGGGCCGAACAGCATGAATACCCAGCCCGGGATCTTCTTGAAGATGCCGTAGAGTTTGCCGACCGCCCATTTCCCGAACTTCCATAGGCCCTGGAACGCCTTGATGATCAGCACCACCGCCCCGACGATGAGCATGAGGGGCGATATAAGAATGCGCGCCCAGATCGGACCATTGCGGAAGGTGTCGAACATCCACTTCGCGGCCTTCTGGACCCACGCCACGACTTCATCCCAATACTTAATCAGCAGGTACACGGCCGCCGCAAGCGCGATCACTGCCATAATGGCAATGCCTATCGGGTTGGTGAGGAACGCGAGAGAGAGACCCTTGAGGGCGAGCGCTGCTTTGCTAATGGCTGAGACAATGGTGCTACCCAACGCCGAGAACGCCAGCCGCAGCTTCAGGATCGGGGTTGTATTCCCAAGCCAGAAGAGGGTCTTCCCCAGCGCGCCCATGCTACGCAAGGTCACTCCAGTTCCCTTCGCCAAAGCAACCATCGCCATATTGGCGTGTAGCATCTTGAGGCCGAAGAGGACAGTCCCAATCGCCCCACCGACAAGCAGCAGCGCGCCAAACGCGGCCGTTCCCCAGGCCGCCCACTTGGCGGCGTCAGGGTGGGCGAGGGCAAACTGCCGGAGCCACTTGGTAGCCTTCCACACGGCGTCTATGACGGCCTTGAGCGGGGATAGTAGGTTGCTCCCCAGCTCATCCGCGAGCTTGCCAACCGTATTGGTCATCCGTTCCCAGGCAGCAAGAGCGCCCTTCATGCGTTCCGCAACCATAGCAGCGCCAGCGGTGCTGTTCTCTATCTCTTTCGACTTGGTGAGGAACTCATCCGCCCTGCCCAGCATATTCGCCGTGAACATGCCGCCCTCTTCTCCGAATATCTTGTTGATGAAGCCGGCCTGGTCCCCCGTAAGGGTTTCGCCCGGCTTGACGTCCAGCCCAACTTCTATGTTCTTCAGGACCTCGCCCACACCGAGGAACTTACCTTCATCATCAAAGACGCGAATCCCGGCCTTTTCCAATTCGTCACGTTTGGCTACCAACTGCCGCAGGAACGCTTTGTAAGCAGTCCCTGATCGCGACCCGCCCAACCCTAACGTGTCCGCAAAGCCCAGACCAGTTTCTATCTCGGAGAAGGACAAGCCCAGGTTCTTGGCCACGCCCATCACCTCAGCCATCCCGGCTGCGAGGGAAGGCAATGTCGTCTTGAACTTCTGCACGGCCGCTGACGTCTGGTTGAAGAGCATGCTGGTCATCTCCTGATGCGACATCGTCTCTTCCCACTGGCCCCCGTATACAGCGAGGGCGGAAGAGACCAGACCAGTGGCTTCAGCCATCGTTCCCATGCCCGCCACGGCCGTCTTCGCTGCCGCGTCGGCGCCCACTGCAGCGAGATCGACGTCGCCTAAGGCTGAGACCATATCGTAGAATGCGGCGTCAATCTGCGCGGCAGGTATGCGGGTGTTTTCCGCAACGTCCGCCAGCACGTTCTTGACCTTCCCCATTTCCTTGGCTATCTGCTCAGCCCCGATGCCCGGGCCAACGCGCAGTGAGGCTATGTTTTGCAGCCGGTCCTCGGCCTTGGCCGATTCTTTTGCCAACAGGGTCATCCCCCCGAGCACGCCCGCACCGACCCCCATCGCACCCATCGACCACTTCATCCCCTGGCGGGCCTTGTCCATCTGTCGGCGGATGCGGTCGGTGTCCTTGACTATCTTGTCCGCGACGTTGTCCGAGGTCCTCTTCAGGCCTTGCAGCGTGCGCTCAGCCTGCTTGACCCCGCCGGTCATTTGGTCCTTCCACTTGAGGACCACACCCAGGCCCAGCGAACTTGACAGACCGCCCATCATCGGCTTCTCACCTCAGCCATAGTTTTCTCCTGTTCCCGGCGGACCAGGTCGTTATAGTCGATTAGCTGATTGATCCACTCCATGAACTCAGCGTGCTCCATATCGAGTATCTCGCGAGGGGCTGCGCTCAGGCCCTTCGCGAGGTAGAACATGGCTTTGCGCAGCGGTGCGACCGGACACGGGAACGCCTCGATCAGTTCGCGGAAGGTGCGAAAGGGTGGGCTAGTTTCCCGTCCTGGTCCAGCTTAGCCGCCGGGGTTCCGTTGATCTCATCGAACTTCGCTTCGAGGGCCTGCATATCCTGCGGCGTCATGTCGAGGAAGACGTTCCAGTTGATCTTGTCGTTGCCGAGGTCGCCAACCTGAGTGCATACCCGAGCGTAGAGGATGGCGTTCATTTGATACATGGCCGCCTCGACCTGCTTGGCCGCGCCGAGGTTTATCCCGGAGAAGCCGCCATCCGGGGTCATGGCCACCTCGAGCGCCTTGTCCCGGGAAAAGCGTTTGATCCTGTCGTCATTGGCCAAATCGATGATGTCGCGGTTCTTGACGCGACGCATCGTTACTGTCTTGTGGAGGGTGCCGGACTCGTCTTCATAGCCGACCGGCAGGTCAAAAGTGATTGTGGTCCCGCTCATTTCAGTTACTCCCTTGTGTTATTGGAAAATGCTCAGTATCTCCCCGGCCGTCCCAGAGAAGACTCCCTTCTGTTCATAGATGCCCGAATGCTGAATGGTGAGGGATTCGAAGGCGATATCGGGCTGGCGGGCGCGCAGGCGCGGGCCTTCCCAGGCCGACGGCCAGGCGTCAAAGTAATCCCACCGCCACGCCTCGAACGTGACCATCCCGGCGGGGGTGTCTACCCAGTCGAGCAGATAGACCGACATCGTTCTCCGGTAGTCGCGTCGTCCTTTGGTCCACGTGCGGACCTCGTCGAACCATCTGTACATGGCGCGGCTGAACGTCATCCCGCGCTTACAGGTGAGCGCATCCTGGCGCGCGCGCCGGGCGTAGCGATGCACACCAGGATGACCGCCCTCCTTCACCATGCGAACATCGACCTCATCCGCCAGACCGGATATTTCATCGAACCCGGCCACCAACTCTTTGCCGGTGAACTCACCGTCGATCTGGACAACGAACTGGAAGTTCTTCAGCTTCTCCAGATCGAGAACATTGAGGGCCGACACGGCCTTTTGCGGGAGGTCGAAGACGTTCACGGCTTAACCAAAGTCGAGTTCGCGCGCGACGATGTTCCAGGCGTACGGCAGGGCCTCGCCCTCGTTGTTCGCGTCGTGCTCAGGGAAACTTGACTTCTGTACCCAGGCCTCCTTGAAGCTCATGCGGCCGACCTCGTCGCCGTCGCGATTCAGCACGACGATAGCGCCGTCCTTGCGTTCCTTGGAACCCTTCTTGAACCAGTCCCAAAACATCTGGATGTCGGCGATGCCGCCGACCCGCAAATGCTTGGTCACGGTCAGGCGATGCGGTTTACGCAGGCCGGAAGAGGTTCGGGTGTTGATGTCGTCGACGCCGGTCCGGGCGTTGACCTCGCCCCACTCCGCGTCGTCGAGCTTGAATTTCTCGAAGGCCATGACACTGACGCCGTCAATCTCTACTCGAAACTTCGAGTTGAGTTCGACGTTGGCATTGGCTTCGGCTGATCCGTAGCTCATGCTATATCTCCTTGCAGTAGCTCACAGTTCTTGTCTGCCGGCGTAGCGCGTCAAAGCACCACGCCGGGGGAAAAAGAGCCGCCACGATTAGGCCGACGTTGTTAGTGTCAGGCCCATCGGCGAACTGGTCAGCTTGACCACGAACTTCTCGGCCGTCCCGGTCGGCACATACTCGACCTCGCACATGGCTATGCCGAGGGCCACCTGGTCAACCGGGTTGTTTTCCGAGTCCATCTTGACCACGAAGGCCCGTCCGCCCGGATTGCTGGCGTCGAACAGAGCGCGCTTAGCCTGCTGGTTGGACAGGAAGGCCTCGATCCGGCGAACAACACCCTTCCACAGGGTCTCGTCGTTCGGCTCGAAGGGCACGTCCTGCGTTGCGACCTCAAGGCTACGCCCGATGAAGTTCCACAGTTCCGAGTAATGGACGAAGCGGAACGAGGTCAGCGTCGACATCGTGCGGCCGCCGTATATCTTGATGCCGCCCGGGACGAACTCTCGGACAGTGTTGACACCATAGTTGTTGAGCTCCTCCCCCTCGGCTCGGCTGACCTTGTACTCCAGGTCAATGGCGTAGGGCAGGGTCTCGTTACCGATGTTCTTGTGGACACCGCGTCGATAGTCCTTCTCGACGGCTGCGCCCAGAACGAACGTCGACGGCGGCAGGTAGACGTTAGTCGCGTTCTCCCTGACTACCAGCCACGGCCAGGCGAAAACCAGGCGTCTGCCTGTGAACTGAGCGGCGAAGGCCTTCGCGTTGGCGACAGACTTGCCATACGGGACATCGGCGTAGTACTGGCAGGTGACGCGGGCGTTGGTGTAATCAAGGCACGCCTGGATCACACCTTCGAGAGCGGCCTCAGCGTCCACGTCCGTCAGTTTCGGGTTGGGGCAGGCGAAGCGGAAGAGGTTGTCAACCGCGTCGAATGCGTAGACGCCGGACTTGGCCGCCTGGCTGCCGCTGTAGTCGGAGCCGACCACGTCGGTCATGCCGTCGTGCCCGCCGGTCAGATCGGTCGCCGAGGCAACCGCCGGGAGGTCCTCGTAACTGTCGGTCTTCGAAGCCAGGACGTCGGTGCAGGCGATCAGGGTGGAAGTGACCTTCTTCTCAACGTAGAAGCTGACGTCGGCGTTCAGAGAAAGCCCGGTCCACGTCTCGGTCAGGATGTTGTTCACATAGACCGAGATTCCGAACTCCATCGACACCACGGCGTTGTCCTCGTCTGTGGCCAGGTAGCCGTTGGTCAGGCCACCGGACCAGTGCACCGTGTTGCTGGCGGTTTCGATGGCGGTGATGCGGACGTATTCCGTGTTGGCTCCGTCTGTGATGGAGATATCCGAGCCGACCTCCAGGCCCTCGATGCTGGTCAACACCGCCGACGTGTCGCCAGAAGTGATGTCCGAGGCGTAGGTCGTCGAAAGGATCGGACTGTCTGCGATGACGACAGCGAGGCCGTTGCCCCAGGTTCCTTCGCTGGCCGCATCGACCTGCAACGCATTGGCCGGGGAGCTTTCCCGGTCGACCAGCGTAACTGTCGCCTTGGCCTTGCTAGTTCCGGCCACACGGACCACATACAGGGTGCCCTTGCCTGCCTTGGCAAAGAAGGCCTTGACCGAGTACCAGGACGTGGTTCCCGAGAGGGGCTTAGTCCCGAAGGTTCGTTCGAATTGCGTCATGTTGGTCACCAGCGTAGCTTTGTTCATCGGGCCTCGTTCGAAGTTCCCGATGATGCCGGTGACGGCGGTAGAGATACCGTCGATAGGGTTAAGGGCTTTCCCCTCAACCAGGTTCACACCGACCTGATAATTACTCATGGTCGTCGCCTCCTATGTCGTAGTCGTGTTCGAGTTCAGCGTCGTCGTGGTCGTCTTCGGGTTGGTGCTCCGCCGCACCATCCGAGGCAAGGGTAGAGTCCTCGTGCTCGATTGGTTGATCAGGCTGCGGATCGGCCTCTTTCAAATCGATCTTCTTGACTATCCCGTGGGCCAGGCAGCGATCGAGGTCCTCGGAGCCGTGCTCGAAGGGACCGACAATCACCCCGGCCGGGATCGTGGTCGTGTAGCCGCAGAGCGTAACGGTCACGTGAGTTTGATGCGGGTTCTTCAGATTGAATGCCATAGCACTTATCCTCATTCTGGGAAGCTGTCAGGCTGATAGAGTTCGCCTTCCATGTTGAAGCGACGCACCAGGACGCGGTAGACATCCTCGGCCGGGTCCGGGTGCGGGAACCAGACCTCGAGCGCGAACCGGTAGGCCTTGCGCCACAGATTCTCGCTCATGATCTCGTCCAGGGGTTGCGCAATAATCGGCCCGGCGACGTAAAACTCCTTCTCCGCCGGCGTCAGAACCTTGGTATTGCCCGCCCCCAGATACTGCATCATGCGCATGCCAATCGCCCAGTCGTCGTCCAACTTGTCCGCCCAGGTGTCGGCCTGGAGAAAGAGCTTGATCGGGATCGGCATCTTGCTGATGGAGACCTTCGTCTCATCGGTGGCATGATCGGCGACGACGCGATTCACCCCGCCCGGGCGCTGCGCGTAGTTGATGGCAGCGTCATAGAGGTACAGGGTCACTGCCGGATAGGTGCGGGTCTCGGAAGGCCGCTCATCCTTGAATGCCAGCCTCACGTTGCCATCCGCAACGGTATCACCCATGATGCCGGCAAAGGAATTGACCAGGCCCTGGAAGACGTCTCGCATGGAGGTGACGAGCCACTTATCTTCGACGAGCATAGCGCCGTCCTTTCAGGGCTGCGATAATGGCTTCGCGGTATTCGCCCGTGAGCGAGGCCTTCTGTCTTTCGAAGGTGGGCATGATGAACGGGCGCATTGGAATGCGGCCGTCCTTAGTGCCGAACTCGTGCACCATCGCGATATTGACCAGGTTGGCCTTCCCGCCCTCACCGCGCTTCTTCTTGGCGTTCCTGGGGACGCCGACGAAGTAGCCATCCGGTCCGACCTTGGCATAGTCGGGACTTTGCATCAGGTCGCCATAGTCGATCAGGGGCTTGGAGCTGCCCTTGCGGTCGATAGTGGCTTGCTTGAGAGCCGGCCACTCCGGGCGGCCGTCGCGAATCGTCCGCTTCATGGCGTCGCGCAGCCTGATAGCGTTCCCCTCGGACGCCTTGTTCATATTACGGTCGGCCAGCCGGGCAAACTCACGCAGCTTGCGGTCGGCTTTCTCGAAACCCCAGGTCGCACCGGCCATGCTACCGCCTGCCCTTCTTGCTCGTAACCGCCAGGACATAGGCCAGGAAGACGCTGCCGGACTGGTAGTCGGGCACGATCTTGGTGACGTACACGCCGACATCATCAGGCGGCAGGATGAACTTGTCGCCGACCTTGAAGGTCAGCCCTTCGGCCTCGACGTGTTTCTTCGCGATCACCAGGGTGGCGTCCATATCGACCTCAAGCCCCATCTTCCTTCGCATGGCCTCAGAGGGGCTGTGATCAATCAGCGCAGGCAGAAAGACAACGTTGCCGGAGTAGGCTGTATCCTCGTCAACATCGCCGGTCAGGCTATCCTGCGACGCCTCGCTGAAGGCGACATAGCGGACAGTCGTCTCCCCACCGTATTCGGACAGGAAGTCTCCCAGGCGTTGTTCGAGGAAGTTAGTCGGCATGGGCGATGATCTTCTGTATCAGCAGGTTATTCTGGTCAACCATCTTGCGGATTAGCGCGGTCTGTTCGACCTGGCACTTGCCACAGGCATCGAGTTGCCGGGAGAACATGGAGTCCTGCCGGATGAGGTTTTTGATCTCGGCGGTGTGGGTTGTGGTGGTGTCGGATAGCTCATTGAGTCGTCGCACGACCGGCGTATAGAACGCCAACGCCCCGCCTGCAAACAAACCCAATAGTCCTATGAGTACGTTGATGATAATCGTGGATGTGTCCATCTAAAGCGCCCCCAGCGCGGTCTTGCGAAACCGCCCGATCAGGTTGTCGATGTTGGCGTCTCCAAACTGTCCCTGGCTGACGGTTCTGTCTAATTCATAGGAGTAATCCTTCAGGCTTTCCTTGATGATGCGACCGGTTTGCTTCGCGCCCGCGTCCGATAGCTTGGGCAGGTGCCAGATAGCCAGGCGCTTGACCAGGTCCTTGATCATGACCGGTGTCGTGTAGTTGGGAGTCTCCGCTCCGTCCGAATCGACGAAGCCGAACGTTCCCGTTATCACCACGTTGTTGCGGCCTTTCAGCCAGTACGATGTGAGGTGGCGTACCTTCGGATAGAAACGCCCGTCAGGATACCTGGGCATGAGCACCTCCCAGAGGGAGGCGTCGGCCGTTATCCCGCTGACCGTGATACTGCTGACGGCGTTGACGTCCGCAGGTGGGACCGGCAGCCACAGGTACTGGTGACCAGTGCCGTCCATGCGGAAGGACTGGTTCTCGCGGGCCTCGAAGTAACAGCCCGTGATATGCTCGACAACTGCGCTGGCGAGGGCGATCCGTGCGGTGAGATACTCGTTGGAGTAGTCCTCGGAAACGCCCTCGCTGCGCAGGTCTTGTACTGTGACGTACGCCATTCAGTCGCGCGGGTTACGACGGATAGTGTACGCTCGGCAGCAACAGCGGACGGATGGCGTTCGTTGTGGCCGTCTGCGTTGCGGTGGTGTCGGCGGTCCGGTTGATCGTGGTCGAGCCGAGCTTGATCCACTTGGACCCCAACGGCAATCCGGCCTCCACTTCGGCGTCGGTCGGCGCCACCTGATCTCCGGTTGTGGCTGCCGTCCCCGGCACCATCTTCAGGGCCACTGCCCCCGTCGACGGGTGCTTCCAGGCGATCCACAGGTAGACCTTGGACTCACCGCTGGCAAGGATGTCTCCGGCCGTTTCAAGCAGCGTGTCCGCCGCCGCCGGGACATCTTTGGCCGTCCCATCGACGACGACGATACCCGCCGTGTTGTCGTAGTACCAGGTCCCGTCGCCGGCGCCGGTTATCTGCGCCGGGCCAGTGGTGCCGTCGGCCAAAAAGGCCCCGTGCGTGTAATACTTGAAGAGCTGTGTCTCCACGCCCTTCGGCGTGATGCCCTGGCCCAGAGGGCCAATATCGTGGTTCGACATGAGCGTCGTCTCCTATCGCTTAAGCGTTCTCGTCTTCGGCTTTCGCCTCGGCCAGCGCGGCTTGCTCGGCCGCACGCGCCTGGGCGTGCTCGGAGGCATTCACGGCTTTGTTGGCTGCGACCATGATCCGCTTCGCGGTGGCCTCGCCGATGCCGTGAATGTGCTGCAATCCGTCTTCCCCCATCTCGATGACTTCATCGAGCGTGGTGATCCCCTCGGCAGCGAGGAGTCCGGCGTCCTTCGAGTCCAACGCCGACAGGTCAGCCACCGTTGGTTTGGGCTTGGCCGTGCCGGCCGGGGCAATGGCCTCCGGCGGCAAAGGCATCCTCGGACGGAAAGCGCCGATCTCCTCTACCTTCCAGGCACGGGTGGCCCGGAAGGTTGGCAGTCGAGGATCATCTTCGTTGAGGACAAGCGTGAACGGCCGGGTGTACGTGCCGAACTTCGCATGGCCGTAGGTCGCTGCTTGCAGGGTGCATTTGAAGGTCTTCACCGTTCAGTCCTTTCCTACCAGGTCAGCGGCGGAATGGCGACGTTGGTGACCTTGACGATGTGATCGGAAACCGGAATGACTACCGTCAATTCCATGTAGATCGTGATCTCGATCTGATCGAGGTCCTTGTTGTACTCGCGGCTTGAGCGCCACTCGCCGTTCCAGACCACGTGGATCGCCTTCGGGTTGCCGAGATAGATGGTCGTCTCGTCGTACGGGCGCACCGTGTAGTCCGAGGCGGTCCCCGACACGGAGGCCTGACCCAGCTTGCCGCTGGTCTGGATCTTCAGCGTGGTGTCTTCGTAGCCGGTGCACACCTCGCTCTGACCGGTGTCGACACAGGTGATCAGGAACTGGCGTCCAACACCGGCGGCAACTGAAGCCGGATCACCGGCAGTGATCAGGGTGGTCAGCACTGCCGTGACCTCGGTAGTGCCGGCAACCGAGGTCGGGGCGATGGCCGTGGGGCCGTCGTTCTCGGGGATGTATGGGACCGTCCACACATCTATGCCGTGCGGGGGCGGGACAGTCTTTGAGGTCAGGGCGCGGTCGCCCATAGCCGTGCCGAGGTCGGCCAGCGCATCCTGCCAGTTGTTGGTGACGCGGGTATTCTGCCACCAGCGCAGGTTCTGCGGGTTACGCCGATACTTCCACGGCATCTTGTCGACCATGTAGGAATAGACCTTCTTGCCAAAGGCCTTGCCGTTGGCGTCGTAGACGTTCGCGCCGGCATCGGTCAGGACGTCCACACCATCGAAGGCCTTCAATGCGCGCTCCTCGCGCGTGGCCGCGCTCCCGCGCAGCGAGGATTTAGCCCGGAAAGCCAGTTCGGCGATGTTGTTGTTTAACTGCGTAGTGAACGAGTTGACAGCCTGGGTTTCGAAGTTGCCCAGGCCGGCGGCCTCATGCTCCGCCAGTTCCTCGTGCGAAATAACGATGTCGCACTTCATCTTCTCGGTCATGTAGGAGACACGGGAGGTCTCGCCACGGCTCGTCACCTGGGTCGGGTCCTGTTCGCCGACGTGCTCCATGACCCAGCCTTCCAGGTTCCAAATCGGGATGGTGCCCTTCTTCTGCATGCGGCGGATGGTGTTGACCTCCGAGAGAAAGCTGGTATGGTCCATGGTGAGGTCCATGAGGGCCCAGACTTCCTCCTGCGGGATCAACTGATTGTAATGGGTCGTGGACAGATTCATGGACCCGCCTTCGGCCTTGCCCAGTAGCTGTCTATTGACTGCCTTGACTGCGTCTTTGAGTAGGTCGCTCATTGCTTAAGCTCCTTGTCGTACTCGGATTCGGTGGTGGTGGTGCGTATGCGCACCGGTCAGCTCAAAAAAATAGAGAGCGGTCATGGCTCGCCTACTGGCGCCCATGAAAGATGTGCACGCAGGCGTTGCCGACGCGCTCGCCCAGCGACTTCTCGACCTTGCTGCCATCGCCCTCCGGCAGGGGATCGTCACTACCCTGGCGCGTGCCGGGCGTCTTCTCGATCTTCTCGAGGCGCTGCTTCAGGTCATCGAAGCTCTTGGCGACCTCGGTCACCTGATCGGCCAGCTTCTTGAGCTGGTCCTCGGTCACGACCTGCGGCTTGTCTTTGTCGCCGTCGTCGGCAGGGCCGTTGCCCCCCTCGGCCTTGGCCAGGCGGTCCTTGATGTCGGTCAGGTCAGCACTAAGCGACTCGACAGACTTGACTAGCAGGTCAAACTTCGTGGCGTCCATGTCGTTACCTCCTCCGGGGTTGTCCGGTATGGATTTCTCAGTCTTTGCTTTGGCTCGTTCTATGAGTGGCCGCAGGGTGTCGGCGGCCTCGAGGAAGTCCTCAAGCAGCTTCGCATTGGCCGCGCTCAGTTCGCGCCCCGCCTTCTCGATGGCGAAGTAGCTGACCAACTTCTCCTTGAACTGGTCGATGCTGGCCGCAATCGCAGCCCTCTTCTCTTCTTTGCCCAGGTCTGTGTCGTCGATGATTGTCGACAGCGAGATGTTCAGGTTGTCGGTGTTCTGGTATAGTTCATCCCTGGCTTTCAGTCCGACGTCAAGGTCGTCGAATGTCAGCGCCTTCAGGTAGTCCCACGCCTTCCCCAGGGCCGACTTTTGCGTCTCCTCGACAGGCACGCGACAGCCGGAGCCGCCGATGCTGAAGCCGGTGATCTCCCGCTTCTGCACGCTCTCCCAGGCCTCTTCGGTTTCGACTTGTGCGCCGATCCACCAGGCGCCAGGGACGCCCTCAACACCGTAGGCCTTGGCCAGAGAACCGTCCTTGTCGATCGCGCTCTCGATGATGTAGCCGTAGCTGTTGCCGTCGGCGTCCTTGAGGTGGATGTGGTTCAGAGTCGTGCCCTGCCCCTTGGCCGTGCCCTTGGCCAGGTTGCGCGCAAGCGAGTGGCAGGCCTTCTCAATCTCTTCGGCCGAAATGATGTCGCCCTGATGGTCGGGTTCGTCCGGGACCAGCGCGTAGCCGAAGACCTGCTTCTTGGCTTCATCCTTGTGCAGGGTTACGGTCTTGATTATCGGCTCGCGCCCCTCGGGGAACTCCGACTTGAACACCTGGAAGACCGCCTTCGGAACCGCCGGAGTGCCGGCAAAAGCGATCTCGACAATGTCGGTGTCGAGAAGACGATTCTTGGCGGTCAGCTTGCGTTTGTTGCTCATATCAGCTCCTTAGTCAGGCCGGAAGGTCAGGTTGAGGGTTAGCCCCTGCACGCCGGAGACCACGTTGTCGATGCCCATAGTGATCACCTGGTCGGCGGTGAGGGTGACGCCGGGGTTGTCGTCAACGTGCGTATAGCGGTAGAGGATTTCTCCCGGGTTCACCTGGTGTTGCCACACCGAATCACTCGCAAATGTCAGGGCGCTGGCGCCGTTTTGCGACCCGACCAGTAGGTGCACCGATGTGTCAGCTGAGGCCGAAGTCGCGTGCGCGACGAGAGATATCCGTACTATTGACCCCGCCACACCGGGCGCGTAGAGGGGCGTTTCTTTCTTTTGGTTGGCGTCCGCCGATATGGTGTCCCCGATGAAAAACCTGAAAGTCTGATCTGGATCGTGGGTGTGGTCGGCTTTGACGTGGTGGAAGGTCTGGATGCGGACGCCATCGACCCGAACGTCATAAGCGCCGGTAGCCAGCGAGCCTATCTCGTAGCGCCCGGACGAATCGGTGGTGCCTTCCCAGACGAGATCGTCCGTGCCGGCATCGAAGAGTTGGACCAACTTGTTGCCGTAGCCGCGAACAACGTCGGAGCCGGGTAACAGGTACTGAATGAAATCACTGAAATCGGCCAGACAGACCTCCTGTGTCTGGCTGCTACCTATTAGAGAAGGCGGATTCCACCAATCCTCTATAATCGCGACGGGACTTTACAGGATGGCTGGCGGCGGGGGCTATCTGGGGGGCTAGCTGGGGGGCTGACGGTTCGCAGCGCGATCAGAAGCGCTCGACTACGGTCGTCCGGCAGTGAAAGTGATAAGGAGGCATCGCCACCCCCTTCTTGATGACCGATTTGGTCGACTTGCCCGCTATCTGGTCGACGCTCAGCCAGGGGGCCAGGTCCTTGACATCCTCCGGGTTCTTCGCCGCCATCAGCTTGTCTCGCTGCTTGAGACCGGCCGAGACTGGGATGATGCGTCCATTTAATTCACGGCACACGGGGCTAGTCCTTTCGTCCATTACCGCCATGATCTCCAGCTCGCGCACGCCGACGTTCTCGTAGCCCCCGAGGAGGCCGAATTGCCGACTTCGGTTCATCCCGTTGGCCGCCATGCCCCGCCAATAATTGACGGGCCTGTTCGTCACCCCGGGGTACTGGTCGAAGAACCCCTTGATCTCTTTGGCGATGTCGTTCCGCCCGAGGCCTTTGCTCATGCCCGCCTGGACGACCTCCGCCAGTCCATCGGAGACGTGGCGATTGAAGTAGTCGCCCACCCAGAACATATGGTGTTCGCCCAGCCACGCGGTCGCCTTCTTGTCGACGGCTTCCCACAGGAAGGCGGCGTTGACCTTGTCGGCGACTCCCTTCTTGGCCGTTCGATACCCCACTTCCATGATGCCGGGCAGGTCGGCTCCGACGCTGGCCACAAAGCCCTTTTGCAGGCCGGAGTCGAGAACCTTGAGAACCTTCCGAACGTCGTCGTCGGACAGTTTGGGCCACTTTTCGCCGATCAGTTTGAGGGCCGTTCTCGTGGCTGCTTTAGACCCTTTGGCCCATTCGACGAGTAGCAGTTCGAGCAGCTCGTCTTCGCCCGGCAGCGGATCACCTTCCCCTGCCTTGCGAACACAGCAACAACACGTGAGGCCGAGGATGTTATCCACGACCTCGAGCGCAGCTGCGGCCTGGTCGCGAGTCAGGTGGGAGGACTGCTCACCCGACCCGGACCAGATGCCCCTTGTGGGAGCCGCATTTGGCATCAGGTGCTCTGACCGGTCACCTGGAGCTGGTAGAAGGACTTCTGCGCCGAGTCACCGCCGTCCAGCGTGAGCTTGAACCAGACACCCTGCCCGGACTGCGGGGAGAAGTTCTGGCTGTTGACCACGTCCTTGGCGTCTGAAGAGAAAGACCCGACCCCGGAGGAGGGGGCAACAAACCGATCATTCGCGGCACCGTTGGTGCCTGAACCGTCCAGAGCGTCCTCAAGGGCGAACTCGATCTTCGCGGCCGCACCCTCGGCGACCTCGGTAATGACACCGTTGGTCAGGGCCAGCGTGGCGTGCTGGTTGTAGTAGAAGCCCTTGTCGTAGTAGGTCTTCGTGCTCCCCCCCGGCGGATTGGCGGCGGCATCGTAGAATAGCACCCGGACTTCATCGACCTCGTCCGGCGACTTCTCCATCACCACACCGTGGGCCACAACGAAGACGCTCGTGGCGTCCGGAGTCGCGACCGGCCAGCCGCGCACATAGGCCTTCTTCTCGGTGCCGTCGTACTTGACGATCTCTGCGACGTTGCCCGCCCCGGTCCCGCCCGTGAAGATGATCACGTCGAACTGGTACTCGTTGTCTACGGCGGAGGCTCCGGCATCGAGCTGCACCCAATTCGTGTCGCCGTCCTGCGCCGTGCCGGCGTGCAGGTCGGTGTCGGAGTAGACCGCGACCACGCCGGTTGTGGTGGCCGACTTGACGGCCTTCATCACGCGCTCGAACGAGGTCGACCCCTGTGCTTCGGTGGTCCCGTTCAGGCTGATCGTCTCGTCTATCTTTTCTCCGGCGGCGTTGCGGCCGTAGACAGTGACGTCTTGCGTCGTATCTCCCGCCGCCGAACTGATGACGTTGAGGACACCCGTATTGGCGAGTTGGGCGAAGGTCAGCTTGGTCGACTTGTCGATAGCGCCGCCGATTTCGGTGGTGGTGTCGTCGTCCGGCATGGTCGCCGAACCGTGCAGGATCAGGTTATAGGCTTCGACAGACATAGGATGTTACCTCCTGGTGGTGCGTCAATGCACCACGCTGGCTAAAAAAACACAGTTACCCGTTTGGTACTTCTCTCTGGTTTAGGACCGTCACCCAGAACTCCCGCTTGAACACGATGTCAGCTTCGGGACCGCTGGCCGTGACCGTGATGAGTGCGACATGGACCTCCTGGTCCACCCGTTCGTCCGTATTTATGATGATATTGTCTGCGGCGCTCAGCAGGCGTGAGAACCGGCCGTTCGTGTCGATGTCGCCTATTACATCGACGTCTTCGCGGCTGTTAATGATCGTGTTCGTGTCCTTGTCGAGCAGAGTCATCGTGGCGCTCGTGACATTATCCACGCTGACCGGCGTCTCGCCGTCGTAGTCGACCAGGGTGAACTCTAAAAGACAGGTGTTACCCTGCGGGACCTTCTGTGTGATCTTGACCGGTGTGGGCATGCCCTATTCTCCGAACAGCTTAGCGTTGATGGCTTGGACGAGGCGCAGGCCCGCGCTCTGGGCCTCGGCTTTTCGCAGGCTCATATCCTTGGCGCTGGCCAGCCTGATCAGGTATGACTTGACGTCCGGGATGCTGATAGAAACTCCGAGCAGGCCCGGAATCCGAACCTGAGCATTGATGGCGAGCAGGAGGGTGACGTTGTACCCGATCCAGTCGAGCGACAGGTTCCCCTCTGCGATCATGCCGTCAAGTATCTCGAAGGGGATCTCCGAGCGTGTGACTACGCCCCGGCCGTAATCGAGTTCAACGGCCAGCGTGTGTTCCTTTTGGCTCACCCACTGGACGCCGACCTGGGCTTTGGCATCTACCGTGCCGCACCAGACGGCCAGCGCGTTAGCAATCGCCCTTATCTCCTCACCGTATTCGAACTCAGTCCGATGACTGGCCGAACGGCGCACGCCCCAGTCGAGGAGGACCTGATTGCCCACGACCTCGATGGACTTGCGGCTGGCGACCGGCGCCTGCATTTCGGCCGCGATAGTTGCCCGCCAGGAGACGGGGATAGCTCCTTCAATAACCACGCCGGACCAGGCACGCCACTCCGTGATGATCTGATCCTGCATCGTGCGGGTGACGGTCTGCTCGATCTCCGCCCGCACCGCCGCGTCGGTGATTCTGGTTGTGTCGATCCCGAGCTGCTTGACGTCGGCTATCTTGTGAGCGGAATCGATCGACACCTGTGCGATCATGGCCGCCAGGGCGTCGGTCGTGAGAAGCGTCTGGCTGGTCGCAGCAGTCGACCGGCCGGATTCAATGCCGGCGATCACCGCCGCCGACATCGGCTTGACGCTCTCAAACTGGACCTGCCCCGTTGACTCCATCTTGAGGACCCACTCGATGGGGAAGGCCGCCTGTGCCGTCACCATCAGTCCGCCCTGCCATTCGACCGGCAGAGTGCGGATGGCCTCGAGGGCTTTCAGCGTGGCCACCGGCGCCTCCTGGCCGGCCAGCCGTCGCTCGCCGTACTCGAAGAGAGCCTGTGTGGCCGTCCCGATACGCTTGACTGCCTCCAGGTGCGCCACCTGCGCCACGGCGTTTGTCCGCAGGTACTCGATGGCGGCCTGTGTTTCCAGCGTGAAGGCTCCGAGGAAATGCAGAGGGACTTCGGCGCGGGACTCCAGGCCCCGGCCGGTCTCTAACTGTACGACGTTGCCGAGGGTGACACCGCCGCGCCAGGACAGAGGGACAAGGGTCGAATCGAAAGACTTGCCGGCCTTGTGCTCAATCGGGGCGGCCTTCTGATCGTCAACCCCCTTGCCGCTCTCGATATTGGCGGCCTGCGTCCCGGCATCTACCCCCCTGCGGGTCTCTATGTTGGCCAGGCTTGCGGCCTGGCGTCCTGTCCGCCATTCGACTAACGCCGCCTTATCAACCCTCACCAAGACTCCGCCTGTCCACTCGACAGGGATAATTGGCGTGGTCAGGAGCGTGAAGAGCGACTCCAGGTTGACGATGTTATGCCCCACAACGCCCGTCCCGACGTCGATGTTGGTCCGATCCGTGAAGTCGATAGCTTTGGTGTTGTCGATCTGGACGGTCGTCTCCATTTCGCGGAGGCCAACAAAGCAGATAGGGAAGATCATGCGTTGGGCCAGCGAGGAGGCCCAGTCGCAGTTCGCCTTGCCCGACCAGTCGATGTTCTTGCCGATGTCGGCCTGGGCGATTTTCCGCACCGAGACATAGGCCAGCGACTCGAAGTTAACGGAGCCGTCTTGCTGGAGCGCGCCCACGTGCGCGAGCAGAACCTTGCCGGTGGTCTCCTCGGAGTGCAGCCAGTTGACCAGGGCAAGGCCGGTGCTGTCGGTCCCGCGCAGAGTCGAGAACGGAACGAGATCGGCGCTGACGACTTCGAGCATGCTCTCAACCTGAACCACCAGAGCGTTCGTGAAACCGCCCTTCCAGTCGGCGGCCAGTTGACCGTTGGCGTCAAGGGCCAGCCCGTACTCCAGGGGCGTGATGACCGGCAGGAGGTGTCCCTTGCCCGACTCAACCGATGCCGTGACCTGAGCATTAGTCGTCTTCTCGTTGGTCAACACCAGATTGACGACAGCGGCGGTTATGCCGGAATAGCCGATAGGGAACGACCCGACCCCTGAACTGGCCAGCAGGTTTTCCAGGTTGGCCCGAACGGCCATCGTCATGGTCTGGCCGGTGCTGACGTGCACCTTCGCGTTTTCAACCGTGGTCGTTAGGTTTGCTGCCGGCATAGAGGCTTCTCCCTTGATCATCTTGGTTGCCCCGATCACCGCCTGATGGTGGGAGCGCAGGAAGGAATCGTCGACCATCGCCTCCGCGAGAAACTGATAGTCACCCGCCCCCTGCAGAACGGCGTCGACATAGAAACCCTTGGCCTCTAGATCTCCGACGATCACCTCCGCGTCGCGGTCATCGTAGTAGACCTTGATCTCGTCAATCGTGATGACTGGAGCACTGCCTCCCGTGGTCCAGCAGTCAATCTTGATCGACTTGCGGCAGATGCTCGGCATCGCGTAGTAGTCGGTGGCGTTGTCGGTGTTGTTGACGACATCGTCGGCCGGGTCTCGCGTGGCGTCGATAATGAAGGTCTTGGTCTCGGTGCTGGATGGCCCCGCCCAGATACAGGTCTTTTGTCCGGGCAGGGACTCGTTCCCGCCACCTATCTGGACGTCAATGTTAGCGTCGCCATCGCCGGGGTCGTAGGCGTCCTCGTTGCAGACCCATATCTTCAGCCAGTGGGCGTTGGAGTCCGTAGCGCCGGCATCAATGGCGCTCAACGTCAGCTCGATTTTCCAGACGTTCAGGTAGGCGGAACCAAGGTCGTGGCGGCCGTCATAGGTGGCCTGGTAGTCGGAGTCGCTGCTTGAGTTCCTCTCAATCGTATCGTCGGTGAAGCCGGACGATATGGTAGCGTCCTGGCGCTTGAACAGGCGGTTGGTGACCCAGATAAAGTCGAAGAACGTCTTGTTCTCCGCCCCGAGGCATATCTTGTCGACGGTACTGATGCCGCTGATCTCGTCGCAGATCACCACTCCGTCCATGTAACCGGTGCACCCGGAGGCGGTGACACGCAAGCCCACCCGGTGATAGGCCCGCTCGTGTGCGCGTTTGGTCGCATGCGTTTGCCAGGCGCTGCCGTCCCAGTACATGGCCTTGTCGGCCGCGCCGTTGATGCCGACCGCGAACATGTTACCGACGGAATCCTTGACCCCGATATAGCCATCCACGGACGAACCGGTCTCCATCCATAGTGACCCTTCGACATAGATGTCGGTGAGGCCGGAGCCCAGCGTCTTCTCGATGTAGAAGTCATTCGCCCCGTGTACGGCCATCAGGGAGCGCTGGCCGCCGTACACCTTGTTGTTGTGATCGGGGGGCGCCCCGTAGATAGTCGCCGTCCCGGCGTCCGTTCCCACCGCCCAGCCGTCCACTCCGTCGATATCCTCGCCGACGTCGTACTCCTCGAAGTTGAAGAAGTTGACGAACACCTCGTGCGGATCGGCCAGGGGCGTGTTGGAAGCGTTCCAGTTGCCATAGTGGACATAGTAGTCCTTCGCGCCGACCGATGCGCCCTTGGATATGGCGTCCTGAATCTGGAAGTAGATAGTCGACTCGATAAGGTTGGCGTAGTCGATGACCCGGTCGATCTCGTCCGGTCCATAGAACACCCGCAGGTCGGTAGCCCCCGGCAGGATCAAACCATACGGTTCGTCGGTCAGGTAGAAGACGTCGTTGCCGCAACAGTAGATGGCCTCGAACACGTCGCCGGAGAGATCGTGCTTGCTGTTCATTATAGGCAGACCAAGACCGGTATTGCGTGACAACTCGCGAGCGGTCCAGGTGTCGCCGTCGTCGGCAGAACTGATCTCGTAGAGCTCCGCCGAGAAATACTCGGGGTGGGCTTCCTTGGTGTAGGTGCACTCGCAAAGCACGCGGATGACCTGGCTGGAGTTGGCTGAGTTGCACCGGAAGCCAAACTCAAGGCCCGCCAGATCACTCACCTGCCAGGCCCGGCTTTCGAAGGGGTTATTGTCCCAGGTGGCCGTGAACTTTCCGAGGCTATACTGGTCGATAGTGACCGCCGTCGCGTAGTCGTCGGAAGTGCCGTCGGATATGTACAACTGGCCGCCGGAGGCGTAACCGGGCGACAACTGCCTCGCTATCATTTCGACGGTCACCGACCTTATGGCCGTCACATTGGGTGGGGCAGCCGTTCCGTGCGAGAAAGACATCGCCGACCCGTCGCCCGTGATGTTGATGTACCTTTCGTGGTTCACCCGCGTGAAGCCGTCGTCAATGCAGGCGTAGTTGTCCGACCCGGTGGACGGGTAGACGTTCCCGATGTCATCGACATCGCCCGTCGGCAGGAACTTCCACTGCGTGACCCCGCGCACCGGCATTACCAGCCGCACCACGCCGTCCCTGTCCGTCAGTCCGGCGAAGGACGAGCGGCGGACCGCCAGCCGGTAGTTGACCTGATCCGATATGAGCTTGATCTCCCAGTGCCCGAAGTCGCCCGGTACGCCGGGATCGCCAATATCATGCGACCACTTCGCGCAGCACAGGTTCGTCTGGTCGGCCCACAGCGTGGAGCCGCCGTCGTCGAACTTCATTTCCCAGAATACCAGCGGCACGCCGTCCTTGGTCAGGACCAGGTCCTCCACGAATATCCTGGCGTGCTCATCGTCCTGATGCATGATCGCCTTGGCCTTGACGTAGGTCGGCGGGGTGTATCCTGCGACGCCATCGTCTGTCTTTCCCGCGATGGTGCCGTCCGCCCACCTGACGACGTTGAAGCCCACGTCCAGCGCGTCATCCTCGTCCCGGTCGTCATAATCGCAGTAGCCGTACCATATACCGCGCTCGACATCGGGCCATCCCGCCACGCGATGATTGTGCGTCCACGCCAGGTGCAGGCGCTTCAGTTTCGGATCGAACTTGAAGCCGTAGTTGTACCACCGATAATGCTCGTTCGACGGGTCGAAGTAGTAGGTGTCGTGCAGGAAGGTGTAGCAGGGCGACCACGTGTCCCCGTTGTCTCCGGTGTAAGAGAACTTGTATCGGTAGGCGGCGCTGAAGGTGCCGTAGCGGAAGAAGCAATACAGGCGGCCTTCGCCCGGTATGTTGACAAAGACGGGATAGGTGCACTCGTTAGCGCCGGTCGGCGTCTGCATCTCGGTCCAGTTGTCCGCTTCCGGGTCGTCAGCGAGCGAACCGGTAACGCCCGGCTGCGTTGAAACAATGAGGCGCACGGCGTTGTAGTGGCAACCGTAGGCGATGTGCAGGTAACCGTCGTCGTCGGCCTCGATAACCGGGAAGTAGTGCGTATCGTAACTGGTCTGCGTCCCGGTGATGCGATAGGGCTGGCCGACTTCCCCGGTCAGGTGGTTGATGGTGACCACCCACAGGCCAAGCTCCGAGTCGGACTCCTTTTCGTCGGGAGGGTCGGGGTCATAAGGGTGTGGCTCGTACTCGGCACCATACCTGCCAAGGTAGACAATATGGGTCTTGCCTGCATGCCGCGTAATGGAGGAGCCGCCGGAGGCCTGCACCGACTCGTTGAAATGGCCGTTGCCGGCGATGATTCGGCGGGTGCCGGTCTGCATCTTGAAGCTGGCCAGGTACCCGGCCGGAACTTCCGCGTGCTCGGTATCGAACGTCAGGCGACGGCGGAAAGCGAAGGGGTCGGCGTCTGTCGCCCACTGGCGGTCGACAACATAAAACTCGCCGGGGTTGGCCGATCCGTCATCCGACCACTTACCATCGACATCGTCGGTGCTGTTCTTGAACCTGATGCGCCAGTAGTACTTGACGCCGGTCGACAGATAGGTGCTGCCCGCGTAGCTGATCTTCTCGCATCGACTGCCGTCGGAGACGGACGATATCGTGACGTACCCGGAGTCCCAGACCGGGGACGACATATCGGAGTTCTCGCTGACCTGGACCTGCGCCCGGTCGACCGATTCGGTATCCCCGGCGTTGTGAATGGCCGTGAAGGCAGGCGGCTCGCCCGCGTCGGTCGGATTGGTCTGCTCGTCAACCTGGGGGCTTGTCGGCGCCTCCGGCGCGGAGGACTCGTAGCTGATCTCAACATAGAGCTGCGTGCACTTGTTGCTGTTGCCGCTAGAAGCGTCAAGTCCGGCCTCCCAGCTTGTCCCGTTGATTTCGGAGACCGACCAGTCGCCGCCCCCGGGTTTGGCGATCTGCTGCGAGTAGTCTGTCCAACTCGTGGCCGGATTCTGCGAGGTTCCCGATTGCGTGTTGCCGCCGAAGCTCAGGTAAGGCGTAATGCCTCGCGTCAGAAAGCCGTCTTTGTCCGCCCGGAAATGAACCGTCACGGCGATATCGGTAGCGCCGTCCGGCACGGCCGGTGTCGTCGGGAAAGTGAAGCTGACGTATCGGCTTGAAGGGAAGGAACTCTCCGATCCTGTGAGGTAGGTGGTATCGTCATCGGCCGGATCGTCGTCGACGTACGTGTACAGGTCGGCCGAACCAGAGTTACGGGTCCATTCCTGGTCCGTCCCGTCGGCGTTCGGGAAGCGTGTTACCGACGGCATTCGACTAACATCCTCACCCGCCCCGATTGAGCGTCCACCGCGTTGACGACCAGGCAGCCCTCGATCTCCCAGCCGACAAAGAACTCCATCGCCGACTCGGACCACGCCCCGCCGGCCGCTATCCCGCCATGCCGCCGCCTGAAGTAGACGGGCATGGCCTTGGGCGGAATGGTGACCGAGACCGCAGGGATACCCGCTCGCTTAGGGATTAGTCGCAGCGTCAGGATGCGCCCGTGTCGAGCCACAAGTTCCCGCATGGTGACGTCGCACGTCTCCTGCGGTATTCCCCGCCCGTCGACCGTCAGGGCCTCCCATGTTGCTATGTCCTGCCACATTGCCACGTATTAGCCCTCATCGAAGGAAAAATTTAGCGGGACACTGATCATGTTGCCCCGGTTGGCCTGGTCCAGCACCTTGAGCTGCAGGACCAGGTAGTCCGATTTCTCGCCGGTGGCGTCGATAATATCGTCGCCGGGTGCGACCCCGATAGCCAGGTACTCGCCTGCTCCGGTGCCGTAGTAGTTAGCGGCTTGATCGGTGATGGCCACAGTAGAGGCCGCAGCGGTCGGCGTAGCCCCCGTCGCCGTGGTTCCGGCCATGATGAAGACTCGGTTGCCCGGCGATTGATCGGCGTCCGGTTGTTCGGCCGGTCCGTAGAACTTGAAGTTTTCGCAGAAGTTGTTAGGCGCTGCGGTGCATTCCAGCCGCAGCCAGCACTCGAAGGAGTAGCCAGGGGAGGACCCGGCATCGCCCGGCACCGCCACCGGAGCGTTGGCCGCCGGTGTGGTGGCGTCGTCAACCGAGAGGAACTTCGGGTTCTTCGAGCAGTCCGTCTCGGTAGCCGCGCTGGTTCCTGTGCACTTGAGAAGCTTGAACGCTGCTGTTGCCATTACGCCACCGCCTCCTGATCGAGGTGGGCCTGGAGGCCCTTACGGATGTTCAGAAGGACCCCAATCGCCTTCTCCGCCGGCTCCTCGTTGTCCCGATTGTCGTTGATGCTGCCATCGTCGTCCAGCGGCGGGCTTGTCGCTTCGCCCGTCATATCGGCCCGGCCCAGCAGGCCCAGAAGCGTATTGGCCAGCTCGTCCGGGAGCTCCTCCATCGGCGACCCGCGCATCTCCGAGATCATGTCTAGTACGACCTTGACCGGGACCGCCTCCTTGACGCCACCTATCGCCTTCAGCATATCGCCATAGTCTGTGGTGGCGCCGCCCAGCGTGTAGAACCGCCAGTGTCGGATGCCCATCGCGGCCAGGATCGTCGCATTCATGCGGTAGTCGAAGGCCCGCCTGATCGGCTCAAAGACCTGTTGCTCGCCTATGCGCCGGGCCTCCATCGACGTGGCCCGGTTGTAGTCGTCCGACTTGCCCAGGTAGATCGGCGGCATTTTGAACGATGCGACCAGCGAGTGATCATTGGCGTCCTGGTACTTCAGGAACTGCGCGTCGCTCGGGATGAACTGCGTAAGGGGCTTGATGTCGATGCGGCAGGCGGCCACTTTCTCGCCCTCGATCTCGCCAACATCAGCCGGGATTGCCTCGAGCACCAGGCCCTTGTGGAAGTTCTCCAGCCCCTTCAACTCGAACTTGAACATATCTTCGAGCTTCTTGATCGTCTCTTCAGTCAGGCTGCCCCCGGACACGGTGATCACGATGGGCGGGATCGACTTGTTCTCGAAGAAGTAGTAGTTGACCGAAGCCGCCTGGTAATTGCCGAGGACGCCCATCAGGTTAGCGTACCAGCGAGGAACGCCATAATCCGACCAGCCGCAACCGAGCGAGAAGTGTATGACCGAGTTGGCAGGCTTGGGTGCTGATCCGACCGGGTCCCCGCTGGCCGGGTCGATTATGCGCGGGTCCCAGAACTCCTTGAACCACGACTTCTTGCCGTTCGGCAGGTGCTGGACGTAACGTCGGAACTTAACACGACGCGGTCTCATCTCTATGTTCCCCTCGCGATCGCGGACCGGTTGCATTACATCCGTGTAGTCTTCATCTCGCGAGGTCAGTCGCGTAGTTGAGGAAGGCAGACGGTGCAGTTCGATAATGTCGCCGGCTCCTCCCCGAACAACTTCCATGTACGCATTGCCGGTGCACTCCAGGTCGTTCCATAGTGCCGTCTGAAGTGCGGTCAGGTCCTGGTTGATGTTGATCGAGTCGAACAGCCAGTAGAGCCGTTTGCGTTCATTTTCGGCCTCGGTACTCGGCTCTGCCTGGTTGGCGTCCTCTCCGAGTTGCTCGAGGTCCCAGCCGAACCCGAAGACATTTGTCACGAGCACGTTGATGCACTGGCCGAGCGCTGGCGATATCGAGGGGAGCTTCGCCAGTACGCTTGGGTTGAACGGCGGTTCGAGGATCCTCTGCCCCTTGCCGTAGCTCTCCTGGAAGGGGTCCTCCACCTGCGAGGTCGCTACTTGCGAGGCCTTGCCGAGGAAGGTACGTGCGACGACCTCCGGCCGGATGATTGTCGTGGTCTTCTTGTCGTTGCTATCAGGCATATTCTCTCCTCTGCCGTGAGCGTCGTTGTCGGGCCTGCCCCTTCAGGTAGCGCAGGATCAGATACTCGGTAATCCAGAGCGCCATGACCTGGTCGTCGTGCGGGTCGGTGCCGAAAGCGTGTAGTTCCCCGACGAGCTTGTCCGTTATGGCCTTGTCTCGCTCGGTGCGATAGGGCAGGATGATCTTTCTGTTCTCGAATAGCGGCGACAGGTGCGGCACCCCTTCGTATGGATCATGCTTATTCTTGCCGGTGTTGTGCCGCGTGATCTTCATACCCGTCCCTTCGATCAGGTTGTGGGCATGGATAGAGCCGAAGGAGTTGGCCTCGATGGCGCAGCGGAACGGACGCACCCGCTCGTAGAAGGTGGCGATGCGCTTCTCTATCTGGTTCGGGGTCAGGCCGCGACCACGATCAAGGGCCAGCAAACGGCGCTCCCGCGTGGGCGTCAGGCCAATAGCCATCTGGACCATGTAATCCGAGTCGGTCTTCTGCGCCTGCTTCTCGTCGGTGACAAGGGAGGGGTCTACCCCGTGGGCAATGACCTCAAACTCGCTGCGGACCTCCGGCGGGATATCGTCGAAGTGATAGCTGATAGATTCGTCATAGCAGGGCTTGAGGTAGGCCATCGGGAACAGGGCCGTCTCGTCGTCGACGATGATGTTCTGCATCTCCCGGTTGAAGAGAGGCGTACCCATCTCTACGCGTTCGAGTAGCAACTCCGCCATCGGCTTGTGCTCGGGCCAGAGACACTCGCCTTCGTCCCCGTCTTTGAACTTGACGATCTTCCACTGTTCGGTGCCGTCCTCGCGGTATTGCGGATGCTCGAGGGTGACGATCTCGTGCTCGGGTTCGCGCAGGATGGCGCGGTTGATAGTGGCCGTCCACATCGGGTTGTCCAGCATCCAGCCGTAGATATCGCCGAAGTGTTTCCGGGTGCCGATGGCCCAGACCGTACCGCCTGGTTCAAGCAGCGGCAGGATCGTTCCGATTACCTCGTTCCTGGTCTTCTCCATGAGCTGAGTAGTATTCACCGAGTCGGGATCGATGATATCGTCGAAGATGATGCGGGTGAAGCGGCCGCCGGTAATCGAGCTGGTCATGCCTATGACCTGGACGGTCGGGTCCTTCAGGTTCCTGGACCGCACGACCTGAAAGCGCCTTTGCTGCCAGACTCTGGATTTCTTGGGATCGTAGAACTTCCCGAAGTCGCGAATCAGCCGCTCGTTGTATTGCAGCTCGTCGCGGATGGTCATGGCGTGCTTGTCCGCGTTGTCAGCCGCCACCGCAACGATCAGTATTCGCTCGTTGCGATCACGACAGATCAGCCACAGCGGGATGATCTTGGAGAGCAACTCCGACTTGCCGTGGCCACGCGGAGCCAGTAGCAGGTGGCGCCGGGAGAGCAGGAGAAAGCGAACCCAGATTTCCTGGTGTATCGCCAGCCTGATCCCGAAGTAGTACCAGGCGAAGAACAGGATCGAGTGCTTGCCCAGTTGCTGCCGGGCAAAGCTGACAACCAGGCAAACCGAGATGACCGCCCACACGTGCAGCTCGTGCGCTTTCGCCTTAACCCGGGAAACCACTCTCGATCATCCTTTCCGGGTCGTCCCCTTCCATCTTGCGCACGATGTAGTCGCCGAGAGCCTTGAGACCCTTCGCGCCGAGGGCGTCGCAGACCTCGACGGCCTTGTCGATGACGGTGCGGGAAAGCTTTGTCCGCTCCTCGTCCTCATCGAGGCCGAGGCGTTCGCGGAGGTCGTTTTCGAAGCTGATGGCTGCGATGGCGTCGCGAATGGTGGGCTGCACGGCGAGGATAGGCTTGCCGTCAGGCCCTTTGGTGAACAACCCCTTCATGGCGGCGCGGGACATCGCGCGCGCCATCTTCAGCATTTCGCCCGGAGCATCGGCGGCGGTGGTCTCGGTCTTCGCCTCGATCTTGGGCTTGACCTTTTCGGCGTAGCGGGTTTTCCAGTTGGCCTTCTTGGCGAGAGTGCTAATGGTGTTCCGATGCCAGCCGAAGGCGTCGGCGACCTTGCCCAACTCCCGGGTTTCGCACCAGTAGACGAACATGGCCTCGGCTTCGGAGTCGGATATCTGGCGGGCCTTGGGCTTCTTCTTTGGCCCGACCTTCCTGGCGGCCGCCTTGCGCTTAGCCTTCCTGGTCATGCGCCTTTCGCCCTCTTCGCCTTCTTACCTGTGTAGTCTTCCCAGCGCTTGACTGCGACGTTGACATACTTCGGTTCAATTTCCATGCCGTAGCATTTCCGCCCTAGCTGCTCGCAGGCGATCATGGTCGTGCCCGACCCCAGGAAGGGGTCGTAAACCCAGTCCCCTTGCAACGTATGATTCCTGATGGCCTGTGCCCATAACTCGATGGGCTTCATGGTAGGATGTTCGCGAGACGCCTTGGGCCTCGCGTATGACCAGACGCTCGTTCGTGTCCTGTCCGTGTTTTTGAGTCGCTCCCCTGGCATCCAGCCAAACAAAATCGGCTCATGCTGATAATGGTACTCGGAGTGTCCAAGCACCATAGAGTCCTTAACCCATACCATAATTTGGCGCAACACGCCACGCCTCTCCCAGTCAGACGCAAAGACGACATGCAACGGTCCCGCCGGGACCGTTGCAAACCAATAGGCTCCGGGCTTACATGCGCTCTCTGCCGAGTCGAACCACTTAGTTACCACCTCCGTTAACTGCTGCTTGGACAGATCATCACCTTTGATCGTCAAGGCATCCTTGGTCTTGCCCACATAGGCCACTCCATAGGGCGGGTCAGTCAGCAGCATCGCGGCCCCTATATCTACCTTCTCCGTAGTGCAATCCCCGCACAGTAGCCGATGGTCGCCGCAGACCCAGACATCACCCGGCTTAGTGATCGGCTTCTCTGGCACATCCGGCACGGCCTCGGGATCGCCTACCGCCTCGCTATCGCCTTCGAGGCCCCGATATATCTCATCCAGCTCAGGCGCGCTGAAGCCCAGCACCTCGGTCGGGAAGTCGTCGGCCTCCAGTTCCTTAATCAGGGTGCCGAGGCCAGGATAGTCCCACTCAGCAATGCCGGCCGTCTGGTTGTCCGCGATGTTGTAGGCGACGAACGTCGCCTCGTCCTTGAACCGGCAGATCAGGACCGGGAAGTACTGCAGGCCCAGGTCCAACGCCGCTTTGTATCGGGTATGCCCGCAGCATATGCGGGCGTTCTCGTCAGCTACAATCGGGGCGACCGGCCCCATTTGCTGAAGGGATCGCTTGACCACCTCGATAACATCATCATTCACACGTGGGTTGCGTTCGTAGGGCCTCAGCTCTGTCAGCCTCAGTCCGGCATGGAACTTGACAGGCTCGACGGCATCGTCGTCCACAAGGCTCTGGACGTGCGCGTGCATTTGCTTGGGAGTCAGGGCTTTCGCGGTCGACTTGCGGGGCATAAGGCAGTCCTCCTTATTTTGGCGATGGTGCACAGGCTGTCCATTGGTCGCTCACACCGGCTCGCCTCTACCCCGCTTATAAGGTGGGGATGCTGATTCCACCTATCCTGTAATGTCAGGCGCGCATATTAGAGGACACCTGCGGGTTGGCTGGGGTCGGGGTTCCAACTTCCGCTGGTTAGGGTCGCCTAATTTGATTTGGGGCTGGGCGTGGCTATGGTAAGGTGTTGGTAGAGATAAGGATTGGCAGGGTTGGCGCCGGTTCCACGGAAGCCGGATAAAGGTTCGTTAATCCCGGCTGGGGTCGGTAAAGGAATAGGTCGTTTCCTTTAATCCGGGCGTTGTAGTCTGGCGCTGGCAATCTCGCGGGGGGTCAGCCACAGGAGTAGCTCGTGCTGTCCGAAGTCCGCAATCGCCATGGGGTTGGCGACGTGCACAGAGTCGGGCGACGTGCACAGACGGTATTCCCAAGCGTACTGGGCCACTCGTTGCTTCTCGATGACCGGCCAGCAACGCAGGTCGTAGCCGATGTCGCCACCATCCCGTAAGATGCTGCGCACCTCGCTCTTCATATCGTACAGCCGTCGACCGACCGTCTCGGGCTGGGGCAGGAGATACTCCGGCGGGAGCCAGCCCTCGCCGGCACGTCGGGCCAGGGCAAGCAGGGTGAAGACGGAGAACGACCGACCGCGCAGGGGCACGGGCAGGTCGTTGATACGGACGAGGAAGCGTTCGCGCGGGCGCCCCTGACGGGTTTCGGGGGTCTCGCCATTCTCCTCTACTCGCTCCCCGTCAATAACGATGGTCGGGTTGTTCTCTTTGGCCACGTCAGCGTCCTTGCTTGAAGCGTCCAGATTCAGTCACAGTCCTATCGTTGTAGCCATGCGCTCCAGACCCGCCGTGATCTGGTTGTCGCCCAGGTCCTGCAGGCATTGCTCGTTCAGTATTACGGTCGTGGCCCTCAGCCGATAGTGGCCTTGCCTGTCGTTCTCGTACATCGGTAGGCTATACTAAGTCAGTCCTGGCCATTTCATTCTTCTGAATCCTGCATAAGCCAGCAGATGAGGGTCAACAGCAGGACGGCGCTACTAAGCCCCAGGACGATGGCAACGGTGGTCAGGGCGGTGTTGAGTGTCATGCCTCCCCCTGCAACAACCGCTTCATCTTGCGATGAGTGATCTCGGTTTCGTCGGTGATCTCCTCGTTGTCGTTGCGCGTGGACCGGTAGCAGGCGGTGCTGCGAGTTATGTCTGACAGGACAGACGTTGGATGATATTCCATCGGTCGCCGATCCCGGCCGACGTACATTGCCAGTACCGTCCCGTCGTCAAGCAAATGGACCTCAGAGATTGTCATAGTTGGCCTCCTTGTCTACCCAATCACATTCACTCATCGCCCCAGCCCAGTGCCCCATATCTCTACACCAAACAATAGGGTCGTCTGAATCGTCGCCCCCCCCGAATGGAATGACAACTCCCCGCCCGCACACCGGGCAACGTAGCGACCCTGGGTGCGGTTCACTCATCGCTAGCCTCCCCATACCACGGGCAGCCGGGGCCGGTTGAGAATAACCACCGACTCCTGTGAGTTTAGGGTTGATGGTTATACTTGTCATCCTCGCCATGCCGTCACCACGACCGCTCGGTCCGATTGCCAGGCGTCGAAGGCCCGCTGTATCTGTTGCGACCGGACGCATTGAGGCCAGCACCCAGTATCGACAACCCGGTCGCGACCCATCCAATTGCTTCACTTGTCATCTATCACTCCTCTGGTGTTTGTGGTGAGTCCTGCATCAGCCAGCAGACAAGGGCCAACAGCAGCACGGCGCTGGCGAACCCCAGGATGACAGCCACTGCGATCAGAGTTGTCTCAAGCATCATGCGAACATCTCCTGTTGGGCAAGACGACGGGCAGCAAGGTCATGGTAGGATAGGTCGATATGGATGAACTTGCGCCCGTGCTTACGGGCCACCCACGCTGTGGTGCCGGAGCCACCAAAGGGGTCAAGCACGATGTCGCCGGGCTTTGACCCGGCCAGTATGCACGGCTCTATCAGCTTCGGCGGGAAGGTGGCGAAGTGCGCCTCAGCGTAAGGTTGCGGACTGACCGTCCAGACGGAACGCTTGTTGCGGACATCACGGGCACCGATGTTGTGCAGGTTTGCTGCCGTGCGGTGTTCATCGGCGCCTGCCTCGTAATGCCTGCCACCCTTCGTGCGCTTCTTGTTGCCCGGCGCTTTGCCCGTCGCAGGCTCCAATATCGCCTCCGCATCATAATAATACTTCGCCGATTTGGTCAGCAGGAAGATGTACTCGTGCGCCTTCGTGCAGCGGTCGGTGACGCTCTCTGGCATCGGTGCGGGCTTGGCCCAAATGATGTCCTGCCGCAGATACCATCCGTCGGCTTGCAGGGCGAAGGCAACCCGCCACGGAATACCAACGAGGTCTTTGTGCTTCAGGCCGTGGGAAGCCGGGTCCCGATGCGGAGTAAACCCGGATGCACGCCCACGCTTGGCGGCTTTATCGCCACGACCTGCCGCTAATGTCTCGGCGGCCATACTCGAACCACCACGGTTCGCTGCATATACATCACCCAGATTCAACCAGCAGGTGCCGTCTTTCCTGAGCACTCTCCCTACCTCGCGAAACACCGCCACCATATTGGCGACGTATTCCCCCGGGGTCTTTTCGAGGCCGAGCTGCCCGGCATCCCCATAATCTCGCAGCCCCCAGTAAGGGGGCGACGTAACACAGCACTGGACGGTGTTGTCCGGTAGCTGCCCCAGCACCTCCATCACATCGCCCTTGAGTAACTGGTTCTCAAAGTTCATCACACCTGTCCTGTTTCGGGGTGGACCACTCATCGTTGACGGTTGCCTTAATGATAGTTCTAACGGTCTTTTCCCCGACCTCCAGCAGACGAGTGTCAACAGCAGGACCGCGCTGGCGAACCCCAGGATGACAGCGACGGCGATCAGGGTTGTCTCAAGCATCATGCGAATATCTCCCGTAGCACCCTCCGCAGTATCACCACCCCCGTTATTAGCACCACGACAGAGGCGAGGTACCACAGGGAGCAATACAGCACTCCCCCAAGGGTATATAGTTCGGCCTCGGCCATGACCTCAACAACGGTATATAGACCCATCACCCCCGCTCCGATGCAGCAGAGCGCCGAGGCTGCGTGGCCAAGTTTCTTAAGCATCAGTCACCACCGAAGACAGCGGTCGGGTGTTGTTTCGCCCATCTTAGCAGGATAGCCAAAGCGTATCCGGCGTTGCCGGGGGTTGGCTGCCAGTAGTCGGAGTCGCGCTCGGTTCCAAGTGCAGCCACGGCCTTCTCCAAACGCTCCTGGACCTGCCTGCCCGTCCGACCGTACAGCCATCGGATACCCTCTTCGGCATCTATGTGTTCGGCGTAAAACGGTCCGTAGTTGTAGGTCACGTTCAATTCTGCATCATCGATCCCGAATACCGGTCGCGTACCACCTTCGCAGTGGTGATCAACCGTGACTGCCTCGCCAGTCTTGGGGTCTCGCAAAGAGATATCATAACTCATATATCACCACACCCGTCGGGATGTAATCTTCAATCTCACTCATCGTCGGCCTCCTGTGCTTGTGTAATTCACGCCGCCCCCTTGTTACGGCGGATCTCCTCGTGGGACCGGGTTGGTTCCCATGCCTCCGCCAGCAGTCGATCAATCTCCACCTGGTCAAGGTCCATCGCCCGCCGCATGACCCGCGCACCAACCAACTCACCGATGGCATGACTGATCAGCGTCCGCGTTCGGCGGTCAATCTCCTCGCGGTCCTCGCAAACATAGTAGCCGCTCGAACCGGCGACGATGGTCCCGCCTTTCATTAGTTTGCGCAGGCGCTGCATCCTGCCTCGCAACTGCCGTTCGTCGATGCGGAACAGCGCGGCCAGGTCACGCCCCCGGATAGGGCCATGCGTTTCAATCACCCGCAATAGCAGGTCCGCCGTGTACGGCAGCTCGTGGCGGTTCTTGATCACTTGCCCGACTCCAGGCTGAGGGCCAACTGTGGAAGCTCGTAGTCTAAGGTCATCGTCCCCAGTGCCACCAGTACGCCCGGCGGGTTATCATCATCCGCCCAACGCTTCCGAGACACAGGGTCCGTAATCTGAGCGTCGTTCTGGTAACAGATACCCTCGAGGACATTGTGGATCAGGTAGCCGTAGTTGTCGGCGTCAGGCGCGGTTACCGGATACTCGCTCCGGTTTGACTTCGGACGGGTCCGCCAGAAGTACGCGCAGAGAAACAGCGGGACAGATCGTGGAAACGGTGGCCGCCCGGCCATAGCCTGTTTGGCGGCCGCGATCAGCTCGCGCTTGTAGCGGGCGATGTAACCCCGGCCGTACTTCTCGGTCTTGCCCGTGATCGGGTTCTTCCTGGTGTGGTAGTCGCGTTCGAAGGTCTTCACGCGGTGTTTCATCCTGCCGGTCCTGGGGTCCCGGCCACCGGGTATGACCTGGTGCTCCTTCTTCGGCCACGGTTCCGGTTCCCAATCGACGCGGAACCTGATGATGTCGTCCTTTGTCCTCATTGCACGTTGCCCTCCTGAGATTGGTTGGCCCGTCCCTGGGCCGAGGCGGTTTTGCGCGCCTCTCGCCGTCCCTTGGCTCTACGATTTTCCATGACCGACTTCAGCACCGGCCAGTCACCGTCGAACTTGAAAATGAAGACCAGCCCCTTGTGGTGTATCTTGCCATCGACCTGGGTGCCGCTGTAAAGTGCGCTATGAGCGATCCGATAGAGCCAGTTCCAGAGGCCCTCCGGGTCCGTATCCCCACGGCTGGCCGGCTTCCTGGTTGACAGATAACGCTCGTAGAGTCGCGTGCTCGCACGGTTGACGGCGTGGCTGCTAATGTCCATCTCCGGGAGCATGGAACCACGGCGCTCGAGCTCGGCTTTGGCGATGTCGGCTTCGGCTTTCTGCCTGAAGATAAGGCTGCGCAGGAAGCTGGCCGGCACTCGGTTGATCGGTTTTCCGGCGAAGCGACCCCTGCGAATGGTTGGTACGCCATCCATTGGTCAGTCACCCCCGCCTCGCCTGAGGCTCAGCGCCAGGAGGCCCCGCCCGTTGATTATCCCGTCAACCGCCCGGACGAACTTGTCCGGCGAAAGGCCCTGGAGATCAGACGAGTTGTAATCATGGGCCAACATGCGAGCGGGTTCGCCACTAGTCGGATCGGACCGGCCCCCGGATCGTCGCCTCAATCGCAGGGCGCGAGTCGCTTTCGTTCGATGCCAGTACTCGCGCCACTGTCGGCGCTGGACATTCGCCGCACAGGGCAGACAGTACTTGCAGCGGCTGGCTGGCCGCTCTACCGTTGCTCCGCATTCCTGACAC
This sequence comes from uncultured Rhodothermales bacterium, assembly GCA_964448045.1. GTDB lineage: Bacteria > Bacteroidota > Rhodothermia > Rhodothermales > Salinibacteraceae > CAYUVF01. The sequence goes on from CAYUVF010000021.1 coordinate 53,205, forward strand.
GTAATAATTACCATCCTGCCTGGCTAGTCCTTTCGGTTTCTGGTATGAGTCATCCTATCCTCCGCAGGTCATAGGCAGCGGCCCGTAGTACCCGGATCGTCGCCTCGGCCGCCCCTTCGTTCTCGGCAGCTTCTACGGCGCTGCCGAGGCGCTCTCGGTAGCTGTCGCCGGTGACCCGCAGCGGTGGCTTGTCCGGGCCGCCTTGCCGCAGGATCGCAGCTCCGATGGCGTTCTTCTTGCCTCCGCAGGCAGCGCCGATGTACCTGGCTATCCCCGGGCAGGGATTGTCATCCGGGGCAGTTGGTGGTGGAAGGGCCGCTCGTTCCTGTGGTTTCCCGATCCCCTGTCTGATCGCCGCCATCCAGTCGGCTACCGTTGGCCAGCGCTGACAGGTTTCGAGCAGATACGCTGCGACGCGAGATAGTTGGTCCTGCTGGTAGTGCTGTAGGGCCTGCCAGTACCTGTCCAGCAGCCCATCGCTTTGCCGCTTGGCGTAGACGTCGCACATATCGCGGAAGTCCAGGACGAACTGCTTATTCATCGGCTTGGTTGTCATCGTCTGCTACTCCGTATTTTGCCATCGCTCGCATCATCACCCGCTCGTTATGCCGTGTCAGCTCGGACTTACCCTCGCCCTCACTCGGATCGCGGCATAGGTACCCCTCGAACTTGGATGCGCAGTAGAGCGTCGCCGGTCGCAGGAACTTGGCCATATCGGTCCCGGCCCATTCGTACGCCATGTTGCGATGCACGGCCTTGAAGGCCTCGATGTCGTGCCCGTCCTGCCAGCGGGCCCGGATCAGCCGCCGGTGTGCGTCGGACGCAGTGAAGCCCCTTGGCTTGTTGAGAACGGAATTGAGGTCATCCAGAATCTCTTGATACGGGACAGACGGGCTCTTGTATTTGACCACGGCCCCCCTGGGGGGGCTATGGGGGGGTTCCTGTTCCTGTTCCTGTTCCTGTTCCTGTTCCTGTTCCTGTTCCTGTTCCTGGCTTCGAAGGGGGTTCCAAGCCCCTTCGAAGGGGGTCGGTAAGGGGTCGGTAAGGGGTGCCTCCGGGAGGTTGTAAGCCTCGCCGTACTTCCGCACGAACTCTATGGCATAGCGAGAGTTACGGACTTGCTCGAGCTCGCGCATCGCGGTGACGATCCGATTGTCCCTCGGTTTGAGGGAGGCTGCAATCTGAAACTTAGCCATCTCCGGTACCCAGACCGTGTCAGAGTCTTCATCGAAGTAAGCGAAGCCCCCTTCGGCAAGGGCCTCGAACCCCTTCCGAACCCCTTCCGAAGGGGTCCCTGTCTCGTGTGCAATCGTTGGTATCGGGCAGTAATAGAGACCGATCAAGTTCGACGATGGGCAGGTCAATAGGTACATGGCCAGCAACTGGACGTCCGCACCGGCCTCGCGTAGAAACCTGCCCGTGCTACCCATCCAGAATCGTGGTGATATCTTTGCATAGTCGCGCATATAGCCTCCTCAGAACGGGATTTCAGCTTGTTGTTGGCGGGCAAGTTCTTGCTTGGTTGCCTCACACACCCTGTCGAGAACCTCTCCCATTTGGTCGCATAGCTTCCGATTGCGGCCGTACGAGACGCCGTTGGCGGCCTGCCGCGACTTGTCCACGGCCAGGATGATGACGCCGTCACAGCCGTAGCGCTTCGCCAGCGCCTCCGCATCCTTGATCTTCAGGTCAAGAAGACTCATCAGACGCGCTCCAGTTCGGCCATATAGACATTGATGGTTGCGAGACCGCACTTGTGCAGTTCCTGCACGTCGCTCATGTCGATACCCTTAGCCGGGACCGACAACCGAAAGTCCAGCGTCGGCACCTCGTAGGTGTCGCCTTCGATATCCTTGATCTTAGTGCGCTTCAGCGTGACCGATTTGATCTCGGCGTCAGCCTCTATCCCGCGTTCGGAGTAGGTGTATTGCTTCCACCCCGAGAACGCTTCTGTCTGAGCGTCTTTGTCGTCGATTGCTTTGGTGCAGTCCGTGTTGTCACACGCAACGTTGCCTTGCCGGGACTTGAGCACCGTCTCACCGGCGCCGAACCGTCGGCCGCATGCTTGACACTTCATCCTTGACTCCTTGTGTTTGGAGGGAGGGCGGGCCGGTGTGGTTACTGGTCTGCCGACCCGCCCCTTGGGGGGTTGTCTATGTCTGTTGTCCCTGCGTGCCATTTGTAGTGACCGGCAGCGGCCGCCGGGCCGGGGGAAGGGGGCAACCCAGCGACCAGCCGGTCATCATCACCTGTTAGGGCAGCAGGTCCATGTACTCGGCAGCTATCTTACGGAGCACCCTCTGGCAGGCCAGGCACAGGTTAACCGCCGGCTCCCCGTGCTTTATCGCCTCGCGCTTGATCGTCGTTACTGTAGAGGCCCTGCGTCCGCATAGAGACGCCGGATGCCCGTTCTCGTCCTCGATCCAGAGGTGTGCGGCAGCCTTATCCAGGCGCTTCACACCCGAGTCCTTGGCCCATCCTATCATTCCCACAGTCGCCTCCTTGGCGTTAGTTATGCTACTGCCTCTTCCTCTTGTCCCTTCGTTTCTATCTGGAGCGGACCATCGCCGACGCGGGCAATGAAGTACTCATACCCGTCGCCGCTTGCCGCCTGCTCGAAATTCTCTCGCGTCGCGCTATCAAGGGCCTCGTAGCCGTCAACGCATATCACCTTTAGTCTACCGGCCAGGGCCTTCGCAACCTGGACGGCGAACCGTATCTGTTCGGACGTCGACAGGTGGTCGATGACCTTGCCGTCAACCCGTATCTCGTCGCCGTCGATCTCAAGGCCGTCGACCGGCGAGTCGAGCGACTCAAACATCCGGCGCGGCAGATCGTCCTTCAGTATCCTGTAGAGCCGATCTAGATCCTCGTGCTTCTCCTCCTCGTCGGCTACACTTTCCCGTCGCCGTTCGAGCTCCTCCATCTTGTGGATCAGCTTCTGCGCCTTCTGGTAGTCATCCAGGGTCGCGCGCATTTGCTCAATCGGGCGCGGCTCGAAGTGGTCGACCTTCTGACGCAGGGAGACGAGGGTGCCGGATATGCCGTCCCGCTCCTCGGCTAGCTTCGCCTTCTCGTCTTGCAGGTTCTTGATTCGCTCGTCTATCTCGCTTTGCCTCTGATCGATCCAGTCACGACGGGTAGTGAGTTCGTCCTTCCGCCGGACGCGGCTTCGGTGTTCCGACACCTCCGCGCTGGCCTCCTGCAGGTCGTCCACTGCCTTGCCATAGTCGAAGGCCTTGAACCGATCAGGGTCGAACCCTTCCGGGAAGTCGCGCGCGTCTTGCTCGATAGCCTTGCGCAGTCGCTCTACGGCCCGGTTCTGTTCCCGCCTGGTCTCGTAGACGTGCTTCTTGAGCTCCTCAAGCGCCTCGATGCCGTGGCAATCAAGGTCGACCTTCGACCAGTCGATCAGATCAACCAGTTCGTCGGCCGACTCCTCGATGGCCTCGCGCTCCAGACGGAAGGGCATGACCTTGAGAAGCATCTGCCGGCGTTCCGGCTTCTTGGCCCGGAAGAACTCGATCGGGTTGAAGGCGTAGCTGCCGTCAAGAAGCTCGTTCAGGAACGTTTGCGGCTTCTGTATCGGCGCCCCTCGGTCTGTGACCTTGACGGTGTTCGACTTCGGCGTGATCGTTCGTTCGATCAGAAGGCCGTTGTCGAGCTTGACGAATATCTCGGCCTTGTCTTCGCCGCTATGGATCAGGTCGGGGTCATTGCCGGAGGACTGGAAGGCCTCGCGGATAGCCTTCAGGACGGCTGACTTGCCGGCGCCATTCGGCCCGGTGATGATATTGATCTTGCCGGCCTTGTCGACCTTGAAGGCCTTGATGCCGAGGTAGCGGTGTATGGTCAATTCAGTTATGCGCATTGCTCAGCCCCCCTCAGGCCGCCTCTTCGGCGGCCTTACGTTCGGCGTCATCGATAGCCATGATGAACATGACCAGGTGGCGCACAGTGTTCTTCTTTGCTTCCAGGTCAGCGTCGGCCAGGATGCCCTTGCGGAGGCAGTGGCTCATGAACTTATCGCCGTCGAATATCTCAGCATTGTCGGCCGCGCCGATCTTCCGAGCAGCGACAGCAATGATCTCGTCCCGCTTCATGGTCATCAGCTTCTGGCGGTAGGCCTCAGGAGAGTCTTCCGGCGGCGGGCCATCGTCTTCCGATTCGGGGTCCGGTTCGGCCTCAGGCTCTTCGGCCTTCGGGGCCGGGGGCTCCTCAGACGCCTTAGCCGAAGGGGCCTCTAACTTCGGTTCGGCGTCCGAGGATGCAGCAGGTGGTTCCTCCTGGCCGCGCTTGTCATCGTCAACCCGCGCTGCCTTGGCGGCTACCTTCTCGGCAACCGAGGAACCAGACCCGGCCTTATCTTTCGGGGGAGGGAAGATAGTCTCCGGCGACTCAGTCCGATCATTCAAAGCCTTGATGTCGCCCTTGAGGATCGTCAGTTCTTCAACCTGCCAGGCTCCGATGGGCTTCCCGATCTTGGCTTCGAGGCGCTCTTCGTCGATGCCGTGCTTCGCCAGGGCCTTGACGACCAGGTCACGCGCACCCTCAATGCCGTTCTTCTGTATGTACTGTTCGATCTTCTCCCGCACCCCTTGCTTGGCCTTCTCTATCATGCGGTCGGTGATCCAGCCGGGCAGGGCCGCGAGTACAACGTTGCGGAGGGCCTTGGACTGACCGATCTGAAACCGGATGTCGTCCTTCCGCTCGGCGTCCATCTTGCCGTGGACGGTGTAGCGCTTCGACTGTCGGAACTGTCGCGTGACCGTAACCCCGGCCTCGCAGTCAATGAACGATGCGGTGAATATCCAGGCATCGTGCGTATCCTGCACCGGCAGCATATCGAGGGCGGCGTTACCCCAGTTGCGTGCCAGGATCATGGCCGCCTCGATAGACGGCCCCTCGATGCGATCCTTGCCGGCCCCCCAGCCGTAGTAGATGGACTCGCCGGCAAGGGCAGCCTCCTTCATGCACCCCTTCTCGACAAGCGCGATGTCGCGGGGCTTCTGGACGGACACTGCCGTCACGTAACTTGTCCTGATCTGCTGGACGGCGTCGCCTCTGGCGATCAGGTCTCCGGCCATCGGCATGGCCTGGCCGTCGTACACTTCACTCTGTGTCATATCTCACCTCTCAGTCTTTCCAGTAGGTCCGGAACGGCCGGGAGCCGTCCTTGACCGTAGTGTGCTTCTCGATTAGTTCCTCAGCGACGCCCAGCTCTTCGGCGATGGCCTTCCAGTCGATGTGCTTCCGGGGCTTCGTCCACTTGGCGACGACCTTGCCCCAGCTCCCCTCGATACCGGCGGCCTCACCCATCGCCAGCAGCATCTCGGCCTTCAGCCGCGCTTCCTGATTGGCGAACAGGTCCTTGTTCTGCCGGGCCTCTCGCAGTTCGGCGGCGAGGATATCTACGCCAGGTTTCGACTCGATGATCTCGCCGGTGTCCTCCGGGTACATTTGCAGCAGGGTTTGCAGGTCCGCGCTATGCCCGCTCGGGTCCGGCGGCACGTCCTTCAGTACGTGGTCCTGCCAGAAGTCGTTTTCCAGTTCGACCAGGTGCTTGATCAGGTCGTCGTCGCGTTCGACCCGGTAGACCTTGCTCGACTCCGGGGCCAGGTAGCTGGCCAGGGCGAAGACATTGTTGCCGGCAATGTCCTCGATATACGGGTCGATCCCGCGCCCGCCGAATGACTGCACCAGCCTGGCCATGAACTGGAGTTGGTGTTCGTCGGCGATCAGGACCGGCACGTCGGCGTAAGGCAGGTCGGCGACGGCCATATTATGCTGTACCTGCACCATGTATTGCTGCGGGATGCGGTCGCCGTCGGCGTCGGGGTCATCCCAGAGCCTGGCCATCCGGGAGTTGGCGGTCTTGGCCTCCAGGACACCGGGTTCGGCGTCCTCCGCCGTCGGCGGGATCAGGCCGTCCAGGTGCGCCAACATGAACTCGTGCGCCTTATGCCGAAGCATCGGCGCTTGCTTCACCGGAGCACCGGTCGTCAGGCGATACATCGCGATGACGACCGGCTCCAGCATGATGCCACGCCACATGGCTTCGTTTTGTTCGGCGGCCGGTATCTTGCCGGTCTTCTCCGCCCAGACCCGGAGGGGCGTCTTGTACGGATCAAGGCCGCAGATCGCGGCGGCGTCAGACCCGCCGATTCCGGTCATGCGCTCCGCAAGGAACGCCTCGCGTTCAACTATCGTCATGGTCATCTTAGCCCCTCCCTCTGACCTTCATCCGGTTGACCCGGAACGCCGTAATGATCATGTCGAGTGAACGGCTGGGTGTTAGCCCGCGCAGCGCGGCGTCGCGCTGTACGAAGTTCAGGTTGTCGACCGATACCTCGCTCAGATACTCCCGGCCTAGATCTCTGGCCAGGCTCTCCCCGAGCAGGTGTTCGACGGTGATTCTTCGCTCATGCCCGTCCGGGGGCAGAGCATCTTGCAGTGTGAGACTCATCCAGTCCTCCTTGGATGTATGGTTAACGGTTGTGATTCTTTCGTCTTGAGGACCCTGTGCATGGCCTGGATCACTTCCTCGCCACGCACTAAGGTTTGGCTTTTCCCTTCCTTGGGGTTACTTGTTGGGCATGCCTGTTTACGCGACCGTTCATGCGGCGGCCCCGTTCGGAGCGGAGTCGTTATCCGCCTGGTCTTCGATGGGGTATACCTCGAAGCGCCGCTCAGCCTTGTTGATCACGATCCGGCAGATCGTGCCCGGCTTGATGCCCATTGTGCTTAGGGCAGCGCGCGTCAGATTAATGGAGCCGTCCTCCCGAAGAGGGTACTGCTTGAGTACCGGGATTATGGAATTATGAATACCGTCGGTCATAAAAAAGACCTTCTATCAAGGGTTCTTGCGCTCTTTCTATCTTTCTCTGGCAGCAGAATAATTCAAAATGCAATAAAAGTCAAGGGAAAATGTGGAATGCGTTGAAAAATGTGTTGGAGGCGCTTACAATGTATTGGTGCGACCGAACTTACAATGACCGACAAGAAGGATTACTTGTCCCGACAGCTCGTCCAGTTGCTAAATGCCAAGGAGGCGACACAGACGCAACTGGCCAAGTTCGCGGGTATCAGCCAGGGATTAGTTGCTAATCATATTCAGCAACGGGCTTATCCCGGTCTTGAGACCCTGTTGAAGTACGCCCAGTTCTTCCGGGTCAGCCTTTACGAACTCACAGGCATCGAAAGCCTGAAGGATGCCGAGAAGGGCATGGCGGAACAGAAGGATAACCCCGATCCCGAGGCCCTCGCTATGTGGGAGGCCTACCAGGCCCTCCCCGATGGCCCCGAGAAAGCCTTCATCCGCGCCAAGCTGAAAGGGAACGGCGACAAGAAGTCCCAGTTGTTTGAACTCATGGGGGGCGAGGCTCGCCTGCGGTACGTGGTCCACGGCGACGAGTTCGCTATGTTCGCGGCCTATGTGATGAAGGAAGGAACATCGACAATGCGCGATGGGGGCATTCCCGAAGTGATGGTCACCGGACCGCAGGGGGAAGACCTGTCATACCTACACAAGAGCAGCGGTCGGTATTATCTTGAGGTGTCAGCCGCAAACTGCTCTTGGGGCGTCTATGTAGAGGAAAAGCGCTAACGGGGCCTTGCCCTGACATCGAAATAAGAAAAGGCCGAGAATCCGTGCGAAGATTGAACTCGGCCTTACCAAGATGCTGATTCGCCCGTCACCGGGTG
>CAYUVF010000022.1:0-60018 GCA_964448045.1 uncultured Rhodothermales bacterium
ACTACAACTCGATCTCTATTCCCGCCAAGTTGAATTTATGCAAAGACACATAAGTCAACACTCCGTGCAGGTTTGGCCCGGACTTGCATGAAAAAGCGATAGGCCGTAGGTCGTGTTTGTATCCAGCAAACAGATCCTACGACCTATGCTTCCGCAACCGCTTTTGGCGACTGCGCTTGAGTACATCTTCGTAAAAATGACCGCCATCCACAACTTCCAGCTCGGCGCGTGGCAGCGCCGGTTCCTGATGGAACTGTTTCAGGTGCTGCTCCGAATGCGAGGGCGCGTCAACTTCACCAACATGGCCCGCTACAGCACTTTTTGCGAGCAGACGTTCCGCCGGCATTTTCAGAAGGCGTTCCGGTGGGTAGCGCTCAACCTGACGATTCTGCGGCTGCGTCGTCACCCGAGCGAGCCGCTGATCGGGGTGTTCGACTGCACGTTTCTACCAAAGAGTGGAACGGAGACGTGGGGAATAGACCATTATTTTTCTTCCGCGGCTGGGAGGTCAAAGCGGGGGCAAGAAGTCTCGATTCTCGGCGTGGTAGCGACCGAGAGCCGTGAGGCCTTCGGCGTAGATGCGACCCAGACGCCTGCAAGCCTTTCTGGTCCCAACTCTTCGGAGGAGTACTCTTCGGTCGACTTCTACCTCGAGCAGATCAAGGACCTACACGGCCGACTCGCCGAAGTGGGCGTCTCCTACTGGGTGGGCGACGGGTTCTACGCAAAACGAAAGGTCTTCAGGGCGATCACCGAGATGGGCGGAGATCTCATCACTCGGCTCCGCTCGGACGCGAACCTGCGGTATCTCTACACCGGTCCCCGGAAGAAGGGCCCCGGCGCCCCGAAGCGCTACGACGGAAAGATCGACTTCGACTGCCCCCCGCAGATCGAGAGTCGCTTCGAGGAGATCGGTCGCCTGCCCGATCGGACTCACGTCGAGATCTGGACGACCGTGGCCAACAGTCCTCACTTCAGGCGGAATCTGCGAATCGTTCTGCTCAAAAACCCCCGAACGGGGCGTGCTCTCCTTCTCTGCTCGACCGACACCGAGCAGGCGGCCGAGGAGATCGTGAGGTACTACCGCCTGCGCTACCAGATTGAGTTTGTGATCCGGGATGCAAAACAGCACACCGGCCTCACTCACTGCCAGGCCCGAAGTCAGGAGAAGATCGACTTCCATCTGAACATGAGCGTCGCGGGGGTAAATCTGCTCCGCCTCTTGGCCGGAAAGGCTGGCTGTTCGCTCCACACCTACCGCAGATGGGCCTACAACCGGTTTTTGACCGAGCGCCTTTTCTCCGAACTCGGCCTGAGCGGCGAGTGGAGGGTATCAGACCCGGAAATCCAACCGGTGCTTGCAACCGGGCAGATGACTCCATGACGCTCGCAAACCTGCACGGACTATTGATCGTTGAGCCTGCATTCATTAGCCTGCGATCTCGCAATGACTGCTCCCGATCGTTCAACCTCCTCGACCGCTTTTTCTGCGTCTTTCGCCGTTGGAATCGACGTGAGCAAAGCCTCCCTTAAGGTTGTTCTGTTGCCAGGAGAAGAAAGGGGATCTGCATCTCGAAGTGTGCCGAACACCGATGAGGGGTTTGAGCAGCTCTTCGAGTGGATTGACCAGCACACTGAGGGCACTTTGACTGAGGGCACTCTGGAAGAGAGCCCCAAGCAGGTGCATGTCTGTCTCGAAGCCTCCGGTGGCTATGAGCGCCCGGTTGCCCGGTTTTTGTACGAGCGGGGACTGACGATCTCGGTCGTGAATCCGAGGCGTACGAGCGCCTACGCCAACAGCCGGCTTTCCCGCTCGAAAACCGACCGAGTCGACGCTCGGCTCCTGGCTCGCTTCTGCCGACGGGAAGAGCCAAGCCGGTGGCGTCCAGCCTCTTCCGAGCAACGAGGCCTGAAGGAGATGACTCGCGGCCTTGAGGGCCTGAAAAAGGAGCGCGACCGCCTCAACAACCAGATCGACCGGTCGAGTAATCCGACGGTCACGGGCTCGCTCCAGTCGGTACTCGAAAGCGTCAATGAGCAGATCGACCGGCTCGAAGAAGCGATCGACCAGCACGTCCAAAACTGCCAGCCCCTCGCCCGGAAGCGAGACCTTCTGGAAACAATCCCCGGCATCGGCCCGACAACCGCCGCGCTGGTGATCGCGGAGCTTGGCAACCCCGATCGCTTCGAGAGCGCCCGCGTAGGCAGCTGCCTACGCGGGCCTCACGCCGGCTCATCACACGTCGGGCAGTTCGGTTCATCGAAAACCCCATCTGTCAAAAGTCGGAAGCGCTCGGCTTCGCAAGGCGCTCTACTTTCCGGCGATTACAGCCCTTCGATGTAACGCGGCGATTGAAGCGCTCGGCAAGCGGCTCGCCAGGCGAGGCAAAGCGAAGATGGTCATTGTCGGAGCAGCCATGCGCAAACTGTTGCACATCTGCTTCGGCGTGCTGAAAAACCAAACTCCGTTCGATCCGTCGCTACATCCCGGAACTTGACATTCAGTAACACAGCATCTTTTTCTACTCAGCCCTCGCTTCTTACACTTCTACACAAAAGTAGGGACTCAACCGAAGCCATTCCGCGCATCATGAATCGCAAATCGAACAGAAACGAATTCTGCCCAACTCGATGCATCAAACGAGCAGAGCCTCCCATATAAAACCGCCAGGGACCGCACCGATGCTGCTCCTCCCCTCACTGGAACAACCTCTGCCTGATGCTCGAACGCGACTGGTTCATGCGGCAGATTCGCCAGCTCACGCAGGCCCTCCAGCAGGTCATCATGCAGAAGCAGCAGGGCCAACTCGATGAGGCGCAGCGCACCCTGCAGCAGGCGATCGGTCAGGTGGACAATGAGGGGCGCGACACACTGCGATCCGTGTCACTGGACGATACGCTCCGCTTCTGTACCCGCGACGGCGCCTTCCGCCCCGCGTTCGCGACCACCCTCGCTGATCTGCTGATCGAAGAGGGCGACCTGCTAACCCGGAAGGGTGACTCGGCCGAGGCGCAGAAAAGCTATGCGCGGGCGCTCCTCCTCTACCGCCGCACTATGCGCGGCGAGCAGGCGACCATACCGTGGAATATGAGCGCCAAACTCAGCGATCTGGAAGCGCACCTTGGGGATGAGGAGATGGACGCCATCGATCGCGCGCTGGATAACGGACGAGCATCCGATTAACTGCGTCGAAGCGGCAGTGTAGTCTATTCCCCCACTGCCGCCCTCAACATGCCCCGACATTCGGTTGCGCGTTCTTCGGGCGACATCCCACGCACGGCTCGATGTTCTTGGCCGAAAGGATCCTTTCACCGACTCGCTCCCGCCGATGCATCCGCTCGAACAGGCAGCCCGCACGTTCTTGGACCAGAAGCGCAGGGCCATCGCCGGCGTATCGCGCCAGAGGGATGTCGCCGCCAACATCGTCTATCGCAAGCTCCGCAGCGCCGGATACGACGTCTTCGCCGTCAACCCCCATGCCGATACCGTCGAGGGCGACCCGTGCTACCCGGATCTCGCCGCCCTTCCCGATGGCGTCGATGCGCTGGTGATCGGCACGCCGCCGAGCGCTGCACGCAGTCTCGTCGAGGCCTGCGCCGCCCTCGGCATCCAGCACGTCTGGATGCACCGCTCCTTCGGGCAAGGCAGCGTCGATGCCGAGGCGGTGCGCCGCGGGCGCGAGCTGGGGCTCTCCATCATCCCCGGCAGTTGCCCGATGATGTTCTGCGAGCCGGTCGATGTGCCGCACAAGTGCATGCGGTGGGTCTTGCGCGTCAGCGGCAAGCAGCCGACGCCCGTGGGCTATACGACCTCCGACTAACCTGCCCTCCCCCTCCCAATGAAACGCTCCGCCCCTCCTGCTCCGCTTTATCTGCTCATGGCCGGCCTGCTGTTTCAAGGCCTCAGCGGGCTCGGGGGAGGCGCCGCGCTCCTCCTCGACCCGTCCGGTGCCCTCCTCCAGATGCCCCTGGATCTGCTGGCCAGCTCTCCGTTTCGCACGTACCTGGTCCCCGGCCTCATCCTGTTCACCGTGCTCGGGATGGGTCCCCTCGTCGTGATGATGGCGCTCTGGCAGCAGCGGGCGTGGGCGTGGATGGGCGCGCTGGGCATCAGCCTGGCGCTTATCATCTGGATTGGCGTCGAGATTGGGATGGTGGGCTATCAGGCCGATCCGCCCCTCCAACTGATCTACGGCAGCCTCGGCGTCGGCCTGTTGATCCTGACGCTGTGGCCCTCCGTCCGCCGATCGCTCGCCTGAGCTTCGGAACCGCACCGGGTGCGACTGTTACGCTCCTTCACCGCCCCGAGGGAGACTTCGCGCCTATCCCCGTCACTGCCCCGTGTTGCCATGACTGAGGATCTTTCTGCCGAAGCCACCACGATCATCGCCACGTATTCGTCGCGCCGCGATGCTGAAATGGCCCAGGACCACCTCGACGGCGAAGGGCTCCGCGCCTTCATTCGGGCGGACGACGCCGGCGGCATGCATCCACAACTGCAGCAATCCCACGGTGTGAAGCTCGTTGTGCTACAGCAGGCTGCACAATCGGCGTTCGATGTGCTGGAGCAAGCCGGATTGCTGCCCGACGACGCGTTCCGCCCTCCCGATGCCGACCCGGCCGTTGCATCGGCCGAACACCGCGCCCCGAGTACGCTGTTCACCACGGCCATCGCCGTCGCCATCGCCACCGTTATCCTCTTCGGCCTGCTTGTCGCCGTCTTCCTGTAACCGAAACGCTCGCTCTTCCCGCTTCCAATGGATGCTGCCTCCCACGAAATCCGCGCGGCCATCGAGCAGTTCTTCTACGCGATGGATACGCAAGATCTCGATCTGATGGCGGAGGTGATTGCTCACGACGCCGCGATGGTCCACATCGGGACGGATCGGGGTGAAATCTGGCGAGGCTGGGACGAGCTCTGGAACGCGACCCAGGAGCAGTTTGCCACGCTGCAGTACTACAAAGCTTCCATCAGCGAGCTATCGATTCACGTGTCGCGCTCGGGCACCGTGGCCTGGTATGCGCACCGGCTCGATGCACGCATCAAGTCCGATGGGCCCGAGGTCGTCTGGCGCGGGGCTCGCTTCACCGGCGTGTTCGAGCAGCGCGACCACCGATGGAAGATGGTGCAGTCGCACGTGTCGCTCCCCGAATCGGCGTCGCCGCCGGCGGACTGACGACTCCGCTTCCGATTCTGTGTGGGATATCTGACAACTCCCCTGCTGCGTTGTATGTTGAGGCGTCCCGGCCTGGCCGGCCGATGGGCTCTACCCGGCCGGCGCCGGAACCTCGACCCGCTCGTCGCGGTGACGTCACCGCGGCCTGCTCTCTCCTTCATCCGCCGACTGGACGCCCTCGATGATGCGACAACGCGAACCGCTCTCCGGCGTAGATACCGCCTGGCTCCGGATGGATCATCCGACCAACCTGATGACCATCACCGGGGTCCTCATCCTCGAGGACCCGATGGATATCGAGACGTTTCGGGAGGTGATTGAGGAGCGGCTGCTGGGCTTCACCCGGTTTCGGCAGCGCGTCTCCAGCCGGGACGGCACGCCGCACTGGGAGCTCGATCCGCACTTCGACATCACGCAGCACGTCCGCCGCTCTGCCCTGCCGCAGCCGGCCCGGCAGACCGAGCTGCAGGAGCGAGTTAGCGACTTGATGAGCATCCCGCTGGACTTCTCGAAGCCGCCGTGGCAGATGGAGTTCATCGAGGACTACATGGGCGGCAGCGCCGTGATCGTCCGCCTCCACCACTGCATCGCCGACGGCATCGCGCTCGTCCAGGTCGTCCTCTCGCTAACCGACGAGTTCTACGATCCCAAACATCACGAACTGGCCCGCGCGGACGCCCCGGCCTGGGACCTTGTGCCGAGTCTCTTCCGCCCCGTGCTAAAATCGGTGGGCGCGACGGCCAACAGGGTCGCCAGCGTCGGGGAGACGCTCCTGCGCGAGGGGCTGACGATGGCCCTGCGCCCGCGGCACCTGCTCAAGCGCGCCAAGCAGGGCATGAGCCTGGGCGCCGCCCTCACCAAGCTGGCCCTGATGGGCCGCGACTCGGATACGGTCTTCAAGGGCGAGCTCGGCGTGGCGCAGCACGCGGTGTGGTCAAAGCCCATCGCGCTGCAGGACGTGAAGACTATCGGATATGCGCTCGACGCGAAGGTGAACGACGTGCTCCTCGGCGCAGTCGCTGGAGCGCTGCGCCACTACCTCCAGGCACGGAGCGAGCCCGTCGACGGCGTTGGCATCCGCACCCTGATCCCCGTCAACCTGCGGCCGCTGGAGAACGCGCTCAAGCTGGGGAACCGCTTTGGACTGGTCTTTCTGACGCTGCCGGTCGGGATTGAGGGACGGGAGCGCCGTCTCATGGCCGTCAAGCAGCAGATGGATGAAATCAAGGCCTCGTCGGAGGCGATGGCCGCACTGGGCATCTTGCAGACGCTCGGGGCGTTGCCGCTCGAAGTGGAAGATCAGGTGGTGGAGATGTTCAGCAGTAAGGCCAGCGCCGTGATGACGAACGTGCCCGGTCCGCGCGAGAAGCTGCACGTCGAGGGGCGCACGCTCCAGCACATCATGCCGTGGGTGCCACGTGCCGGCAAGATCGGCCTGGGCGTGAGCATCTTCAGCTACGGCGACGACGTTCTGGTGGGCATCGCCTGCGACGCGGGTCTGGTGCCCGACCCCGAAACCATCCTGCAGGGTTTCCGGCAGGAGTTCAACGCGCTCCAACGAGCCCACGCTGCGCCCAACCCCTCAGGCGGATGACTCAGGCGGATGACGACCGCGCCTCGTCATCGGCGCGGGCATCGAGCTCGGCACGCATCGTATCGAGCACCGCGTCGAGGCGGCCCAGCGTATCGCGCACCTGTTCGAACATCTCCGAGTCGCCCTCGAACGTATCGAGATCGCCGTAGAGCGTGCGCGACGGATCGTCGATCACCTCGTGGCGCAGGCGAAAGCCGTGGCGCTGGAGCTTCGGCTGGATGTCATCGGCGTAGCGGCGCAGGTGCTCGCGCGTGGCCTGATACGCCTGCTCGCCGACGGCCCGCCGGTTCGAGAAGCTGAACAGGTTGGAGAAGATCATCCGGTAGTCCTCGGGCGTCGGCTCGATGAGCACGATGTCGGCCTCCGGATAGAGATGGGCATAGCTGCGAAAGCCGGCCTGCATGCGCGAGTAGACGAGCATCCGAAAGGTCTGCGTGAGCACGCTGAGGATGCCGTGGTCGACCAGGCTTGGCTCCGGATTGCCCGAAGCGCCTGCCCGTTCGTTGCGTACCGGCACGATGGGGTTGACGCAGAACAGTAGATCGGTGTCCTGATCGAGGGCAACGCTGGCGTGGAGCGTGCGCCGTGCGGCCCCATCGATGTAGTAATGCCCGTCGATCTCCACGGGCTCGTACAGGATAGGCAGCGCGGTACTGGCCTGCACGGCACGCGAGATGGGCACGTGCGCCGTGTCCGGCCCGCCAAAGGTGGCGATCTCCGCCGTGTCGATGTTGGCCGCAACGATCCGCAGGAACGGATCGAGCGTGCGGAAGCTGTTCGTCCGGCCTCCGGTTGTGAAGACCTTGGCCAGGTGCGCCTGCAACCGCTCGTTGTCGAAGACCCCCATCGGCAGGAGCGTGCCGAGGTTGGTCAGTACGTTCAGCAGCGAAGCATCGCGCGGCGTCCGCAGATACGGCCGCACTGATTCGCTGAGGGCCTCGGGCAGCTTGTTCAGCCGATGGATGAGTGTTGCCGCCGATGGCGAAAAGATGACTTCGGGCTTGAGGTTGAGCGTCGGATCCTCCGCCTGCCCCATCACGGCCCGGCTGAGCGTGTGCGCCGAGATTCCATTCGCCAGGCTCGACACCACGATCCCGCCCGCGCTGACGCCGACGTACACGTCCAGTTCGTGGAAACGTAGTCCAGCGATGGCTTCTTCGAGCGCGCACAGGACCCCGATCTCGTAGATCGCCCCTTCGAGGCCGCCGCCCGCGCAGGCCACGCCCACGCAGGGGCCGTCGCGGCGCTCACAGGCCGCCAGTTCGTCCACACTACTCATCTGAATCAAGGGTCTGCTGCTCGAGCGCCTGCGCCAGTTGGTCGGCCTGGGTAGCCAGATCGTTTACCTGGCTGCGCAGGTCCTCCAGCGCCCGCCGGCTGGGCACGCCCGCACGCTCCAGCGCCGCATCGACGCCATCACGCACGCGCTCGGTCATTTGCTCGCTGGCCGATGCAGTTGCGTCGGCGGCTTCTTCGGTCGCTTCCTCCGGCGCCTGAAGCGCTTTCTTCACCTGATCGCGGCGCTCCTGCTCCCACGCTTTGCCCTCTTCGACGAGCCCGCTGAACAGTTTCGACCCCTGCTCTTCGACGACCGAAAGTGCTCCGAGGCCCGCCAGCCACACGTCGCGGACGCCATCGGCCACCTGGTCGGATAGCTCGACTAACCCGCTGGGAATGCCCCACGCCGACGAGGACGCGGATTGGTTTTTGGAGGACGATGTTTTCGATTTCGGGCGCGTCCGTTTGCCCCGCGTGACGTTAATGCGCGGCTTGTTGTCATCAGCCATAGCAACCTCCGTGGTATCGGTGAGAATACTCCGCGGGGATTAAACCAACAGCATACCGGAAATGTCCGGATCAGTACGTCTTATCGACCTTCGCCGCGACCGTATTCATGCCGCGAAAGACCTGAATGTTGGCCATAATCTTGATGGTCGACCCCTCGATCTGGTAATCGGGCGAGGAGAGCGCCTGCATCACATTCATCTCGCCCTTGTCGAGTTTGGTCCACACGTCGTAGGTGGCCGTCGCCCGCGCCAGCGCCTCGGAGCGGTCGAATTCGTCGTTGCGCATGTCATCCGACGGCGCATCATCGATCCACAGGTCGACATCGGTAACGGTGCCGTCTTCAAAGGTGTAGGCCGCCGATACGTCGTCGCCTTCGGGCGTGTCGAAGCAGCGCAAAATGATGGTGTTGGAAAACGATCCGGCGGTCCGCTGAAAATCAGGATCGGTGTTGAGCGCATCGACAAACGCCTCTACAAACGCGGGCGTCCAGTAGCGGGGAGCATCGGGCATAACGGGCGTCGCAGTTGGCCAAAGAGGACAGCAGTGAACGCCCTCAGTAAAGCGAATTTATCGGATACAGGCAACCGGATGCGCTTCCGTCACCCCCGATGCCCGGCCGGTTGGAACTGCTTGTAGACCACAGCGAAGATGACGCCGTAGAGCACATACAGCAGGCCCATCACCACGTAGCTGCCGATGGTGAGCTGCGGCAGCGAGAGGACCAGCGTCAGGAAGCTGGCGGCGTAGACCAGCGCGCCCCCTGCCCCACCAATGAAAAGCGACATCGTCCAGTCGCGGGAGTGAATCACCCAGCCGAGGACGTACGCCGCGGCTCCCGCAATCATGAAGTGGATGAAGAGGGACGCGACCGGGTAGCTGGCTACCCCGCCCTCCGGCTCGAAGTTGAGCACCTGCGGGATGATGTGCACCGGCCCGAGCGGCGTCGAGGCGCCCATCCACAGGGTCAGCCATTCGACCATCAGGATGACACCTCCGCCCATCAGGCCGCTCACAATCACCGCGCCGATGCTGGCACGAAGATACCGGGCACTACTGGGCCTCTCGTGCGGTTTCGGTTGGCCACCTGCCATAGTCTCCTCCAAATCTTCATTATTCCGATTGGAGGACAACGTACTGGCGCTCGAATTGGCTGTTGCACGGCGGCCGCAGTGGTTTACAGGATTCCAACATCCCCCGCCGCCGCGCTCAGATCACGCCGGCTCGGGAAGCTCCGCTTTCTTGACGCCGGGCGTCGACGCAGACGAAGGCAGCTCGGCTTTCTTGACATCGCGGACACGCTTCGTCGGCAGCTCGGCGCTGGGGAGTTGGATGTCGGGCGCGTCTTTCTTGAAGTTGAGCAGGACCTCCAGGACCTCGTCCTGCGTGTCCTGCTGCATGAGCTGATGGCGCAGCGTCGAAGCGTTGCGGAAGCCCTTAAAGTAGCCGCTGTAATTCTTGCGCATCTCCAGCACGCCCGTCCGCTCGCCGAGCCACTCGCACTTCATCGACAGGTGCTCGGCGACAACCTTCACGCGCTCTTCCCACGTTGGAGGCGGGGGCACCTCACCCGTCTCCAGATACGTCTTCGTCCGCTCGAAAATCCACGGATTGCCGATGGCACCGCGACCAATCATCACCGCGTCGACGCCGGTTTCGTCGAACATCGCCTCAATCTTTTGCGGATCGAGCCCGTCGCCGTTGCCGATGAGCGGAATGGTGCGGACGCCCTCCTCTTTGATGCGCCGCAGCCACGGCCACCGCGCCTCGCCCTTGTACTGCTGATCGCGCGTCCGTGCATGCACGGCCAGCGACGCGACCCCCACGTCTTCGAGCATCCGCGCCACCTCGATGATGCGGATCGAGTCGTCGTCCCAGCCGAGGCGCGTCTTCACGGTCACGGGGCGATTCGCTGCCTCGATGACGGCCTCGGTAATGGCCTTCATCTTGTCGAGATTGCGGAGGATCCCGGCGCCGCCATCCTTCGCGACGATCTTGCGCACCGGGCAGCCAAAGTTGATGTCGATCACATCCGGCTCCGCCGCGTCCACGAGGGGCGTCGCGCGGCGCACCTCGTCGATGTCGCCGCCCCACACTTGGATGCCGATGGGCCGCTCCTCGGGGAAAATGTCGAGCTTCTGATGTGACCCGTCCACATCGCGCAGCAGCCCGGCCGAGGAGACGAACTCGGTGTACAGCATATCTGCCCCATACCGCTTGCACAGGATGCGGAAGGGCGGATCGCTCACGTCCTCCATCGGCGCGAGGAAGAGCGGATACTCGCCAAATTCGAGCGGACCAATCGTCATACGAGCCAGAGACGGTTGCGAATGTGCATGCTGAAACAGATGTTTGTCACGGCGCAGTTGCTTTTTCTGTTCCTCCCGCCACAGTGCAACCGATCCGGCGTACGGGTTGTCTACTCCAGTGCATCCGGCGCTGTGTTGCCGGAGCTTTCGGTGCCTTGCTCACCAACCGCAATGATCTCATGCGCGACTCAACCTGGCCCTCTTTCCGCTCGCTCCTGAGCCTCCTCGTCCTCGGCGTGCTGGCCGTCCTGCTCGCCGGCTGCGGCGGCCCGAACCTGTTCGAGCGTATCGGTACGCCGTACTGGGGCATCTGCGGCACGCTCATCATCGTGCTCGACATCGTAGCCCTGGTCGACTTGCTGGGCGATGAGCGCCGCGAGTTCGGCAGCAAGCTGATCTGGACGCTCCTGATTGTCTTCTTCCCCGTCGGCGGCCTGATCCTGTACTATTTCTTCGGCCGGTAATTCTGCAACTTAAGTTATGTGCTCTATTTTAAAAACTGTCATCCCGAGCCCGACGAGGCGACCTGAGCACAGCGAAGTAGTCCCCTTGCGGGGGATCTCTTATTTTTTGCTGGAGCCCGTTACAGAGAGATTATTCCATCAGCACCACAGGCATGACCCACGGCCCTCGCGTTAAAGCGCTCGTGTCTTCGTCAAGCTCAGAATGACACACAACGTAGGCTTTTGTACTCAACGGCGACATCTGATGCGCACCTTTCCGGCGCCGACGCTCCTCCGATTGGGGCTGATGCTCCTGCTGATGGGCAGCGTGGCGGCTTGCGCGAGCGGGCCGCCCGTGCGCACCGGATCCGCCGAGGCCGAGTACCAGCGCGCCATCGAGGACGCTCGCACGGCCGAACCGTCGGAGATTTCGACGGCGCTGACGCCCATCACCGCCGCCAACGACGCGCTCATCTGGCGCGACGCACCCGGCCAGAGCCGCCTGCTCGTGGTCACCTGGGGCGGCGCCGATCTCTTCGCGGATGCCCCATCCGATACCCTCACCACGTCCGACGTCGTCTGGGTGACCGCCGTGCCCGAGGTGCAGCAGACGTGCCGCGCCTTCGATGGCCCGGATGCTGCGCTCACCCGGCGTCTCGAACAACTCATCGGCCTGCCGCCGGATGCGGACTACACCCAATTCGCCGAGCTGTGGGTCGACCCCGCCGATCTCTTCCGCCCCTGCCCCGACCCCGAGATCACCGATCGCGAGTGCGAGCGCGACTTCCCGCAGTCGGAGCGCTTCCTGACGGTCGATCCCAAGCACAAGCAATGGATCCGCGAGCTGCGGCGCACGACGTACGGCGCTGACGGCTACCCGTGGACGCGCCTCGGCTACACGTACGACTGGAACCCCGCGACCGATGAGTTCGGCGTCAGCGAGTTCGTGATCCGCTCCGGCGCCTCCGTCGTCGTACGACAGATCCAATCCACCGCGGCGTACTGCCGGGGCGGGTGACGCAAAGCCGGTGCTAGTTGCCAGCCTCCGAAGTATCACGCCGGGCTTCGCGCTCCATTTCGCGGGCCTGCTCCTCCAGCCGCTCGGCCTGGCGGCGCAACTGCTCGGCTTGCTCGCGGAGGCGCTCGGGCTGGCGCTCCATCATCTCACGGCGTAGCGAATCGACGCGCAGGCGCATCGCTGTGGCATGCCGCTCCCAGCGCTCGGCCCGCCGCTCCCACTTGTCGCGGTGCTGCTCCCAGTGTTGCACCCACTCGTCGGCCCAATCCTCCGATCGCTGGCGCCGCTCGGGATCGGAGAGCCACACGCCGGGAATGGAGTCCAGTTCGGTGACGGGCGGAGGCGGCGCGTCGGGCATCGGGATCGTGTCGGGCCAGGCGCGACGGTCGAAGAAGATCGCGGGCGGACGCGGCGCACCGGGCCTATCCCCGAAGAACGCCGGTGGAGGCGGCGCGGAGGCGATCTTCAGGCTGTCCATCCGCCGGATGATGACGTCGTGCAGGCTGTCGCTGCGGAGGCGCAGCTCGAATTGGTTATCGATGGAATCGGCGCGGAGGCGCATCTCCTTCGGCCAATCGACTTCGCCTCGCCGGAAGAGGGCAACGGGCGGCCCGCCGGGCAACTCACCATCGAAGCGAATCGTGTCGGAATCGGTGATGATCGTGACGGTGCGGCTGGAATCGGAGCGCTCCACTTTCACGAATTTGATGCTGTCGCGCGGGACCGATCTCGGCCGATCCGGCCCGGCCAGCGCGCGCATTTCGACTTCGCGCTCGACCGTATCGGCGGATGGCGGAGGCGCCGGATCATCCGGCGCGGAGGGCTCGGCGGTGACGGTCATGCGGGAGGGCTCAGACGGACTGGTCGCGTCGTCGGAGGTGGCGTTTTGGGAGGCGCAGGCGGCCAGTCCGATGGGCAGCGCAACGATCAGCACGGCGACGACGGCCAGCGGCAGGCGCTGTGCCCACTGGGTATCGTCAGATGATCCATCGACGAGACGGCGGATACGCGTCAGCAGATGACCTTCCTGCGCGGCGGGCGCAAAGGCCACGCTGCGCGTCGACGGCGTCCCGGCCAATTCCGTGAGCGCCCGCGCGTACGCCAGCCGGTCGGCCCCGCTCGCCACGACGAGATCATCGCAGCAGTGCTCGCGCTCGGTGTGCAGCTGGCGGGCAATCCACCACGCCGCCGGATGGTAAAACAGCAGCATCTCGGCCGCGGCCTGCAGCCATCCGATAAGCACGTCGTGACGGCGGATGTGCGCCAGCTCATGCGCCAGCAGCGTCTCCACCTGATCGGGCGGCAGCTGCGCCAGCACACCCAGCGGCACGAGAACGACCGGCTTCCACCAGCCGACGACCATCGGGCTGCCGACCCGCTCGGATTGCAGCACGGGAACGCGCCGCCGCAGGCCGAACCGCTCGACCCACCGATCGGTGCACTGCTGCCAGCGGTGGGCGGCGGGCGTGGCGGTGCGGCGCAGGCGCTGCGTGTAGAGCCAGCCGCCCATCAGGCGCATCCCCAGCACCACCACGCCGAGGCTCCACCCCAGCGCCAGCCACGGCAGGACGGGCTCCGCTGCAGCGTGCACGGCGGCCCACAGCGACGGCTCCGCTGCGGCCGACGCGTCCATCACGACGATCGGGGCCGTCACCGCGGCGGGATCGGGTGCTGTCGCGGCGGATGTTTCGGGCACGGCCTCCGGCAGTAGGCTCCACGTCGCGACGGGCAGCGCGAGCATGGCAGCCAGCGCCATCACGCTGGCGACGTAGCGAAGGCGCGCACTCGACTCGCGCAGCAACCACAGCGTCCCGGCCAGCAGCACCGCCACGAGCGCACCCTGCCACAGCGAATGAAACAGCACCCAGCCCAGCTGCTCCAGTAGCAGTCTGGTCCCGTTCATCTCTAACAGCGACATCGAATTAGTCATCGGTTCGTTTGGCTTCGATTTGGTCCAGAAGGGCACGGATGTCATCCAGCTCGCCGGGCGACACATCCTCGGTCGAGAGCGCGCGCATTACCAGCGCCTGCGCCGATCCACCAAAGGCGCGGTCCATCAGGTCGTCAACGAGGCGGCGCTGGGTGGCGTCCTCCTCAACGGCGGCCTCGTAGATGTGCGCGCGCTGCGACTCGTCGCGGCGGACGAGCCCCTTGTCGAGCATGATCTGCAGCTGCTTGAGCACGGTCGTGTACCCGGCATCCGATGCGTCGAGATGCTCCTGCACGGCGCGGACGGTGCTCGGCCCTTCGCTCCAGAGGGCGCGCAGGATCGCCAGCTCGGCCTCGGTAGGCATGGGCGGATGAGACGAGGTCATCAGTACAAGTGGGTTCGCATGTTTGTATTACGAAACGCATCGTACTTAATGTACGAAAGACGTCGTAGTTCCGTGGACGGATCCAAACGAGCGGCTGGATGAATTATTGTAGCTCTTCCTGCGTGGTGCGGCGACCGATGAACACCACCCGGCTCCTTTCATTCACATTTTGTAGCTTTCCGAATCGCATCTGCCCGGATCACCCGGTCGGATGCAATGCCGCCTCTCGGGCGCCGCGCCCTTCGCCTCTTGCTTCGCTCACCAAACCGCTTCCACGCCCCATGATCGACCCCCTCCCCGTCGATGCGCTCCGCCGCACCTGCGACCCCGACCAGTTCGACTTTGAGACGACCGATGACCTCTCCTCCGACACCCAGGTAATCGGCCAGTCGCGTGCCATCGAGGCGCTCCAGTTCGGTGTAGGCATCGACAGCCAAGGCTACAACATCTACGCGCTCGGTCCGGCAGGCACCGGTCGCCGCGACCTCGTCCAAAACCTCCTGGAGCACGAGGCCGACGCCGAGGACCCTCCCTCTGACTGGTGCTACGTGAACAACTTCGGCGATCCGCGTACGCCCCGCATGCTGGAGCTGCCCGCCGGGCGCGCCGGGGACCTCCACGAGGATATGGAGCAGTTCATCGAGGAGCTCAAAACGGCCCTACCCGCCACGTTCGAGAGCGAGGAATATCAGACGCGCCAGCAGATGATCCAGGAAGAGGTGCGGCAGGAACAGGAAGAGGAGCTGGAGGACCTGCAGGAGCGGGCCCGCGAAGAAAACATCGCACTGATGCGCACGCCCAACGGCTTCGCCTTCGCACCGATTCGCGATGGCGATGTCATCTCACCGGAGGACATGGAGGCGCTGACGAAAGAGGAGCGCGAACGCATCCGCGAGCTGATCGAAGGGTTCCAGGATGAGTTGCAGGACATCCTGCGGAAGGTGCCGGAACGCCAGCGCGAGGCCCGCGACCGGATCCGCGCCCTCAACCGGGAGATGGCGCAGCTGGCCGTCGACGACCTCATCGACAACCTGCGCGAGCGGTACGAAAACCTGAACGCCGTGCTCGACTTCCTCAGTGCGGTGCGCGAAGACATCATCGAGAACGTCGAGATGATCGTCAGCTACGCGACCGATGGCGGGCAGGGCATGCAGGCGCTCCAGCAGCAGGGCAGCCAGCAGGACTTCAGCAACGCGTTCGGCGGATCGGGGCCGTGGCGGCGCTATCACGTCAACATCATGGTGGACCACGCCGATGCCGAGGGCGCCCCCGTCATCTTCGAGGACAACCCGAACTACCAGAATCTCGTCGGGCAAGTCGAGCAGATCGCGCAGATGGGCGCGCTCGTCACTGACTTCAACCTGGTGCGCCCCGGCGCGCTGCACAAAGCCAATGGCGGCTATCTGGTACTGGAGGCACGCAAGCTGCTGATGCAACCGTACGCGTGGGAGGGCCTCAAACGGGCGCTGCAGTCCGAAGAGATCCGCATCGAATCGCCCCGGCAGGCGCTGGGCCTCATGAGCACCGTCACGCTGGAACCCGAAGCCATCCCGCTCGACGCCAAGATCGTGCTCGTCGGCGAGCGGTACCTGTATTATCTGCTGGAGGCGCTCGACCCCGACATGGGCGAGCTGTTCAAGGTCATGGCCGATTTCGACGACGAGGTCGACCGCGACACGCACCAGCAGCGCTACTCGGAGCTCCTGGCCACAATCGTCGACAACGAAGCGTTGCGCCCGCTCGACCGCACCGCTGTGGCCCGCATCATCGATCGGAGCGCGCGCCTCGTGGACGATACGGAGAAGCTGACCGCGCACATGCAGTCCATCACCGACTTGCTGCGCGAATCGAGCTACTGGGCCGGCGAAGAAAGTGCCGACGTCGTCTCGGCCGAGCACGTCCAGCAGGCCATCGACGCACAGATCCACCGCGCCGATCGTCTCCGGGAGAAGACACAGGAGTCCATCGAGCGGAAGACGCTCTACATCAGCACCGAGGGGGCCGAGGTGGGGCAGATCAATGGCCTCTCGGTGCTACAGCTGAACAACTTTTCCTTTGGCCGCCCCAACCGCATTACGGCACGGGTAAGCCTCGGCAAAGGCGAAATCGTCGACATCGAGCGAGAAACGGCGCTGGGCGGGCCGCTTCACTCGAAGGGGGTACTCATCCTGTCGGGCTTCCTCAGCGGTCGCTACGCGCAGGACCGCCCGCTGTCGCTGCAAGCCAGCCTCGTCTTCGAGCAGTCCTACGGCGGGGTGGACGGCGACAGCGCCTCCTCGGCCGAGCTGTACGCCCTGCTCTCGGCCATCGCCGAGGTGCCCATCCAGCAGCAGTTCGCCGTCACCGGATCGGTCAACCAGCACGGTGTGATCCAACCCATCGGCGGCGTGAACGAGAAGATCGAGGGCTTCTTCGACGTGTGCGCGACCCGCGGCCTCACCGGCGACCAGGGCGTGCTGATCCCGGCCAGTAACGTGAAGCATCTGATGCTCCGGCGCGACATCGTCACCGCCACGCAGGACGGCGACTTCCACATCTATCCTATCGAAACCGTGGACGAAGGCATCGAGCTGCTGACGGGCCAGCCCGCAGGCAAACCCGATGCAGACGGCAATTATCCGGAGGGCTCGATCAACTATCGCGTGGCCCAGCGGTTAGATGAGTTGGCCGAGCACCGGCAGGAATTCGTATCGATGGATGGAGAGACGGACGCGACGACCCATGACTGACGACCCATACACGCCGAACCGCTCGATCCGCCGGATCCTGGTCGCGCTCGACGCCTCGCCTCACAGCATGGCCGCGCTCGAATCGGCGGCCGACCTGGCAGCGGCTTTTGGGGCCACGCTACAGGGCCTCTTCGTCGAAGACATCAACCTGGTCCGCCTCTCGGATCTGCCGATGGCGCGAGAGGTGCGCTCGTTCACACAGCCGGCGCAGTCGCTGAACGAGCGCCGGCTGTCGCTCCAATTCAAGCGCCAGGCCCAGCAGGCCGAGCAGGCGCTCCGCTCGGTGGCGCGGCAGATGAAGCTGGAGTTTACCTTCGACGTCAAGCGCGGCGCCGTCACGCGCACGCTGCTCGAAGCGGCCCAGGATGCCGATCTGCTGACCCTCGGGAAGACGAGCCGCCCGTGGAGCAGCCGCCGCAAACTGGGCCGCACGGCGCGCACGGTCCTCTCCGAAGCGCCCCGCTCGGTCCTGATCCTCAGCGAGGTGCTCCGCCCCAATCAGCCCATCATCGTGTACTACGATGGCACCGACGCCGCCGAATCGGCCCTGAAGCTGGCGGCCTCGCTCGCGTACCGCAGCGACCGGAGCTCGCTGACGGTGCTGCTCCCCACCGAGAACGACGACGAGACACAGCAGCTCCATGACGATGTCGTCGAGCGGTTTGCCCACACGGTCGCCCCGCTGCACATTCGCCCCCTCACTCCGCTGGAAGCCACGCGCCTTGCCGCAGCTACCCACGCCGAAGGCGGCGGCCTCGTCGTGCTCCCCGCTGGCTCCCCACCCCTCTGCGATGTCGACCTCCAGCAGTTTCTGTACGAAGTGGACCGGCCCGTTCTCATCGCACGTTGACGCGCTCCCCGTTGACGGTGTCCCCACCGCTTGTTATATCGTAAAATCCGTCGCCCGCCCGCATTCAACCGAGGACGTTTATGGAAACCGTCATTCACATCGCGATCACTCCGGACCCGTCGGCCAAGCTGACGCCGCTGGAGCTGCTGGAAGATTTTGCGGACGCCTCGCGGGACTGGCACTTTCTGGAGGAGGAGTCCGATCACTATGCCGAGGCGAAGCGCGTACCGGCGTGCGTGCTGCGCCACCGCTACGCGACGCAAACCCGATACGTGGACTTTGCCTTTGCGGCGACCGATCCGGAAAACCCGAATGACGTGGAGCTGGTCATTCTGGATGCGCCTGATCCCGACCGGGCTCTCAACCTCGAAGAGCGCAACGACGTGATCAACCGTTTCATCCAGCAATTCCGAGCCTATCTGGAGCGGCGTCCCGGCCACGCCTCGCTGCGCATCGCCAAAGATGATGTCGACCCGTCCTGACCCGTTGCCTTCCGGCTCTACTTTTTGAGTCCCCCGCATGCCCACCGCTCAAAAGCTTTTGCTCATTGCCGCCGGAGGCGCCTGCGGCGCGACCCTGCGCTACGGCCTCTCCGGACTGGCATACCGACTCCTGGGAACCGGCTTTCCCTGGGGCACCCTGGCCGTCAACCTCCTCGGCTGCTTTGTCATCGGCTTCGTCTGGGCACTCTCGGAGCGCCTGGCACTGGATTCGCGCATCAGCCCGTTCCTGCTGACGGGCCTCATCGGGGCGTTTACAACCTTTTCGACGTATGGCCTCGAAAGCTTCAACCTGCTGCGCGATGGCGAGATGATGCGCGGGCTGATGAACATCGTGGTCAGCAACCTCGCCGGACTGGCGCTCGTGGTCCTCGGATTTGCCTGCGCCCGCCTCGTCCTCCCCTCCTCCCACTGACTCTGCTACCATGACCCTGCCCGACGAAGGCGTCCTCCTGCGGATATTCATCGGCGAATCGGACCGGCACGACGGGCGTCCGCTTTACGAAGTGATCGTGGAGCAGGCCCGGGAGATGGGCCTCGCGGGCGCCACGGTGCTACGGGGCATCATGGGCTTCGGCGCGGCCAGCCGCGTCCATACGGCCAAGTTCCTCCGCCTCTCCGAAAACTTGCCCATCGTCGTCGAAATCGTTGACACGAAAGATACGATCGACGAACTGCTTCCCTTCCTCGACGACGTCGTCACCGAGGGACTCGTCACAATGGAGCGCGCCCGGATTATTACGTATCGGCACGAGACCGAAGAATAATCCCACGCACCAGCGCCCTATCGAAAATCGTGGAGAAAAGAAACGCTGGCAGAGAAGCGCACCCCGTCTCCCGCGGTTCCGGCCACATCCATCAGCGCCGGCGTGATAACAAGCGGCAGCTTGGGAAAGGGTGTTATTGAAAGACCGAGGGCCAGATCCTGCCCCGTCCAGTTGGCAATGCCATTGAAGGACGGATGGAGCCGAAAACCGAGACTCCCGAAGACATTCACGCCAGATTCATCCCTGAGAAACTTGTCTTCGGGCAGAAAGCGATCATTCCCAAGCCCTACGCTCACCGACGCAAAGCTGAATGCAGAGCCGGGGTTACTGCGCAGTCGGAATATTTTCGAGATGACTGCATAGGCACTGCTTCCCCCATCCGTACCATCCGTATGCCAGATGTTTTCGTGACCAAGCGCAACAGCGGTCTTGTATGGAAGGGAGCGGTGCACTTTCAAACTTACACTCCAATCCTCTCCCAGATCGGTATAGGTGTCTAACGAGGTTAGCGTAACATCGACACCGATCCACTTCTTGGCGCTCCCGAATCCTGCTCCAACGACAGCAATGCCATCCTGCCGATTCGAGTTTCTCGTGCGCCGTTGGTATGAAACGCCCCCGTACACCTGACCGAGACGGGCTCCGAATGCGGTCGGCGTGTTGATTGTGGTGCCCGGAAATATGGCCCGGCTTGACACCTCAAACACCGAAAACCGCTCTGAATCCGTATCAATTCGATACCGCTCGCGCAACTCTTCTACGCCAGCCGTATCGGCTTCTTGCGCCCATGTCACACCAACGATCAAGGCGCTCAACAAAACCAGCAGTCCAATTCGGACGCTCAGAAATCCACTCATCTATTTGCGCTGCTCCAACGAGAATGCCATTACCTCGCTGGTGCGTCCAAGATTGACGTAAGCACGGTGCGAATCGCATTGAACTCCGCGGAATCCGATCGCAGGAAAGAGGCCGAAGCGCTCTCTACCACGTCGTTGAACACCGTGACCGCTTCGACAAGCCGGCTCGCCTCAACCGTTCCTCCTTCGGTGAGTCCCATGACGCTTGCAACCAGTTTCTGGGCGAGCTGCTCGGAAAGCCCCTGCTCAACAAGGGTGCGGGTCAATGATTGTTGGGCCCCCGGAGCACCCTCCTGTCTCGGAGCCGAAAGAATCTCCCCAAGATCTTGTCCCCCCTTCTGTACGGCTTCCTCACCGGTCGATGTTGTGGCAAACGCCCCCTGCTTCAACTGTGCATTCAGGTTCTGCGCCACCGTATTCACCTGAGCTCGCACGTTGGCGTTCACGAACTGCACGCCATCGATACCAGATGTGCGCTCGACCAGATCAGCCACGGTCCCCATTTCACCGCCGACCATGTTTCCGCCGCAATCAGTACAATCGGCCTTCATTTGTGTCGTTTGTGGCGTTTGTGCTTGCACGAGACCCACCATCAAGAACGCCATCAACAAGGATAGTGCGCCGACTCTCTTAAACAATTGGTAGCTCATGGTAGTGGTAGATGTTGATCACGGGAGAAAGTGCCAATTTCAGTGTAGCAAGAATACACCGTTTCGTCCATAGATATGACTTAAGCTGCCCCCAAACTACGGAGCATTGAAACCTGCTCCACCGAGCAAATAGGGGGAGAGGAACAAAAAGGCGGACGAACCGGGCCCTCCTATCAAAACGACCTGTGCTTTTTTGCTCCAATTGCTATCATTGAAACCGCACCGCATTGATAATCGACATAGGGAACGTTGTCTCACTCCCACCCGGATCACTTCGACACCATCATTATCGGCGGCGGCATCGCGGGCATCGTGACAGCGTTGGAGCTGCTGCCCCATGGCCACCGGGTGCTGCTGATCGACCGCGACACCGAGAGCCAACTGGGCGGATTGGCGCAGTGGTCGTTTGGCGGGATCTTCTTTGCGGATTCGCCCGAGCAGCGGCGCTTCGGCATCGACGATTCGCCCGAACTCGCGCTGCAGGACTGGGCCTCGTTCGCCGAGTTTGAGGACGGCGCCGCGCTGCCTCGCCAGTGGGCCGAGCGGTACGTCCACCGCTGCATCCCCGATGTGTATCAGTGGCTTCGCGCGCGAGGCATCCGCTTCTTCCCCGTCGTCCACTGGGTCGAGCGCGGACTGCATCGCCCCGGCAACTCCGTCCCCCGTTTTCACATGGTCTGGGGCACCGGGCGCGGGCTGATGGACACGCTCACCGGCCACCTCCAGAGCCACCCGAACGCCGACCGGCTGACAACGCGCTTCCGCCACCGCGTCACCGATCTCGTCATGACGAACGGGCGCGTGACCGGCGTACGCGGGACCAACGAGCGCACGGGGGAGGCCTTCGCGGCCGAAGCCGAGCACATCGTCGTCGCCACGGGCGGCATCTGCGGTAACATCGAGCGGCTGACGCAGCAGCACTGGCACGCCGACTATGGCGATCCGCCGGAGACAGTGCTCAACGGCTCGCATCGCTACGCGCAGGGCGACCTCCACGACGCCGCGGCGGAGTCCGGCGCCCACGTCACCCACCTCGACAATCAGTGGCTCTATGCCGCGGGTGTGCACCATCCAGACCCCGCGGGCAAGCCATACGACGGTCTCAGCCTCGTCCCGCCGAAGTCGGCGCTCTGGGTGAACCACCGCGGCGCGCGCATCGGGCCGATGCCGCTGGTCACCGGCTACGACACCCGCTTTCTCGTCGAGCAGATTGGCCAGCAGGAGAAGAAGTACTCGTGGCAGGTCCTCAACTGGACGATCGCCAAGAAAGAGCTGGCCGTGTCCGGCTCGGAGTTCAACGAGGCGATGCGCGACAAAAAGCCGATCGGCTTCCTGAA
This sequence comes from uncultured Rhodothermales bacterium, assembly GCA_964448045.1. Lineage (GTDB taxonomy): Bacteria > Bacteroidota > Rhodothermia > Rhodothermales > Salinibacteraceae > CAYUVF01. The sequence goes on from CAYUVF010000022.1 coordinate 22,332, forward strand.
GCGGATTCTGCTTGGCAGTGGCGATATGGTGCAGACGCTCCTCGACACGTGCCCCGACTTCGTCGCCGCCGATTCGCTGGACGGGCTCGTCGACCGGATGAATGTGCTCGTCGGAACCGAGGACGTGGACCGGCACGCACTGCGCGAGGCCATCACGCGCTACGACCGGCAGATCGACCGCGGGCCCACGTATCACAACGACGAGCAGCTCCGCCGCATCGCCCACTTGCGCCAGTACCGCGGCGACCGGGCGCGCACCTGCAAGTTTCAGAAGATCCTCGACGACGATGCCAAGCCGCTCATCGCCATCCGCGCGTTCGTCCTCTCGCGCAAGACGCTCGGCGGCATCCAGACGGACCTCGGCAGCCGCGTGCTCGCCGCGCCCGACGCGAGCGGCAGCCAGGCGCCGATCCCCGGCCTGTACGCCGCGGGGGAAGCCGCCGGATTCGGAGGCGGCGGCATCCACGGCCTGCGCTCGCTCGAAGGCACCTTCCTCGGCACCTGCATCTTCACCGCCCGCATCGCCGCCCAAACCATCGCCAACGGCGGGTAAGTGCGCATGGGCGATCGGGCGTGTGCGGGCGCATGGCCATGCGCCCCTGCGTCGTTTTGCTCTCATTCTCAAATGATGCCCCCATTCCCATGAAAAAATCCGGAGCCGCCCTCGCCGTCCACGCGCTGGAGCAGATCGGCGTGCGCCACACGTTTGGCATCCCCGGCGTGCACAACACCGAGCTGTACGACGCCCTCGGCAAATCCGAGCAGATCCAGCCGATTCTGGTGACGCACGAGGGCGGCGGCGCCTTCATGGCCGATGCCGTCTCGCGCACGTCCGATCAGATCGGCACGCTCGTCATCGTCCCCGCGGCGGGAATGGCGCTCGCCATGGGCGGCATCGGCGAAGCGTATCTCGACGGCATTCCGATGCTGGTGATCTCCGGTGGCATCCGGCGCGACAGCGGAAGGCACTACCAGCTGCACGATGTGGATCAGGGGCGGATTCTGGACGGCATCATCAAGCAGTACACGCGCGTCGAGCAGCACGCGGAGGTCATTCCGGCCATTTACGACGCCTACCAAACCGCCATCGCGGGCGAGCCGGGGCCCGTGTTCGTCGAGATTCCCGTCGAGATCCAGCTCTTTCGCGGCGCCGTGGACGCCATGCCGCCGTTCGTGCCTGCCCCGGCGCCGGCGTCCCCGTTCGACGCCGCGGACATCGAGCGCGCGGTCGACCTGCTGACTGAGGCTGACCAGCCCGGCATTTACGTTGGCTGGGGCGCGGTGGATGCGGCTGATCTGACCGCGCAAATCGCAGACCAGCTCGTCGCCCCCGTGGCTACGACGATGCAGGGCTTGAGCGCCTTCCCGGCGGATCACCCGCTGCACACGGGGGTCGGCTTTGGACCGTCGGCCGTGCCGGCGGCGCAGAACGCGTTCGACGGCTGCGACGCGCTGCTGGCCGTGGGCGTGCGCTTCAGCGAGCTGGCCACCGGCAGCTACGGTATGGACGTGCCGGATCGCCTCGTCCACGTCGACATCAACCCGGAGGTGTTCGACAAAAACTATCCCACCGAGGTCTCCATCGAGGGCGATGCCCAACGGGTGCTGCAAGCGCTCATCGACGAGCTGGACCGGCGCGAATGGACCGCACCGCGCGACCGCGACCGCCTGGCCGGGCAGATTGGATCCGATAAGGCCGATTATTTTCAGACGTGGATTGAGGCGCCGAACGACGAAAAAGTCTCGCCCGGCCGTTTCTTCCAGTCGCTCCGCCGCCACCTCGACGATGACGCGCAGATCGTGGTCGACGACGGCAAGCACACGTTTCTGACCGCCGAGCTTTTCCCCGTGCGGCGGCCCGGCGGCTTCATTTCGCCCTCCGACTTCAACTGCATGGGCTACTGCGTGCCGGCGGCACTCGGCGCGAAGCTGGCGAATCCGGAGCGGCAGGTGGCCGGCATCGTGGGTGACGGCGCCTTCCTGATGACCGGGATGGAGCTGCTCACCGGCGTCACGCACAACTTAGGCGTGATGATCTTCGTCTTCCACGACGGCGAGCTCGGCCAGATCTCCCAGTTCCAGCAGATCCCGCTCAACCGCAAGACCTGCACCGTGCTGGCCGATTACAAGGTGCAGGGCATCGCCGAGGCCACCGGCGCCCACTTCCTCCCGATGCCCAGCGACGGCGCCATCGACGACGTGCTGGAGGAAGCACTCGCCGTCTCCAGCACCGGACGCCCCGTCCTCGTCGACATCAACATCGACTACAGCCGCCGCACCCGCCTCACGAAGGGCGTCGTCAAAACGAACCTCAGCCGCTTCTCCACCGGCGAAAAATTTCGCTTCCTGACCCGTGCGGCCAAGCGGCACCTGCTGGGATAGGAGACGGCTGAATGGATGAAAGGACGAGTGGATGCGAGAAAGAAATCATTCGTTCCTCCTTTCGTCCATTCCTCCACTCATCCCCCCGGCCAGTGAAACGTGATCGGCGCGTCGATGTCGGGGTGGATGCTGTGGTGGACGGGGCATCCGCGGGCGGCCCGCTCGAGGCGCTGACGCGTGGCGTCGTCTGGCCTCATCGGCATCCACACGTTCGTCTCCAGCCGGCTGATGCGGCGCGGCCCTTCCGTCATGTGCTTTTCGACGGTGACGCGAAGGCCCTCCAGGTCGAGGTCCAGATCCCGCGCCTGAATGCCTAAGATCGTCGCGATGCAGGTGCCGAGCGACGTGGCAATGAGGTCGGTGGGCGAAAAGGCCTCGCCGCGGCCGCGGTTGTCCTTCGGGGCGTCGGTGACGAGGGTGCTCGCGGAGGGCAGGTGCTCGGCCTCGCAGTGCAGGTCGCCGAGGTATTTCGTCTGGATCTGGACCATCATCTCTTGCAATCAGGATCTCGAAAATATGCGGACTACGAATGGAAGAAAGGATGGATGAACGGATGAAGGGCAGACATCTTCCATTCCTCCTCTCATCCTCTCCCTCTGAATCGTTCGGCGACCTGCCGGGCAACGTGCGTGGCCAGCAGCATGACCGTTTCGTACGGATTGACCTTCGTCGAGGTCGGGAAGAGCGAGGCATCGGCGACGAACACGGAATCGATGCCGTGCAGATGCCCCTGCGGCGTGACGACGGAGTCGGCGGGGTCGGTGCCCATTCGGGCGCCGCCCTGCGGATGCGCGCTGGAGAGCGGACTCCGTTGGAACGAGAGGCTCTGCTCCGTGATGAGCGTTTCGAGGTCGGGCGCGTCGTCGGGCGTGAGCACCGTTTTCTGGCTGCCGGGCAACATCATCTCGGTGCATCCGGCGGCGAAGAAAATCCGCGCGCTGCGGCGGAGCGCTCTCACGAGCGCCGTCTTCACCTCAGGGTGCACCGTGTAATCGATGACGGGCTGACCCTCGCCGTCGATCGTGATGCGGTTGCCGGGCTGCGGATCGTCATGCGCGAGGATGAGGATCGACATCATCTGCCGGTAGCGCCGCATGAACCGCTCGTGCACGGCGCCGAAGTGCGGCTGGTTCTTCGCCGTGACGCCCGGGAAGTAGAACGAGGTTTCGAGGTAGTACCCCTCGGACTCGGAGAAGGCATCGACGTACCACGTCTTCGGGAAGCCGCGATAGTTGGTGATGTCCTCGGGATAGATGGCGTTTACGTTGTACGCCGGATGGAGCGTCAGGTACCGCCCGATGGCGTCGTTCTGGAGGCCCAGCCCCTCCTGCGAGCGCAGCAAGAGTGCCGGCGTGTTGAGCGCGCCCGCTGCAACGACGATCTGGTCCGCGGTGACCGCGTGTTTACCTTCGGGCACGACGTTCGGCTCGGTGCGGGGCTTCGGCGGCTTCACCGTAAAGTGCACGCGGTGCCGCTCGATGCGGTCGACCCACGCGTTGTGCACGAGCTGGAGGCCGCGCGCCTGCGCCCGCGGCAACTGCACCTCCAGCGTGCCCTGCTTGGCCCCGACGCGGCAGCCCAGGTTGCAGAAGCCCAGTTCCTCGCAGCCGTCGACGTTGATCCGCAGCCGCTTGGCCGGAATATCGAGCCGGTCGCAGGCTTCTTTGAAGAGGCGGTTGTTGTCGTTGTCCCAGTCGCGCGGGAGCTGGTGAACGTTGAGGTCGTCCTCGATGGCGTCCAGCGTCGCATCCACGAAATCCTCCGTGAGAAACGACAGCCCGAAGCGGTCGCGCCACGTGGCGAGCACATCCCCCGGCGGACGAAAGGAGACGCCGGTGTAGACGAGCGTACTGCCCCCCACCGCATTCGCCGCCGCCACCCCGATGTTGAGCTGTTTCGAAAACTTGGCGCCTCGGCTGAAGTAGAGCCGCGCCATGTCGCGCTCGCGCTCGTTGAAGCGCTCGTGGGTCCAGCGCGGCCCGCCTTCCAAGAGCAACACGTCGGCGTCCGGCGCTGCGTGGGTGATGACATCGGCCGCCGTCCCGCCGCCTGCGCCGGAGCCGATAATGACGACGTCGTAGTGGGGGTGGAGAGGCATGTGAGTTGTGGCTGGGCGGCGATTTTCGATACGGTGGAAGTATCTTGGTGTCCATTTTTGGCTTGATCCAAAAACGGACGAAAAAGATCAAGGCTGTGAAGAAATCGGCTGGCGACGTCGCGGTCTCCGTTGAAATTCGTCGAACTCGCTTCGCTCAAACAGGACGAATTTACTGACGTGAATTCGCTTCGCTCATTTCGGACACTACGCCCGCGCCGCCACCCGAGGCGCCGTTTTCTTCAAGGCCATGGAGAGCTGGATTCGAGCTAACCTACTCGCCCTTCGCTACTCGCCCTTCCCCATTCCCTCTTCCCCTACCGTCGGTCCGTCGTAGCCGATGCGGTCCCACAGCGATGGTTCGGTGTAGGTGGCCATCAGGAGCAGCGAGCGGAGCGCGTTGAAGCCCGCTTGCAGCTTCGGGATGATGGCGGTTTCCATGGCGGCGAAGAACTGGTGGCGCTGTTCGGGGGGCAGGTCCGGGTAGGCGCGCAGGTAGCGGAGGCGGCTCAGCCCACGCAGCACGGTGACGAAGAGGCCGAGCTTCTGCTGGGCGTCGGCGTCGAGGTCGCCGTAGAAGTAGAGGAAGTTCTCCCACACGCGCTCCTGCGTGGCCGCCTCGCCCTGGAGCGACGGCGTGATGACCTCGGCGGCGGCGAGGATGTCGCGTTTGGCGGGCGGACTCATCATAAACGTCGATGGGAACGAATCGAACGATGTCTCCTCATTTCAGTCATTCCCGACTTGATCGGGAATCCAGGGTTTTCCGCACAGTTCGTCGTACAGATCACGCCAGTTGGGATTGTCTTTTTCAATCAATTCCAGTTTCCACTGGCGATTCCATTTCTTGATTCGCTTCTCGCGGACGATCGCGTCTTGAATGTCATCATGCGCCTCGACATAAACCAGCCGGTGCACGCCGTATCGCTTCGTAAAACCCTCGACTTTGTCCTGCTTGTGCTCCCAGACGCGGCGCACCAAGTCGCTCGTCACGCCGGTATACAACGTCCCATTCCGCCGACTGGCCAGGATGTACACGAATCCGCGCTTGGGCATGATTGACCAATTAAAAATATCAACGCTCGAAAGGAAGTCATTCCCAACTTGATTGGGAATCCAGACCATCAGCTGGATCAACTGGATTCCCGATCGGGATCGGGAATGACTTTGAACATGGCTACACACCAATCCGCTTCCGGATTTGGCTCACCTTCTCTTCTATTAACGCGTCGAGAATACCATTATAGGGTTCGTTCCGGGTCGCAAAAGTGGCCATTTGATTCCATACGGACCCATGTCTCTCATCACAGAGCATTCTCAGTTGCCGGAGGTCATCTTTCAACTCTCCTTCTACAGAACTGGCAATCGCATTAACTTTACCTTTGATCAGACGCTCGATCTCCGTCCGGTTTGCCTCCACTGACCTGGTGTCTCTTCGCACATAGATCCGGTTTTGCTTGATTCCGCTCCCTTCCCTCTTCGGGAGGTATGGGACTTCCTTCTCATCCGGGTCAATAAGTACAACCTGGTATCTGTCTCCTTCGATTTTCGCGTATTCCGACGCGCTCAAATCAAATTGAATGACCTCGTATTTCAGCAGTGAAGGGACGTACTTCTCGAACTCGCATCCAATGTCAGACTTGTCGAGAAGTCTATCGACGCCAACCGGAATCAAACTACCATCTTCTTTCTCTTTTACCCCAATGATGATTGCACCGCCTCCAGAGTTACCAATGGCGATGACATGTTTTGCCATCTTGACCAAATCAGGCCAGCTTTCCTTGAAATCGAGTTGATTTGTCTCTCCCTGGTTCGTGCGGAGCAATTCTCTGAGCGTTTCACGCGTCGGAGACTCGAGAAGCTGCGCAAACTCCTCATGAAGATTTCTTTGCAATTCCATTGCCTGATTGCTGTAATCATTCTTTGTCCAAAACCTCACCCAACCCGACGCAAACGCGCATACTTCAGCTTCAGCTTCTTCTGGCCGACGCCCTGGAAGAACACGACCGCCGTGGCCTTGTCGCCCTGGCCGTCCATGGAGAGGACCTTGCCCTCGCCGAACTTGCTGTGCTCTACGCGCACGCCGGGGGCGATTTCGCCCTGGCCCTCGTCGTAGACGACGCGCCGTCCGCTGCCAGATGACTTGGACTTCGTCTCGCGCCGCATTCGCTTTTTCTTGCCCTGCCCGCTCAGACTCTTCCGGTAGTAGTGCGGGTCCATGTTGTCGTACGACTGTGTGGAGCCCGAATCCGCCTTGAAGCGGTCCTTCTTCTGATCCAACTCGCCACCGACCTCCGTCCGCACCACATCCGCGTCGATCTCTTCGAGGAAGCGGCTGCGGGTGCAGTTCTGCTGCTCGCCGTAGCGGTAGCGGCTGCGGGCATGCGTGAGGTACAGCCGCTCCTCGGCGCGGGTGGAGCCGACGTAAAAGAGGCGCCGCTCCTCCTCCAACTCCTCGCGCTCCTCGGTCGCGCGGGAGAGCGGGAAGAGGCCTTCCTCCAGCCCCGTGATGAATACGACCGGAAATTCGAGGCCCTTCGAGGCGTGCAGCGTCATCAGCGTGACGCGGTTTTCGTCGTCGTACTCGTTGTCCTGATCGGTCAGCAGCGCCACCTCCTGCAAAAACGTGCTGAGGGTCGCCTCCTCGGCGCTGGCAGTGTACTCGGCGATCGCGCTGATCAGCTCCTGCACGTTCTCCCAGCGAACCAGATTCTCCTGCGTGTGCTCTTTGCGCAGCTCGCTGAGCAGCCCGGCCTCCTGGATCAGGTCGCGCGCCAGCTCATCCGGCGGCAGGCTCTCCAGCTTGGACGCGTATTTGGCGATGAGAAAGCGGAAGGTGCCGACGGCGTTCTGCGCCCGCGTCGAGAGCGTGTCGATGTCCTCGACCTGCTCGATGGCCTGCCATAGCGTGAGGCCTTCCTGGTTCGCGTAGTTGATGACGCGCTCCTGCGTCTTGGCGCCGATGCCACGCGTCGGGTAGTTGATGACGCGGCGGATGCTCGCCGAGTCGTTCGGGTTGATGACGAGCCGCAGATACGCCATCACGTCCTTGATCTCTTTCCGGTCGTAAAACGACATCCCGCCGATCACGCGGTACGGAATATTGGCGCGGCGCATCGCATCTTCCAGCGAGCGGCTCTGCGCGTTCGTGCGGTAGAGCACGGCAAAATCGCTGTACGTGTAGTCTTCCCGCAGATGCAGATCGCGGATCGTCCGCTCCACCTTCTGCGCCTCGTCCTTCTCCGAGAGCGCCTCCATCAGCGCGATGGGCGATCCGTCGTCGTTGTCCGTCCAGAGCGATTTGTCGATCTGGTCCTCGTTCTGGTCGATGATCGAATCGGCCAGCCGCAGGATTTTTTTGGTGGAGCGGTAGTTCTGCTCCAGCCGGATCGTCGTCGCGTCCGGATAGTCGCGCTCGAACGACAGGATGTTGGTGATGTCGGCCCCGCGGAAGGCGTAGATGCTCTGCGCATCGTCGCCCACAACGCAGATATTTTTGTGCGCCGCCGCGAGCTTTTTGGCGAGCAGGTACTGCGCCCGGTTCGTGTCCTGATACTCGTCGATGTGGACGTACTGCCAGCGCTGCTGGTATTTTTCCAGGACATCGGGATGCTGATCGAACAGGTCGATCGGCTTGATGAGCAGGTCGTCGAAATCCATCGCGTTGGAGCGCTGAAGCGCCTGCTCGTAGCCCGGATACACCTTCGCTGCGGCCTCCTGCATGTCGCCACGGGCCATGTTGGCGTACTCTTGCGGACGGATCATCTCGTTCTTGGCGCTGGAGATGAGCCGATGGATCGATCGCGGCTTGTGGCGCTGCGTGTCGAGGTTGAGGCGGTTCATCTGCGCCTTGACGATGCGCTCGGAATCGCTCGTGTCGTAGATCGAGAAGTCCTTCGAGTAGCCAATCTTGTCGCCCTCCCGCCGCAAGAGCCGCGCAAACGACGCGTGAAAGGTACCGACCCACATGCCCTTCGTCTGATCGCCCACGAGCTGATGCACGCGCTCTTTCATCTCGCGCGCGGCTTTGTTCGTGAACGTCAGCGCCAGAATCTCGTGCGGCTGCGCGGTGCCCGTCGCCAGCAAGTAGGCGATGCGGTGGGTGAGCGTGCGCGTCTTGCCCGAGCCCGGCCCGGCGATAATCATCACGGGGCCGTCGGTGGCCTCGACGGCTTTTTGCTGCTGGTCGTTGAGGCCCTGCAGGATCTCCTGGGCGGCCTCGGAATCGGTGTACGTGGACGCGTCGCGGGTGAGCTTAAACTGGCGCATACAGCAGGATGTCGTTCAACAATCAGGCAAAAGAGGAGGCGGCGGACGGCAGCACCCAAGGTACGAGACAGGCGCGAGAAGATGAAGCGCCGGCAGCGCCTGCAATGTGCGTACGCTATGCGCGACGGCTCCCTGTTCTACCGGCGCGAATCAGGCATCAAAATTCGTCGCTTCTTGGGTTTTGATTTGTGGGGGCCGCAGCTAACTTGTTATAACAATTGCACCTTCTTCACCAACCCCGCACCGATGATGCATTGCCTTCGCGCCTGTTTGTACCTGTTCTTCTTGGTCGCGTTCGTGGGCACCAGCGCCCACGCCCAGTCGGATCGTCCGGCGAAGCCGCCGCAGCCCAACCTGGAAGCGTTCGCGCCTCTCGACTTGCCCGAGCCGAACGCCGTCCGCTCCGGCGCCGGGCGGCCCGGCATCGACTACTGGCAGCAGCGCGCCGACTATCAGATCGACGTGACGCTCGATCCGGAGGCCAATCGCATCTCGGGAGCGCAGACGATCACGTACACCAACAACGCTCCGCAGCCGCTGCAGCGCCTCTGGATTCAGCTCGATCAGAACCTGTTCCAGCCCGATAGCCGCGGCGCCAAACTGACGGATCCGAGCGACCGCTTCAGCGGCGCCTTCGAGCAGGGCGGCTTCGACATCACGAACGTCGAGGTCACCCACAACGGCAAAACCGTTTCGCCCGAGTTCCTGATCGACGACACGCGGATGCGCATCACGCTGCCCGAGCCGCTGGCGGCCAACGGCGGAACGCTCGACCTGTCGCTCGACTTCGCCTTCACCCTCCCCGAGTACGGCGCCGACCGCATGGGCCGCCTCGACGTGGAGGACGGCACCATCTACCAGCTCGCGCAGTGGTACCCGCGCGTGTACGTCTACGACGACCTCCGCGGATGGGACCCGCTGCCGTACCTCGGGCAGGGCGAGTGGTACCTGGAGTACGGCACTTTCGATGTCAACATCACTGTGCCGCGCAACTTCATCGTCGTCTCCACGGGTGCCCTCCAGAACCCCGAAGACGTGCTCACGGCCGAGCAGCGCCAGCGCATGGAGCAGGCCCGGTCCAGCCGCGAAACCGTCGCCATCATCGACAGCACGGAGGTCGGGCAGCCCGGCACGCGGCCGGAGGGATCGGGACCGCTGACGTGGCGCTACCGCGCGGAGAACGTGCGCGACTTCGCCTGGGCCGCCTCGCAGGCCTTCATCTGGGACGCCGCCGAAGCGCAGACGGGCGACGGATCGGCGCTGGCGATGTCGGCCTATCCGCGGGAAAGCATCGGCACGGAGCAGAACCCCGGCTGGGAAGAGTCGACCCGCTACACGCAGCACTCCATCGAGTTTTACTCCGAGACGTACCATCCCTACCCGTATCCGGTGGCCATCAACGTGGCGGGCATCGTCGGCGGGATGGAGTATCCGCAGATCGTCTTCTGCTCGTGGCAGGCGCGCGACCGGGCCCTCTTCGGCGTGACCGACCATGAGTTCGGCCACGAGTGGTTCCCGATGATGGTGGGCTCGAACGAGCGCCGCCACGTCTGGATGGACGAGGGGCTCAACTCGTTCCTCAACGTGTATTCGACCGATGCCTTCTACGGCGACGATGCGCAGCAGAGCTTCCAGCAGCTGGCGCAACTCGTGGCCCGCGCGCAGCAATCGCCCATGGTGAACACGCCCATCGCCACGCGCACCGATCTGATTCGCGGCGAGCTGCTGGGTTACCTCGGCTACCGCAAGCCCGCCGCCGGGCTCGTGCTGCTGCGCGAGTACATCCTCGGCCCCGAGCGCTTCGACTCGGCCTTTCGCGAATACATCGATCGCTGGATCTACAAGCACCCGCAGCCGGCCGATTTCTTCCGCACGATGGAAGACGTCTCGGGCGAGAACCTCGACTGGTTCTGGCGCGGCTGGTTTATCGAGAACGACAACCTCGATCAGGCCATCACGAGCGTCCAGCCCAATAGCGACTCGACGCGCACGCGCATCACCGTCGCCCACCACGATGAGCTGATCATGCCGGTGGATGCGCAGCTCACTTTCGTCGACGGCTCGACGGAGACGCGGCGCGTGCCGGTGGAGGCGTTCTTCACCTCGGATCAGTATACGATCAGCGTGGATGCGACGCGCGAGCTCCAACGCGTACAGCTCGATCCGCGCGGGATGCTGCCGGATGTGGATCCGGGCAACGACATGTGGGCACGGGACGCGTCGACCTCCGATGCTGACGCCAGCTCGGATGGGGCATCCTCGTCGGAAGGTCAATAGAAGGACAATAGAAGCACGAGGGGCGCAACACGTGTGACCTGTCATCCCGAGCATGACGAGGGATCTCTACGGAAAGGCCGCACCGTATTCGATGCGATCCTGAATCGAGCTCAGGATGACCGATAGGGAAATCCGTGTGCCGAGCGGTGAGCGAGGGCGTCTGATGAAAATCGGGCGCTCTCGTTTTATGTCGTGCTTCGTTCTTGTATATTTGGCGCCCCTGCCGATCTTCCCCTCGGCCCGGCACGCCCATCGACGTCTCAGCATTCCCCACGCCCCCATGAGTCTCCCCGTTCTGATCCTGCGCGGCTGCTTTGGCATCGCCGTGATGCTCGGTATCGCCTACGTCTTTTCGAGCAACCGCAAAGCGGTCGACTGGCGCCTCGTGGGAGCGGGCATCGGGCTCCAGCTCGTCTTCGCCGTGCTCGTCCTCTATACCGATGCCGGCGAAGCGATCTTTCAGGCGATCGGCAACGGGTTCGACCGGGTACTCTCGTTCACGTACGACGGCTCGGAGTTCATCTTCGGGCCACTGGGCGTACCGGGCGGTGGCGAAGCGGGCCTGGGCAACATCTTCGCGTTTCAGGTGCTGCCCACGATCGTCTTCTTCGCCTCGCTGATGGGCGTGCTCTACCACCTCGGTCTCGTGCAGCCGCTCGTCCGCAGCCTGAGCCGCTTCATGGCCTGGGCCATGCGCATCTCCGGGGCCGAGTCGCTGGCGACCGCGGCGAACGTCTTCATCGGGCAGACCGAGGCGCCACTCGTCGTGGAGCCCTACATCAAGAAGATGACGCGAAGCGAGCTAATGACGCTGATGACGGGCGGGATGTCGACCATCGCGGGGGGCGTGCTGGCGGCGTACATCAGTTTTCTGGGCGGCGACGATCCGGCCGCGCGCGCTCAGTTTGCCGGCCACCTGCTCTCGGCCTCCATCATGAGCGCTCCGGCCGCCATCGTGATGGCGAAGATTCTGGTGCCGGAAACCGAGGAATCGCCCACCTACGGCGATGTGGATATGAAGGTCGAAAAAGAGGACGACAACGTGATTGAAGCGGCGGCCAACGGGGCCTCCGAGGGACTGCGCCTCGCGCTAAACGTCGGCGCGATGCTGCTGGCCTTCATCGCCCTGATTGCGTTGCTCAACTTCGTGCTCGGCCTCGCCGGCAATCCCGTCCTGTTCGGCACCGAGTGGTGGGACCTCAACACCGCCATCGAGCGGGCGACGAGCGGACAGTTCGACTCGCTCTCGCTGGAGGCGATTTTTGGCTTTGTGTTCGCCCCGCTCGCTTGGGCCATGGGCGTCGAAGCGGCCGACATCCTCCAGTTTGGCACGCTGCTCGGGGAGAAAGTCGCCGTCAACGAGTTCGTCGCCTACGCTTCGCTCGGCGAATTACAGGGCGTGATGAGCGAGCGCTCGATCATCATCGGGACGTACGCGCTGTGCGGCTTTGCCAACTTCTCTTCCATCGCCATTCAGATCGGCGGCATCGGCGGTATCGCCCCCGAGCGGCGCAGCGAAATCGCTCAGTTGGGCCTGCGCGCCGTGCTGGGCGGCGCACTCGCCTCGTGGACGACCGCCTGCATCGCCGGCATGCTCGTCGCGTAACCGCCGGACGTCCGGCCATCCCATGCGGGTCATCCACCCCCTTGGCTGAAGTTGACGGTAAAGCGCGTCCAGCACGCCTGCGGCACCCACTCGCCGTCTACCAGCAGATAGGCCGGCTGCCAGCGCATGCGCGTCGCCGCGTTCATGGCGATGGCGTCGAGCGTCGGGTGAACGCTCCGGATCCTGCGGAGAGCCAGCGGCTCGCCGTCGGCGTTCATGTAGACCTGCATTTCGACGCGCCCGCTCGTTTCGGGCCGGCGGAGGCTATCCGGATACATGATGGGCACATCCTGCCCCAACGAAAGCTCCGCCCGCGGCTCGCGAAAGTGCTCGCGGAGCGCTTTAACGCCGCGCGAGCGAAACTCGTTGACCTTAGCCCGCACATCCCCCGAGAGCGTCGCCTCCTGAATCATCGGCTGCACGTACTGCACGAAGAGGGAATCGAGCGTCTCGGGCCCATGACGGTAGATCGGAACGAGCTCCTGCTTCACGGCCCGCTCGAACTGGTCGCGATTGATTCCTTGAAACGAAGCCTGGTACGTCTTCTTTTCCTCAACGCCCATAGTGGCCAGCGAGCTCAGATCGCGGAAGGCCTGCGCGGTGTCAACATCTGCCTGCCACCATCGGCCATCGTCTGCATTCCAGCCGTCGGGCGGCTCCGTCTGGGCGCTATCGGAGGCACAGCCGGCAAGAAAAACGAGCAGAAGCGCCATGGTGAGCGCGGACAGTGAGCGAACAAATCGCATAGGGGAAGGGGTGTGATGAGTGGTGTGCGTGAGTCGTGCGTGCGTGAGTCGTGCGTGCCTCCGCCGCAGCAAGAACGGCCGATGGTCTACTCGATAATAACGGGCGTGCCCACCTCGGCCCACTGCCACAAGTTGTCGAGATCATCGTTGCGGACGGCAACACAGCCCTGCGTCCAGTTCGTGCCCCCGCCCGTACCATCGCCGTGAATCTCGATCCACCCGCCCAGCGCCGTGTTCATCGGCGGCATCTCGCGCTGGCGGTGCGCCTGGACGATGGCGCGGTGCTCGGAGCTGGAGATGAGCCCCTGGCGCAGGCCGCGCTCGGCGTCTTCACGCGTCGGGTAGTTGAGCACGAGAGCCTTGTAGAATTTGCTATTGGGGTTCTTGGACACGACGTAAAAAGCGCCCTCAGGCGTGCGCCAATGATCGCGCTCGCGCTCGCTGCCGCGGCGCTCCTTATCGGCAAACGCGTTGTATCCGAAATCCGCCTGGACCGACTTCACGAGCGTCGTGCCCTCGTACAGGTGGACTTGCCGGTCGCGCTTCGAAACACGGATCCACACGTTGGAGATGGCCGAGCAGGCGACGTGGCCGCGGGCGCCATCTTCGGTGCGGATGTGGCACCAGTTGCCGTCGCGCGCGAGCCGGTGCACTGGCTCGCGAAACTGAAGGCGCAGGTAGGGCCGCGACGAATCGGGCGCTGCATAGACGGTGGCCTGCCGATCCGTAGCGTAGTACAGCCGGTCGTCGGCCGAGGGCGCCTGGGCTGTGGCCGTTCCTGCGGCCCCGAGCAGAACCCATCCGATCGCGACGAGAAGAAGGGTGCGGTGCATCGTAGTTGCGATTCGTGAGAGCAAGCCGTTCTCGGTACGGTAAACACGAGCAAAAATGGTGCAGGCTCTGCTAAAATGCATGCTGCCAATCAGAATGTCCAGCGCGGCTATGCCGTTTCGGGTGCCTGCGCCTTGTTTGCCTGCACACACCAGCCGTAGGCCTCCAGCGTGCCATCGATGAGCGGACTCTCGGTGACGTGGTCCACACGCTCGCGGACGAGGACCTGCGCGTTGGCCGGCGCAAACGACTGCCCGACGCGCTCCAGCGCCACCAGATCGCCCTTCGTGTCGCCGATGTAGGCCATTTCTCCGAGCGGCACGCCCAAGTGCTGCCCGAGCCACTCCAGCCCATCGCGCTTGGTGATCGTCGGCGGCACGACGTCGATCGACACGTGCGTGGGAAAGACGTGCAGATCGGGCGCGTGCTCCTCAACGTAGGCTTCGACCTCGGGGATGAATCGCTCGATCTCGGCGGTGTCGGGGCTGACCACGCCCGCCTGGGTGCGCTTGTTGTAGTCGAGCGAGAGCGACGTGCCGGGCACGCAGGTCTCCAGCATCCACTCGCGGACGTCGTTGAGCTGGGCTTCGACCGCTTTAGTGAAAGCAGGATTCCATGTGGTCTTCGCCTGCTCGGGGTGGAACAGGCCCGCGCCGCTTTCGAAGAGTACCGGCGTCGTCAATCCGAGCGCCTGCGTCATCGCTTCGACGTACGCGTAGGCCCGCCCCGAACACAGCGACACCACCGGACGTGTGCCGCCTCGGTCCAGCGCGTCGGCCGCCCGAGCGTAGCGCGCCAACAGCTCCAGCCCGTTCAAATCCCAGGGCTGATACGGCTCGGCGAGGCAGCCGTCGATGTCGGAGATAAACAGGTTGATCATGAGGATGGGGGTAGGTGGTACGTGGTGAGTAGTGCGTGGTGAATAGTGAAAAGAGACAACTCGCTACTCGCCACGCCCCACTTGCCATTCGAAATTCGCCACTCGCAGTTCACTACTCGCCGTCCTCCCCAAAGGCTTCCTCCCCAAAGGCTTCCTCCATCGCGAACACAATTTCATCGGAGATGCCCATGCTGGAGAAGCCGCCGTCGTGATAGAGCGTCTGCATCGTGACCATGCGCGTGAGGTCGCTGAGCAGCGTGACGGCATAATCGGCGCAGCTTTCGGCGCTGGCATTGCCGAGGGGCGAGGCCTTCTCCGCGAACTCGTACATGGCGTCAAAGCCTTCAATGCCCGATCCCGCCGTGGTGCGCGTCGGGCTCTGCGATATCGCGTTGATGCGGATGTCGCGCTGGCCCAACCGGTAGCCAAACGAACGTACGATGCTCTCCAGCAGCGCCTTCGCATCGCCCATCTCCGAGTACTTCGAGAAGATGCGCTGCGCGCCGATGTAGCTGAGCGCCAGAATCGATGCGCCGTCGGCAATCGCATCCGTCTGCAGGCCCTGATTGACGATCCGGTGCAAGCTCACAGCGGAAATGTCGAGCGTCTTTTGATACCAGTTGTAATTCAGTTCTTCGTACGGCACGTCCTTGCGCACATTGACGCCCATGCCGATGGAGTGAACGACAAAATCGACCGTGCCGAGTTCGTCTTTGACCTGCTCGTAGAGGTCGTGCAGTTCGTCATCGCTCGTCGCATCGGCCCAGATGATGGAACTACCGGTTTGCTCGGCGAGGTCGTCGAGGGTGCCGAGGCGCCGGGCGACGGGCGCGTTCGAGAGCACGAACTCGCCGCCTTCGCGATGCACAGCTTTGGCGATGGACCAGGCGATACTATCCTCGTTAAGCGCGCCGAAGATGACGCCTTTCTTGCCGTCGAGGAGGCCGTATCCAGAATCAGACATGTTCAAGGGGGTTAGGTTGGAGATTCGTGTCGAATAGAAGAGGTTGGGGCGCGACGTCAGAGGCGCACGTCGCGCATGGGCTCCAGCAGGTTGAGCATCGCGCCGTGGATGGCGCCGTTCGATGCAACAATCTGCCGTTCAAAAATCGGATCCGGCGGCGATTGATCCCGGTAGTCGGTCACGCGACCGCCCCCCTCTTCGAGGAGCAGCGTTCCCGCGGCCAGGTCCCACGGGCTGAGGCCTGTCTCGAAGAAGCCGGTAAACCGCCCCGCGGCCACCCGAGCGAGGTCGATGGCAGCCGAACCGTGGCGCCGCACGCCGCGCGTCTGTCGCATGAAGCGGGCGAGGACCTCGAGATACAACTCGGTGTGCTCGAAGCGGCGGTACGGGAAGCCCGTGGCGATCAGGCTGCGGGCCAGGGCATCGGTCGTACTCACGCGAGCGGGGCGGCCGTTGACCGTCAGACCCTGCCCGCGTACAGCGACGAACAGTTCGCGGTGCGTCACATCCAGCACCACACCCAGCACGATCGTGTCGCCGTGCTGCAGCGCGATGCTGACGGCCACCGGTGGTATGCCGTACGTGAAGTTGGTCGTGCCATCCAGCGGATCGATGATCCAGCGATGCCCCTCGGCCGTGGCGGCGAGCGCATCAAGGTCGGCGCCTTCTTCGGCGAGCAGACCATAATCGGGAAAAGCCGCGCCGAGGGACTCGGTGATGGTCTGCTGCGCCGCCTCGTCGGCCTCCGTGACCAGATCGTTCAGGTCCTTCTCGCGCGCCGCATCCGGGTCGATGGTGCCCATTCGCGCGCGGATGATTCGCCCCGCCCGGTGTGCCGCCTCGATCGCGGCGTGGCGCTCGTCGTAATACGCGTTGGGATCGGAAGGGCGGGACAATCCAGTAGACATCCAGTTTGTTGTAATTTTGCGGGTGTGTGCCCCCGAGCCGGCGGGGCGCGTCGAAACTTTTCCCGGCGTTTGCGCTTGCGGTAACGCCTCTGCGTCGAAACATATGAACTGGCCGCCTGCAATGCATCCCTCCCCCTCCACCTCCTGGTGTTCTTTACGAACGGTTTGCGCTGCGCTCGCGGCCGTCCTCCTCCCGCTGATGGGATGCCAGACGGAGCGCCCGGCGGTTCCGCTGCTCACGCCGGCAGATACCCTCTTCACATCGACCGATACCGCTCGCACGCAGGCGCTCGATATGCTGGAAGCGATGCAACGAGATACGCTCCAGATGGCTTTTTCGCGGCTGGCCGATTTCTCGTTCACGCGCTATGTGCACACCGCCCAGTTCGGGCCCGATGGGCGACGCACCGGTGCCGTCGAGCGCGTCGACCGTTACGAGCGCGCCAACGGGTTGAATCGTCGCCTTCTGCGCCGCGACTCCATCGGCGCGTTCTCGTTCGACGCCTTCGACCGCTTTGCCCCCACCCCCACCGATTCGCTCCCGCGCAATCTGTCCGCCAACCTCCTGCCCGATGAACCGGCTTTCCTCGCTCCGCGCACCCGCGAGGCCTATCGCTATCGCACCTACGCAGATACGCTGATGCCCGGCACGCCCGTAGAGGTCGTCGAAGTGCGCGCACAGCCCGATGAGCGCGGCCATGAGGTGGGGATCCGCCATGCCCGGCTCTACCTCGATCCGTCCTCGCAGCAGCTCGTGGGGCTTTACCTCGTGCGGGCCGAACGGGCAGCGCTCTTCCGCGAAGACAGCCGCTTTTTTGTGAGTCTGCGTCCGGGACCGCGAGGCGGATGGCTCCCGTTCGTCACGCGCTTTCATGCGCAGGTGAGCGTACCGCTGCGCGATCCGCAGGCGTTCCGCACCGTTTCGACCTACTACGCCTACGCCCCGGCCAACTGATCGCCGCCATGCCCGACGCCTCACCCACGCACACACTTCCGCTCGTCACGGCCGTTTGCTCGCACCTGCAAACGGACTGCTTCGGCCGCCGGATGCGCGGCTACGAGTCGGTCGATTCAACGAACACGCGCGCCTCTACCTGGGCGGAGGCGGGTGCACCCGAAGGCAGCATCGTCGTAACCGAGTACCAGACGGCCGGACGCGGCCGCCACGGGCGCACCTGGACCGCCGACACCGGCAAGAACCTGATGTTTTCTGTCATCCTCCGCCCCCACCTGCCGCCCAACCAGCTGGGACTGATCACGCTCTGCGGCGGCGTCGCCGTGGCGGAGACGATCGAGGGCGTTGCCCCGCTTCGCGCTACCATCAAGTGGCCAAACGATGTGCTGCTACGCGGCCGCAAATGCTGCGGAATGCTGCTCGAATCGTCATTTTCTGGCGAACGCGAAGGACCGCCCGAGTTCGTCATTCTGGGAATCGGGCTGAATGTCAATCAGGACGCCTTCCCGTCCGAGATTGCCGACCGTGCCACGTCGCTCCAACAGGCCGCGCATCGCCCTATCGAGCGGGCGCCCCTCTGCGCCGAGCTGCTTCTCCACCTCGAACGCCGCTACCAGTCCCTATCCGAGGACGACGGCGCCTCCGTCCGGGCCGCCTACGAAGAGCGCTTGCACGACCGCGGCCAGCGCGTCACGCTCCGCTTTACCGGGCGCGACGAAATGGTCCGCGGCACCATCCGGGGCATCACGCGGGAC
The DNA here is from genome assembly GCA_964448045.1 of uncultured Rhodothermales bacterium. Lineage (GTDB taxonomy): Bacteria > Bacteroidota > Rhodothermia > Rhodothermales > Salinibacteraceae > CAYUVF01. The sequence continues at coordinate 41,000 of CAYUVF010000022.1, forward strand.
GGAGCCCTGCGCCTCGGCACCCCGTCCGGCGTGGAGGTCGTCCGCGCCGGCGAAGTAACTTCCCGCTGACTGGCTCCTCACTCCCGTGTGGCTCGTACTCGACATCGGAAATAGCGCTGCAAAAGGCGGCCTGTTCGACGGCGCCACGCTGACCCGCGTCTTTCACGTGGATCCGGCGGCGCCGGGGTGGCGCGAACCCTCCTTGGCCAAACAGTGGACCGACCGGCTGGCGGCGGCGCTCGATGGCACGGCACCGGAGCGATGCGGAATTGCCTCCGTCGTCCCTGCTCAAACGCCCCGCGTACAAGCCGCCCTAAAGCAGTTGACCGGCCAAGCGCCCCTGATCGTCAGCCCGGCGCTTCGGCTTCCTTTTGCGATGGCATACGAAACCCCCGACACCCTCGGTGCCGACCGGCTGGCGGCCGCGGCGGCCGCGTGGACCCGCTACGGGCAGCCCGCCAATCGCCCCGTGGTGGCGGTCGATGCGGGTACGGCAATCACATATGAGGTCGTGACTCCGCCCGGCACGTACCGCGGCGGTGGAATCGCCCCCGGCCCAGCACTGCTGCGGCGCGCCCTACACACCGGCACGGCTCAACTTCCCGAGGTGCCGCTTGGCATTCCGGATTCGATCATCGGCCCCTCCACACGTAGCGCTATCCAGTCCGGCATCATGAGCGCCCTGCTCGACAGCGTCAGCGGCATGATTGCGCGCATCCGCCACAAACTCCCCGCCGATCCTATCGTCGTGGGTACGGGCGGGTGGAGCACGCTCCTCAGCACGCACCTCTCCGCCATCGACCACGTGGAGCCGCACCTCGTACTGGACGGCATCCGTCTGCTGATGTCGCTCAATCCGCCCGACAGGACCCCCGCCTGAAGACAGCGACATGCCGGACAGCTACACCTCGGCCTGCTGGAGCAGCGCATCGATGCGGGCGAGCACCATGTGAATGGCGACCTGGTTGTGCCCGCCGCGCGGAATGATAATATCGGCTTTGCGCTTCGAGGGCTCGACGAATTCGAGATGCATCGGGCGGACGGTGCGCTCGTATTGCTGCAGCACCGACTCGATGGACCGCCCGCGCTCCTGCAGGTCCCGCCGGATGCGCCGCATCAGCCGGATATCGTCGGCAGCGTCGACGAAGATTTTGATGTCCATCTGTTCGAGCAGCAGCGGCTCGGCCAGCACGAGGATGCCCTCAATGATGATGACCGGGCGCGGCTCGACGGTTTCCGTTTCAGCGGCGCGGGTGTGCTCGGTGAAGTTGTAGACCGGCTTCTCGACCGCCTCGTCGCGCAACAGCTCATCGAGGTGCTTGCGCATCAGCTGCGTTTCGAGCGCATCGGGATGGTCGAAGTTAAACCGAGCGCGCTCCTCGGGGGGCAGATGCGAGAGATCGCGGTAGTAGGCGTCGTGGTCGAGCACGGCGATGCGCTCCGATCCGCACACCTGCACGATCTGCTCCAACACGGTAGTCTTGCCCGAGCCCGACCCCCCTGCGATGCCGATGACGACGGGCGGTTGCATAGCAGCAGTGGCTTGCGAGATTCGTGGCGCCGATCACGACTTGACCATGACGACCGTCCACGTCTTGGTGTCGTCATCGAAGGAGGAAGCGTCCTCGTCGAAGGTGTATCCCTGCGGCGCTTCCCACTCGTGCAGCTCTTCGAGATCTTCGGCGGTTTCGCGGACGACGAAGTTTACCAGCTTGCCGCAGAGCACATCGTAGCGGTCGGGTTCGGGCGGCTCGCCATCGTCCAAAAACTTGACCTGCACGCGGGCTTCGTAGGTGCGCTCATCGTCCCAGGCGCTGCGGTGCACATCGGGCAACAAATCCCACACAAAGCGCCCCTCCAACACCGTATTGAGCACCGGGCTGATGTGCGGGCGCCAGTAATCGGCCATCGGCCCGATTTCGGGGAGCTCGGCGTCCATACCGAGCTTATAGTTGGGGATCAGATCGTCGGGGCGGAGCAGCCCGAACAGCCCGGATAGGATAATGCCATTCTCCAGCAGGCGGCGCTGGGCGCCGGTGGGCAGGTTGGCAAAATCCATCGATGCATACATCACCCCCGGGCTGAAGCGGTCCAGCGCCGACATAAGCGGGGCGTCGTAAATCTCGCCGTCCACGCGCAGGGCTTCCTGCAGCTCCGGTCCCTCCAGCCCGAAAAGATCACCGAGGCGCTCCTCGTCCGTACGTTCGATCATGTCGTGCAGCGTGTCAATGAGCTTTCGCCGCTGCGGGTTCAGATCCTCGAAGAAGTTGAACGTGCCGGAGGTGCGATAATCAAACATATCTGGCGCGAAGGGATTACCGCCAGGTTGCTTCCTCTCAGCAGGAGCAAGGAGAATGGCAAGATTGGGCATGTAACGTATGTTCAGTTAGACAGAGAGAATGGAGCTGCGGATTGAGCGGACCGCAGGGCCCCTCAGAGCGGGGCCGTGCGCCTCCCGGGGCGCAGCAGGCACAGCCACCTCAGGCACAGCTACCTATGGGGACGGCTCTTCCTATGGAGACGGCTCTTCGTGCTTCCGCAGCTCTTTCAGGAGCGCTTCGATATCGCTGCGGATGTGCTCAGCCTGTTCCTCGGCGTCGGCGACGAGGGCGTTGCCGGTGCGGCGGGCCTCACTCTCGACACGCGAGTTGAGCAGCCGCTGCATCCACAGCACCACCCGATCGGCCGTGTGCTCCAACTGATACGCCATGCGCCGGCGCGCTTTTTGACCTTTTTCGGGCGCTACTAAAATCCCCAGCAGGAACCCGGCTGCGCCGCCTGCCAAGGCACTCCAGAGGCCAACCCGCGTGCTCCGATTCCGCGACATATCTTTCATGGACTGGTGGACGAACAACAAATTTTGCTGCGAGCGTAAATGGTACCAAATCGGTTTCCAGCAGTTTCGCACCACGCAGTGCGGATGCCGGTATTAGCACGCGCTTCGTGGACAGCCGGTGAACGTGCAAGATGCGCGCCGTATTCGCTGCACCTCGGCCCAATCAAATGGGCCTTTGAATGTTACCTACTTCGTATGTTTCTTGCAAGGGCTCCGGTTGGCGAGCGCTCGACCGGCCGGCGTGCCGCTGCACCACCCGAAATTCTTGCGTCCTCCGCACGCGCTGCTCGCCCCGCGTGGATCAACCTTCCGGAGCCTACCGTTGTGTGGAGAACTGCGACGGTGCGGACTGGGCCGGCTCGTCACGGCCCCAGCCCGAGTCCACCCCGATATTTACCGACGATCAGCATCTATGCACGAAACCATCTATCCCGTTCACGAGGTTGAGGGGGTGCGTTACATCGATGAAGGCCCCTCCGATGCCACCCCTCCCATCCTCTTGCTCCACGGCATGCTGGGCGACCTCAGCAACTGGACGGACAGCGTGAAAGCGCTGGCTGATCGCGGCTACCGCGTGCTGGTGCCTGTACTCCCCGTGTACGACCTCCCGATCCCCGAGTCGAACATCCCCGGCCTTACCGATTACGTGCGCTCTTTCGTGGAGTCGATCGGTGTCGACTCGGTGGTGCTCGTGGGCAACTCGCTGGGCGGCCACATCGCACTGATTTACGCGCTGCGCTACTCCGACCAGGTTCCCGCGATGGTCCTCTCCGGCGCCTCCGGCATTTACGAGATGCCAATGGGATCGGGCACGATGCGCCGCCAGGACCGCGAGTTCATCCGTGAGCGGACCGAGCTTACCTTCTACGATCCTGTCCACGCCACCGATGAGCTCGTCGATGAGATGCTGGAGATCGTAAACGACCGCCCGCGTGCCGTCCGCCTGATCAAGATGGCCCGCTCGGCCGAAGAAGAAACCGTCACCGGTCAGCTCTCGAAGCTGGACGTGCCAACGCTGCTCGTCTGGGGCCAGAACGATGTCATCACCCCGCCCGACGTGGGCGAGGAATTCCGCGATCGCCTCGCCGATGCCGAACTCCACTTCATCGACCGCTGCGGCCACGCCCCGATGATTGAGCACCCCGACCAGTTTAACGAAATCATGCTCAAGTTCCTCGAACAGCGCCTCGGCGTACCCGAACTGGCCTCGTCTTGAAACGCTACTGTACAGGCCCCCTGTACAATGGGCCACACACGGCTGTCCGATGTAGCGCACATGCCCCGCCGGACAGTTCGCCCTACGCTTTCCTGCCTGCCGATCAACCAGCCTGGCATACCGGTTGCCCCAGCAACAAGGCGACAACCTGAGCTCGCCTCCTTTGCTGAGGTTGTCCGGTGCATCCCATAACCAATGGGAGCTCTCGTCAAACCAGGCAGGCATGAACTGGGTGAACATGCCTGCCTGGTTTTTATATTTATCCCCCTGACGCACCCTTGTCAGGTTGCTTACGTACCTTATGTACCGGTCACGTTATGTTGCCCGCATAAGTGTGTCTATACAGCCCCGACGCGTCGGAGGCCTGCTGACCGGGTCGTCATCCGGCGCCCGTTACGGCGCACCTATAAACGCATTCTTCTTGCGCTTAGGGACATCAGTCCGACCCAATTTCATCCCCAACTACGCACCACCAACATTCATCCATTAGGAGGCACGCTATGGCCCGAGGAGTCAACAAAGTCATTCTCATCGGCAATCTTGGACAGGACCCGGAGCTGCGCTATACTGGTAGCGGCACGGCCGTCTGCAACATGCGGCTCGCCACGAACGAGTCGTATACCGACCGCGATGGCAATCAGGTCGACCGCACGGAGTGGCACAACGTTGTCACATGGGCGCGGCTCGCAGAAATTTGCAACGAGTACCTGCAGAAAGGCTCACAGGTCTACTTCGAAGGCTCGCTCCAAACCCGCTCGTGGGAAGACCGCGACGGCAACACGCGGTACACGACCGAGGTAAAAGCTCGCGAGATGATGTTTCTCGACGGCAACCGAGACAGCGCTCCCGGTGGCGACGGCGGCTTCGACCAGTCCCGCCCCGATCACTTCGACCAGCGCCAGCAACAAGGTGGAGGGCCGGCACAACAGCAGCGCGCTCCGCAGCAGTCGCAAGATACGCAAGATGAAGAAACCTTCGAACCGGACGACGAACTTCCCTTCTAAACGACCCATCTCTTCTCTCGATGGATCAGCGCGGCTCTCAGAGTAGGTGCAGCGCAAATCAGCACGAACCAAAGGCGTCCTTTTCTGCGGAAAGGGGCGCCTTTTGTTTTACCGTCCTGTTATAAAAGGAGCCTGCATGCCGTCCTGCGCCAATTAACCGATCATTAACGTCAACGACACGTACTTTTTCCTATCCAATTCATACGTTAGACATCTACGGGCTTCCTGATTCGCGCACGCTCAACCCACCACACCTATGAGTTTAGCTTCCGACGTTTCCGATAGCTCCAGCCTCACGGTTGACTTCTCTACGTTTCGGAACGCCTTCCGCAAGAAGGTCCACCAGGTCTTCAACATACGGGGCGATATCGACGAGATCAGCCTGGAACGCGGGCTCCCCCCGTTTGCGCTGCGCGAAATCCAATCGCAGTCGCCTCTCTCCGTCTTTATCCCCGAAGAGTACGGCGGACGCGGTGGCCATCCCAAGGAATGCCAATCGATTTTGGCCACGGCGTCGTACGAATCGCTCGCCCTCTCGCTGATGATCGGGATCAACGGGGCGCTGTTCCTGCAGCCGCTGACCAAGTACGGCAACGAATCCGTCAAGCGCTCCATCTTCGAGCGGTTCATCGAAGAGAAACACATGGGCGGGCTGATGATCACCGAGCCCGACTACGGCACCGACGCCTTGCACATGCAGACGGCGTACACCGAGCAGGATGACGGAAGCTATCACATCGAAGGCCTCAAGCACTGGGCCGGGCTCACCGGCTGGGCTGATTTCTGGCTCGTGACTGCCCGCCGCCAGAACGCCTCCGGCCAGTTGAGTCGCGACCTCGACTTCTTTATCGCCGACATGAACCAGCCCGGCCAGGAAATCGAAGTCGAGGAATTCTACGAAAACCTGGGGCTGTACATGATCCCCTATGGCCGCAACCGGATCGACATCACCGTGCCGCCCGAGCAGCGCCTTCGACCCGAGAGCACCGGCATCAAGATGATGCTGGATACGCTCCATCGCAGCCGGATTGAGTTTCCCGGCATGGGCATGGGCTTCCTCCAGCGGATGCTCGACGAAGCCCTCGACCACTGCCGCGAGCGGTTCGTGGGCGGCAAGAGCTTGATGGAGTACGACCAGGTGAAGAAGCGCATCGCCCGCATGCAGGCGTGGTACACGGCCTGCTCGGCCATGTGCACCTTCGCCAGCGAAAAGGCCACGCTGGATAACAACCTCGCCTCGTGCACCATCGAGGCCAACTCCGTCAAATCGGTCGTGACGGATCTGATGCAAGACTCGGCGCAGTCGCTCCTGCAGCTGACCGGCGCCAAGGGCTACCGGCTCGATCACATCGCCGGCCGCTCGGTCGTCGACAGCCGGCCCTTCCAAATCTTCGAGGGCTCCAACGATGTGCTCTATCAGCAGATCTCCGAGTCCGTCCTCAAAAGGATGCGCCGCTTCAAGGAGAATAACCTGTATCGCTACCTGAAAGACTACGAGCTCACCGAGCGCGCTGCGGACTACTTCAAGGATACGCTCAACTTCAAGGTCGACCTCGACATGCCCCAGCGCAAGCTCGTGGAGATGGGCCGGATGATCGGCCGCATCGTATCGATGGAGATGACCATCGAGATGGGCGACCGGGGCTTCCGTAGCGATCTCGTCTCCAACTGCCTGAATGTCTTTCGGCAGGACGTGGAATCCATCCTGAGCCGCTACAAAGACAACAAGCTTGCCTCCATCATCGAGGATTACGTGGACGGCAGCTCGTGGCTCAACTTCGTGCACACCGAAAGCGCCTGATGCGCCCCGCTCGCATCGCTCACCCTCGCACCCGGCCGGTGTCTCCCCCCCGAGGCACCGGCCTTTTCTATGGATACCGCCGATGGGCGGGATTGCGATAACGCATATCACCTCTTATCTTCGATGTTGGCTTTTTGCCATCCGTGCCTCGCGCTCCCTGCGGGACGCCGCGTCCCGAACCTACTTGATCGTTCCGGGGCCCTTCGTTTGCATCCCACCTTGCTTCCTCACGAATCACGACGAACCTCATGGCATCACCGACAGCAGCCGACCGCGGACAGTGGTCCTCTCGGATTGGTTTTATCCTGGCCGCTGCCGGGTCCGCGATTGGCCTGGGTAACATCTGGCGGTTTCCCTTTAAAGCGGGCGAGAACGGAGGGGCCGCCTTCGTCCTAATCTACCTCGCCTGCATCCTGTTCATCTGCCTGCCGTACCTCTTTGCCGAGCTCGCCCTGGGCCGCAACAGCCAGAAGAACCCCGTGGGCGCCATCGCCGCGATCAAGGCGCGGACGCCGTGGGTGCTCGTGGGCGGCCTCTGCGTACTAACCGGCGTCTTCATCCTGAGTTACTACGGCGTCGTGGCCGGATGGGCCCTCGGCTATATCTTTAAGAGCTTCATTGCCCCAGCCGCCGAGTCGTCCCAGTTCTTCGCGTCCTTCATTGCGGATACGTGGACCGTCCTCCCCCTCTTCGCCGGCTTCATGGTGCTAACGATTCTCGTCGTCATCGGCGGCGTCGAACAGGGCATTGAGCGCTGGGCCAAGGTGCTGATGCCCGTGCTGCTCGTGCTGATGTTTGTCGTCATCATCCGCGCGGTCACGCTGGAGGGCGCAAGCAAGGGCCTTGAGTTCTATCTAAATCCCGATTTCTCGAAGGTGAACGGCACGGTTGTGCTGGAAGCGCTCGGACAGGCGTTTTTCTCCCTGAGCCTCGGGATGGGGGCGATGATTACCTACGGCTCGTACCTCCCCAAGCGCGAAAACCTGCTCGCCGCGGGCGGATACGTTGCGCTCTTCGACACGGCCATCGCCCTCCTCGCCGGACTGATGATCTTCCCCGCCGTCTTCGCCATGGGCCAGGACCCCACTGAAGGCCCAGCACTTATCTTCGTGGTGCTCCCCGAAGTCTTCAACGCGATGCCGCTCGGGACCATCGTCGGCACCCTTTTCTTTGTGCTACTCTCCATCGCAGCCCTCACCTCCACAGTGTCGCTCCTGGAGGTGGTCGTCTCCTATTTCGTAGACGAAACAACATGGAGCCGCAAAAAATCCGTCTGGCTCGTCGGGGGCTTCACGCTTGCGGTGGGCCTCCCCTCGGCGCTCTCGCAAGGCGGGGTGACGACGCTGACGGACATGTCGTGGCTCGTCGGGGACTCCATCTTTGGCGCGAATCCCGGATTTCTCGACATCATGGACTTCATCTGGGGCAACATATCGCTGGCGCTCGGCGCGTTGCTGATCAGCATCTTCGTCGGATGGATTTGGGGCGCCGACAACGCGATCGCAGAAATCCATCACGGCGCCGGCACGTTCGAAGGCACCCAAACCAAAGTGTGGGGCTTTTTCCTCCGCTACATCTGCCCCGTCGTGATCGGCATCATTATGCTTAACATCTTGGGCGTTTTTGATTGATGAAATGGGTGCTACGTCTCCTCGGATGGGCCGTGCTGGGCCTGATGCTGAGCGCTCTGGCCCCAAGTGCCTCGGCGCAATCGCTGGCGCCTCCCGCTCCGCATCTTGCCCCTTCCCTCTCGCCTCCGCCGGATGGACGCATCGGCAACCCGATGCGCTTCGCCCTCCCTCGCGATCGGTGGTGGGCTCGCGATAAGGTCAAGCACGTCGCCTTCAGCTTTTTTGCTACGCTCAGCGCGCAATACGTTCTTGTCAACAAAGCCAAATGGTCGGCGGCCGATGCAATGCCGGTGTCGGCGGGAACAACGGTGAGCCTCGGGCTGGCGAAAGAGGTCTACGATTGGCACTGGGGCCCGACGAAGCACTTCAGCACACGCGACCTGGTCGCCGATGGCCTGGGACTCCTGCTGGCCCTCGGTGTCATCGTCCTCTAAACCGGCAGAGAGCACGTCGATTCTCCCACGACCCGTTGAAATTTCCAGCGAAAGTCGGGCTGACGGGGGCTTTTAATCCATTGGGAGGATCAATATCTTGAAAAGGCGTGTTGAGTATAGCCCCTATCGCCCGCCCCCCGACTGACCCTGCCCGCTGGACCTGGCCCGCTTTCCATGAGCTCTGTTAAAGATCACTGCGGCATCTTCGGTATCTTCAACGCTCCCCATGCGGCCCGGCACATCTACTACGGGCTGCACGCCCTCCAGCACCGGGGGCAGGAATCGTCGGGGATTGTGACATCGACCTTCGATGAAAAGAAGCAGCAGCCGGTGATGCCGGCGCACAAAGACTTCGGCCTCGTCCTGGACGTCTTTGACGATCCGGACATCTTTGAGACCAAAGTCCTGGGCGACGCAGGCATCGGGCACAACCGCTACTCGACGAGCGGCGCCGCGACGAACCGCGCCAACATCCAGCCTTTCGTCGTCCACTACCGGAAAGGCAATCTCGCCCTCGCCCACAACGGCAACCTGTCCAACGCCAAAGAGCTGCGGAAAAGCTTCAGCGAGCGCGGGACGCTGTTCCAGACGACGAGCGACAGCGAGCTGATCCTTCACCTCACCGCGCAAAGCCGCCGGCACAAACAGATCGACCAGATTCTCGACGCCCTGATGCAGATTGAAGGGGCGTTTTCGCTTGTCATGCTCACCGATGAGCATTTGATTGCCGTGCGCGACCCAAACGGCTTTCGTCCGCTGGCGCTCGGACGCCTCGGCGACCCCGACCAGCCCGGGGGCGCGGCGTACTGCGTGGCGAGTGAAACGTGCGCCTTCGACATGATCGGAGCCGAGTACATCCGCGATATCAGACCGGGCGAGATTCTCGTCATCGACCGCGAGGGCTGCATCGACGGCACCTTCACCAGCTACCAGGTGCCGCGCAAACACGGCATCAGCCAGTGCATTTTCGAGTACGTCTACTTCTCCCGGCCCGACTCCAAGATCTTCGGCGAGATGGTGGACAAAGTGCGCCGGCGCACCGGCATCCAGCTCGCCCACGAATCGCCCGTTCCCGAGGTGGACGACGACGAGAAGACGCCCATCGTCATTCCCGTGCCCGACTCCGCGAACACGGCGACGCTCGGCTACGCGACCGAATGCCAGGAGCTGGGCTATCGCTGCCGCTTCGACATCGGCCTGATCCGTAATCACTATGTCGGGCGCACGTTCATCGCGCCGGGGCAGGACAAGCGCGAGATGAAGGTGCGCTGCAAGTTCAACACGGTTGAGGGCCTTCTGCGCGACCGCACCGTCATCGTCGTGGACGACTCGATTGTGCGCGGGACGACGGCGCGCTATCTGGTGGACATGCTCCGCGAGTCGGGTGCCAAGTCGGTACACTTCCGCATCGCGTCGCCGCCGGTCATCAGCCCGTGCTTTTACGGAATGGACTTCCCGGATCGGGATGAGCTGCTGGCGAATCAGTTTGACGACGTCGAGGCCATCGGCGAGTGGCTGGGCGTCGACTCCCTGGCCTATCTCTCTGTCGAAGGGCTCATGCAGGCCGTCAACGAAGCCCACCCCGAGGGGCTCGGCTACTGCAATGCCTGCTTCACGGCCAACTATCCGGTACCGGTCGATATGGACGTGACGAAGGAAGAATACGAGTGGTGAAAAGCGCTTTCGGCAAGAAGTTTGCTCTGATTAAAGTCAGATCGGCCCGGTAGCGGGCCATCGGTGCACGGATCGCTATCTCAAGCAATGCTTGAGCATCGGTCTTGTAAGCGCCGCAGAGCCATCGGAAAAAGATACTTGCAAGTGGAGCATTTTTGCCGTTGTTTTAGGTTGCAATGCGTTCCCATCATCACGGACGCCCACCCATCATGAAAAACCCTGTTGATCGAGCCATTCGAATGATGACGATTGGCGCCGGGGTTGTGAGTCTGATTGTATACACCGTCTTTCAGATCGTTTAATCTCTGCCCAATCGGCATTCCTTTTGTACCTCCTGACGTGGGCGCGGGACCGGCCTACGAGATCCCTTAGAGAAAGCGCACGTGCTCGACTCGAGAGCCGTGCGCTTTTTCTTTGTGCTATCTCCGTCGCACGCCCCGAACTCGCTTCGGCATGGCTCGTTACGGGAGTCTGCACTTGATACGGACTGTCTCATCGCCCCATCGAACCGTTGACTGGAATGAGCGAACTGATCGTCGTTGGCGACCGCGTGTTGATCGAACCGCAGGCCGGGGAGCAAAAAACCGACTCCGGGCTCGTCCTACCTGCGAGTGTGACCGAGCAGGGCAACGTACGCAGCGGGCGTGTCGCGAAAACAGGGCCAGGCTACCTGACCTCCAACCCCGACTACTCGGAAAGCGAAACCTGGAAGGAAGATGCCCCCGTTCGCTATCTCCCGCTCCAGGCCGAGCCGGGCGACTTTGCATTTTTCCTGCGCGAAAAGGCCATTGAGCTGCGCTACGAGGACACTGATTACTTGATCGTCCCCCATCAGGCCATCCTCGCGCTGATTCGCGAGACGCCCGAGAAGCGCTCCGAGATCACCGATGAGGACCTCGACGAACTGCTCGACTGACGCTCACCCCGCCTGCCGCCACCACGGCTGATCCTCGCTAAGGGGCTCGGGCACCGGCGCCGGATCGCGCTCGGGCCGTTCGCCTTCGCCCGATTCGTCGGGCGGCGACGCTTTCGCTGGCGCCGGCAGCGTATCCAGCCGCAGCAGGTACCGCAGATACCGCCCGAACGACAGCGACGGCACCTCTGCGCGGCGCTCACGGATGCGCACCCGCTCCTCGTCCTGCACCTGAATCTTGGCCTTCGCGCGGGCAATTTCGTCGTCGAGGTCGTCGATGCGATGCTCCACGTACCGTTGAATGCGCCGCTCCTCGGCGGGCGAGAGCGTGTCGGGAATCTCGTCTTCGTACTGCGCGACGAGCCCCGCTCGCCACATCGCGATGCGCGCGCGGCCCGTGTCGCCAATCTGCCGGACTTCCTTGAGCCGCTCGGGCGAGGCCTCGTACGCGGTGCGGATGTCGTCCGCTTTGAGGCGGATGACGTGCTTGTGGGTGATGCCTTCGACACCGCCGACTTCGCCGATGAAGTGGTGCTTGAGGCGGTCGTAGATGGCGTCCTCCTGCACCTCCTCCAGCCGCCGGGCGCGCCGCTCCTCCACCGAGCCGAGGACCTCTTTCCGCTTCGCTCGCAGCGATTTGATCTGCCGCTCCAGGCTCCGAATGACGGCGGTAAAATGCTCGATCTCCCGCTCCAGCCGCCGGCGCCGCCGCACCACCGGCACCCGCCGATAGCACCGCCACGCCCCGCCGCCCGCCAGCCCGAGACCCAGCCCCAGCACCCCGAGCGCGACCCAGCCGCTCACCGCCCAACCGATGGCCGCACTCGCCACTGCAAGACTCGCCACCCCCGGCGCAAACCACCGCGCCCACCCTTCGCGCCCGGCCCGATCGCGGCGCGAGCGACGCGCCCCAGCCTGCACGGCGGCGCGGTCGAAGCCATCACCAGCGTGCACGTCGGACAGCGGCGGCACGTCCTCGGGCTCGACGTAGCAGGCCGTCTGCAGCGCATCGGCGAGCGGTGCCAGCGCTTCGGTGTCTGCCAGCGCGTCGAACAGCACCGACGCGCCGGGATCGTAGAAATCTGCCGAGCGAAAGAGCAGGTTCTCGCCGGTGTCGAACCGCTCCCACAGCTCCGGTCGGTGGATGCACGCCTGCAGCGCGGTGTAGATGACGAGCCCGGCGAAGCGGTCGACGTGCAGGCCGAAGTCGCGCTCGGTGCGGTCGGGGTGCTGGAAGTTGCGGTGGCCGACCTCCGCGCTGGTGCGCCCATCGAGCGCCGGAACGTACATCGTGTCGTAATCGACGAGGCGGATCTGCGGCGCTTCCGGTGTGCCGGCGACGAGAATGTTGCCATGCTGCAAGTCGCCGTGCGCGACCTCGGCCTCGGCCAGATCGGCCATCAGGTCGGCCCACGCCTCGGCCCACGCCGCCAACGCCTCCGGCTGATCCAGATGCTCCGCGACGAACCGGTTGATCGGCACGCCGTCGACCCACTCCATCTTGAGCAGCGGATACGCCGTCCCCTCCACCCGGATGCCGTCTGCCTGATAGTCGAACGCGACGGTGTACGGCAGATCAGCCCCGTCCAGATGGCGCGCAATCGCCCGGTAGCGCGCCCGCTGATCGGGCACATCCGTCAAAAAGCACTTGGCGGCCCACCGGCGGCCGGTCGGCTCGGTCATCGGGAAGATGGCGGCGAAGTTGCCCGTGATGGGCTGGGGCAGGCCGAGCATATTTTCAGCCGGGCGTGCGGCCTGCAGATCGGCATCGCGGAAGGCCGTCTCCGGAAACTGAACCGCTTCCTGATAATCGCTGGGCGTCGGGTAGCCGGGCATGCGGGAGCGAATCGGTGCGTCGTCGAGCGGCGAGGGGCGGTACGGCACGCATCAGGTGAGGATGCGCAGTTCGAGGAGCGTCACATCATCGTTGCGCAGGAGGCCCTCGGCGCGGGCGGTGCGGACGCGATCGCGGAAGGCCTCGGCGTCGGTGCGAAGCACATCGGCCACGCCGGTGCGCATCAGCCAGGCGGCGGTGGCGTCGGTGGCGAGCACGAAGCGGTCGCGCGCCAGCCACGAACCCGTTTCGACGAGCGGATCCGGGCCGGTGTATCCGCTGCGGCTCGGCACCAGTCCGGGCCGGTTCGTGAAGGCGTTGGGCGCGTCGATGGGCCACTGCGCGATCAGGGCGTCGTCGCGCACCTGAAACAGGCAGCAGTCGCCCACGGCCAGCGCCTGCCAGCGGCCCTCCGGCTGGATTTCGAGGCCGAGCAGCGTGGCGAAGGCGCCCTCCTCGGCCTTCTGCTCGGCGTACCACGGCAGGCGGCGCGTGCGCTGCTCTACCGATTCGATCCAGACGGCCTGCCACCCCGGCAGCTTGGCGCGGAACGCCTCCGGATCGGTGGCGGCGTCATCGACGAATCCGCTGACGAGCGTGCGCGCCCATCGGCGGGCGAAGGCAGATTCGGTGGCGCCATCGGCGACGGCGGCGCGGCAGGGCAGCATGCCGCTGGCGGAGCATCCGTAGGCATCCTCATAGTCGGCCTCGGCCTGCCCACGCTTGGGCACCCAGAAGGCGCGGTGGGTGACCAGCGCATGCGACGGAGCGTCGTCGGGAGCCATTGCTATCGGAGGTTGCTCGGACGCGTGCCTACTTCGAGGAACCGCACGAGCGCGACCGGATCGGCGTTGAAGACGAAGCCGCGTGTGTCGAGATCGACCGAGTAGCCCTCCTGCTCGGCGGCCGAGCGCATCGTGAAGGGCAGCTCGCTCGACATCTCGTAGAGCACCTCGGCGTAGTCGGCGTCGCGGGGCAGCTCCTGCCGGCTCGATGGCAGCTCGACGGCCGGGGCCTCGGAATCGGACAGGTGGATGTTGAACAGCAGCACCTCGCCGTCGTCGGTGGCGAAGGAGCGGAGCTGTTGAGCGTAGCGCAGCGGATCGCCATCGGTGGCCTCGCCGTCGGTGACGTTGAGCACCACCGGCGGAAACCCGCGCGGGTGGTGGTCGATCCACTGGCGCACCATCTGCGCACCCTGATCGAGTGCCTGGCACATCGGCGTGCCATTTTTCGCGTGCGGATCGAACCAGACGGGGAATTTGACGCGCTGCTCGCGCTCGGCGCCGTCGCCATCGCGCACCGTCTTGACGCGCTCCTCCATCCGCTTTGGACGCTCGGCGAGGTGGCTGATCGGGATCAGACCACTCTCCTGCTCGAAGCCCTCCGCCGGTTCGATGAGCGGCTGCACGCGCTCACCGTAGCCGACCACGCCGAGGTAAAAATAATCGCGCACGCCGTCCTCTTTGGCGCAGCGCAGGACGAGGTTTTGCAGCAGCCGGTTCACCGTATCGGCCAGCACGCGGGCTTTGCTTGGCGCGGCGTCGCCTTTCTGCTCGGCACCGCCGAACGGATCCTGCATCGACGCCGACTGGTCCAGCAAAAAGAGAAAGGCCGTGGGGGATTCGCGGCTAATCTCGGCAGAATACGGCATTCAAACAGATGGGGGAGTCAGAAAGCGGGCGCAGTGGAGTACGGATGACGGATATCAGCTGATGTCCTCCAGCAGCTCGCGCGCCTCCTCCTTGTACTGCGGATCGTCCGGATCCTGATTGGGCAGGTCGAGCGCGGTCTGCAGGTGCTGGCGCGCCTCCTCTTCCTGGTCCTTTTCGATGTACGTCCGCGCGATTTCGAGATGATCGATCACCCGCTCATCCAGTTCCAGCGACCGCTGAAAGTTTTCGACCGCGGCCTCGTAGGACGCATCTGGCAGGCCGCCGTAGACGATCTTGACGATCGAGCGCGAGAAAAAGCCGAGGCTGGCGACCTCGTGATTCCAGCGCCCGCGCACGTGGTATGCTGCTGCAAGCGATGAGTCCAGTTCGATAGCGCGGTCGACATGGTCTTTGACCGTACGCGACTGGCGGACCTTCTCGCGCGTGCCCGAGATCAGGCCGACGCGCCCCGCCGCGATGGCGACGGACAGGTGCGCGTTTGCGTTACTCGAATCGACCGTGGTAGCTCGGTTGGCATCCGCGAGAGCTTCCTGATAGAGCCGCTCCATGCGATCCTCATTCGACTCGGCCACCTGCTCGCCGATGTCCACTTTCGTGCGGGCCAGCCGCCAGAGCACCTCGGCGTTGTCGGGATGCACCTTGTTCAAAGCTTGCAACCGCTCCATCGCGGACTCGAACTGGCCGCTCGTGCGCAGCTCGTCGGACGTTTGCAGCGCCTGTTGCAGCGAATCGGCCGGCTGGGCTGCGGCGCGCATCGGCCCGGCAACGAGGGTGAGGAGCAACAGCGAAAGGATACCTCGGGACACCCATCGGATCATGACGCTATCGGATTGATGAGAGTAAAAATGAGAGGAGCGGCCGGCCAAGCGGCACAGCCAATGGCGGTCGACTTCAACCGGTGCGAGGGGCTGCTGAGTTCCCCCTTCAGCGACTCAGCATGTGCTTTTCATGACAAGTGTGCTGCCGGCAGCCCGGCCTCGGGCAGCGGCACGTAGAGCTCATCCGCCGGACGGCCGCGCATCACCCGGCCGAGGCGCTGCGCCAGCACCGTCAGCGTCAGCCCAATGCGCACGTTGCGTCCCACCAGCTCGATCGCCTGCTCGACGAGGCCGATCATCGCCTCCAGATCGGCCCCCGGCAGGTTGTTGCAGAAGCGAGCAACTGCTTCCCGCTGATCGACATTGACGATGGGCGCCTCGGCCCCCATCGCACGGTACAGCATCAGATCGCGGATCCAGCGGAGCATCAGGCGAAGCACGCCTTTGACGCGCTCGCGGCCCATCTTCTCGATGGTGTCAATCTGCTCGCTCAGTGCGTCCACGTCTTGCGTGAAGGCCGCGCGGATGTAATCGAGCACGAGGGCGCGGCTCGTCATCAGGTGCTCGTTGTGCGTGAGGCTGAGGGCGTAGCCGTACGAACCATCAGCCATGCGGGCGAGCATGGCGGCACGATCGGGGTCGACGCCTTCCCGCTCGACCAGCGCCTGCTCGACCGACTCGGGCACAAGCGGATCAAAGCGGAGCCGCTGGCAGCGCGAGATAATCGTGGGCAAGAGCTGATCGGGGCGGCTCGTCGTCAGGATAAACACGGTGCGGGGCGGCGGCTCCTCCAGCAGCTTCAAAAAAGCGTTGGCTGCCGACTCATTCATCTGCTCGGCGTCGGTCACGAGCGCGACTTTGAACGCGCCTTCGAGTGGCTTGTAGCTCATCGGCCGAATCAGGTCCTCGTGCACCCGCTCGATGTGATACATCACCTGCTTGTTGGAGGTCTCGGTGGGATCGGAGAGCGACGGGCGCCGCACGAAATCAATCGCTGCGTACGGGTTCTCCCCGAGGCGCTGAATCCGCTTGGCGAGGTCGTCCTCGTCGGTGCCTTTCGGATACGGGAAAAGAATGTGGACATCCGGATGGACCATCCGATCGACTTTGGTACAGGGGCGGCATGTCCCGCAGGCCGTGTCGTCCTCGGCGGTGCACTGCAGCGTCTTCGCCAGTTCGACGGCCACGGCGCGCTTGCCCACGCCGTGCGGCCCGTGGAAGAGGTAGGCGTGCGCGATGCGCTCCTGCGCTACGGCCCGCCGCAGCACGGTCGTGACGCGCTCTTGATTGATGACGTCGCTCCAAGCCATGATGGGCGCAGATCAGTGAGGGTGAACCGTGCGGATGGATATTCGCAGATGGATACGAACGGCCGGCCGCTTATTTCCCCGGCATGCGTAAATCGCGGGCGCGGATGGTACGCGTCCACTCCTCGTTGCCGTCTTTGTCGACCACGCGGATCGTCAGCTCCCGATCGGTGCGCGGGCCGGAGACGGTGAGCAACCCGAAGTTGCGCTCGGGAACGAGCGTCTCGTCCAGCCGATAGGGGTCGTCTTCGTCCGTCGGGTTGTACGCGCCGGCGGTGAGCGGTGAGTTGGTGAACTCGTAGAGCGGGTAAAACCCGTCGGGCGTGTGGCGCGACAGGGCAGTGAAGTGGCGGTCGCCGGAGAGGAACAGCACGCCCTCAATCTCGCGCTCGATGAGGGCGTTCAGCAGTCGCTTGCGGTCGGTGGGGAAGCGGGCGAGCGTTTCGGCGCGGCGCGTCGGGTTGAGGATCTGCCCGCCGTTGACGACGATCTTGAAGGGCGCGCGGCTCGTCGTGAGCGCATCGATCAGCCAATCGAGCTGCGCCTCGCCCCACATGGTTCTGCTCGCCGCCTGCGGGGCGCTGTTGGGCGTGCGATGGTAGCGATCATCCAGCAGGAAGAAGTCGATGTCGTTCCAGCTGAACTGCCCGAATACGCCGGGCACGTCGGGGCGCCCGTACGTCGGGTTCGCCCAGTAGCGTTTGAAGATGTGGAGCGCGGCCTCTTTTTGCGCGTAGGAGCGGTTCGCGTTGTTCGGCCCGTAATCGTGGTCGTCCCACGTGGCGTAGTGGTGCGTGTGGCCGAACAGCGGCTGCATCTCGGGCGTGGCGCGGGTGTGCGCGTAGCGCATCGCCATCGTGGTGGGCGCCTCCCAGTCGACTTCCCGGTAGTAGACATTGTCCCCCATCCACAGCATCAGATCGGGATCCTGAGCGGCGAGATGTTTAAAGATCTGATAGTCGCCCCCGTACGGGTCGCCAGGCCGGTCGTACATCGGCTGGTTGATGTAGGCACACGAGCCGACCGCGACGGTAAACGACGGCGGATCGGTGCGCCACTGCCAGAGCGGCTGCGTTTGGAAGCGGAGCGGATAGGCCCGGTCCACTTGCTGCCCATTGATGAAGACACGATAGGTGTAGGTGTTGCCCGGTTCGAGGTCCGAGATGGTGAACTGCGCGATATGATCGCCCTCGGCCGTCGTGCGATGCACGGGCGTCAGCAGCGTGTCGGGGTCGAAGAGGATGGCCGGATCTGCCGCGGCGGCCGAAGAATCTATGACGCTCCAGTAGCGGATCTGCACGTCGGCGGGGCGGGTCGTCTGCAGCCACAGAGCCGCCTCCCGATGCGTGCCGTAGCCCACCATCGGCCCGGAGCGCAGCACATCTTCTTCGTCAGTCTGCGCAGCGACGTCAGGCCCCATGCCGGCCAGCATCATCACCCACAAGAGCACTGCACCCCAACTTCGCCAACTCATCATCTTTGCCTGCTTGCCTGACGCGACTGATTATTTTCGGCAAGGTACAAAAGACCAAGCGCGGCTGCCGACGGGCTCCATCAAGCCTACATTAAGAACAGGACGAAGAACGAGGCGGGGCGTCCATGCCTTCTTCACGGTCGGCACGGAAACAAAGAACACGGTGCGAAGCATTAGATATGATTGTGAAATCCGATCAGGCGTGGTAGCTCAGCTGGTAAGAGCGTCGGATTCATAACCCGGAGGTCGAGGGTTCGACTCCCTCCCACGCCACTGTACAACCCGCCTCAGCGCTGAGGCGGGTTGTTTGGGTTGTACGCTGTCTTCGTCTCTCCACTGCGCTACCCGCTTGATCAGTTCCCAGCGAGGCGCATACCATGCCGGCCCGAGAAGCCGATGTA
>CAYUVF010000023.1:0-38581 GCA_964448045.1 uncultured Rhodothermales bacterium
TGCAACTGCCCCTTCGGAATCGTGGTGCATTCGTGGTCCAGTAAGTACTCGGCCTCGTCGCCTAAGAGCTCAGCTGTGCGCGTCGTCACTTCAGCCATAGCAGGTATCCTCTTGGAAATGAATTTCGGAGTGCATCCAGTCGTATCACCACATAAGCTACGAAAAAATCGAGGGCTTCACCATGTGGGTTGCGATGATTGCTGTGTAAAATTATATCCCACGCGGGCGGGGCCTGACAATCAGGCGGGCGGATCTTGGCTAAGCCGGTCGACGAGCAGGCGCAGCGGCTCGCGCTGCTGGTAGGACAGGTTGAACCGCATCGAGCCGAGGGTCCCCTGCACGCGGTCAGCCCGGGCGATGCGGGAGAGTTGCTTCACCGTGAGCGGCAGCCGCGTCACCTCGCCGTCGATGCTGGTGTCTTTCGCCGATTCCCAGAGCGGGTCGTTCGCCCATGCAAAGCGCTCGCCGTTGATTTGGAGGGAGAGGCTGCGGTCGCCCATAAAAAGGTCGCTCCCCGCGTTGGTCTCATCGCGGACGGAGAAGATCAGATAGGCTTGCTGCGGTGTGCACGCGGCCCCGCGGCAGATCGCCGCTCCGATCAGGCGGACCGATTTGCCGCTGCTAAGGCCGCCCGTGGAGTACCGCCCGAGGTGAATAGGTTTCGTCTGATACGCGGTCCGGTCGGCCTTGTCATCGTACGAGGTACTGACGGGCTCGGGGCCCGAGCACCCGCTGATCATCACGACGACGAAGGCAACTGAGAGGAGGGTCGCAGCGACAGAGCGCATGAGTAAGAGCAATCCGTCCAAATCCTGAAATGTGTGATTCGATGAATCTGCATCTGAAGATAATGTGGGGGCTGCAGCGCAGCATTTCAAGTGCTCGAGCAGGGCAAGCGCATCAAATCCATTCCACGCTCCCTCGGAGGCACCACGGAGGGAGGAGGGGCGCTGCGCCAGCCCAAAAAGCGCCCGTCATTCCCGTGAGACGAGCCGTAGGTGACTCACGCCAGTAGAACAGGACACGAGCTCGTGTCCCGATCAGAGTCGGGAATGACGTCAAAAGCAAGACGGTGGATTGACACAATGACTGGTGCTGGGCGGGCTGCGTCAGTCCGAAGGCGCCGAAAAGCGGAGTGCAGTTGGGATCGTGGACGGGTCGGCGAGGAAGCCGGGCAGCTCGCGCGCAATTAGCGGGGCCGTCAAGAGCCCTTTCGAGCCGAGTGCGGTAAACGCCCAGATGCGCGTGCGCCCCGGCAGCGGACCCACGATGGGGAGGTTCGACTGATCGGCGTAGACGCGCACTCCGGCGACGGCGCCCAGCACCTCGGCCGAGCGCACGGCGGGCAGCATGGTCGCCGTTTTGTCGACGATGTACTCGGTCGATTCGTCAGAGGGTTCGACGTCGTCGAAGTCGTGCACGTACGAGCTGCCGAGAATCAGCGTGTTGGGCGCGGACGCGTCGGGGACGACGTAGCCGCGGCCCGACATCGGGCGGAGCGGGCCGATGGCCTCGGCGCAGCGGACGCGCACCGTTTGCCCCTTGACGCTGTGCAAACCCAGGGCAGCGAGCTCGGCGTGATCGGTATAGCCGTAGCCGAGCGCGAGAATCAGGTGGTGGGTGGTGAAGCGCTCGGTCGATCCGTCGTCGCAGGTAATCTCAACGGTCGCGTGGTCGCCGGTTTCGGACCAATCGGTGACGCGGGTGCCGGTCTGCACCGTCGCGCCGCGGGTGCGAGCGGCATCGATCATGGCTTCGACGAACGGCGGGACGGCGATGGCGCCGCCGCATGGAATCCAGAGGGCGCCGCCGGTGGTCTGCACGGCAGGGAAGCGCTCGCGCACCTTCGCCTCCGGCCACCACTCAGCCACGCTGGGCGTGCGATCGAGCGCATCGTGGAAAAAGCGCACCTGTTTTTCTTCGACGGCGGGGCGCAGCAGTCCGCCGTCGTCGAACAGGTCCGAGGCGTCGGCAACGTCCAGCGTGTCGTAAAATGCATCGAGGGCGTCGGGCAGGCGCCACACGGCTTTTGCTTTGCGGCCCATCAGCGGATTGACGAGCCCAGCCGCCGCGCCGGACGCTCCCGCCGCGGGCCGATCGGCTTCGACCAGGAGGACGTCATGGTCGGCGCTGAGGCGGAGGGCGGCGGAGGCGCCGGCGAGTCCGGCTCCGGCGATGAGGACATCGGCATCAGGCATGATCACAACAGCGGGCACATGAGCGTGGTGTTCTCCGTTACGCCTGCGCGCATCCCCCGATCATGTTCCGCATAACGTGCCATGGCCGAGTCTCCGGTGCCCCAATCCAACCGGTGCGCGCCGCCGAAGCAGCCGCTCTCGTACGAGGAATTTCTCGAATGGGCCGATGAGGACGTCCGCGCCGAATGGGTAGATTGGGAAGTTATCGTTATGAGTTCAGCATCAGATCGCCATCAAGACATCGTTCGTTTTCTGACTGCCGCCCTCAGTTTGCTGGTAGAAGCTGAGGATCTCGGCGTTGTGCGGCCAGCCCCCTTCAGATGAAGCTGGAGAACGGCCGCGGACCGCTTGACCGAGGTGAGACGTTTTACGAATACGAGGCTGGCGGCATGCCCGAGTACTGGCTCATCGATCCGAAGCGCGAGCAGGTGGAGCTGTATCGGCTGACCGAGGCCGGTCAGTATCGACTGGCACAGCCCGAGGACGACGCGTATCGCTCCGAGGTCGTGCCCGGCTTCTGGCTGAAGGCGGCGTGGCTCTGGCAGGAGCCGCTGCCGAAGGTGCTGGAGCTGGCGCGGCGCTGGGCGCTGGTGTGAGCGGGGGACATGGCGACATCGATGGAACAGAGACATTATGGAATAAAACAGGCGGACCTATGGAGCGAAGTGACGCATCGGTACTTATCGTGGGCGGTGGGGCCATTGGGCTGGCAACGGGCTGGATGCTGGCACGGCAGGGCACGCCGGTGACGCTGTTCGAACGCGACCGCGCCGGGCGTGGCACCTCGTGGCTCGCCGCCGGCATGCTGGCCCCCGACGCCGAGATCGGCTTCGAGGAGCTGGAGCTGTACGAGCTGAACCGCGAAAGCCTTGCTCGCTGGCCCGACTTCGCCCGGGAGCTGGAAGACGCAACGGGCCAACCGATCGACTATCGTGACGAGGGCACCCTCATCGTGGCCGACGACCGCGACAGCGCCCAGGCTCTCCGCCGATTGTACGAATTTCAGCGCGAGCAGGGGCTGGATGTCGACTGGCTGACGGGCGACGAGGCGCGCGCAATCGAGCCGTTCGTGGCGCCGCGGCTCTCGGCGGCCATCTGCGCGCCATCCGATCATCAGGTCGACAACCGGCGGCTCCTGGAGGCGCTGCGCACGGCGTTCGTGGACGCGGGCGGCACGCTGCACGAGCACACGCCGGTCGCCGCCGTCGATCCCGACGACGAGCGCCCCGCCGTGATCACCGCATCGGGCGAGCGCGTCGAGGGGGCCGAGGTCGTGCTTGCCGCCGGGGTATGGTCGCGCGAAATCGACGGGTTGCCGGAGGCGGTGCGCCCGTCCGTGCGGCCCGTCAAAGGTCAGATGATGGAGTTGCAGATGGCGCTGCCGTTCGACCTGCAGCACGTCATCCGCGGGCCCGATGCGTATCTGGCGCCCAAAAGCGATGGGCGGCTGCTGATCGGGGCGACGAGCGAGGAGATGGGCTTCGACACGTCGGTCACCGCCGGCGGGCTGTACGATCTGCTCGAAGGGGCATGGGAGGTGGTGCCCGGCATCTACGATCTGGAGCTGGCCGATACGTGGGCAGGCCTTCGCCCGGCGAGCCGTGACCATGCGCCGGTGATCGGCCGCGCGGCGCCCGGCATCGTGTACGCCACGGGCCACTACCGCCACGGCGTTTTGCTGACGCCCGTCACCGCCCAGGAGGTCGCCCGGCTCATCCGCACCGGAGAAACCTCCTCGTGGCTGGAGCCGTTTTCTCCCCAGCGCTTTCGGACAGCCCCGCACACTCCATCTGCATCATGAACGCATCGACCCCGACGCAGACGATCACGGTCAATGGCGAGGAGCGCGATGTTCCCGCCGATTACGAGCTGACCGAACTGATGCGCCGCCTCGATCTCGATCCGGTGCACGCGACCGGCACGGCCATCGCCGTCAACGAAGTCGTCATCCCACGCGCGGATTGGAGCGAGGTAATACTGAACGACGGCGACACCGTGGAGATCGTCCAGGCCCAGCAGGGCGGATAAAGACGGCGAGTGGTGAGTAAAGAGTGGGGAATAGGGCGAAGGTATGGGCACGAGCCCTTAGCTACCGGACCGTATTGAGCACATGGCCCCGAAACCGCTCCCACGCGCTGTCATTCTGAGCCTGACGAAGAATCTCTTTGTGAACGGCTGTATTGCAAACGGAGAGATCCCTCGTCAGGCTCGGGATGACACGCTTGGAATGGTTTTTCGGAGGGCGCGTTAACGTTCTTTCGTTGACCTATATAAATGACATACCAGGGAGCGGTTGTGGGGCCACGCCGAGGGGGATCCCAAACGTGTCCGGTGGCTGGCACGAGCTTTTTACACCCGCGCTATTCGCTCCCCGCGCTCCATTTTCGATTTTGGATTTACGATTGGATGCCCGAATGGCTGAATCGATTGCACAGAACGGAGCAAAGGAAGCGGTCGCTGAGGAGCCGCTGGTGATTGGCGACCGCACGTTTGATTCGCGGCTGATCCTCGGCACGAGCCGGTACCCGAATCCGCAGGTGATGCTGGAGGCGCTGGAGGCCTCCGGCACGGAGATGGTGACGGTGGCCATCCGGCGCGTCAACATCCAAAATCCGGCGCCGGAGAGCCACCTCGACCTCGTCCAGCAGGGCGGCTATACGGTGCTGCCGAACACGGCGGGCTGCTACACGGCGAAGGAAGCCGTGCTCGTCGCCCAGTTGGCGCGCGAAGCGCTCGATACCACTCTCATCAAGCTCGAAGTCATCGGGGACGACGAGACGCTGATGCCCGATGTGGAACAGCTGCTGAAGGCGGCCAAGCAGCTCATCGACGACGGCTTCACGGTGCTGGCGTACGCCAACGACGATCCGATCACGTGCCAGAAGCTGGCCGATATGGGCTGCGCTGCGGTGATGCCCTTGGCCTCGCCCATCGGCAGCGGGATGGGCCTCGTCAATCCGTACAACCTGCGCCTCATCCGCGAGGTGATCGACGATACGCCGCTGATCGTGGACGCCGGCATCGGCACGGCCAGCGATGCGACGCTCGCCATGGAGCTGGGCTACGATGGGGTGCTGCTCAACACGGCCATCGCGCAGGCGCAGCACCCGGTGGCGATGGCCCGCGCCATGCGCCACGCCGTGACAGCCGGACGCCTGGCGCACCGGGCCGGACGGATCCCGCGCCGCCTCTACGCCGAGGCCTCCTCGCCCGCCGACGGCCGCGTCGGCTCCTGATCCACTCGCTCTCTCCCCCGCATGCCCATGCTGCCCGCCCGGCTTGCCCTCATCGCCGACGGATTCACCGCGCCCGACCGCGTCGATCGCGTCGTGTCGGCCGTGCGCGCCGGGGTGCAGTGGGTCCATCTGCGGGATCACCGCGCCCGGCGCGACCGCTTCGCCCGCGCCGCCGATGCGCTGGCCGACCGCCTCCGCGCGGTTGACGCCTCGGTGGCGATTTCGGTGAACGCGCACGTCGGCGTGGCAGCCGATCTGGAGGCCGGCCTTCACGTGGGCCAGCGAGGCCCGTCGGTGCAGCAGGCGCGAGCGCGGCTGGGGGCCGACGCGCTGGTGGGCTATTCGGCACACGATCTGATTGATACGCAGAGCGACCGCGTCGACGCGCCCGACTATTTCTTCTTCAGCCCGGTCTTTCCCACCTCCAGCAAGCCGGATCATCCCGGCATGGGCACGACGGTGCTCGAAACGTTCTGCGAGGCGGCGCGTCCGGTGCCTACGCTGGCGCTGGGCGGCATCACCCCCGAGCGCGTGCCGCAGTGCCGGTCGGTGGGCGCCTATGGCGTGGCGGTGCTCTCCGGCATCATGGACGCCGAGGCGCCGTCTGCGGCTGCGCGGGCGTATCTGCGCGCCCTCGCCGCGCCGGCCTGATCGCTTCGCATCGGGCGGCCGCCCCGGTCCGCTTTTTGCTGCGCATCCATCACACCTGCATCCCTCGCATCCGAATCCACCCCACCCATGTCCACCAAACCCATCGCGCTCACCCTGGCCGGCAGCGACTCCGGCGGCGGCGCCGGCATTCAGGCCGACATCAAGTCGATGGAGGCGAACGGCGTGTTTGCCGCCTCGGTGCTTACCGCCGTCACCGCGCAGAATACCGAGGCCGTGACCATGTCGTTCGACCTGCCCGAGCGGCTCATCGCTGCGCAGGTCGACGCCGTGGCCGAGGACTTCGACATCGCCGCGGCCAAGACGGGCATGCTGGCGTCGTCGGCCATCATCGAGGTCGTCGCGAACAAGATCGAGGCGCACGGGCTGATGCCGCTCGTCGTCGACCCGGTGATGATGTCGAAGAGCGGCTTCAAGCTGCTGGCCGACGAGGCGATCGGCACGCTGCGCATGCGCCTCATCCCGCTGGCGACGGTGGTGACGCCCAACACACACGAGGCCGAGCTGCTGGCCGATCGGACCGTGCTCACGCTCGACGACGCCAAGGCCGCTGCGGAGACGATCTTCGAGATGGGCCCCGACGCCGTCGTCGTCAAAGGCGGCCACCTCGACGATCAGGCCGAGGCCGTGGATGTGTACTTCGATGGGTCGGCGATGCGGACGGTTGCGGCGCCGCGGGTCGATACGAAAAACACGCACGGCACGGGCTGCACCTACGCCTCGGCCATCGCGGCGAATCTGGCGAAGGGCCACGGGCTGGCCGAGGCCATCGAGCGGGCCAAGCGGTACGTCACGCAGGCCATCCGGCACGCGCTGCCCATCGGCCGCGGGCACGGCCCCACGAATCACTTCTACCACCTCGATCCGGAGCAGGCCCTCGCCGCCGTGCAGGACTGATTTCCGTCCCCCTTCACCCTCCACCTCGTCCGATTTGTGATCCATCCATCCGGCACCGCGCGCCGCCACGCGCGATACAGCAAGCACAGTACAGTGGGGGGGCGAGGGTGGGGGCTCGTGCTGCTACTCCTCGGCGTGCTGATGGGCGGAGACGTTCGCGCCCAGGCGCCGCACGTGTCCCTGATGGGGTGGGCCGCCGATAAGCGCATCCACCTGCTCGACCGCTCCCACGCCCTCGGTGGGCGACGTTACGACCGGGGCGCCTTCCGCCACCTCACGCCCCTCACCGACCGGGAGTACCGGCTGGATCTGATGGCGTACCGGTTTTCGCCGGTGGAGGATTACGCGTGGACGCGAAGCCCGGACGGTTTCCGCCTGCGGGCCGGGAGCATCTCGCGGGCCCGGTGGGCCATCGTCTCCGAAGTAAAAGCCACTGTTGCAATCGAATCTCGGCACGACTTCCGCATCGATGCGCGGATGCAGCAGGACCCGCACGCGCAGCAGCGCTCGTTCGTGGAACTGGGCTACCGGTGGGCCTTCCGCCCGAACCACGCCATCGGGGTGAAGCACACCTTCAGCGAGTACAAGCCCGATCTGGATCTGACGCTCTACTACGAAGTGGGCAGCGGCCCCGACGGGCGCCTGCGTGCCGGGATCGTCTTTCAGGACCTCTACAACAATCTGATTTTCAACCAGCTCGGCGCCCAGGAAGAAGCGTTCGACCGCGACTACCGGCGGAAGCCGTATCTGCTGACCATCGAGGGCGCGACGCCGGTCGTCCACCATCTGCGCGCCGAAGTCGTCGCCGGATTCCAGCCGGAGCGGCGGGCGCTGTACGCGTCGAAGACCGAGCCCGCGGAGCGCTATCTGGAGGCCGAAACGGTGCACTACGTGGGGGGGCTGCTCGAATTCAGCCCACCCGGCTATTTCACGGCGGGCGCCATCGTGCTGCAGGACCGGACGCACCTGCGCCGCGACGGCCGCAGCCCCGCCGTTCGCAGCGCCTACACGGCCGAGCAGACCCAGCAGCGCCTCGGCCTGTTCGTGCTGCGGACGTGGGCGCGCGTCCGCACCGCGCTCTGGCTGTGGGCCGAGCGGTACCGGGATCAGCAGACCGGCGACAACTTCGACCTCTCGCTGATCGACGCGGACCTCAACTACCGCGAGACGCGCCGCTTCGCCAGGGCCCGCGTGATCTACGAGCCGCCCCGCCCGTGGCCGATGGTTGGCGTCGAATACCTGGCGGGCCGCCGCAAGCTCGGCGAGGACGACCCGACGACGCTCGCCCGCCAGTGGACGCGCCGCTGGTTCACCCTCGGGCCAAGCAACTACCGCGCCGTGGGCCTCATCGGCTATCGGATTGGCACGCGGGGGCTGGTGGTGCTTGGCATCGGGTACGATACCGACGGCGACACCAACTTCAAGGTGGACGAGCCCTCGCGCTTCGACAACGGCTTCGTTCGCTTCTCGATGACGTGGTGAGCTGACGTGGTGAGCCGTTGGCGAGCTATTTGCTTTTCGACGGTAATCCTCGGATATTTTGAAGCGTCCCGGCGGCGCCGATCCGGGGCGTTGTCCCCCGCTGGCACCCTTCTGATCTGCTCCATCCCGATTCGTATATTTATGCGCCTTGCCAGACTGTTCCCCCCTATGCTCATTGCCGCCCTTGTGCTGGCCGGATGTAGCACCTTCGACGCGGCCACGGCGCCCGATGAGGCGGCGTCCGCCCCGGCGGCAGCCAACCCCACGGCCCAAGCAGACGCCCCCGCCCGCGATACGGCAGAGGCGTCCCTCGATCCGCGGGTGGCCAATCTGTACGATCTGGAGGCGCGGCTCGTCGCCGCCGAGTGGGTGTGGCAGAAGCGGGCGCTGCTCAACCAGGCCATGGCCGAGCTCGTCACGCTGCTCGACAACTCGCCCGATCTGGTGAACGATCCCGAGTTTCGTGCGGTGCATCGCGGGTTGATGGCTGAGTACCGCCGCTTCCACGGCTACGCCCAGCGCGACACAATGGAGACGGCCCGCGGTGACATCTTCGCCTTCCGGGCCAGCCTGTTCGATGCGCTCAACCGCGTCGATGAGCCGCTGCTCGAAGATGTGATGGACCCCGTGCAGGGCGACCGTCCCGGCACCGAGGTCCCGATGACGACGAACCGCCTCGTCCAGCGGAGCATCGAATACCTGCAGGAGCAGCCCGATAAGCACGTCAACACGTGGATGAAGCGGGCGCAGACGTACTTCCCCATGATCGAGCACATCCTCGAAGAGGAAGGCGTGCCCGATGAGCTCAAGTATCTCGCCATGATTGAGAGTGGCCTCAACCCGCAGGCGCGCAGCTGGGCCAGCGCCGTGGGCATGTGGCAGTTCATGGCCGGCACCGCGCGCAGCTACGACCTGACCATCGACGGGTGGGTCGATGAGCGGCGCGATCCCGAAAAGTCGACCCGCGCCGCCGCCCGGCATCTGCGCGATCTGCATGACCAGTTCGGCGATTGGCATCTGGCGCTGGCCGGGTACAATTGCGGCGCGTACTGCGTGAAACGCGCCATCCGCCGCAGCGGGCAAGAGGATCCGTCGTACTGGGATGTATACGATTATCTTCCCCGCGAAACGCGCGGCTACGTGCCGATGTACATCGCCGCCGCGATTGTCACATCCAACCCCGAGGAATACGGGCTCGACCCGGCGCCGTCCGCTCCCGCTTACGCGTATGATTATGTGCCGGTGCAGAGTGGAATGCTGTCGCTGCGGGAGGTTGCCAGGCTGGCGGGGACGGACCGCAGCATCATCCGCGCGCTCAATCCGGAGATCCGCCGCTCCACCTTGCCGCCGACGAAAGAGGAGTACTACCTGCGCGTGCCGCTGGGCCAGTACGAGCGGTTCATCCGCACGTACGCGCAACTGCCGGACGATAAGAAACGCCCCGTGACGGCGTATCGCGTCCGGCGCGGAGATACGCTCTCGGAGATTGCCGAGCGCTTCGGGACGAGCACGCGACGGCTGCAGCGCACGAACGGCTTGCGCAACAGCCTCATCCGCGTCGGGCAGCAGCTCATCGTTCCAGTGGGCGACTACGAAAGTGCCCTCGCCTCGGTCGATGCCGAGGCGCGTCCGATGCGCGTGCAGTACGAGGCGTCGTACCCCATCCAGCCGCTGCAGGAGGTGCAACTGGCCTCTGCCGAAACGACGTCGTCCAGCGACGAGGAATCCGGTCCGCCCGTCCGGCAGGCGCGTCTCGAAACAACGGCCGATGCCGCGACGCCTGCTTCGGGCGCGGAGCCTGAACCGGCTGTCGAGGAAGAAGAAGTAGTCGAGGATGAGTCTGCATCCGAAATGCCCGTGACGTACACCGTGCGCCGGGGCGACACGCTCTCGGAGATTGCTGATCGCTACGGCGTGCGCACGGCGGAGCTGCGCCGCTGGAATGGGCTCGCGTCCAGCCGCATCAACGTGGGGCAGACGTTGCGCCTTATGCCAGGGGAGCCGCAGGAGGCGTCTACGAGCTATACGGTGCGCCGGGGCGATACGCTCTCCGAGATCGCCGAGCAGTTCGGCACCTCCATCCGTGCCATCCGCCAGCAGAACAGCCTGTCGGGATCGCGCATCCGGGTGGGCCAGCGCCTGCGCATCCCGATGGGCGCGACCTCGGGGCAGGTGGTGCACCGGGTGCGCCGGGGCGACACCATCGGCGCCATCGCGCAGCGCTATGGCGTGTCCATCAGCGACATCAAGCGCTGGAACGGCCTCCGCGGCACCACCATCTTTCCGGGTCAGCAGCTCGTGATCATGCAGTGAGTGTGCGCCGGGCGGTTGCTGCGGCGAGCCCTTGAATGGGGGCTTTAGCTACTGGACAGTTTTTATACCAGCTCTCTGAATTAGCGGTGCATCCTGGAATACGTTTGTGCTTCCGTTTGGAAGTCATGCCCGACCCCGATCGGGCATCCAGGTGCTGAAGCGGTTGTTCTGGATTACCTTCGGTCAGTCGGCCTGTGGCCTCGTGTCCCAATCAAGTTGGAAACCGAGCGCTGCGAGGTTCACGAAGCGAAGCGGAGCTAAATGACTTCCTTTCATGCACAATCATTTCGCAGAATCGGTATTACGCCTCGGGAGCGGCCGTAGAGACCGGCTCCGAGGATCCGTCGCTGAGCGCGTTGAGGTGCCGGGGGAGGCGGACGGTGACGGTGGTGCCTTCGCCCTTGGCCGAGTCGACCGCGATGGTGCCGCCCATCAGCTCGACCAGCTCGCGGGTGATGGTCATCCCCAGCCCGCTGCCCTCGAAGTTGCGCGCGTCGCCGGTCGACTCCTGCTGAAACGCCTCGAAGAGCCGCGGCACAAACGCCGGGTCGATCCCCACACCCGTATCCGCCACGGTCAAGACCAGCCGCTCGGCCTCGGCCGCCAGCTCGACGGTGACCTGCCCGCCCGAGGCGTTCCCCTCCCCGGTAAACTTGATGGCGTTGCTCAGCAGGTTGCTCACGATCCGCTCCAGCGCCGCCGGGTCCAGCCGCGCCCACGTCCCCTGCTCAGGCCGGTCCTGCTCAGGCCGGTCCTGCTCAGGCCGGTCCTGCGCCGATGCGTTCTGCTCAGGCCGGTCCTGCTCGGATGCGTTCTGCTCAGGCCGGTCCTGCTCGGATGCGTTCTGCTCGGGTCGATCCGGCACGGATGCGTTCTGCTCGGATGCGTTCTGCTCGGATGCGCCGATGTCCGCGTCGACATCGACGTGGAGGGCGACGCCGGCCTCCTCGGCGCGCAGGGCGAAGCCGCTGGCGACGTCGCGCACGAGCGGGCCGACGGCGACCGGCTCGGGGTGGAGCTGCATGGCGCCGGCTTCGAGCTGGGAGAGGTCGAGCACGGAGTTGAGGGTGGTCAACAGGCGGTTGCCGCCGCGGTGGATCATGGCGGTGAACTGGTCGGCGGGCGGGTCGAGGTCGAGATCGACGAGCACCTCGGAGAAGCCGATAATCGAAGTGAGGGGGGTGCGGATCTCGTGGCTCATGTTGGCGAGGAAGGCCGACTTGAGGCGGTTCATCTGCTCGGCCTCCGCCTGCGCCGCCTCTGCCACCTCCTTCGCCCGGATGAGTTCGCGCTCGGCTTCGCGCTGCTCTGTGATATCAGCAATGACGATCACGGCTCCAAGGAGGGCCTCGTCATCATCACGCAACGGGGCGCCGTTCACCGATAGCAACCGCCGCGTCCCATCGGGCCACTGGATCGTGTGCTCTACGTTCTGCACCGGCTGGCCCGCATCCTTAATCCGCGCAAAAGGG
The DNA here is from genome assembly GCA_964448045.1 of uncultured Rhodothermales bacterium. Classification (GTDB taxonomy): domain Bacteria; phylum Bacteroidota; class Rhodothermia; order Rhodothermales; family Salinibacteraceae; genus CAYUVF01. The sequence continues at coordinate 12,268 of CAYUVF010000023.1, forward strand.
AGCTCGTCCTCGGGCAGGGGCGTGCCTTCTGCCGTTTCGATCTCAAAAGCCGGGTCGTCGAACGGCCGCCCGGTGATTTTGTCCACAGACCGGCCAAGGACCTGCTCGGCCCGTGTATTGGCGAAGGTGATCGTGCCGTGCGCATCGAAGACGAGGATCGCAGCCGGGCTCGTGTCGAAGATATTCTGCAGAAGGTTGCGTTCGCGTTGGAGCTCGCGCTGGATGCGTTTCCGCTGCTTGATGGACCGCGTCGACGCGATGATGGAGGTGGGCTCGCCCTCGGGCCCGGTTGCGCGCGCCGCCGTTTCCACCCACACGTAGTGGCCGGCTGCGTGCTGGATCCGGTACTCAAACTGAGTGTGTTCGCCCTGGACGGTGGCTTCGTGCTGGGTCTGGACGGCATCGGCATCCTCCGGGTGGATGAGCGACTGGTAGCGCCGCCCGAGGAGGTTGGATGGGGTGTAGCCCAGCAGATGCTCGACGGCGGGGGACACGTACAGGAACGTGCCGCGCGAGTCGTGACGCGTGATTACGTCGCTCGTCTCCTCGGCCAGGGCCTGGAAGCGCTCTTTGTTTTCCTCCAGCGTGCGCTGCATAATCCGCCGCTCGGTGACGTCGCGCTGAATAGAGACCCAGTGGGTCACTTCGCCGTGGGAGTTGCGCACCGGGGCGATGTAGATCTCGTTCCAGAATTGGACGCCATCCTTGGTGTAGTTGAGCACCGTTTCACGGGCGGGTTCCCACCGCTCCATCGCGTCGCGGATGCGGTCGAGCGGCGGGCGGCGCGTGTCGGGGCCGTGCAGCAGGCGCGGCGTCTGGCCGATGAGTTCGTCCTCCGTGTAGCCGGTGGCGTCCTCAAAGGCCGCGTTGGCGTAGACGATGCGCGGCCCCGGCGAATCGACCGCGGCGTCGGTGATGAGCACCGCGTCGGCGGCGTTCTCGACGGCGGCCTGAAGCAGGCGCATCTGCTCCTCGGCGGTGCGGCGGTCGGTCACGTCCAGCACGGTGCCGAGCATGCGGATCAGCGACCCGTCGTCGTCGACCTCGCCCTCACCGCGCTCGTGGATGATGCGCTCCTCGCCATCGGGCCGGCGGATGCGGAACTCGAAGTCGAGCTCGGCCTCGCCGCGCATGGCTGCCTGCTGCGCCTCGCGGAGGCCCGAGCGATCCTCTGGGTGGACTATCTCCATGAAGGCATCGAAGCAGATGGGCGTCCCCGGCTCAAGGCCAAAGATCCGGTAGGTTTCGTCGGACCAGTACAGCTCGTCTTTATCGAAGTCGCGCTCCCAGCTGCCCAGGTTGATGAGCTCCTGCGCGCGGGCCAGGCGCTCGCGGCTGTGCAGCAGCTCGTTCTCGGTGCGCCGCTGCTCGGTGATGTCATTGATCACAAAGACGGCGCCCGAAAACGTGCCGTCGGCATCGTATTGGGGCGCTCCGTTGACCGAGAGCAGCCGCCGCGTCCCATCGGGCCATTGAATGGTATGTTCGAAGCCGGAAATCTGCGTCCCGCGGTTCTTGACCTGAGCGAAGGGCAAGGTGTCGTCCGGGATCGGGTCGCCTTCCGGTGTGGCGATGCTCCAGGCGGGATCGTTGAAGGACCGCTCTTCGACAGTGCACGGCTGGAGTCCCAGGACCTCCTGTGCCTGGGCATTGGCGCGGGTAAGGTTCCCCTCTGCATCCAGCACGGTGATGGCGGCCGGGCTCGCATCGAGGATGTTCTGCAGCAGATCGCGTTCGTGGCGCAGTCGTTCTTCGACCTGTTTGCGGTCGGTAATGTCCTGAATGGCGCCGGCCAGTTTCACGACCTCACCGTCTTCCGTAAATGCCTGCCCGACGGAACGGGCCCACCGGCGGTTGCCGTTGGCGGTGATCAGGGGGAGCTCCAGGTCCCACGGTTCGTGCTCGTCGATGGCGCGTTCGACGGCGGCCTGGATGGTGGGCCGGGCCTCGGGGGCGTAGAAGCGGATGGCGTCCTCGATGTGGATGGTCGTGCCGGGTTCAAGCTCGTGGATGCGGTAGACTTTCTCACTCCACTCGACGATGCCCCGTTCGATGTCGTACTCCCAGGCGCCGGCCAGCCGCTGCGTTTGGTCCATCAGGTCGCGCTGGCGCCTTACCGTTTCCCGGCGCTCCTTCCGCTCGGTGATGTCGAGGTGCGTGCCCACCATGCGGCGAGGGCTGCCGTCGTCGTTCCACTCCAGGATCTTGCCGCGGTCGAGGAACCAGCGCCAGGAGCCATCTTTGGTGCGCATCCGGATTTCGAGGTCGATGTGCGGCGTCTCGCCGCGGGCATGGCGCGCGGTAGCGGTGTGGACGCGCTCAAGGTCCTCCGGATGGGTGTGGTCGGCAAAAAAGGATTCGGTGTGTTCGATCTCCTCCAGCGTGTAGCCGAGCATCTCGGCCCAGCGGGCGTTGTAGGTGACCTCATCGGTGTTCATGTTCCAGTCCCAGAGGCCGAGGTCCCCACCGGTGAGGGCCATCTCGAAGCGCTGCCGCTCGATTTCGAGCTGCTTGCGCTGGCGGCGCTGTTCGGTCACTTCGCTGAAGTAGATCGAGAGGCCGCCCTCAAACGGATAGGCGTGTACGTCGAACCAGCTGTCGAGCGGAGGGAAGTAGGCTTCGAACTGGACGGACGTTTGGTCGTCCATGGCCTGGTGAAAGGCGTCGTAGAATACGAGGTCGACCGCTTCCGGAAACGCTTTCCAGATGTTGGTGCCCAGCAGCTCCTCCCGTGCGCGGTCAAGCAGCGCCTCGGCCCGTTCATTGATGTAGGTGAACTGCCACTCGCTATCGATGGCGCAGAAGGCATCGGTGATGCTTTCGAGGATGTCGAGGCGCGAGCGATGGGCCACGCGCAGCTCCAGCTCGTCCATCGCCAGTGCAGCCAGGTCCTTCAGCGTCGTTGCTTCGCGCTCGGAGAGCGTGCGAGGTTCCGTGTCAATCACGCACACGGATCCGAGGATATGGCCGCCGGGCGTGACGAGTGGGGCGCCCGCGTAAAAGCGGATACCGGGATCCTCGGTCACGAGCGGATTGTCGACAAAGCGGTCGTCCTGCGTCGCATCTTCGACAACCAGCAGCTCCTCATCGAAGAGGTTGTGCGCGCAGAAGGCCACCTCGCGGCTCGTCTCGCGCTGATCCATCCCGACGCACGACTTGAACCACTGCCGATCGGCATCGACCAGCGTCGTCAGGGCGATGGGAACGTCCAGCCACCGGGCAGCCATCCGGGTGATGCGGTCAAAAGCCTTCTCTGGCGGGGTGTCGAGAATCTGATAGCGACGTAGCGCAGCCAGCCGGGCCGATTCGTCGGTAGGATGAGGGGGAGACACCATGGGCAGACGGAAAAAGTAAAGGGATGCGCGGCGAGACCGTATAGGCGTCCGGTCCCATTGCAGCACGCGCACCAGAGAGTGGCGCAGATGGTTCGCTGTTTTAACATATGATTAAATATAAAGGGGTTGCAACCCTTTATCCAACGAACAAAAAACGAGCCAGGGCGATTGCATATTCGTTTTCATGGGCTGGTATGCACTATTTCAACCCAAGTGGTGTGTCATTCCGCACGCTGATGCGGAAGCTCCCCGCAATTGCTGAATAGGCCGGTTGAGATTGTTGGCGTCAGTCGGGTTGTGCCCTCGTGTCTGAATCGAGTTCAGAATGACCGTCTTCGATGTTGCGACTTACGCAAAACCCCAAGCATGTTATGCTGAGCTTGACGAAGCATCTCTTCGCAAAAGGGTACGCCGCGTTCCGAGAGATCCACCCCAGGGGTACTTCACCACAGGCCCTAACTCACTCCGTTCGTGTCGCCTCGTTTCGCTCACAGCGCCTCGTCATTCCCAACCCCGATCGGGAATCCAGGACCCACACCATTGGTCCGGATTCTCGCTTCTGCGGGAATGACGGTCTGCTGCGCACAAAATGACGGGGTTCCGCAGCTACCCCGTGGGGGTCCTAAAATAGGATTGTACGATGGGATTGCCCCGAAAAACGAGCCGAGCCCGGATGTTCATGGGAATGAGCCCGCTCGCCCCGCAAACGCCCTTAACCGCGGAGGGGACTACTTTAACGCATCATTCATTTGCAGGCGGGCACCGCGCGCCGTATGATACGTAGTCCCAATATAGCTGCCGATGTGCAGCACCCACTGCCCGTAGCTCAGATGGACAGAGCGGCTGACTACGGATCAGCAGGTCGGGGGTTCGAATCCTCCCGGGCAGGCCATCAAACACGCCCCGCCAGCACGCCATCCAGGGCGATGCTGACGGGGCTTTTGTTGTTGTAGGTGGACGGGATGCCGGACAGGGGCGACGGCTTATCGGGAAAAAACGGCCGCAGAGGACGCCCTTGTCGCCGGTTGGGCTCGCTCGGGGGAGTTCGAGCGGCTGCGGATGGTGAAGGCATCGACGAGGGTGCGCATCTCGTCGGAGAGCGCTTTGAGGTCATCGGTAGAGTGGGCGATGGAGGTCACGCCCTGCGCGGATTCGCTGGAGACGGCCGAGATGGAATCGACGCTCCGCGCGATTTGCTCGCCGGTGGTCGACTGCTCCTCGGTCGCCGCGGCGATGCTGCTCACCTGGTCGGCCACCTCCGTCACGTCGTCGAGAATCGAGTCGAAGGCCTGGCTCGCGCGATCGGCCAGCTCCAGCCCGCTTTTGACCTCGCTCCGGCCCTGCTCGGCGGCGCGGACGGCCTCGCGGGCCTCGGTTTGGATCGCGCGGATCATCTGCTCGATTTCGCCGGTGGCGTGCGCGGTGCGCTCGGCGAGGGAGCGCACCTCATCGGCGACGACGGCGAAGCCTTTGCCGTGCTCGCCTGCGCGGGCCGCCTCGATGGCCGCGTTGAGCGCGAGCAGGTTCGTCTGATCGGCAATCTCGTCGATGGTCGCGGCGATCTCCCCGATCTGTTTGCTCGACTGGCTCAACTCATCGATCGTCTGGGCCGAGTCGGTCACGACCGTACCGATGTCGCGAATCTTCTGGACGGCTTCCATGACGACCTCGCCATTTTCGCGAGCGGTGATGCCCGTGGCCTCGGCGATATCGGCGGTGTGGGTTGCGCTCTGGGCGTTGTCGACGATCGTGCGGCTCATCTCCTCCATTGCAGCGGCTACTTCATCGGCCTGGGCGGACTGCTCCTCGGCTCCGGCGGCGAGCTGGTCGGTGGCGCTGGCAATCTCATCGGCGGCGCTGGCGAGAGATCGGGCCGTGCCCGTGACCTGCCCGATGAGCCCCTGAAGCCGCTCTTTCATCGCGGCTGTTGCCCGTTTGAGGCGGGCGATGTCGTCGTCGTGGTTCTCCTCGTCGGGCACGTCGATCTCGGCCGTGAAGTCGCCCGCCGCCATCCGCTCCATCACGCGGATAAGCTCGCTCGTCTCGCGCTCCAGGTACGCGCGCACCTGCTCGTTCTGGAGGCGAACCCGCTTTTCGTTGATGAGCACCGCCGCCGCCCGCGCCGCACTGCGGACGAACTGCTCATCGGCCGCGCTGAACGTCGTCGTCCGCGCTTTATCGGTCAGGTACAGACTGCCGATCGGTTCTCCCTGATAGACGATGGGCGCGGCCAGCAGAGCCGTCATGGGCGGATGGCCCGCAGGAAAACCGGCCGATGCGCGGTGGGCCGACATGTCGTCGAGCCGGAGAACTTCCTGGTTCTCGTGGATGTAGCCGAGCAGCCCCTTGCCCTCCGGCAGGTGATCGATGCGCTGCTCTTGCACGCTACTCATCCCAAGCGTGATGAACTGGTCGACGCGATTGTCGTCGTCGAAGACGCTGAGGGCGGCATAGCGAGCCCGGGTGTGCTCCTTGATGGCGGAGAGAAAGGCTTTGAGCGCGGCGTCGAGGTCGGTCTCTTCGCTCGTTCGCACCATCAGGTCCGTCAGCGCCTCGGTGGCATCGGGGCCGGTGCCGTGGCGGACGGCGTAATACGCCAGCGCGCCGACGACCAGAAGGAGCGTGATTCCAATGCCCAGTCCTGTAGCTGCACCGAGGTACAGCCCAGCCGCCGTGCCACCCCCCGTCGCGATGAGGGCCACGGCCCCCGAGAGGAGGGTGTGCGGATGAACGGATGATGAGGGCGAGGGCGATGAAGCAGAGTTCCCTCCCTGCTGATGAGCAAACGTGCACATGGGTCAGTGTGGCAGGCAATAAATGGAGCATGCGAAAATGTAACAATAATGTTATCGGTCTCGCATGCTCAAACTTAACCGGCGGCTCAGAGGCCCCCGGCGCCGGCCGATCGGTGCGTCGCTGTCGGCTGGATGGCGCCGGTTACGCGTCGCTGAGCGCGTTGAGGTGCCGGGGGAGGCGGACGGTGACGGTGGTGCCTTCGCCCTTGGCCGAGTCGACCGCGATGGTGCCGCCCATCAGCTCGACCAGCTCGCGGGTGATGGTCATCCCCAGCCCGCTGCCCTCGAAGTTGCGCGCGTCGCCGGTCGACTCCTGCTGAAACGCCTCGAAGAGCCGCGGCACAAACGCCGGGTCGATCCCCACACCCGTATCCGCCACGGTCAAGACCAGCCGCTCGGCCTCGGCCGCCAGCTCGACGGTGACCTGCCCGCCCGAGGCGTTCCCCTCCCCGGTAAACTTGATGGCGTTGCTCAGCAGGTTGCTCACGATCCGCTCCAGCGCCGCCGGGTCCAGCCGCGCCCACGTCCCCTGCTCAGGCCGGTCCTGCTCAGGCCGGTCCTGCTCAGGCCGGTCCTGCGCCGATGCGTTCTGCTCAGGCCGGTCCTGCTCGGATGCGTTCTGCTCAGGCCGGTCCTGCTCGGATGCGTTCTGCTCGGGTCGATCCGGCACGGATGCGTTCTGCTCGGATGCGTTCTGCTCGGATGCGCCGATGTCCGCGTCGACATCGACGTGGAGGGCGACGCCGGCCTCCTCGGCGCGCAGGGCGAAGCCGCTGGCGACGTCGCGCACGAGCGGGCCGACGGCGACCGGCTCGGGGTGGAGCTGCATGGCGCCGGCTTCGAGCTGGGAGAGGTCGAGCACGGAGTTGAGGGTGGTCAACAGGCGGTTGCCGCCGCGGTGGATCATGGCGGTGAACTGGTCGGCGGGCGGGTCGAGGTCGAGATCGACGAGCACCTCGGAGAAGCCGATAATCGAAGTGAGGGGGGTGCGGATCTCGTGGCTCATGTTGGCGAGGAAGGCCGACTTGAGGCGGTTCATCTGCTCGGCCTCCGCCTGCGCCGCCTCTGCCACCTCCTTCGCCCGGATGAGCTCCTGTTCGTGTTGCTTCCGGTCGGTCACGTCGCGCTTGACGGCGATAAAGTGGTGCGGCGCGCCGTCATCATCGGCCACAGGAGTGATGGTTTGCTCCTCGACGTAGTGGCTCCCGTCCTTGCGCCGGTTCACGAGTTCGCCGTGCCAGACGTGACCGGAGGTGACGGTATCCCAGAGATCGTGGTAGAACGCCGCGTCTTGTTCGCCGGAGCGCAGCAGCTCCATCGTGGACCCGATGGCTTCGTTGGCGCGGTAGCCGGTGAGCGTTTCAAAGGCGGGGTTGATCCAGCTTATCACCCCATCGGCGTCGGTAATGGCAATGGCATCGGCGGTGGCTTCGAGCGCCTCGGCTTGCAGTTGCATGTGCTCTTGCGTTCGGCGTTTCTCGGTAACGTCGCGCACGACGCTGACCACCCCTTCAGCCCACTCGCCGTCGTGCAGCGGCGTGATCGTATGTTCGGTGAGAATGCGATGGCCCGCCTTGGTTTCCATCTCAAAATCGGCGGTACACCGGCCGGTTGTCTCCAGCTGCGGCTCGCTCATGGTGCCAAATTGCTCGTAGGCCGCCTGGTTGAGGTGAAGCATCTCGGTGGTGGCGCCGATCACTTCGGACTTGGTGTAACCGAAGATGTCTTCGACGGCCGAGTTGCACATCAGGACGGAGCGATCGGCCGGGTCGATCACAAAGACGGCTTCATCGAGGCTTTCGAGCGTCTTTTCGAGCAGCTGCTTCGTGCTGCGCAGGGTGTCTTCGGTGCGCTTGCGATCGGTGATGTCGAGGAGGACGCCGTGGTAGATGAGCTCATCGTTGTGCGGATGGGGGCGGGAGAGGCCCTCCAGCCAGATGATGTCGCCCGAGGGTGTTTCGAACGGAAACTCTTGATTCCACGGCTCGCGCGCGGCAATGGCTGCCTCGTTGGAGGCGCGGACGGCGGCACGGTGGGACGGGGGAATCCGCTGGAGGGCGTGCTCGAAAAGGTTATCTGCGTCGAGATCGATGTCAAGCAGCGACTTGGCCTGCTCACTGATATACCGAAACTCCCGGGTCCCGTCCGGTCCGGCCGCAAACTGGTAGAGGATGCCCGGAATGCTGTTGGCCAGTTGCTTGAGCCGCTCGCGCTCTGCGGTGAGGGCGTGCTCGGTATTGCGTTGTTCGGTGAGGGTGTGATGCAGGTACAGCTCATCGAGCGTCGTGGCTGCGAGGTCGTCGAAGATCGACTGCTCGGCCTCGGTGAGTGAACGCGGGGCCGTGTCCATCACGCAGAGGAGGCCCCACCTGCGCCCATCGGGCGTGGCGAGCGGCACCCCGGCGAAGAAGCGAATGCCGGCTGCCCCGGTGACCAGGGATTCGTTCGCGAAGCGCGAGTCGCTGGCGGCATCGCGGACGATGAGCGGGGCGTCGCGATGGAGCGTGCGTATCCCGAATGCACTCAGTGAACCGGAGTCGAGGGCCGTGGGAGGGCCGGACGTCCGGACGGCCTGCGCTGCGACGTGCGGGCGTCCATCCGGCATCAGGATGATGCGGGCGATGGGTACGTCCAGCGCATGCGTCGCCAGCCGAGCAAGGCGCTCCAGGGCATCACGCGGCGGCGTGTCCAACGCGCGATCCGGACGCGGTAGGGCGGATTCAGATCCGGTGTTGGAGGCCGGGGGATCAGAAGATATCATGGGCCGGACGAAAAGCTGATCGCAGAACCGAAGGCAACGGCGGCAGATGCATCACGCAAAGATGCCGTCCATCGCAGCCAGCGCGAACGGGTCCTCGTGTGCCGCTGCAATACACTCAACATATGCGCCATGTTTGATTTAGCGCAAAGATTCCTCCATTCTTTGCTCCGTCAGAGCGCCCTTGTGGGAGCAGGACTGGGTTCGAGATGGGGCAGGAGGTCGCTTGGACTGTTGTGCGGACGAGCGGGGCAAAGAGGAGCTGACCGGGAAGAACAGTCTTCAGGTTTGTATGAAGTTTATGGAAATCCCTCAAGCTGCAGGGTACGTTTGTCAGATGGATGTGTCGGAAAAGGCGACCGGGGACCTCTCACCTCTTCTCTTAGAGGTCCCTTGATGGTGGGGCACCCGGCAGGGCGTTCAGTCCTGTCGGGTGTTTTTTGTGCAGAGGGAGTGTTGTGGATGAAAGAAGCCCCTTAGGAGCGCTGCCGGAGCACCGTGTTCATCACCTTGAGTAGATCATCGCGCTTAAACGGTTTGGGGATGTAGGCGTCGAATCCGCGGTCGAGAAAGCGCTCTTCATCGCCCGGCATGGCGTAGGCGGTGCAGGCAATCATGGGCGTCTGCGCGTAGTCCGGCCGGTCGCGCAGCTTCTGCATCACATCCACGCCCGTAAGGTCCGAGCCGAGGTTGATGTCGATCAGGAGGAGGTCGTAGTGGCTGGACGCGGCTTGTTCGATGGCATCATGCGCTGTGGGGGCCGTGTCCACGGTGTAGTCTGCGTCGGCCTCCTGGATGAGGAGCGGGACGACCTCGAGCGTGAGGTCGTTATCCTCGACAAACAGAATATGTGCGCCAGGTGCCGGGCGGGTATTCATCGTGATCGAAGGCTACGTGGCAAGGCCGATGGGGCAACGTTAATCGAATGCATATCGCCGTGGTTCACCATCCGGTGGGCAGGAGTGGCATCGACGTTACATTCAACGTGCGATGTTACAAATAGATGCCTTCCTCCGAGGATCTCAAGCATCCCGCCTGCCGTGGATAATCGTGGTCGATGAGAGACCCGTAGAATGCCGTTCCGTCGCAGGCGTAAGGCGGCGCAAAGGCGGGTAAGGTGACACTATATCGCTGAAAAAAGATCCGCTGGCGAGGCGAATGTCTGTCAATTGGTCACCTACGGCGAGCTGGCACCGTTTTCGATTCAACGGGTCCGTGTCCAGAGGACCGGGCGCACGGATATTCTCTATCACAGACGGATGAACCGGTATGATTGACCGTCGGCATTTTCGGCGACTGGAGCACATTTATGCTTCGACTCCCACCGAGGCGCACGAGATGACCAATGTGGCGGTTGCCCTGGGGCGAGCGGAGGTGTCCTCAACGATTGAAGAGGAGCAGCTGACTCCGCAGGCGAGGGCCAGCCATACGCACTACCATCAGCTGTTGTGCGACGCGGCGGCGCTGGCGGCCGGGTCGCTGATCGAAGACCGGCTGGTGGCGGCCGAGGAGTTCGATATGCAGGTTGAACAGCCGGGATACAGCGGTCCCGTCGTGGTTTCGGCGCAGGTGGCGCTGGCCGAGCCGCCCCACTTTCACGTGCAGGCGCATCTGCACTCGCCCGGCGGCACGGTGCTGGCCCACGGCTTTGGACGCTTCGTCAAGAGCACAGTGGAACTGCCGCCCGATCCGCAGCCCGAGGCAGCCGATGCCGAAGAGGCGCCTGCGCGCCGGGACCCGGCCGTGTACGCATCCGTGTGGACCTCCCCGTTTGGCGTCCTGCATCTGAACTGACCGTGGCCCGTCGGGCGGCTCGTCCGTGGAGGCCGTCCACTTGGATGGACGCCATTCGGCCCGTGCGTCGTCTTTCCGAGGCGCCGGGCCCTTTTGTTTTGCAGTCGTTATCTCGCGGGCGGGGAGCCCGGTGCCCGGCGCTTCGGCCCATCATGTGTACCTCTTCCACTTCGAACCCAATGGCATGGCCGGCCTGACTCGCACGATCACCACGACGTTCGACGCGCTGGAGGCGCGCTGGGAGCAGCCGCAGACCCGCCACGTGATGGCCACGCTGCTGATGTTTAGCTTCTTCGCGGCGCTCATCGTGATTGAAGCGAACCGGCACGGGTGGATTCCCGCTCCCATCGGGCCGACCCTGCCGACCAATCATTTCTATGCGATCGACGTTGCCTTTTCGTTGTTTTTGGTGTTCGAGGTCATCAGTCTGGTCTTTGGGCTGGCGACCTCAGTGGCCGAGGCGGCCGGGAAGCAGTTCGAGATTTTCTCACTGATCATGCTCCGCCAATCATTCAAGGAGCTGGTCTATTTTCAGGAAGAGCCCATCTCGTGGAGCCTGGCCGAGCCCGAATCGCTCGAAGCGGTACAGCTTGTTATCGCCGATGCAACGAGCGCGCTGCTCATCTTTTTCATCATCGGGGTGTTTTACAAGCTCCAGCGCCATCAATCGATCACCGAATCCGACCGGGCGCTGCGCCGCTTCATCGCTGCGAAGAAGGGATTGGCGCTCACCCTCCTGGTGATTTTTGCGGGATTGGGTGGGTATACCGTGTACACGCTCTTTCGTCCCGGGGCAACGTTCCGGTTCTTCAACGCGTTTTATACGGTGCTCATCTTCAGCGATGTGCTCGTCGTGTTCATCGCGCTACGCTACAGCTCGGTCTTTCACGTCGTGTTTCGCAACTCCGGCTTTGCCGCCGCCACCGTTATGATTCGCCTCGCCCTCGCCGGGCCGCGCTATCTCGACGGGGCCATCGGGGTGGGGGCGGCGCTGTATGCGCTCGGGCTGACGGCGGCGTACAACTACGTCGCTCCGGTGATTGGGGAAGACGAATCGGATGGGGAGGGCGAAGCTCCGGTGGATGAGGAAGGCGAGGTGCAACGGCCGTCCTCACCCGCTGTATAGGGGGTTCGAGACCGCCGAATTGGGTGGTTTGCGACGTTAGAGCGGAGGCGTTATATTACATCGCCATCGCAACGGCAGCGCTCAACGGCGCGAGCGCTTGGCGGGCACCACCGTGCCGCGTGTGTGCTCGGCGTCCATAACCCACCCCCATTCGGTTACGACTGTCTCATTTATGCTGCAAGGACTGCAAGATGTTGTCGATCTCCTCATCCAGATTGTTTGGGGTGAGGGAATCCCGACAGGCACGGGGAACGACATTCCGCTGGTTGTTATTCTCCTGCTCGGCACGGGTCTGTATCTGACGTTCTATCTCGGATTCGTCCAGTTCCGGCGTTTGGGGCACGGCTTTGCCGTCACGTCGGGCAAGTACGACGACCCCGATGAGCCCGGCGACGTGCCCCACTTCCAGGCACTCACGACGGCGCTCTCTGCCACCGTCGGCATCGGTAACATCGCCGGAGTCGCGCTGGCGATCCATTACGGCGGACCCGGCGCGCTCATGTGGATGTGGGTCACCGCCGTGCTGGGCATGGCGACCAAGTTCAGCGAGGTGACGCTGGCGCAGCACTACCGCGACGTGGCCTTGAGCAGCGATGGCGATGAGCCCAGCTGGCTGGGCACCGTCTCGGGCGGTCCGATGTACTACATCGAGAAGGGCCTCGGCTCCAACTGGACGTGGATGGCCGTCTTCTTCGCCGGCATGCTCATGATCACGTCGTTCCTGACCGGAAACGCCAATCAGGCCAATACCGTGGCCGATACGATGGCGGGCTACAGCGGGATCTTTGGGTTAACGCCCTTCATGATGAAGGTGGTCGTGGCGGCCATCGTCGCGACGCTTATCGCCATCGTTATCATCGGCGGGGTGACGCGCATCGGAAAGGTGACCGGCATCGTCGCGCCCGTCATGGCAGGCATCTATGTGTTGGGGGGGCTGATCATTCTTGGCCTCAACTGGGAGCAGGTGCCCGGCGCCATCGGCACCGTCTTCTCCGACGCCTTCAATCCCTCCTCAGGCGTGGCGGGCACCGGCGCCGGCATCTTTATGCTGACGATGGTGTACGGCGTGCAGCGCGGGCTCTTCTCCAACGAGGCCGGGCAGGGCTCGGCGCCCATCGCGCACTCTGCCGCCAAAACGGATGAGCCGGTCTCCGAGGGCACCGTGGCGCTGCTGGAGCCGTTCATCGACACGATTATCGTGTGCACGATCACCGGGCTCGTCATTGTCGTCACTGGCGTGTGGGACGATGCCGTGCCCACCGAGATCGATCTCGACGCCGGCGCTGTCACCTACCGGGTCGAAGGCGAGGGGGGCATCCTCCCGAGTGGCGATCCGCCGCCGCAGATTCCCATCGTCGATGGCGAGCCCCAGGTCGATGCGAGCACGTCCCAGCTCGCCTGGAATGACGCTGTGGTCGCGCGCTTTTACGTCGACTGCGCGGGCAGCTGCGAGGACGCCTCCGACTTCCGCAATTCCTTCAACGGTACGCTCTACACGGATCGCGGCATTGCCGTCGCGGAGGATGGAACCGAGTACGAAAGCCTGTACGGGCCCGCCGTCGAGTCGGGGGCGCCGCTTACGCAGCTGGCCTTCTCGCGCGGGCTGGCCCCGCTGGGCGACTGGGGCGGCGGCATTGTCGTGCTGAGCGTGTTGCTCTTCGCCATTTCCACGTCCATCTCGTGGAGCTACTACGGGGACCGCTGTGCTATTTACCTCTTCGGCGAGAACGCAGTGTTGCCCTATAAAGCCGTTTTCGTGCTGATCAACTTCCTCGGCGGCATTGCGCCGCTGGCGACCGTCTGGGCCATCGGCGACATCGCCCTCGGGCTGGTAATCATCCCGAATCTGATTGCGATTGTTGCGCTCTCGGGCAAGTTGCGGGAGATCATGCGGGATTACTTCGAGCGCAAGCCCTGGATCGAAAACGAGCAGGTGCAGCAGCGCATCCGTGAGGAGAAGCGGAAGAAGTAGTTCCGCCCGGATTCGCATCGCGTTTTCTTGTGCGCTCAGACGTCCCAGCCCTATGGAGAACCTAACCGTCGTTAATCATCCGCTGCTGAAGCGGGACATCACCGTGCTCCGGCGCAAGCATACGCCGCACGGCGAGTTCCGCAAGAAAGTCTCCGATGCGGCGGCGATCCTGGCGTACGAGGCGATGCGCGGGATCGAGCTGCGCGAGGTGCCCATCGAGACGCCGCTGGAGACGGCCACTGGCTACGAGGTGGCCGAGGAGGTTATCGTGGTGCCCATCATGCGGGCCGGCCTCGGGATGGTGGACGGATTCGTTCGCTACATTCCCGAAGCGCGGGTGGGGCATCTGGGCCTGCAGCGCGATGAGACGACCAAGCGACCCATCGATTACTACAGCAACGTGCCGAGCGGCATCGAGCAGGCGCACGTCTTTGTCGTCGATCCGATGTTGGCTACGGGCGGAAGCGCCTCGGCCGCCATCAAGCATCTCAAAGAGCGCGGCGCGCGCCGCTTCACCTTCGCCTGCCTCGTCGCCGCTCCCGAGGGCGTGGAGCGCCTGAACGGCCTGCACCCCGATGTCCCCATCGTCGCCGCAACGCTCGACCGCGGGCTCGACGAAAACGCGTTCATCCGCCCCGGCCTCGGGGATGCAGGCGATCGCATCTTCGGCACGACCGAGGCGTGACGCGCCTGTGCTCTTCGCTGTCTCCCCACCGATTTTGGTTCTATGCGTACGCTACTGACTGCCGTTGTGCTGCTGATGGGGGCTGTGCTGCCCGTTCAGGCGCAGGATGCCGGAGTGGATGTGCCGCCGGTGGTGCTTCGTGGGATCGAGTTTACCGTCAGCGTAGCGGAAGAGGCCGTCCCCGCCGATTCCGGGCTGGCCGTGCGGGTGGGGGACGCGCAGTTCCCGCTCACGTACAATGCCGACGCCGAGGCCTGGCAGAGCGAAGAGGTGCGCGCCAAGCAGTCGGGTGCTGCGACCGTTGAGGTGGTGCAGGGCGAAACGGTGCTGCGGCAGAGCGCGACGCGCGCGCTGCCGGGATGGCTCTCCATTGTCCCGCCCGTGCTGGCTATCGCCATGGCCCTGGCCTTCAAACGCGTGGTGCCGGCGCTCTTTCTGGGGGTGTGGGTGGGCGCGTGGACGGTCGCGGGGTTCTCCTTGGGCGGCCTGTTGCAGGGCTTGCTCGACGCCTTCGAGGTGTACGTGCTCAGCGCGCTGGCGAACGAAGACCACGCGGCCATCATCCTGTTTTCGCTGATGATCGGCGGTATGGTGGGTATCATCTCGCGCAACGGCGGGACGTACGGGGTCGTGGACCGGATTATTGGGTGGGCGAACACGCCGAAGCGCGGGCAGGTCGCCACCGGTATCATGGGCATCGGCATCTTCTTCGACGACTATGCCAACACGCTCGTCGTCGGGAATACGATGCGCCCGATCACCGATCGGCTGCGCATCTCCCGCGAAAAGCTCGCGTACATTGTCGACTCGACCGCCGCGCCGGTGGCTTGCCTCGCCTTCGTGACGACGTGGATCGGCTACGAGGTGGGGCTCGTCGGCACAGCGGTGGCCAACATCGAGGGCCTCAACCAATCGGCCTACTCCATCTTCCTCCAGTCGATTCCGTACAGCTTTTATCCGATCCTGGCGCTCTTCTTCGTCTTCTCGATCGCCAACTCGCGGCGCGATTTCGGGCCGATGTATCTGGCCGAAAAGCGGGCGCGCGACACCGGCGATGTCATTGGCCCCAACGCCAAAGTCGACGAGGCGGCGCAGGAGGGGAAGGAACTGACGCCCGACGAAGATACGCCGCGCCGCGCTCTCAACGCGGTCCTCCCTGTGCTGGCGCTCGTGGCCACCGTGCTCGGCGGGCTGTATATTACCGGCGCTGAGGTGGCCGGATACGACGCGCGGCTGCAGGCGATTATCGGGGAGGCGAACTCGTACAAGGCGCTCATGTGG
Organism: uncultured Rhodothermales bacterium; assembly: GCA_964448045.1. GTDB lineage: Bacteria > Bacteroidota > Rhodothermia > Rhodothermales > Salinibacteraceae > CAYUVF01. The sequence continues at coordinate 28,014 of CAYUVF010000023.1, forward strand.
GGCTCGCTGATCGGCGTCGTGGTGGCGGCGGTGCTGTCGCTCGGGCAGCGGCTGCTCACGCTCGAAGAGACCGTCGAGGCGTGGTACGGCGGCCTCAAGTCGATGCTCTTCGCCATGATTATCCTGGTGCTGGCGTGGTCGCTCTCCGAGATCACCGAGGTGTTGCACACGGCCAGCTACCTGACGTCCATCCTGGGCGAGGCGCTGCCGGCGGGCACCGTGCCGGCGATCATTTTCGTGCTGGCGGCGGCGACCGCCTTCGCCACCGGATCGAGCTGGGGCACGATGGGCATCCTGATGCCGCTCGTGGTGCCGCTCACGTGGGCCGTGCTCGTGGCGAACAATATGGGCGATCCCGCGCACTATCACATCCTCTACTCGTCGGTTTCGTGTGTGCTCGCCGGATCGGTGTGGGGCGACCACTGCTCGCCGATCTCGGACACCACGATCCTGTCGTCGATGGCGTCGGGCTGCGACCACATTGAGCACGTGCGCACCCAGTTGCCCTACGCGATGGCCGTCGGGCTGGTGGCACTGCTCATCGGGACGCTGCCGGCGGGATTCGGCTTCCCGTGGTGGCTCTCGTTTATTATCGGCGCTGCGCTCCTTTCGGGCGCGATCCGGCTCTTCGGCACGCCCATCGACGGGCACGACACCCCACCGGAGGAGTTTGAGCCGGCCGAGCGCGCCGCGTCCGCAACGTAAAAAGCCGTTCGCATCTATCGACCAAAAGCGACGCGCATCGGGGCCGTCCGGATGATGGCGTGCACAGCGGCGGATCGTATGATGCGCTTGCACCCCTTCGCTCGTTACCTCCGCACATCAACCGTTTTCTTCTATGCTACTCGATGCCGATAACCGACCCTGGGGCCGCTGGGAAGAGTACCTGAACGAACCGGGCTACCGCGTCAAGCGCATCGTCGTCAACCCCGGACAGCGCCTCTCGCTGCAAAAGCACGAGCACCGTAAGGAGCACTGGGTGATTGTCAACGGCACGGGCCAGTTTACGCTGAACGACGACGTGCGCACCATCGCCGAGGGCGACGCCGTGTTCATCGATATTGGCGACGTCCACCGGATCGAAAACGATGGGGACGACTACCTCATCATCATCGAAACGCAACTGGGCCTCTGCCTCGAAGATGACATCATCCGCCTCGAAGATGACTACGGCCGGATCGAGTCGTGAGACGGCGTGTCCGAGGGCGATAAAATCGCGTGAATGAGGGCACCTGCCCTGGTAGTACTGGTAAAACCCTCGATCTGTAGATACGAATAAATTGCGGCCGACGAGGCATGATTTTATCCATTTACGCGTACGGCACGGAGGCGCTGCGTAAAGAAACCGAGCCCGTGGAGGACAACTCCGACGAGCTCCAGGACCTCATCGATGACATGATCGACACGATGCACGCAGCGGCAGGCATCGGGTTGGCCGCGCCGCAGGTGGGGCGCACGGAGCGCCTCTTTGTGGTCGACGCCACGCCGATGGCCGAGGAGATGGAGGCCGAGGGGGAAGACCTCCCCCCACAGCCGATGGTCTTCATCAATCCCGAGATCACGTGGCAGAGCGGGACCGAGTGCGACTTTGAAGAGGGCTGCCTGTCGATCCCCGAAGTCCGCGAGGTCGTCACCCGCCCCGAGCGCGTCCAGATCGAATATCTCGATCGTGATTTCCAACCACAGGAGCTCGAAATCGGGAGCGTCCTTGCCCGGGTCATCCAGCACGAGTTCGACCATCTGGAAGGCGTCCTCTTCGTCGATCATCTCAGCGCCTTCCGCAAGCGCCTCCTGAAGCGGTCGCTCCGCGAGATCGCCCGCGGGGACCTCGATGCCGACTACCAGATGCGCACGCGCGCCGACGAAGAAAAAGCGCACGCCTGATTCTCTCTCGTCCTACGGTCTGCCGTCGTGCTCAATCGCTACGCGTACTGGTGCCTCGCAGGGGCCGTCGCCGCGCTCCTGCTTGCGGGGGGCGCTTGCTCCTCGCCATCGGACCGGCCCGAGGCCGACGACGCGCCGCTGTACCTGACGACGATCCCGCCCTTCCGGGCGATTTTGGCGCCGGTCGTGGGCACGCGCGGCACGGTCGAGGTGCTGCTGGAGACGGGCGGATCGCCCCACACGTACGAGCCGCGCCCATCCGATCTGCGGCACGCCCAGTCCAGCACGCTTCTGATGTACGGCGCGCCGCACCTCGACGGATGGGCCGCCGAGCTCACGGCGCCGGAGCGCGTTGCGCTGATGGACCTCGTGCCCGCCACCGAACACCTCGCGTGGGACACGGCCGAGGAGAGTGCCGATCACGGCCATGCCGGCGCCGCCGATCCGCATTTCTGGACGGATCCGATGGCCGTCCGCGCGATGCTTCCCGCCCTGGCCGATACGCTGTGCCACGCCGATCCGGCCGGCTGCACGACCTACCGCGCCAATGCCGACTCGCTGGCGTCCGCTCTCGTGGCGCTCGACGCCGAGATTCAGTCGCTTATGGAGCCCGTGGGGCACGTGCCCGTCTTGCTGGCCCAACCCTTCTTTCGGTACTTTATGCAGCGGTACGGCCCCGAGCTGGCCGGCATCATCGAGCCGCAGCCGGCGAAGGAGCCGACGCCGCGGGCGCTGCAGGCGCTCATCCGGACGGCTCGTGAGCGCCGGGTGCGGGCGATTCTGGTGCAGGAGCAGTTGCCCGCACGGTCGGCGCAGGCCGTGGCCGAGGCGGCCGGGGTGCCGCTTCTTCGTCTCGATCCCATTGGGGGCGCCGCCGGACGGCGAACGTATGGCGAGTGGCTGCGGTACAACGCCCAGATGCTCCACGACGCGCTGGCACCAAGCCCCTCGAATCCATGAGCTCGTCTCCGTCACGCGCGCCGGTCATCGTCGCCAGCCGCCTGTCCGTTCGCTTCGGCGAACATCGGGCTCTGCACGGCCTCTCCTTTCAGGTGGCGGAGGGGAGCTTTGTCGCCATCGTGGGGCCCAACGGATCGGGCAAGACGACGCTGCTGAAGGTGCTGACGGGGCTTCAGGACGTGTCGAGCGGCCGCGTCCGTGTCTTCGGGGCGCGTCCGGAGAACGTGCCCGCCGGCACCGTGGGCTATGTGCCGCAGATCAAGACGCTCGACCGCACCTTTCCCGCACAGGCCATCGAGCTGGTCCTCTCCGCGCTGCACCACCGCTGGCCGCATCGCATCGATCCCGGCGAGCGGGAGCAGGCCGTGCAGGCGCTGGCGCAGGTGGGGGCCGAGGAGCTGGCGCATCGGCCACTGGGGGGCCTTTCGGGGGGCGAGCTGCAGCGCGTCTATCTCGCCCGCAGCCTCATCCGCGCGCCGCGGCTCGTGGTGCTCGACGAGCCGGCCACGGGGGTTGACCTCGTCGGTGCGATGGACCTGTACGACCTGCTGGAACGCTATCAGGATGAGCATGATGCGACGGTGCTGATGGTGACGCACGATTGGAACGCGGCCTATCATCACGCCAGCGAGGTGCTCGTGCTGGATCGCGAGCAGGTCAGCTACGGGCCGCCCGCGGAAGCGCTCGACGAGCGGTGCCTGCGCCGCGCGTTTGGCCACGTCGGACATGCGCACGCGATGCTTTCCGGCGGAGATCGCGATGCTTGATCTGTTCACGCTTCCATTCATGCAGCGCGCGCTGATTGCAGGCACCCTGGTAGGGCTGCTGGCCAGCTATTACGGCGTTTTCGTCGTGCAACGCCGGATGAGTTTTCTGGGCATCGGGCTCTCGCATGCCGCGTTCGGCGGAGTCGCGCTGGGACTGCTGTTGAGTGTCAATCCGCTGTGGGTGGCGGTGCCCTTCACGGTCGCCGTGGCGCTGGGGATCATGTGGGTCAGCGAGCGGGGGGACGTAGCCGGCGACACCGCCATCGGTATCTTCTTCGCGGTGGCCGTGGCGCTGGGGATCGTCTTCCTCGCCATGAAGCAAACCTACTCGGCCGATGCCTTCGCGTACTTGTTCGGCTCCATCCTCGCCGTCCAGCAGATCGATCTGTGGATGGCCGGCGGACTGGCCGCCGTCACCCTGCTCGCCCTGCCGATGTGGGGGCGCTGGGCGTATGCGACCTTCGACCGTGACCTCGCTCGCTCCGATCATCTGACGGTCGCCCGAGACGATTATGTGCTGGCGGTACTGCTGGCACTCACGGTGGTCGCCGCGGTCAAGATCGTCGGCATCATCCTCGTCGCCGCCTTCCTCGTGATTCCTCCAGCGACGGCGCGGCTCATCGCCCGCACGTTCATCGGGATGACGATCACGTCGGTCGGGATTGGTGTGGTAACCGCCATCGGCGGTCTGCTGGCGTCGTATCTGCTCGATGTGCCGAGCGGCGCGACGATCGTGCTCGGCCAGGCGCTGCTCTTCTTCGTCGTGCTGATGGTCAGCCGGGTGCAGGGCGGGTAGGGCAATCCCGCAAACGAATCGCGGGCCGATGCGTACGTATCGTGTCCTGCTGATGCCCATATCGTTCTGCTTGTATGCGCACCTGTGAACTCCCGGTTGACGGAATGGATTGCGCCGGATGCGCCCGCAGCGTGCAATCCGCGCTGGAGGGCGTCTCGGGCGTCCGATCGGCAGACGTGCGGCTGATGACGGAGAAAGCCGTTGTGGAACTGGACGCCGTCGCTCCCGCCGATGAAGACGCGCTGCGCCGCGCGGTGGAGAACGCCGGATACCGCGTCCCCACGGATGAAACGACTCCAGACTCCGGTTCTACCGAGGTCCACACCCGCCGTTCGATGGGCCTGCTGGCCGCCGTCGCCGCGCTGGTGCTCGCGCTGGCCATCGTGGGGCATGGCCTCGGCGTGTTCGCGTGGATTGAGCAGACGGTGCCGTGGCCGGTGAGCCTGGGCGCGACGCTGCTGCTGGGCGCACCCGTCTTCAAGAACGTCGCCGTCGCGGCGTGGCAGCGCTCGGTGACGGCCCACACGCTGATGACCGTGGGCGTTGTGGCGGCGCTCGTGGTGGGCGAGTGGGTCACGGCGTTCGTGATCGTTGTCTTCATGCGGATCGGCGATTACGTGGAGGGCTTCACGACGGATCAAGCCCGCGAGTCGGTGCGGGCGCTGGTCCGCGAGGCCCCGCAGACGGCCCGCGTGGAGCGCGACGGCGGCGTCGAGGCGGTGCCGATCGGTGACGTGCGGCCCGGCGATATCGTCATTGTCCGCCCCGGCGAGAAGATCCCGGTCGATGGCACCGTCATCGACGGCCAGGCCACCATCAACCAGGCCGCTATCACGGGCGAGTCAATGCCCGTCGAGGCCGCCGCCGGGTCCAAGGTGTACGCCGCGACCATCGCGCAGGGCGGCCACCTCCGCATCCGCACCGAACACGCGGGCGCCGACACCACGTTCGGGCGCGTCATCCAGATGGTGGAGGAGGCCGAGGCGCACCAGGGCGCCACGCAGCGCTGGGCCGACCGGTTCACGGGCTACTACCTGCCCGTCGTGGGCGGTGTGGCCGGGCTGACGTATCTCATTTCGGGCGATGCGATGGCGACGGTGGCCGTGCTGGTGGTAGCCTGCTCGTGCGCCTTCGCGCTTGCCACGCCCGTCGCCATGCTGGCGTCCATCGGCACGGCGGCGCGGGATGGGTTGCTCGTGAAGGGCGGCCGCTACCTCGAAGCGCTCGCGCAGGCGGATGTGCTGTTGCTCGACAAGACGGGTACGCTCACGCTGGGTACCCCGCAGATCACCGCCATCCGCCCGCTCGATGGAATGGCCGACCGGGAGATCCTCCGCCTCGCCGCCTCCGCCGAGCGGTATTCCGAGCATCCGCTGGCGGCGGCTATTCGTCAGGCGGCGGACGCCCGCGGCATCGAGATTCCCGAGCCGGACCGCTTCGAGGCGCTGCCGGGCCGCGGCATCCGCGCGGAGGTGGAGGGCCGCCGCGTCACCGTCGGCAACGAAACGCTCGTAGATGCCGAGGCGACAGCCGAAGCCCGCACCGATCCGGCCCACACCGACCCGGCCCACACGCCGCTGTGGGTGGCTGTCGATGGCACCGCGGTGGGCGTGCTGCTCGCGGCGGACACCGAGCGGTCGGGGCTTGTGGAGGCGCTCGACGCGATCCGCGCCATCGGGCCCCGCCGCATCGAGATGCTGACGGGCGACCGCGAGGAAACGGCGGCGGCGCTGGCGCATCGGCTGGGGCTGGACTACCGGGCCGAGCTGCTACCCCAAGACAAGATCGACATCGTCCAGGCGCATCAGGCCGCCGGCCGCACCGTCGTGATGATTGGCGACGGCGTGAACGACGCCCCCGCGCTCGCCCAGGCCGACGCCGGCATCGCGATGGGCGTCGTGGGCACCGACGTGGCGATCGACGCCGCCCACGTCGTACTTATGCGCGAGGACTGGACGCTCGTGCCGCTCCTCTTCCGCACCGCAAACCGGACGCTGCGCGTCGTGAAGGGCAATTTCGTGTTCACCGGCGTCTACAACCTGCTCGCGCTGGGCCTGGCCGCTGTCGGCTGGCTGCCGCCCGTGGTGGCCGCAGCCATGCACTCGATTCCCGACCTCGGCATCCTGGCCAACTCGTCGCGCCTGCTGCGGCGGTCCGATTCGTAGTGCGGGCCTTGTAATTGTGGGCTCCGCAGTGTGGGCCTCGCCGGTAGCCGTCCGCGCGCCCGACGCTTCCAGGCCGGAGGAGCACGGGTGCGGCTGCGTCATCGACGATTCAGGCATCGGAGCGGGTGGCCTCTACCGACGCAGCGGAGTCGTGGGCTACAGGCGTCGGGTCCAGGGCCCATCGGTTGTACGCCGTGGCGCCTGCGAAAAGGACCAGGTTGAGCGCCTTGCCCAGCACGGCAAACACCATGAGCATACTGGCGATGTCGGCCGTAGCCAAGGCCATCTGCTGGCCCATCTGGATGCCCGCGGCCATGAACACGAGGTCGCGGTTGGGCAAAAACGGGATGCGTGATAGCATGAGGTTGACGGCCGCATACGTAAACCACACGCTGAGCGACACGCCCGGCAGGGCCGCCGCCCACATGCCGATCAGAAAGGCTTGATTGAGCGACAGGCGCACCCACTGGATCCCCAAGATGAGCCCGGCGGTCTTCCACTCCATCGAAAAGAGGTGCCGCCGAAAGCGCACCAGAATGGGGACGAGGAGCACGGCAACGAGCCCGCCGCCCACAAGATAGACGGTGCGCGGCGTCTCCACCACGTCCGTCAGGCGAATCTCCCCATAGCGTAGAAAAACGAGCAGCAGCCCCGCTGCCAGCGTGGTAGAGGCCACCGACGAGATGATGTTGTTGTCGCGAATCGTCTCGGCAATGGCGCGGTCGGAGAGGTTCACGTGCTTGCGCGCCTGGGCGAAAAAATACACCTCGCCGGAGTGCCCAGCACGTCCTTGTTGTAGATGCGCTTCTTGAGAAAGGCCCACACGCTGCTGCGCATGTTGTACGTCCACGTGACCCGGTAGATGAAGATCTCGGTGAAGGGCAGCGAGAAATAAATCAGCAGGAAGAAGAAATAGAAAAGCGGGGCGGTGGGCATCGCTCTCCATATTTCACTCCACCCAATCGTGGTGAGCTCGTAGGCGAGATACGCGATGACACCTCCGGTAAAGAGCCAGCGCAGCCCCGTGAGCACCCATCTGCCTGTCGTGGAAGCAGCGAAGCGCTCCCAGCGTTCTTTATAGGCCAATAGCGACATAGGCTCTGTGCGTGCGAGCGATGAGAATCCCCAACGAGACCGCGTTGCCACCCTGGGCTAGACTCATACTGATTCTACGAAATCGTTGTGCAAAGCGAAGTCATTCCCAGCTTGACTGGGAATCCAGAACGGCCACCTGGACATCCTGGATGCCCGATCGGGGTCGGGCATGACTTCAAATTAGGGTTCAGCGTCTTCTCCAGAACGCACTATCATTTCAGAAAGCTGGTATCAGGACCCAAGAAGGCAACGCGAAGCCGCGGGGACTCCGGATCAGCGTCCGGGATGACAGCTCGTTCAGTTTCGTTCGGAGGTATTGACCACGTGGCGTGAATTGCTTCTTTCGTTCACAGATCCGGTCAGCGGCTCTGTGCGTGTTGTCTTTGCACGCTTTTGCATTACGACTTACGCAAAACACGTGATGTGTCATCCCGAGCCTGACGAGGCGCTGTGAGCGAAGCGAGGAAGTGCCCTTGGGGTGGATCTCTCCGAATACGGCTCAGTCCTCTGCGAAGAGATTCCCCAACCGGGACTACTTCGCTGTGCTCAGGTCGCTTCGTCAAGCTCAGAATGACATGCTTTTCGTTTTGCGTGAGTCGTAGCACTACTCGGGGCGGGACACCTCGGGAAGGGGCACCTGCGCCTTCAAGCCATACCGCTTGTACAACGTTTTGTACAGGAATAGGGCGAGTCCGGCCGTGATGGCGCGCTGCTGCCCGCGGCTGAACAGTCGGCCGAACTTCGACGCCCGCGGCGCTGGCGAAGCGGCCGCGTTGTGAATCCAGGTCCGCCACGATGGAATGGCTTGCTGCGCGCTTTCCTCGCGGGCCGCGCACGTGACCGGACGGTACGCGTGCCGATCTCTTCGCAAAGACGCCGCAGCACGGCCCCTGTGTCGCGCACCAAGTCCTCGTAGAAGACAAACGAATGGTTGGGCCGCCCGGCGCACCGCACCGAATCGAACATCGCATAATTCCATAGTCCGATGCCAAACAGCGGATTTTTCTGGTCGCCAAACTTTTCTGGATGCTTGCACGCGCGGTCGTGTATCGACGCCACGACGCTTCGGCCGTCACGGATCATGTGGATGATGTGCGCATCGGGCACGTAGCGCTCGATGTACGGCAGCTCGTGCACGTGCATCGGCGTTTTCTCCAGCCAGATGTCACATCCGCTCGCACGCGTCACATCGTCCAGCACGGACCGGAAGGCGTCGACGGTTGCCTGCATCGGCGCCCATCTCGACGGACGCCAGTCTGCAAACTCGGGGTGTCCGATCTCCCGCAGAAAACGCGCAAACGCTATGTGCTGGCGTCCGGTGGGAGCGCCGAGGCGGGCCGGGATCCACGAGAGATACCGGGTCAGTTCCTGAAAGAAGAAGGTCTCCGGAAAAGATCGAATCCGCGGATGCGCCCCGACAGATACCTGCAGCAGCGTCGTACCCGAACGGGACGAGCCGACGATGAAAAGTCGTTTGGCAATGGTGGAGGAGGACATGGGAAGCGATGACACAGGGTGCGACGTACGCACAACCCACTGAGCCCGGCATTCACAGCAGCACTCACATGGATCGATGGGTTACGTGGCCGCTAATGGCAATGCCCGCAAATGCAGGCAGTCCCAAGAAACGCAGACGCTCCTGAGAAGCGATCAGCGGCTGGTGACTCGGCCTCAGCCGCTGATCGTTGGCGGTCGATGGTGGATGGAGGCACCCCGTCCGCCCTCGGTGCAATCGCGTGCCAGTATACCCGCATGAAGGTAAGCAAAAATCGTGTGTTTTGCATACGTCGTTCACGCACTGCGGTACTTGCATGCGCCGACGGGTATGGGCTACCATGGGTGGCGCTATGGGTGGCGACGGGCGTAAACGCAGGCGCTCCGGAGAAGCGGTTAGCCGTCAGCGGTCAGCCGTCAGCGTCGTTGCTGTGTGGACGTATGGACATCTCAACATTCATACGTCCACACGTCCAGCCGTTCATACGCAAAGCTTGCAGTCGGATTCGGTACTCCCCCCTCGAACACCCGTCCGGAAATGACACGGGGCAGGCTGGGTCGGCGAAGGGGGCTGGCGCCGCGCTACGGGACGACGCACGCGGTGCGTCGAAAGGGCTATCCATCCAGTCCGATCCAGGACCGCGCCGTGCGCTCGATGCGCTCGCGATGGCGTTGGTAGAAGACGCCTGCGGCGATCAGCGAAGCACCGAGGGCCGTGAGAGCGAAGGTGAACCAGAGCGAGTCGGCGAAGAGGTCGTAGCTGAGGTAGCCGAGGTAGCCGTACGCCCCGAGCGCGCCGAACACGAGAAACACGCGCTGCTGCAGCACGACGCTCACGCCGATGAGGCCGACGTTGATCAGAAAGTAGCCGAAGCGGCTCCACTCCGTCGAGGCGTCCATCAGCGACAATCCACCCCAGAAGGCGAGCAATCCGACGAGGTAGCCCCAGAAGGCAAACGCGCGGTCGGGACTCCGGCGGTCGACGAAGAACGAAACGATCAGCGTGACGAGACCGACGCCGACCGAAACCCACTGGCTGAGCCCGCTCCAGTCCTCTGCGCCCGGCCCAAGGACGAGCGGCACGAGGTCGAGCGCCAGCACCCAGGCGGCCACCGCCACCATGGCAACCAGTGGCGGGAAGCGCACGGCTCGGAGCACGAGCGCGCTGGCAAGGAGGGTAGCCCCCTTCGCCGGGACCCACGGCCCGCCGATGGCCTCGTAGAACGTCCAGTAGTCGGACGGATCGTCTGCTGGCGGAAAGATCCCTGCGGCATACTGGAAGCCGAACATGGCGATCGGCGTCATGCCCACGGCCACGGTAAACAGCAACCCGCCGGGGACGCGCAGGCCCTTGCGGTACATCAGCCAGTAGCCCGCGCCGCCGAAGAGTGCCGCATATACGAGCCC
>CAYUVF010000023.1:38681-56952 GCA_964448045.1 uncultured Rhodothermales bacterium
GGCGAGGTGAACGGCGTGCGGTCCTCGACGGGGTTGTTGAAGTAGCCCATCAGCGTGCGGCTCATCATCTCGACCATGTAATCCGCCGCCGAGCCGCCGCCGTTCCAGCGCTCGTCGATGATGACGGCGTCGTGGCGCTGCTGGGCGAAGTACTCGCGGGTGAACGACGCGTATCCGCCGCCGCCTGTGTCCGGCACGTACACGTAGCCAACGCGCCCGTCCGTGGCTTCGGCCACCTGTTCGCGGTTCGATGTGATCCACTCGATGCGGCGCACGTCGCCCTCGCTGGACGTCGGCACCACCGTCACCTCCTCGGCGCCGTCCATCGTGGGCGCGTCGTTCACGGTGAGGATGACCTGCCGCCCGGCCGTGCCCTCGAAGTGGGCGTAGACGTTTTCGTCGCTCGTGAGCGCGTCGCCGTCGACGGCGAGCAGGTAGTCGCCTTCCTCGACGCCGACGCCCGGCGCGGCGAGCGGGCCGGCCTCGTCCGTCCACGGCTCGCCGGGGTAGATCTGGGCGAAGCGGTAGCGGCCGTTGGCGATCTCGTAATCCGCACCGAGGAGGCCGACGGGGACCTGATCGACGTCGGGCGTGTCGCCGCCGCCGGTGTACGAGTGGCCGATGGACACCTCGCCGCCCATCACGTCAAGCACGTAGTTGAGGTCGGCCCGGTGCTGGGCCGATTCGAGCCACGGGCGATACCGTTCGTAGACGGCGTCCCAATCCGCGCCGTGGAGGTTTTCGACGTACAGGAAGTCGCGCTGGTAGCGCCACGCCTCGCGGAAGATCTGTGCCCACTCGGCCTTCGGGTCGATGCGCGCCTCCAGGTTGAGCGTCAGCGCACCCTCGCCCACGGACGGGCTGCCCGAAGTCGGGACGACGCCCCACGTGCCCCCGGCGCGGTAGAGGAGCTTTTGCCGGTCGTGCGAGAGCGAGAAGGCTTGCACGCCCTCCATGAAGGTCGACGCCTCGCGCTCGTCGACGTGGTAGCGCTTGAGCATCGTGCCGGTGCCCATGGCGGGTTGCTCCAGGTAGAACAGCGTGCCCTCCGGACCGGCTTCGAGGCCCGAATAGATCCGCCTGTCGACGCCGAGCGACACGATGCGGTCGCCCAGTCCGTCGAGGTCGATGTCGACCGCGACCTCGTCGCCGTTGGTCTGCTCGCCCGCGGGTTCGCCGTTTTGGTCGGATTCATCTTCGACCGGCTCTTCGTCACTGCGGGGGAGGAGGGGCGATGCGCCGTCTTCTGCGAGCACGGCGGCGTAGAGGCCGTGTGTCGTCGGGCGGCCGTACGAGGTCATGTCAAGCCAGCCCGTGTCGAGCCCGAGGTTCGTGCTGCCAAAGAAGTAGAGGTAGTCGCCGCTGGCGTCCCACACGGGGTTGCGGGCGGCCACGAGCGCTTCCGGACCCGTGACGCGGGTCGTTTCACCGCTTTCCATCGAGTAGAGCCAGACGGCGTGGTGCAGGTTGTCCATCTGCTTGGCATAGGCGATCCACTGGCCATCGGGCGACCACCGCGCGTCGATGCTGCGGCCGGGCGTGGCGTACTGATCGGTGTCGACGCGCGTGGCCTCGCCGGATGCGACGTCGAGCGCCCAGATGTTGAGGTCGACGTCGGTGAACAGCACGTGCGAGCCGTCGGGCGACCACTGCAGGTCGTAGTAGAACGTCGGCCCCGGCAGGTCGATGGCGCGGGGTGCGTCGAGACCTTTCTGGTCAGCGACGAACAGCTGATACTCGCCGGAGGCGTCCGAGAACCAGGCGATCCGCGCGCCGTCGGGCGACCAGGCGGGCGTGTGATCGCGGGCGCCGGAGCTTTCGGTGAGGTTGCGCCAGTCGCCGTGCTCGGTGGGCACGGTGAAGACCTCGCCGCGCGCTTCGACGACGGCGCGGACGCCGGTGGGCGAGAGGGCGGCGAAGTTCGGGTCGAGATCGTCCTTCCGGTCGGGCCGCGTCCACGGGAGGTCGCCGCGGACGTGAATCTCCAGCTGCTCCGTCGTGCCAGCCTGCGGGTCGTGCAGGTGAAGATAACCGCCCTGCTCGTAGACGATGACGCCGCCGCCCGCGTCGATCCCTTTCACGTCGTACTCATCGTGGGTGGTGATCTGCGTCAGGTCCTCGGATGCCGTGTCGTACGCGTACACGTTCATCGCGAAGTCGCGGTCGGAGAGGAAGTAGACGGTGTCGCCGAGCCAGACGGGCTCGCGGTCGCGGCTGCCGTCCCAGGGCAGCTTTGTCATCTCCATCGAGTTGAGGTCGAGCACGCGGATGGGCTGCGCCTGCCCGCCGCGGTAGTTGCGCCACTCGGGGTCCCACGAGTCGACGAGCTCGTAGGCGAGGCGCTGGCCGCTATCGTCCAGATCGCCCTCGAAGGCGCGGGGCACCGTCACCCGCTCCGGCATGCCGCTGGATGCGGGGTCGACCGTCCACATCTGCGGCTTGAGGCGCGGGCCGCCCTGCCGGCTGGAGACGAACAGCACGCGCCCGTCCGCCGTCCAGCCGCGCACGTAGTCGCTACTCGGGTGGTGGGTGATGCGCCGGGGCTGGCCGCCCTCCACCGAGACGACGAAGGCATCCGTGTCGCCGTCGTACTGGCCGGTGAAGGCGATCTGCTGGCCGTCGCGCGAGAAGTGCGGATCGGTTTCCGTGCCGGGGAAGCTGGTGAGCCGCTGGGCGTCGCCGCCGGTGCGATCCACGATCCAGAGATCGTTCGCGTAGGCGAAGACGACGTGCTGATCACTCACCGTGGGCTCGCGGAGGAGCTGGGTGCCCTGGGCCGAGGCTGCGGTGGTGACGCCGGTGAACAGGAAGAGGACGAGCCAGCAGCGGAGACGCGTAAGCATGGGTCGGGAGAGTCCGGTGGTCGAATATCGGGCCGAGCGGCGGAATGGCTCGGGGTTGAGCAACATCGAGAATGAAGCGATGTGAGTCAAGCAGGGCAGGCTTCCTTATTCCGCGAGCGGTTTGTTCCACGAGCGGTGGGCGTCGGTCATATGACGAGCATCGCCACGTACCCGGCATACAGGAGGAGCAGCACGGCGCCTTCCCAGCGCGTCATCGTAAACCCCGACCACGCCAGCGGCAAGATCAGCAGGGCCAGCCCCACCATCATGCCCGAGTCCAGCAGGCCGAGCTCTGCGGCGGCAAGCGGCTGCACGAGGGCCGTGGTGCCCAGAATGCCGAGCACGTTGAAGATGTTGGAGCCCACGACGTTACCAATGGCGATGTCGGATGCCCCGCGCAGGGCGGCTGCGAACGAAGTGGCCAGCTCGGGCAGGCTCGTGCCCACGCCCACGATGGTGAGGCCGATGACGGCCTGGCTCACGCCAAAGCGCTCGGCGATGGCGACCGCCGCGCCCACGAGCAGCTGGGCCCCGCCCATCAGCAGCGCCAAGCCTCCCGCCACGAAGAGCAGGTCGCGCCCGAGTCCGCTGGAAGCGGGCACGCCTGCGTCGAAGGAGTCTGCCACGGCGGGCGCGGCGCTCCGGCGGGCCATCACCAGGGTGAAAGTCGTGTACGCGACTAGACCAGCCACCAAGATGAGCCCTTCGACGCGGCCCACGGCGCCGTCGATCAGCATCCCGCCGAGCACTACGCTCACGCCAATCATGATGGGAATATCGATCCGGATAATTTGCGCCTGCACCTGGAGCGGGGTGATGAGCGCGGCGCCGCCCAGGATGAGGCCGATGTTGCCGATGTTGGAGCCTATCACGTTCCCCAGCGCGATGCCGCTGTTGCCCTGCAGCGCGGCCCCGAGGCTGACGACCAGCTCGGGTGTGCTCGTGCCGAACGCCACCACTGTGAGGCCGATGACGAGGGGCGACAGCCCCAGCCGGCGGGCCAACGATGACGCGCCACGGACCAAGCCCTCAGCCCCAAGGGTGAGCAAGACAAGACCAGCGAGCAGCGAAACGGCCTGAACAATCACGATGTGTTTACGGATTTCAGATAATCACGTCGGAGTTCCCCAAGACGTTGGCTCGTCGCGTGCCCAGTCCAAGTCCCAGAAACGTCCGATGTTGAACGTCTGATGCTGGCTACCGGACCCTTTCGGAATATTGCTCAGCTTGGTCCCGAAACCGATCCCAAACGAGCTGTCATTCTGAGCCTGACGAAGCGACCCGAGCGCAGCGATGTAGTCCCGGTTGGGGAATCTCCCCGGATGTAGCGGAAACCTGTCCTGGGAGATCCCTCGTCAAGCTCGGGATGACATACTGGGGAGCGGTTTCGGGACCATGTGCTCAAAACTGTCCGGTAGCTAACGTCTGATGTTGAACGTTCGAAAACAGGTTGAAGCGGTCGGGGAACGGAAGGGGATCAGGTAGGGCGGTGGATGACAAGGGGGAATTCGCCATATTAAAACACGTCGTCCCCACTTTCATCCCCGTGCTCCCCATGCGTCGCCTGATCCAGTACTTTTTGCGCGGTCTCGTCATTCTCGTCCCGCTGGGCATCACGGGCTACGTGTTCTACGCGCTCTTCACGTGGGTCGACCGCCTGCTGCCGATCTCGTATCCGGGCCTCGGCTTCGGGATCGTCCTGGCCGCCACCCTGCTGATCGGCTACCTGGCCTCCAACTTTGTCACGCGGCGAGTATTCGAGTGGATCGAGCGCGGCATCGCGCGGATTCCGTTCGTCAGCGTCGTGTACCGCGCCGTGCGCGAGATCACCAGCGCCGTGGTGGGCGACGAGCCGCGGTTTCAGGCGCCCGTCCGCGTGCGCCTGTCGTCCGAGGGCGAGGCCTACCTCTTCGGGTTTTTGACGGAAGAGCGGATGGGGCCGCCGGGCGATCCGGACGGGCAGGTGGCCGTGTACCTGCCGTGGTCGTACAACATCGGCGGGCACCTCCTCGTGGTGCCGGCCGAGCAGGTAGAGCAACTGGAGATCTCGGCCCCGCGCGTGATGAGCTTCGTGCTCTCGGGCGGCCTCGTGGGGCATCCCGCAACGGATGACGCGCCCCGCGCGTAGATGACTCGCACGTAAGATGCGTCCTACTCTCTTCTCGCTTCCACCGGTCCCTGCTTCATGCGTGCTATCGCTACGTTTTTCGTGCTCATCGCAATGTTCGGAGGCGCGATGTTCGGATGGACGGCCGCCGCAACGGCGCAGTCGCTCACCGAGCAGACGGCCGACCGCCTCCGCACGCGCATCGAGGCGGCGGAGCTCGGTCTGCAGGCGCTCCGGGCCGAGGGCGAGGCCGTCTACGCCCGCCCGGCCACCACGGCGCTTTACGTACAGCGCGGATTTGCGCCGCTGTGGACGACCGACCGCGGCCCCAGCGCGGCGGTAGACCGTCTGCTGCGCGTCATCCGCCGAGCCGGCCAGATGGGCCTCCGCCCGGCCGATTACCACCTAAGTGCCCTTGAGGCACTGGCGGAGGACGTTTCCCCGGGCCGCGCCGATGCGCAGCAGGCGCGCCGCATGGCCGACGTGGAGCTGCTCTGCACCGATGCCTTTCTGCTGCTCGCCACGCACCGGCTCAGCGGCCGCGTCGACCCCGAAGCCATCGACCCCGAGTGGAGCGCCACCCGCCGCGCGGCCGACGTGAGCGCCGTTCTGGTCGAGGCCGCGCGCACCGGGCGCATCGAGCAGGCCCTGGCCGAGCTGGATCCGCCCCAGGCCGGCTACCGGCAGCTGCGCGCGGCCCTGGCGCGCTACGACTCGATCGAGGCAGCCGGCGGCTGGCCCATGGTCCCACCGGGTCCCACGTTGCGCCCCGGCGACCGGGACCCGCGCATCCCCGCCCTCCGCGCCCGCCTGCAGGCCACGGGCGACTGGACCGGCCCCGCCCCCGACTCTGCCCCTGCCGATTCTGTGGCCGCCGATTCCGTGAGCGCCGACACCGCCGCCGCGCGCTTCGATAGCACGCTGGCGGCAGGCCTCCAGCGCTTCCAGGCCCGGCACGGCCTCGACGCCGATGGGATCGTAGGCGCGCAGACGATCGCCGCCCTCAACGTGCCAGCCGACGAGCGCGCCGAGCAGATCCGCCTGAACCTGGAGCGGTGGCGCTGGCTCCCGCACGACCTCGGCGCGCGCCACATCATCGTCAACATCGCGGGCTTCAAGCTGGAGGTCATCGAAAACGGGCGCGAGGTGCTGCAGATGCGCGTCATCACCGGCCAGCGCTACCGCCGCACGCCCGTCTTCTCCGGCGAGATCTCGTACCTCGTGCTCAGTCCCTACTGGCACGTGCCCACCAGCATCGCCACGAAGGATAAGCTGCCGCTCCTCAAGAAAGACGCGACCGCGCTCACCGCGCAGGGGTACGAGATCTTCCGCGGATGGGGCGCCGACGCCCAGCCCATTGATCCCACGACGGTCGATTGGCGTGCGGTGTCGGCCAGCAACTTCCCCTACCGGATGCGCCAGAAACCAGGGCTGAGCAACGCGCTGGGCCGCGTCAAATTCATGTTTCCGAACAAGCATAACGTGTACCTGCACGACACGCCGACGCGCACGCTCTTCGCGCGAGCCGAGCGCAGCTTCAGCTCGGGCTGCATCCGGGTCGAGCAGCCGATGGAACTCACAGCGTACCTCCTGGCCGATCAGCCAGCATGGACGCCTGAGCGTATCCAGCAGGTCATCGACCGCACGGTGGAAACGGCCGTGCGGCTCAAACAAAACGTGCCGGTGCACCTGCTCTACTGGACGGCGTGGGTTGAGGCAGATGGCACCGTGCAGTTTCGACGTGATATCTATGGCCGGGATGTGCGGCTGCAGGAGGCGCTGGACGCCTCGTGACACCCGGAGCCCGGATGGTTGCGTGTGGGGCTACGTGGCAAGCGCCAACGCGATACGCTCGGCGGTTTCCGCGAAGGGGCGAAAGGAGCAGCCCAGCTCCTCGACGGCGCGGGTGTTATCGTAGCGGCGGACCGTCGTCAGGCTGCGCGCGGCCGATCGGGAAAACCAGGGCGTGGTGCGCGTCACGAAGGCGGCTGCTTCGGAGAGAGCCGCACCGGAGCGAATCAGCCAGTCGGGAAGAGAGCGGCGCGGCGGGTCGGCGTCGAAGGCGTCGGCGATCGTTTCGAAGAGGGCTGCCCACGATAGGTTCTCGGCGCCGAGGAGGTAGCGTTCGCCCGTGGTGCCGTGCGCCATCGCGCGGCGGTGCCCGGCGGCCACGTCCTCGACATCGACCACGCAGGTGCTACCGGAGGGGACGCCCGGAATCCGCTCGTGGCGGATGGCGTCGACAATGCGGCGGGTATTCTCGCCGGGGCGCCCCACGCCGAAGACGAGGGCCGGATTCACGATAACGGCGTCGAGCCCTTCGGCGATGCCGCGGTGGGCCTCCAACTCGGCGTCATACTTGGAGCGGCCGTAGGGCGAGCGCGTGGCCGAGCGGGCCTGCGGCGTCGTCTCGTCGATGAGCACGTCGTCGCGGACGGGGCGGCCGAGGGCGGCGATGCTGGAGGTGAGGAGCACGCGCTCCACGCCGGCGTCGAGCGCGGCGTTGATGACGTTGGCGGTGCCGTCGACGTTGACGCGGCGGAGTGTCTTGCGGTCGGTACCCGGGCCGAGGGCCGCCGCCACGTGATACACCTGCCGGATGCCATCCATCGCCCGGCGCAGGCTGCGCGCATCGGTGAGGTCGCCGAGGGCGTGGTCGACGTGGTGGGCGGCGGGGCCCAGCAGATCGAGCGCCGAGGTGGAGCGCCGGACGATCCGCACGGCGGCGCCCTCTTGGACGAGCTGGCGGGTGAGGGCGGAGCCGATCAGGCCGGTCGCTCCGGTGACGAGGATGTCCATGCGCGAGGGGCGACCTCAGTGGGCAAAGCGATACGAGAGTGGGCAAAGCGATACGAGTGCGGCGATTTAGGCCTCGGCTTCCATCTCAATGAGTAAGACGTCTTTGTCCACCGCATCCTGCGGGGCAACGTGAATCGTCTGCACGACGCCATCGGCCGGCGCGCGCAGCTCGTTTTCCATCTTCATCGCCTCGAGCACGATGAGCCCCTCGCCGGCAGTTACCGCCTGTCCCTCCTCCACCATCACATTCAGGACGAGGCCCGGCATCGGGGCGCGGATCTCGCGCTCGCCCGCTCCGGCGGCTTCGTCGAGGCCGTACTCCTCCAGCAGCAGATCGTGCTCGTCCTGCACGCGCACCACGGTCGTCCGCCCCCGGAGGGTCACTTCCACCGTGTCGTCGGAGACCGATTCGATGACGACGGGCACGCTCGCGCCATTCAGCAACAGCGAGAAATATTCCTCCCCGACGGCGTCGAAGGCGACGGAGACGGCGGCCTCATCGAGCAGTAGGTCGTCCTCCTGAAAGACGATGTCAAACGCGCGATCCTTGACAAGCGCACGGAACGTTTGATCCTTCATGAGCGAGTGGAAACGTCGGTGGAAAAGGGCGGGCGAACACAAACTCTTGGGCCGGTTACCTGTTCGACGGACCAGTGTACGAAACGCTGGTGACCTGTGCCACCGGAGCGGCCGGTGTACGGGGCCGGATTGGTCAGAAATTGGTTTGCCCCTGATGACGATGCTCACGCCGCGGCTGCTCCTGCGCGCCTATCGGGCCGGTATCTTCCCGATGGGCCACGAGGGGCCGGCCGAAGAGCAGATCCACTGGTACGCTCCCGACCCGCGCGGCATCCTTCCGCTGGATGATTTTCACGTGCCGAGCACGCTCGCCCAGCAGGTGCGGCAGGAGCGCTTCAAGGTCGTCAGCGATCGTGACTTCGCCACCGTCATCCGCGCCTGTGCCAACCGGGAGCGCACCTGGATCACGCCCGAGATCCGGCGGGCGTACATCGAACTGCACGAAGCCGGATTTGCGCACAGCGTCGAGTGCTGGCAGGAGGGCACCCTCGTCGGTGGGTTGTACGGCGTGGCGATCGGGGGCGCCTTCTTCGGCGAGTCGATGTTTTACCGGGCGCGCAACGCCTCCAAGATCGCCCTCGTCCACCTCGTCCGGCAGATGCGCCGCGGCGGATTTGTGCTGCTCGATACGCAGTACAAGACGGAGCATCTCGATCAGTTTGGCGCCACCGAAATCTCTCGTGCCGAATACGAGCGCCGGCTGGCCGAGGCGCTGGCGGTGGACGCGACGTGGTGGCCCGCCTCCGCTGGCGAATAAGCGCCCGTGCCCGGCTCGCCCGAACCGACGTCTGCGATGGCCGTTCTATTGAGCTGAACTGTTTTTTTTTTCATCAACCTGCTCGTGTGATGCGCCCGCGCTACATCGGACTGGTGTTTATGCTGGTGGGGCTGATGCTCGCCGGATGCCGGATCGAATCGGCACCGGAATCGAGATCGACCACCTCGGCTGCAGATCTGACCTCGGCAGGGGCCGACACGACGCAGGCGCGCTTCGAGCAGGTAATGGACTACGCCAAGGAGGCGAAGCTGCACGAGCGGCCCATCGGCGCGATCATGCAGGTGCTCGGGCAGCAGTTCATGGAGAAGCCCTACCTCACCGGCACGCTCGACGAGCCGGCCACCGAGCAACTGGTTATTCGCTTCGACGGGTTCGATTGCGTCACGTACGTCGAAACGCTGCTGGCGATGGCGCGCGGCGTCGCCGTGCAGGACTATCGCTTCACGACGTTCGCCCAGCATCTCGAAGAGCAGCGCTATCGCGGCGGTACGCTCAACGGCTACTGCAGTCGCCTGCACTACTTCACCGAGTGGATCGACGACAATGCCGCGCGAGGCACCGTCCAATCGCTTACGGCGAGTTTGGGCGGGGTCGTGCTGCGCGACTCGGTCGATTTCATGAGCACCCACCGTAGCGCCTATCCGCGCTTCGCCACCAACGACAGCCTGTGGGCGTGCGTTCGCGACATGGAGATGCAGCTGCGGGAGCGCACCATCCGCTACATCCCGCAGGACCAGATCCGCGCGACCTACGACCGGTTACAGGCCGGCGACATCGTTGCGATGGCGACGGACATCGACGGGCTCGACATCGCCCACACAGGGCTGGTCTACGACGGTGGCGACGGTGACATCGGACTGCTGCACGCCTCCACCTCCGGCGGCGTGACGGTTTCGCCCGATCTTCAACGCTACGTTCAGAACATCGACCATCAAATCGGGATTCTGGTAGCGCGACCGCGTCCCCCCTACTCTACGTCGCACTGACCCCCCTGTGCAATGGAGGATATCGAACGGATTGGCGTGTACACCAGCGGCGGCGACGCCCCCGGCATGAACGCGTGCCT
The DNA here is from genome assembly GCA_964448045.1 of uncultured Rhodothermales bacterium. GTDB lineage: Bacteria > Bacteroidota > Rhodothermia > Rhodothermales > Salinibacteraceae > CAYUVF01. The sequence goes on from CAYUVF010000023.1 coordinate 48,854, forward strand.
GCGAGCGGTCGTCCGCACGGCCGTGGCGCAGGATCTCGATATCGTCGGCATCCGCCGGGGCTACGAGGGGATGATCGAAGGCGACTTCGTGCAGATGGATCGCCGCTCGGTGTCGAATATCGTCCAGACGGGCGGCACCATCCTAAAAAGCGCCCGCTCGGAGGCGTTCTACACGAAAGAGGGGCGCATGTCCGCGGCCAACAACATCGAAAAATACCGGCTCGATGCGCTCGTTGCCATCGGGGGCGACGGCACCTTTCGCGGGGCGACGGAGCTCTACAAGGAGTACGGCGTGCCCATTGTGGGCTGCCCGGGCACGATCGACAACGACCTCTTCGGCACCGATACCACCATCGGTTACGACACGGCCATCAACACGGCCATCCAGAACATCGACCGCATCCGTGACACGGCCGATGCGCACAACCGGCTCTTTCTGGTGGAGGTGATGGGCCGCGACGCCGGCTTCATTGCGCTCAACTGCGGCATCGGCGGCGGCGCCGAACTGGTGCTGATCCCGGAAACGATCACGGAGATGGACGAGATCAAGGAGCGGATCCTCTCGCTGATGTCGGCCCAGCGGCGCTCGACGATTGTCGTTGTGGCCGAGGGCGATGAGTACGGTGGGGCGCGCGGGATCGAGCAGGCGCTGCGCGAGGATCCGGACTTCGAGGATATTGACCTGCGCGCGACGATCCTGGGACACACCCAACGCGGCGGCGCGCCCACCGCGGGCGATCGCGTGCTGGCCAGCCGCCTCGGCGCGGCCGCAGTCGAATCGCTGCTCGATGGCCACTCCGATGTCATGGTTGGCCTCGTCAACGGGGAGATCAAGCTCACGCCACTGCGCAACGTGTGGAGCCGCAAGAAAAACATCGACTACGATCTCCTCAAGCTCGCCCAACTGCTCAGCTAACATGGCCGATTCCCCCTCGCCGGCGGCCTCCCCTGCCCCGGTCTCTGACTCCTCCATTCCACCGATTGGCGAAGCCGAGGGCAAGCGCGAGCGCGTCGAAGCCATGTTCGATGCGATCGCCCCGCGCTACGATCTGCTGAATCGCGTGCTCAGCATGGGTATCGATCAGCGCTGGCGCACGCAGGCCATCCGCCTGCTCGACGCCGATCAGCCGAAGCGTATCCTCGACGTGGCCACCGGCACAGCCGACCTCGCCATCAAAGCCGAGCGGCTGCTGCATCCGCGCCGTGTCGTGGGCGTCGACATCTCTGCCGAGATGCTGCGCTTCGGGCGCGACAAACTCCGCGACCGGGGCCTCTCCGGGCGCATCACCCTCCAGCAAGCCGACGCGGCCGATCTGCCATTCGGGGACGACGCGTTCGATGCGGCGCTCGTGGCCTTTGGCGTGCGCAACTTCGAGGATCTGGAAGCCGGACTACGCGGCATCGGGCGGGTGCTGCGGCCCGGCGGCGCACTCGTCGTGCTGGAGTTCAGTCATCCGCGGTCATTTCCCATCAAGCAACTCTACGACGTCTACTCGCACCACATCCTGCCACGCATCGGGCAAACGGTGTCGCAGGACAGTGGGGCCTATCGGTACCTGCCCGAATCCGTCGCGGCCTTCCCCGACGGTGCCGATTTCCTCGCGCGCATGCAATCCGCCGGCTTCGAGACGCTCACGTGGAAGCCGCTCACCTTCGGCATCGCCTCGCTCTACAAAGGCTATGTGGGGAAGGGCGAGTAGGACGTGGCGAAATCGAGCAATGGGCAACCGGGAACCGGCACCCCTACAACCAGAAAACCTGAAACCCCGAGGATCCGTGGATACGGTTGAGCTGACGATTCCCGTCGATGAATCTGCGCATGAGGTGCTCATTGCGCGGCTGGAGGAGTTCGGGTTCAACGGGTTTCAGCAGGGCGAGCGGCAACTCAAGGCCTACATATCGGCCGAGGACTGGAGCCCCGGCAAGTCGGGCTACGTGACGTCGTGGCTGCAGAAGCGGGGCCTCGACGGGCCGGTGGAGGAGCAGGTGCTCGAAGATCGCGACTGGAACGCGCTGTGGGAGCAGAGCATCGAGCCGCGCACCGTCGGGCCCTTTCTGATCAAGCCGACGTGGGCCAAAGTCCCCGCGAAGGCTGCCGCCGAGCACGTGCTGGAGATCGACCCGCGGATGAGCTTCGGCACGGGCTACCACGAGAGCACCCGGCTGATGCTCCGCCTGATGACGGATTACGTTGGGGCTGGCGATTTCGTGCTGGATGCCGGATCGGGGACGGGCATTCTGTCCGTTGCGGCCGTCCGCCTCGGCGCCGAGCGGGTGATTGCGTTCGACATCGAGCAGTGGGCCGAGGACAATGCCCGCGATACCATGCGCCGCAACGAGGTGGCCGATCGGGTTGCGGTGCGGCGCGGGACCATCGACGTGGTGCCCGAAACGGGCTTCGACGTGATCCTCGCCAACATCAACCGCGGCGTGCTCGTCGAATTGCTGCCCGATTTCGCCGAGTGCATCGCGCCCGCAGGCCATTGCATCCTCTCCGGCGTGTTGCTCGAAGACCAGATGCGCATGCGCGACGCGGCCTCCGAGCACGGCTTTCGCGTCATCGACCACGCCGCCGAAAACGACTGGTGGGCGGGCGTCCTTCAGCGCGCCGACGCGTCACTCGACGGGCTTGCTCCGTAGCCGCTGGCGGTCGAGACTCGGCGGCCATCCCTGCGGAAAGCGGGCGTACGTCCGCAGCGTCTCGGTATCCGGATTGGTGAAGACGGGCCGGTACGACTGTGTCCCTGTCGCCGCCGAGCCGCCGATGATCCACACCGGCGCCGAGAAGATGAGGATAAATCCGTGGCTGAGCGTTGACAGCGTGCCGAGCGCTGTCCATGTCGCCAGATAGCCCCAGTTCGCGTCAAACGTCACCATCTGCAGCTCGTTGATCGTCGGCCGCGCCACCGATTGCAGCGTGCTGTCCAGCGGCAACACGTGCACCGAGTCGGGGCTCACGGCGATGAGTTCGCCACGCACCATCTGCGGCTGATTCGGATCGCCGTAGCTCGCGTCGACCCACGCGCCGTAGGTCTCCTGCTGCATCGTCTGGGCGTCCGACGTCCAGTCATCCGGCGCCGAGGTCGTCGCGCAGCCGCCAATCAGCAGCGCCAGCACAAGTCCGAGCATCCAGTGGTTATCGCTCATAGCGGCTATTCCAGAAGGCGTCTTCCATGTGCGGTTCGACGGCTTTGAAGGCCGGAGCCAGCGTCTTCATCATCTGCTCCGGTTCAAACAGCATATCGGCTACGCGATCCGGATTCGTCTCCTCCAGCCAGTCCTCGCGCATCCATTCGAGGTAATAGCCGCGGCTCTCCAGAAACAGCTCATGGCCGGTAGCATCGGTGGGCAGGTCGTACGACAGCGTGTACGCGTCGCCCGGCATTGTGGTGAGCGTCTGCGTCGCATCGCGGAGCTGCGCGAGCGCCTCCGGATCGGCCGTGCCGTCGCGAGACACCGACGACGGCGGCACGCGGATCGGGTCGGCGCGACCGGACAGGTGGGCCAGCGCCAGGTAGTCGATCCGCCAGTTGCCTTTCGTGAGGCGGAGTTGCAGCGTTGAGGCATCGGTCGGCAGATCGGACAGGGGGACCAGATGCACGTCGGTGGCGATGGGCCCGTGCTCGCCTGCTTCGCCAACCTTTGTCCATCGGCCATTGGCGGCCGGAGCCCACACCTCAACCCGACCAAGCATGTCTTTTACCTTGGCATTGCGCACTGATGCGTTGTTGCGCTCCAACATAGCCAGCCATTCGCCCACATCGGTGCCCATGTAGGCGAGCGTCTGATACAACAGAAACGTCGTCATCAGCGTCTGTCGCGTGCCGATGACGAGGCCCAGCGAATCGCTCGGCGGCGCATCAAATTCGAGCGTGATCCGCTCCTGCGTGGCGAGATCCGTCGAATCGGCCCGGCTGAAACGCTCCTCCCCGTCAAAGTCCTCGACCAACGCCCGGCAGGTGCCCTCCGGGGCGGTACATGTGGAAGGGCGTTGAAGCGTATCCGCCGTCCAGAACGAGCCATCGGTCGCCTGAAAGGCGCGCTCATTCTCGGCACGCGGCACCATCAGCACATTTGCCTTACGAACGACGTGCGTCTCCAGCGCTTCATTGGTCATGCGAAGATCGACGGTCGATTCGCTTGCGGAGGCGCGGTACAGCGCATCGACGTCGGTGCGCTCCAGCGAGGGCGCGATGCTCGACGAAAAGCCCTCCGCCTGCAGCAGCGTATCCGATCCCGCCGGCGCGTAAAACGTGGGGCACGAGCCGAAGCAAGCCTTTGGGTTGATCAGACAGGCCGCCGTCACGATCAGCGAGGCGCCCGTGAGAATTGATAGTGCGGTGATGCTGCCCGACGGCTCGGTCGTGTTCGTCTCGAAGAGCGCGACCCGATCAAGAGGGATGCGCAGTTGACCGTGGGCAAGCGTATCGCGATTGGGACTGAGCCGATGCCCCGATCCGAGGATGACCTGATCGGCATTTTGCACGCGCCAGTTGGAGAAGACAGCGACGTCCCCGTTTTCCAAATGCGCTTTCAGGAAGGGGGCATCGCGGTCGAGCGTCTCCCCCTCGCCGGGCGGCGTGAGCGAGCGCTCCAGCGATTGCGTTTGCTGGCAGCCCATCGCTATAGTGGCAGCCACGCCGATCAGCAGCCAACACGTCGGCAGACGGAGAGCGGACATGGCAAGAAGGGCGGGTGGAGCGATGCAAACAGGACAGACGGGTCTGCGCTGAACGTACGATAGCATACGCGGAAATCCAATTTTGGACCATCCGATGGAGTGAACAGGTAGGTCAGAAAAAGCATGTTCGTGCCGCATCCAAAAAAACAAAGCTGTCATTCTGAGCCTGACGAAGCGACCTGAGCGCAGCGAAGTAGTCCCGGTTGGGAATCTCTTTGAAAAGGGCTGCGCTGTAAACGGAGAGATCCACTCCAAGGGCACTTCCTCGCTTCGCTCACAGCGCCTCGTCAGGCTCAGGATGACATGCCCGGTATGTTTTTTTGGTACGGCCCCCCAACATACTTCCCTGGGTCTACTTTATGATGCGGATTGCAGCGATTGATGTGGGCACCAACACGGCCGAGATTCTGGTCGCCGATGTGGGCGATGGGCAGATTCGCCCGGTGTACGATGCGGAGCGGTTCGTCCGCCTCGGCGCGGGGGTCGATGCGAGCGGACGCGTCGGCGCCGCGGCGCTGGGGCGGCTCAAGGAGGCGCTGATCGCCCTGCGCGATGCGGCGGAGGAGCGCGGGGCCGAGCAGATCATCATCGGCGGGACGAGCGCCTCCCGCGACGCTGCAAATCAGGACGAGATCGTGGCGTTTGTCCGGCGCGAGACAGGGCTGGACTACGAGATCCTCTCGGGCGATGAGGAGGCGACGTGGACGTTCGTGGCTGCCTGCGCTGCGGTGGATGACCGGATGGGCCGCGGCGCGGTGCTCGACATCGGCGGGGGATCGACCGAAATCATCATCGGGCACGGCGAGGGGCGCGGGCCGGAGGCGATCGGCTTCCGGCGGAGCCTCAACATCGGCACGGTGCGGCTGACGGAGCGCTTCTTCGACGCGCAGCCGCCCGATCCGTCCGCTGTCACCCGCGCCGAAGCGTTCATCGACGACGCGCTGCAGTCCGCTGAGATTCCGCTGGATGCGGGCACGCCGGTGCTGGGCAACTCGGGCACGGCGGTGGCGCTGGCGCTCGTCAATGCCGGGCCGGAGGCGGCGTGGGGCGACCTCGCTCCGGCGCAGCGCATCCTCTCCGCCGAGGCGGTGCGCGACTGGCGCGAGCGGCTCCTCGGCGCCTCGTTCGACGCGGTGATGGCGCTGCATCCGACCGTCATGCAGGGCCGCGCCGACGTCTTCCCGATGGGCCTCCTCATTCTCGATCGCATCCTGCAGCAGTTTGGCATCGGCGCGTTCCGCGTCAGCCCGTATCAGCTGCGGCACGGGCTGCTTTTTCGGTGGATGGCGGAGCGGGGCGCGCGTCCCAATCCAGCCGAGTAATCCCCGGTGAAGGCGCCTCGTCGAGAGGAACAATGTAGGGCCGATCGGGTGGCAATGACCGCACTGCACTGGCCGATCATCGCCCCCACCATTCTGCCTGTATGGATATGGCTGTTCCCCGCGAAGACGTACTGCAAGCGCTGTCCAACGTCGTCGATCCGGATCGCGATAAAAACATCATCCGGCTCGACATGGTGCGCGATCTGAAAATCAACGGCAACGCCGTCTCGTTCACCGTCGTTTGCAAAGAGCCCGACACGCCGTTCTACAATCAGGTCGCCGAGGCGTGCGAGCGGGTGCTGCACGAGGAGATCAGCCGCGATCTCGACGTGCACGTGGAGGTCGACAGCGAGATGATTTCGCTGGACGAGGACATCATGGAGGGCGGCGAGAAAAAGCAGAGCGAGGGCGGCGTGCAGAACACGATCGCCGTCGCGTCCGGCAAAGGGGGCGTCGGCAAGAGCACCGTGGCCGTCAACCTCGCCGTGGCGCTGGCCGAGCAGGGCTACAACGTCGCGCTGGTGGACACCGACATCTACGGGCCGTCGGTCCCGAAGATGATGGGGATGGAGGGGCAGAAGCCGCGCGTCAACGATGAGCGCAAGATCGAGCCGCTCGAAAAGCACGGCATCAAGCTGCTGTCGATGGGCTTCATGGTCGACCCCGAGAAAGCCGTCATCTGGCGCGGGCCGATGGTGACGAAGGCCGTCCAGCAGTTCCTGGGCGACGTGCACTGGGGCGACATCGAGTACATGGTGCTCGATCTGCCGCCCGGCACCGGCGACATCCAGCTGACGATCGTGCAGACGATCCCGCTCACCGGCGCGGTGCTCGTTTCGACGCCGCAGGACATCGCCCTCGCCGATGCGCGCAAGGGCGCCTCGATGTTCGACAACGTGGACGTGCCCGTGCTTGGCATCGTGGAAAATATGGCCTACTTCAGCCCGCCCGATCAGCCCGATCGCAAGTATTATCTCTTCGGGCGCGGCGGCGCGCAGAAGCTGGCGCGCGAGCGCGACATCCCGTTTTTAGGCGAAGTGCCCATCGAGCAAGTCGTCCGCGAGCGCAGCGACGAAGGCACGCCCGTCGTCCTCTCCGATCCGGAGAGCCGCTCGGCGCAGGCGTTCCATCAGATCGCCGAGCGCACCGTCGAGCAGGTCGCCCTCCGCAACGCCGAGCAGGACCCGACGCAGAAGGTCGAAATCCTGTATCGCTGACCGCGCCGATCTTTTCGCGCGCTCCCTCGTATGCATTGATATCAATCCCTTTTGACCGCTCCAAGCCGCGCTTTCTTATGGCTGATGACGCAGCATCTCCCAACGTAGACCCCGAACTGCGCGAGCAGATCGAAGAGGCGCTCGACAAGATTCGCCCCTACCTGATGGCGGATGGCGGATCGGTGCGCCTCCTGAATATCACCGACGACTACGTGGTCGAGCTCGAGCTGCTCGGCGCCTGCGGCACATGCCCGATGAGCACGATGACGCTGCGGGCCGGGATCGAGCAGGCGCTGAAGCGCTCGGTGTCCAAGGTGAAGCGCGTCGAAGCGGTCAACGCCACGGCGGCCACCTGATCCGCCGCCCGACTTCTTGCTGTCCATGACAACGCCCCGAACGCTATTGCTGCGTTCGGGGCGTTTTTATGTTGCTTGGAGTCTATCCCCGCGTCTGCGGGGGCACCGATGTTTTTCACTTTGATTCGACGTTGAGCGAGGGTCTATCTCCGCGTCTGCGGGGGCACCCAACGAAGGGCCGCCGCCGCACATCCGTGTAAGGGTCTATCCCCGCGTCTGCGGGGGCACCTCGGTGGCGCGTGATCATCGGAGCCGCGATAGAGGTCTATCCCCGCGTCTGCGGGGGCACCCGACGGTAATCGTACACCGGATTATCCGGCGCGGGTCTATCCCCGCGTCTGCGGGGGCACCGCACCATCTTGCCGCGAACCCTGAAAATCAGAGGGTCTATCCCCGCGTCTGCGGGGGCACCACCTCGCACTGAATAAAAAGCGTGTGATCGCTGGGTCTATCCCCGCGTCTGCGGGGAAGGGCTACCTCATTTAAAATTTCGCTGGATGGTGTATCTTGCCGGAGTTTCTTC
>CAYUVF010000024.1:0-56561 GCA_964448045.1 uncultured Rhodothermales bacterium
TCGATCGCCTCCGTCACGGCCAGTACCGACGGTTCGTTATAACTGTACCCGGCCTCGGCCTCCAGCAGCCGGTCTTGGTCGACGAACAGAAACGCGTTCCCGTCCACCTTCTGTGAGAGGATCGTCTTCGTAGTATGAACGGTCTTCAGGATGCGGCCGCTCTGCGTTGACACCGCGCGCAGGTAGATCGTCACCTGATGCTGGCGAAACGTCCCCGATCCGCCGATGCCGAAGAAGCGCGCCCCGGCGCCGCCGGTGATCACATTCGTATCGTAGCCGATGATGCCGCCTTCGAGCAGTACGCCGCCGTAGAGCAGGGGCGGCAGCGGACGCAACTGCTGGTCGTTCCCGCTGCTGTACTGCTCCCGGATCTGTTGGATGATCTGCCGCTCGTTGAGCAGGTTGGAGAGGCCTTCGCGCTCGATCGGCGTAAACCAGCCCGATTCGTCGAGCGCGCGCAGGAGAATAGACGTGGCACCCTGCGTCACAGCCGTCGAGAAGGACGAGGCGCGCTGCGAGGTCTTGTACTGGCCCGTCTGGTCGCGAAAGCGATACACGGCGGCCACGATCTTTTCCTGAGGCGGCGGCAGTTGCTTCAGGGCCGCATGCGTTTCACTGGTGAGGCCGGGGTGGGCCTTCTTCACCTTGAACGGTTCCGTGTAATGGGCGCAGCCCGCAGCAGCGAGCAGGGCGAGGCCGAGGGCGTATGTAATCCAACGAGGCGTATTAATCATGCAGTAGCAGGGCGGTCGTCAGTCAGCAGAGAAACGATGTATCAGAGATTGGGAACGGTGACGGTCGATTCCTCGCCCGTGAGCTTGTTGAAGATGTTGATGTTCAGCCCATCGATGCCGGGCGTCACCTCCACGATGAAGTCGCCGACGTCGAAGCGGCCTTCCTGCGAGAAGTCGAGCTCGCCGAAGCGCTCGCGCACCAGGTCCCGCGAGAGCTGATTGAGGATCTGCCGTTGCAGGTTTTCCTCGAAGTTCTGCAGCGGATCGCGCCGAAACGGGTCACGCTCCTGCTCGAAGGCATTCTGCGTGTTGGCCGAGTTGATCAGCCACGAGTAGTTGGCCGGCGAGCCGCCAAAAGCGGGATTCTTAGGGATGTAGATGAGATCCTGGCTCTGTGCCGGGCTCGCGATCAGCAGGCTGCCGAGGAGGACCGTAGCAAAAACGGTGACGTACCGAAGCATAAGGGGCAGGGGTTGGTTGTGGTTGGAGCGAGGTTCGTTGTGGATAGCACCTTCGTGGACTGTCTCATTGCAAGGCGGGGCCGATCAGTAGATCCGTTGGCGGGCTTGGCCGCGTTGCAGGCGGCGCCACGTTATTTGCACGGCGCGCAGGGCGGCCTGCTCGATGTACTCGTAGCGCGGTTGCAGGCGCGTTTGGAATACCGGCTGGCCGTTGAGGTTGACCACCACGCGCGTGCCGAGGCTGGGCATTGGTTGCTCTTTCACCGTGATGGTAAAGTTGCGCGCGTTTTCCGGCGGGGTCCAGCGGCTGTAAAAGATGTCGAAAAAATTGGTGCCCATCCGGGTTCGAGTTTCGTTCAGGACCAGCCCGTCGATTGTGATGGTGCTCGGGCGGGGATCGGGGGAGGCGCTTGGGGCCTGCAGGGAGTCGGCAGACTGGGCGGCGAGCGAATCGAGCGCCGTCATGATGGCCTCGGTCGCTGCATCCAGTTGCTGCTGCATGCTATCGGAGGGTACAGCGCGGACGGCCGTCGAGTCGCGCACGCTATCCGGGGCCTGCTCGATGCGTCCCTGGGCTACCGCTTCGGAGCCCGAAAACACCAGCCCGAGCAGCAATCCAGCTATCACCGCGCACCCGACGCGCGGGAGCGGAAGAAGATGCCGCATGAAGGCGGGGGGCGAAGCGAAATAGGGCACGGTGGGTTGTGGGTGGTGAGAACCAGTGCGCAGCTGAGAGGGGGTATCCACCAGCAACATGCATCTACGGGCCCGGAATACGGGATTGTCGCGTCCTTTGCTGGGCGTCCACGCTGTGGCTTCAGCACATAGGGGAGTGAAAAATGGAGCAGATGAATCGGTGCGTGATCGGATACCCATTTCTCGCAAAAATGAAACCAAGTGGAGGGGACGGGAAGAGAACCCGAAGCGGTTTTGCGAATTGGAACATCTGATGTCATCTTTCCCGATCCTGTTCACTTACTTTCCGGGCCCATGCGTTTGACGCCAACCGAACGAGCCATCCGCCGGGACATCGAAGAGTGGCAGCACGGCGACGGATCCGTGCTCACGCAGGCGCTTAATTGGGCCATGCGCCCGGTCGACTGGGCCGTGGACCGCGTCGTTTCGCCCGATGTTGTCGACCAGGTGAGCGACAACGTGGGCCAGTTCCTCTCGGTGCTCAGCGACGCGTCGGAGTGGACGTACGAGTTTGACGACGTGATTGCGATGGCGCGGGAGCGCGGGCTCACCGTGGATACCGTGAGCGAGCTGCGCGAGGAGCCGATCGACGACCTCGATCCGATGGCGCGCAGCCTCTTCCGGCAGAATACGGTGCTGGCGGCGGTCGAAGGCGGCAGCGCAGGCCTCGGCGGCGCGGCGCTTATTGCGGCGGATATCCCGCTGCTGTTTACCATCAACTTCCGCCTCATCCAGCAGATCGGTGCGTGCTACGGATTCCCGATGCGCGGCCCGGCCTTTCAGCCGCTGGTGCTCTCGATCTTTAACGTCGCGGCGTCGGGCTCGCGGGAGGCGCGCAACGAGGCGCTCCGTGAGGTGAGTGTGGCAGCGGCGGCGTTTGCGAACAATCTGGATTACAAGGGGCGCGTATCGGGAACCTTTCGTGATCAGAACCGCCACTTTCCCCGCGAGATTGCGAAGAACCTCGTCGGCCGCAAGCTGGGCCAGGCCGTGCCGGGGGCCGGTGCGGCGGTGGGCGCGGGCATCAACTACTGGTTCACCAACGAAACCGCCGAAGCCGCCTTCATGCTCTTCCGCGCGCTGTATCTGGATTGGAAAGAAAGATTATAGGGTGAGTGGCGAGGGCGAGTAGAGGTGATGCCCCGTATCTTGGGAAATCCCTTCTCCCCCAACAATCTGCCCTTCGCATCATGAGTCGCTCTTCCTCCATCGAAAGCTATCGCGATCTTCAAGTCTGGCAACGGGGCGTCGACCTGACCGAGCGAATCTATCAAGCGACCCGGCCGTTTCCACCGGACGAGCGATTGGGGCTCGTCGCTCAACTCCGTCGAGCAGCGGTTTCCATTCCGTCGAATATAGCAGAGGGATGGGGGCGGATGTCGACGGCGGAGTTTATCCGGTTTCTGAGCATCGCCCACGGCTCGCTGACCGAAGTGGAGACGCAGGTAATCGTCTCTCGTCGCCTCGGTTTTATCGATGAGTCCGTACAGCGCCGGATCTTGGACGAAACCACTGTGGAGCGCAAGATGCTTCGGGCGCTCATTCGTTCGCTGGAACGGCGGAACGCGTGAGCATCTCCGAACCCACTCACCATTCGCCACTCACCATTCGCCACTCACTATTCGCTGTATTTCATGTTAGTCGCCATCGTCGGACGGCCCAACGTCGGCAAGTCCACCCTTTTTAACCGGCTGACCGGCTCCAAGCAGGCCATCGTGCACGACGAGCCCGGCGTGACGCGTGACCGGGTCTACGGCGCGGTGGAGTGGAACGGGCGCGCTTTTTCGCTGGTGGATACCGGCGGCTTCATTCCCCGCTCGGCCGAGCGTTTCGACGCCGCGGTGCGCGAGCAGGTCGACATCGCCCTCGACGACGCCGACCTTATTTTGCTCGTGGTGGATGTAACGACGGGGCTGACGGATCTGGATGAGGAGATGGCGCAGAAGCTCCGCGCTACCGAGAAACCGGTGCTCGTCGTCGCCAACAAGGCGGATAACAAGGAGCGCCGCTGGATGGCGAGTGAGTTTTACCGGCTGGGCCTCGGCGAGGTCTATCCGGCGAGCGCGACGAACGGGCAGGGCACCGGCGAGCTGCTGGATGCGCTCGTCGAAGAGTTGCCGCCGGAGCCTGAATCGGACGAGGAAGATACCCGCACGCACATCGCCGTCATCGGCCGGCCGAATGTCGGCAAGTCGTCGCTCATCAACGCGATTCTGGGGCACGACCGGTCCATCGTCACCGAGATTGCGGGGACGACGCGCGACGCCGTCCACTCGGAGGTCCGCTTCGATGAGCGCGAGTTGGTGCTCGTCGACACCGCCGGGCTCCGCAAGCGGGCGAAAGTGAAGGAGAACATCGAGTTTTATGCCGCGCTGCGCAGCGAACGGGCCATCAAAGAGGGCGACGTGTGCATCCTCCTGCTCGATGCCACGCAGGGCCTCGAAAATCAGGACATGCGCGTGCTGAAACAGGCCGAGGAGATGAAAAAGGGGTTGCTGATTGCCGTCAACAAGTGGGACCTCGTGCCGAAGGATACCAAGACGGCCAAGCGCTATGAGGATTTCTTTCGCCACAAGCTGGGCACGCTCGATCACGTGCCTATCCTGTTTGTCTCGGCGCTCACGAAGCAGCGCATCTACAAGCTGCTCGACAAGGCGCTGAAGGTCGCCAAGGAGCGCGACAAGCGTATTACTACCAGCACGCTGAATGATGTCATTCAGGCCGCTGTCGAGGAGCACCATCCGCCCACGTATCGCGGCAATTACGTCGAGATCAAGTACGCCACGCAGGTGCGATCCGGGCCGCCCGTGTTTGTCTTTTTCTGCAATCATCCGGAGGGGGTGAAGACCTCGTACAAGCGCTATCTGGAAAGCACGCTGCGCGAGGCGTTCGGCTTCGAGGGGGTGCCGCTGACGCTCGTCTTCAAGGAGAAGTAGAGGCTGCTCCGCCACCGGGGAACCCATGAACAGACCTTCGCTGCCGGATCGGGAGGAGGCGGTGCGCATCGGGCGCAAGGTGCGCGCCTACGGCGTGCACGTCTTCACGGCGTCGGGCATCATCTTCGCCTTCCTCGCCATCGCCGAGCTGTTCGAGGCCGCGCCCGATCCGCGCTGGGTGTTCGTGTGGTTGGCCATCGCCGTGCTCATCGATGCGGTCGACGGTCCGCTCGCCCGGCTGTGGGACGTCAAGACGCGGGCGCCGCGCATCGGCGGGCACACGATCGACGACTTGGTCGACTACCTCAACTTCACGTTCATCCCGCTGCTGATGGTCTGGCGGATGGGCTGGGTGCCGCCGCCGGCCGGCCTCTGGGTCGTCGTGGCGATGGGCGCAAGCCTTTTCGGGTTCGCCAACATCGCGGCCAAGCAAGAGGCCGATGGATTTTTTCTGGGCTTCCCCTCCTACTGGAACATCGTTGCCTTTTACGTGGGCCTCTGGGCCGAGCAGTATCCGCCGTATGGGGCGTACGTGAGCGCCGCCGCCATCGTCATTTTGGCAGGGCTGACCGTCGCACCCGTGCGCTTCATCTACCCGAATCAGGCGCCGTCGCCGTGGCAGGGCCTTGTCATCGGCGGGGCGGTCGGCTGGCTGGGGCTCCTGCTCGCGTTGCTGCCCTCGTATCCGGCCGTCTCTCCCGCGCTGATGTTCGTCTCGCTGATCTACCCCGTCTTCTATCTCGGCCTCTCGGCGGTTCTGGACGTGCAGGATCGGTGGGCGGCCGACCGGCCCTGAGGAGCCCGCCCCCGCCGATGGGCTCAAGCGGCTGCGAGCGGAGCTGTCGCGTGCCCCGCTGCCTCTGGCGCACCGCCCCGGAGATAAGCGCAGCCCAAGGTACATTGAGCTACATTGAGCTGCGCTGTGGATCGGCGCCGGGCTCCATCGGTATTATCCCCGGCACTCCTTTTCCTTTTCCAACCCTTTCTCCAAAACCCGTACCGAGACCATGGCGACCCGACAAGAATACACCGAAAAACTCAAATCCAAGCTCGACGAATGGAACGCCAAGATCGACGAGCTGCAGGCCGAGGGCGAAGAGGCCTCCGATGAGATGCGTGCGGAGTACCGCGAACACATCCACGAGCTGAAAGCCAAGCGCGCTGATCTGAAGCAAAAGCTGAAAAAGATTCAGGACACCAGCGGCGACGCCTGGAAAGACATCAAGGAAGGTGCCGACGATGCCTGGGAGGCGCTTGACGACGCCTTCGACAACGCGATGTCGCGGTTCAAGTAGCGCTCGCTTGGTCGTTCTTTGAACCTTCCCCCGAACGTGGTGGTGGCTGGCCCTGAGGCGTCGGACGCAGAGTCGGTGTGGACGTTTGTCGCGCCGGAGGATGTGGTGCGTCCCGCTTCGCTGGTGGACACGCACGTGCAGCGGGGCGTTTCGGCGGTGCAGTCGTGGGTCCGCAAGGTGCCTGAGGCGTTCTCCCGCTGGTGGACGGGGGCCGAGGAGGACGCGAGCGGGGCCGAGGCAGCCGATGCGCGGTCCGGAGCGAACGAACTCCAGCCCGCCCCGGAGGCGTTGTTGGCGCGCATCGCTCCTGTGCCGGATTGGTCGGAGGCGGTTGCGGCGCTCGATGCCGCGCTCGAGCCCTGGATGGAGGAGCCTGACGGCGTGCCTGCCCTGGTGCTGGACGCGTGGTACCACGGGGCGCCCTCCCTCGTACGCCGATGGGCCGAGGCGCGGGGGTGGCCGACAGTGGATCCCCCGTCGCGGGACGATATCGCACAGCCCGATGCCGCGGCGGATTGGCTGGCGGCCCGCAAGCGGGGTGACACGCCGTGGGTCCTTCCGCGCCTGGAACGAGGCTACCTGCGCACCCCGCGTGGACTGGCCTTCGTGCGCGCGCTGCTCGACCAATGGGCCGAAGGTGCCCTGGGCCGGGGACTCATCGGCTGCGACCCGCATGCGTGGGGCTACCTCCGGCACGTATGGCCCGGGCAGATTCCGCACCGTCTGACGCTGCACCCCTTCTCCGCGGACGCGCTCGCCCAGTGGTTCCGCGCGCTGGCCGAGTCGGACTGGCCGGACGGGGCCGCGCCCCTCTCATTCCGCGTCGCCGGGGAGGACAATCCGGTGCTGCCGGAACGCCGCGTCGCTGCGACCGACGACGGCGCCGCCCCGCCGCCCGACGAGGTGCCGACGAGTTCCTATCTGCGCGAGCTGGCCGTCTACAGCCAAGGCCATCCCGGCATCGCGTGGACCCTGTGGCGCCGGAGCCTGCTCGTATCGCCCGATGCGTCGCCGCTCAAGGCGGATGAACCGTCGGGTCGCGAGTCTGAGCCCGAACCGACGATCTGGGTACGCCCCTGGAGCGACGTGGAGCATCCCCGCCGCCCGAGCGACTTCGCACAGCCCGATGCGTTCGTGCTCCACGCGCTTCTCCTGCACGGTGGGCTGTCCGCCGATCAGCTCAGTCCGCTGCTCCCGACGGATTGGTATGCGGTGCGCCATCGCCTTCAGGGCTTGCGCGCCGCGGGATTCATCGTGCAGGAAGGCGCTACGTGGCAGCTTACGCCGGCCGGTTATCCGGCGGCATGCGATATACTGCGCCGCGAGGCCTACCTTCCTAATCCGTACAACGTCTGATCCTCTTCTACCATTCCGCGGGTTTTACTATGGGCTCGGACGCCACGAGCATGCTGCGCGATATCGGCCTGGAAAGCGTGCTGGGAATCGTTCTGATCATCGCGGCGGCCGTCGGCCTGACGCTGCTGATCCAGCGTTTCATCCCGCGTTTTGCTGAGCAACTGCCCGGGCGCTATCGCCTGTCGGTGCTGGCCACCGTGCCGCTCCTCCGGCTCGTCATTCTGGTGGGGGCCGTCAGCTTGATCGTCCCCATCGTGATCGAGCCCACGTTCGAGAATATGGTGGCATTCCTGGGCGCCGCCGGACTGGCGCTCGGCTTTGCGCTGAAGGATTACGCGAGCAGCCTGATCGCCGGCATCGTCGTCATCTACGAAGCCGCCTACCGGCCCGGCGACTGGGTGGCGCTTGAGGACGGCTACGGCGAGGTCCGCTCCGTGGGCATGCGCGCCATGGAGATGGTCACGCCCGACGACACGGTCGTCGTCGTTCCGCACCAGAAACTCTGGACCGAGCTGATCTACAACGGCAACGATGGCACTCAGCACCTGCAGTGCGTGGCGGACTTCTATCTGGAGCCGGAGCACGCGGCCACTACGGCCCGGCAGGTGCTCCATGACGTAGCCCTGACGAGCCCGTACCTGCAGGTCGCGAAGCCCATCGCGGTCATCGTGCAGGAAAAGCCGTGGGGGACGCACTATCGGCTCAAGGCCTATCCGGTGGATCCCCGCGATCAGTTCCTCTTCACCACGGATCTGACGGTACGGGGGAAAGCGGCGCTGGCTGATCGGGGGCTCTGCCCGGCACACACATCGGTCCTCCCTGAGAGCGCCGCAGCGTGAACATTGTGTCGACGTCTGAGTCGGGATCGGAGCGGACGGTAAGCGTGCCGCCTGCCGGACGTCTACAGTCTGGGTAGCAGTAGTCCCCCTTCGTTAAAATTGTGATGAGTTATTACGAAGAGTCATTTAGCTCCGCTTCGCTATGCGCATCGGGGGGGCGTGATCGACGTCGTGGACTACCTCACGTTCACGTTCATCTCGCTACTGCTCGCCCGGTGGGTGGAGTGGCTGCCCGGCAGCGGCCTGGCTCGTGCCCGTGGCGATGGGCGTAAGCCTCTTCGGGTTTGCGAACACCGGCGCCAAGCAGGCGGCTGAAGGGTTTTTCCGCGGGTTTCCGTCGTGCTGGAACATCGTGGCGTACTGCGTGGGAATCCTTGTTGGGCAGTTCGGGTTCGCGTGTGCCGTGTTCTCCGCGGTGTCCATCGTGGTGTTCACGGTACTGATCCTGCTGCCCGTCCGGTTCATCTATCCCAACCAGGTGGCCCCGCCGTGGCGCGGGCCCATCATCATCGGCAGCATCGCGTGGGTGGCCCTGCTGCTCGCCCTGCTGCCGACGTATCCTACCGTGCCGCTCGGCTGGCTAGCGCTGTCGTTCGTGTATCCGGCGTTTTGCTTCGCGCTCTCGGGGTGTTTGGACCTGACCGCGCGGCAGGAGGAAACCGTGTGGTGAGGAGGGAAGGGTTCAATTTGTCCAGGTTCCTGCGTACCTTTTGGCAAACACATCGCAGATGATCACATCGAAGGTGTGCCCGCTTTAAAGGCGTGCCCGCTTTGCTCCGAGGACAGAAACGTATGCATAGTAGTCAGTCGCTCTCCGAGCAAGACGTCCGGACCCGCTTCATCACGCCCAGCATTCAGAGTGCGGGATGGACACTGCGGCAGATTCGGGAGGAGTATGTCTTCACGGATGGGCGCATCATCGAGCGCGGCGATATGTACACGCGGGGCAAGCAGAAGCAGGTCGACTACCTGCTGTTCTACAAACCCAACATTCCGCTGGCGATTGTCGAGGCGAAAAAGAAGAGCAAGCCACTCGGCACGGGCATGCAGCAGGTGATCGACTACGCCGAGGCGCTGGAGCATGCCCGCGACCTGGACGTGCCGTTCGTCTACACGTCGAATGGCACCGCCTTCATCGAGCACGACCGCACGGTGACGGATGGTCCCCGCGAACGCGAAATTCCACTGGACCAATTTCCCAGCCCGGACGAGCTGTGGCAGCGCTACCGCGCGTGGAAAGGCCTGTCGGACGAGCACGAAGACGTCGTCCTGCAGGATTACTACAAGGAGATTGACGGCAAGACGCCCCGGTACTACCAGCGCGTCGCCATCAACCGGGCCGTGGAGGCCTACGTCAAGGGCCGGAAGCGGATGCTCCTCGTCATGGCGACCGGCACGGGAAAGACATTCACCGCTTTCCAAATCATCTGGCGGCTCTGGAAGGCCGGCAAGGTGGGCCGGGTGCTCTTCCTGGCCGACCGCAACATCCTCGTCGACCAGGCCATCACGAACGACTTCCGACCGTTTGGCGAGGCGATGACCAAAATCACCCATCACGAGCCGAAGAAGGCGTTTGAGATCTACCTGGCACTCTATCAGGGCGTGACGGGCGCTGAGTCGTATCAGGACATCTATAAGGACTACTCGCCGGATTTCTTCGATCTCGTTGTCATCGACGAGTGCCACCGGGGCAGTGCGCGAGCGAATTCGGAGTGGCGGAAGATCCTGGAGTACTACGACTCGGCCGCGCAGATCGGACTGACGGCGACGCCCAAGGAAACGGAGGACGTATCGACGCAGCATTACTTTGGCGACCCGATCTACACGTACTCGCTGAAGCAAGGCATCAACGACGGGTTCCTGGCGCCGTACAAGGTGATCCGCGTCGGCATCGATCGCGACCTCGAAGGCTACCGGCCCGAGCGCGGCCAGCGCGACCGGTACGGGCAGGAAATCGAAGACCGGGAGTACAACAGCCGCGATTTTGACCGAACGCTGGTGCTCAGCGAGCGCACGAAGCTCGTGGCGAAGCGCATCAGCGACTACCTGAAGGCGACCGACCCGTACGCAAAGACGATCGTGTTCTGCCACGACATCGAACATGCCGAACGGATGCGACGGGCGCTGGTCAATGAAAACCCGAAGCGGGTCGACGAGGACGCGCGGTACGTCATGCGCATCACGGGGGACTCGGACCGCGGCAAGCAAGAGCTGGACAACTTCATCGATCCGGAGAGCCGCTATCCCGTGATCGCCACCACATCCAAGATGCTCACGACCGGCGTGGACGCCCAGACGTGCAAGCTGATCGTGCTGGAAGCGAATATCCACTCGATGACCGAGTTCAAGCAGATCATCGGGCGGGGCACGCGCATCCGGGAAGACTATGGCAAACGCACGTTCACGATCATGGACTTCCGGGGCGTGACGCGCCAGTTTGCCGACCCCGACTTCGACGGCGTGCCCGAGCAGGTGTACCAGCCGGACATCGAGGACGACGACATCGTGCCCCCCGGCGACGATGGAGGCGATGACATACCGGACGATCCATCCCCGGATGATGACCAACCGCGGAGGAAGTACTACGTGGACAAGGTGCCCGTGACGGTCATCAATGAGCGAGTACAGTACTATGGGTCAGATGGGAAGCTCATCACCGAAAGCCTGACCGACTATACGCGGAAGAAGGTACGGGAGCAGTACGCGTCACTCGATGATTTCCTACGACGATGGGACGAGGCCGACAAGAAAGAGGCGGTTATCCGCGAACTGGAAAACCATGGGGTCTTCTGGCACGAGCTGCAGGAAGAGGTGGATAAGGACCTCGACCCGTTCGACCTCGTGTGCCACGTGGCCTTCGACAAGAAGCCGTTGACCCGCTCCGAGCGCGCCCGCCGCGTCCGCGATGACGAGTACTTCGACCAGTACGGCGAGGAAGCGCGTGAGGTGCTGAACGCGCTTCTCGACAAGTACGCCGACGGAGGCATCGAAAACATCGAGCGGATGGAGGTGCTGAAGGTGCACCCGCTCGACCGGTTCGGCTCCCCCCTCGAAATCGTCCAGCGCTTTGGCGGCAAGCAGGCCTACCAGGACGCCGTGCAGGCGCTGGAAGACCGGCTGTACCGAGCAGCCTGACGCGCAGGCCCTGCTCGGTTTGATTGCCCCACTGTGACCGCTATCTTGGCGCCATGCAACAGAATCTCTTCGACCAAGCATCACCCCCACCCCGAAGCACCCCTTCCTCTTCTATGTCTGTATCTTCGATTGTCAAGTCCATTCAGGACATCATGCGGCAGGACGTGGGCGTCGACGGCGACGCGCAGCGGATCTCGCAGATGGGCTGGATGATCTTTCTCAAGCTGTTTGACGCCAGCGAGCAGGAGCTGGAGCTGATGCGTGACGACTACGCTTCGGCCATTCCCGAAGGCCTGCGCTGGCGCGACTGGGCCGCTGACCCCGAGGGCATCACGGGCGATGACCTGCTGGCGCTCGTGGACGACAAGCTGTTTCCAACGCTGGAAGAGCTGGAGGTCGATGCCGACGACCGGCGCGGGCTCATCGTGCGGAGCGTGTTCGAGGACTCGTACAACTACATGAAGTCCGGCACGCTGATGCGGCAGGTCATCAACAAGCTGAACGAGGTCGACTTCACGCGGGCGAAGGAGCGCCACGTCTTCAACGACATCTACGAAAAGATCCTGCGCGACCTGCAGAGCGCCGGCAACGCGGCCGAGTACTATACGCCCCGCGCCGTCACCCGCTTCATGACGGAGATGGTGGACCCCGAGCTGGGCGAACAGGTGCTGGACCCCGCGTGCGGCACAGGCGGCTTTCTGGTCGACACGATCGAGCACCTGCGCCGCAAGGGCGTGGACTCGGTGCAGAAGCGCGACCAGCTGCAGCAGACGATCCGGGGCACCGAGAAGAAACCGCTGCCGCATCTCCTGGCGATGACGAACCTCATCCTGCACGACATCGAGGCGCCCGCCATCCGCCGCGACAACTCGCTCGCTCAGCCGCTGCGCCAGTACGGCCCGGCTGACCGGGTGGACGTGATCCTGACCAATCCGCCGTTTGGCGGGACGGAGCAGCCCGGCATCGAGCGCAACTTCCCATCGGAGTATCAGACGCGGGAGACGGCCGACCTCTTCGTGGCGCTCGTCCTGAAGCGCCTCAAGCCCGGCGGGCGGTGCGCCATCGTGCTGCCGGACGGCTTTCTGTTTGGCGAGGGCGTGAAGACGCGGCTCAAGGAGCGGCTCCTTGGCGACTGCGACCTGCACACCATCGTGCGGCTGCCGAAGGGCGTGTTTGCGCCATACACCAACATCAACACGAACCTGCTTTTCTTCACGAAAGGCGGATCGACGGATGCGGCGTGGTACTACGAGCATCCGCTGCCGGAGGGCTACAAGAACTACACGAAGACCAAGCCCATCCGCTTCGAGGAGTTTGCCCCGGAGATGGACTGGTGGGACGACCGCGAGGAAAACGAGCACGCCTGGAAGGTATCCGCCGACATGATCCGGGAACGAGGCTACAACCTCGACATCCCCAACCCGCACGAGGCGGACGACGGCCCCGGCGACCCCGACAAGCTATTCGCCCGGTACCAGCGGCTGCAGGAAGACGTAGCCGCCACCCGCCAATCGCTGAAAGACGAACTCGAAACCGCGCTCGCGAAGTACGCATGACCCTTCACTCGATCATCGACCAGTTCGACCTGCTCTTGGATGCGCCCGACAGCGTGCCCAAGCTGCGCCAGTTCATCTTGCAGTTCGCCGTGCAGGGCAGGCTCACCGAGCAGGACCCCAGTGACGAGCCTGCATCAAGCTTGGTTGAGCGCTCGAAAGAGGAAATAAAACAGCTATACAACGATGGCAAGATTACACGGCCGTCGAAACGTCCAGAAGTCGAGTCTGAAGAGAAAGTATTCGACATCCCAAACGGCTGGACATGGACCCGACTGGGAAATGTACTGGCACTCGTCAATGGCAGAGCCTACAAGCAAGAAGAATTGTTGGATGAGGGCACACCCGTCATGCGAATTCAAAACCTGGGCGGCGGCGGATCTTGGTACTATTCAGATTTAGACCTTCCGCCCGAAAAGTACTGCCATCCTGGAGACCTTCTTTATGCGTGGTCGGGGACTTTCGGCCCATACATTTGGGACGGCCCGAAAGCCATCTTCCATTACCACATCTGGAGGATCGAGTTGACGGAAGCTATCACGAAGAAATACGCATACCACTTGCTGCAGGCTGTATCAGCGGACGTGGAAGACGACGCTCATGGAATCATGCTTCCCCACATGACAAAGGGCGGCATGGAAAAACTGGCGATCCCATTGCCTCCATGCGAAGAGCAGCAGCGCATCGTCGCCACCGTCGACCGGCTGATGGACGCATGCGACACGTTGGAGGCGCAGCAGGACGCCGCCGAGCAGGTGCGGGTCCGCTGCACCGAGGCCGCGACGCACGCGCTCCAGACCGCCGACACGTCCGCGGCCGTCC
The DNA here is from genome assembly GCA_964448045.1 of uncultured Rhodothermales bacterium. GTDB lineage: Bacteria > Bacteroidota > Rhodothermia > Rhodothermales > Salinibacteraceae > CAYUVF01. Next base: position 13,828 of record CAYUVF010000024.1, read on the forward strand.
GCACCGCCTGGCACCGCCTCCGCGATCACTTCGATGTGCTCTGCGCCACCCCCGACGACATCGACGCCGTCCGCCAGACCATCCTCCAGCTCGCCGTACAGGGCAAACTCACCGAGCAGGACCCCAGCGACGAGCCCGCCGAGAAGCTGCTGGAGCGGACGGAAGCTGAAAAAGAGCGATTAAAGGCGGCGGGGGATCACAAGTACCAAAAGAAGATGCCGCCTATTACCGAGTCGGATGTCCCGTTCTCCTTTCCATGTCCGACTGGATGGGCATGGGTCCGATTCGGTAGCCTGGGAAAAATATATGGTGGGGGCACGCCGAAGAAGAGCAATTCGGAGTACTGGAGCGGCGACATTCCATGGGTCTCTCCGAAGGATATGGATGTCGACGTTGTACGCGATACGCAGGACAAGATCAGTGACCTCGGTGTCGCTGAATCGTCGGCAAAGCCTGTACCACCTGGATCTGTGTTGATTGTTGGGCGAAGTGGCATTCTTCAGCGGAAACTCCCGGTTGCCATCAACGCTGTCGAGTGCACAGTCAATCAAGACCTCAAGGTACTCACGCCGTACGTCGCCGGTACTGAGCGATACATTCAACTGATGCTGAGAGGGTTCCAGCCATTCATTCTGGACCAACTCGTAAAGACGGGCACCACCGTCGAGAGCTTGAAATACACCGAGTTCCAGTTACAGCCGTATCCGATCCCCCCGCTCAAAGAGCAGCAGCGCATCGTCGTCACTGTCGACCGCCTGATGGCCGCCTGCGACGCGCTGGAGGCGCAGCTGGAGCGGCGGCAGGCTCTCGGGGCTGAGCTGCTGGACGCGGTGCTGCACACGGCGGTGCAGGGCGACGGGCAACCGGCGGCAGAGGAGGCGGTGACGGTGGGGTGACAGTGCCAGAGGGTACCTTTCCGTTCGCCCACGAACCTAAACACGACGCCGACTTACCGCTGGGTCGCAATGTACCCCATCATCGACGTTCCTCCGGATGCGCCGACCGACATTGAGACCGTCGGGAGCAAGCGGAAGTTTTGGTACGTGCGCTCCGTCGAGGCGGCGGGGGAGCCGTTTCGCGAAGAGGAATGGCTCTTCAAAGCGGCCCGCCAGCATACGGGAGAGGACTGGTCGGAAAAAGTTGCGGCCGAGCTCTGCAGTCTTCTCGGTCTTCCGCACGCCACGTACGAACTGGCGCGTTGGACGAAGGAGCGCCGCGAGGCATCGACGACGTGGCGGGGCGTTGTGACCCGGCGCATGGAGGGGCGCAACGAGCGCCTCATGCTGGGCAATGAACTGCTGGCCGGGCATGTCAACCGCTATCCGCGGGTACAGGAGGACCGTTTCTACCGCAACCTGAAATACACGCTGGATCTGACCCTGACGGTGCTGAGCGATGACGCGTTAGATGTGCGGGTCCACCCGGCGTGGGATCTGCCCGCCGATGTTCACACCGTCACCGATGTCTTTGTGGGGTTTCTGCTGCTTGATGCGTGGATCGGAAATACGGATCGCCATGATAACAACTGGGGCGTCATCGAGCGCTCCACATCACAAGGCGGACAGCGCGTGTTGGCACCCACGTTCGACCACGCCTCGTCCCTCGGCCGCGAGCTACGCGACGAAGAGCGCCACGAGCGTCTGACGACGAACGACCGAAATCGTACGGTGCAGGCGTACGTGGACCGCTGCCGCTCGGCCTTCTTCGCTGAGGAGGACGATGACGAGCCCATGCATCCGACCGATGCGTTCCATCAGGCCGCTCAGCGGATGCCTGGTGCAGCCACCGCCTGGTTACAGCAGCTTGAGAATATTGACTCAACCGATGTAGAAACCATTTTCGCAAACATTCCCGAAGAGCGCATATCTGAGGTCAGCATCGAATTTGCTTTGCAACAACTTGCCATCAATCGACATGCGCTCGAATACTGACATGCCCATGCGAACGCTATTCCTTGCCTGGCAAGATCCAGAGAAGCGCCAGTGGCATCCGGTAGGCCGCCTCGACCAATCGAATGGCACCTATGTCTTTCACTACACCGAGGGGGCCCGTGAGGCGCAACGGCACGGGTTTACCCCCATCGTTTCCTTTCCCGATCTGGAAGCGACCTACGAGTCGGATCAGATCTTTCCCCTGTTTGCCAACCAGGTGCTGCCGCCCAGCCGGCCGGAGTACGATGACTTTATCGAGTGGCTGAGCATTCCCAAAGGCGAGGCCGATCCGGTCGCTATCCTCGCCCGGAGCGGGGAGCGCATGACGGATACGCTCGAAATCTTTCCGCAGCCGGACAAAACCAGCGACACAACGTACACCGCTCATTTCTTTGTGCGAGGCTTGCGGCATCAATCGCCATGTGCCATCAAGCGCTCAACGACGCTATCCTCCGGTGAGCCGCTGCTTCTCATGCAAGACCTCCAGAATCCGGCCGACCCGCATTCGTGCGTCCTGCGTACGGCCGAGCGGGAAGAGCAAGACATGCACATGATTGGGTATCTCCCCCGCTACCTGGCCGGCGAACTGGCCGCCTTGCCAGACGACGATCTGCGAGCGGCTCGCATTGAGGTCGTGCGCGTCAACCCCTCGCCGGCTCCCATCCATTTTCGCATCCTGTGTCGCCTCACCGTGAACTGGACCAAAGACACTGAGCCATTCAGCGACGAAGTCTATCAGCCCCTCGGCTCCGCATCATAGACGGTGAACCATGCCCGAAGGCACCATTTGAGTCGAACCGAGGCTATTGATTCTGTATCCACTTCCCGAGTCACGACGTAACATCTGGAGCAATCCGGCAAGAAACCTTGACAAGAAGTTAAGTTATAACTTAATTCCGGAAGCAATCTGCCGAAAACGTGATTGAGTTCGTTCTTGCCGGTGCCCAGCATGAGATCTACTACATCTATGAAGGTGGACACTTCACATTTCGCGCCCTCGCCGAAGATCTCAAAGCACGAGGGCCCGTAGCGGATACGCTGCAAGGCAAGAAGCGGCGTCAACGCAAAAAGCCGTCTCCGAAGGACTGGAAGCGGCTCATCGCAACCGTCGACAAGACGGCCAACAGCGGCTACCGCCTCATCGCCCGCACCAACGCGATCAAGACGTGGACCGAAGACGACGGCACAGAAGTCTGCGAATTCCGCAAGGGCAACATCCGTGTGTTTTTCTTTGAGGATGAGACCATCCCCGACGGCGGCGAATCCCGCCTCGTCCTCACGCACGCCTACTACAAGCAAACCGATGAGACGCCATCCCGGGAGATAGAACGCTTCTTGCGGCTTCGACAAGCCTACTATGAGTGGAAGTTGGACGCCGATTAGGCACCCGAGCGGGTTTTTTCACTGACATTCAAACCCACGACACTATGGCCGACACGGATCGCACACAGGTCGCTGACTGGCTTCACGATGACTATGTGGAGCTTCAGACGGATCCCACGTTCGTTGCCGAACAGCTCATTCTCGACATCATGGTGCAGATTGGCACCGTGATGGAGGAAAAAGAGATTACGCAAAAGGAGCTGGCAGATGAACTGGACATTTCGGCCAGTGCCATGTCACAGCTTCTCAGCGCCGACCAGAACGTGTCTATCAGGCGGCTGGTGAAAGTCGCGTTAGCGCTCGGTATGCAGTGGGAGGTACCCAACTTGGTGCCCTTTGAGTCAACCGACGTCGAGCGCGTAGAGACGAAGACGCGCATCAACGTGGCTGAACTTGAGATGGATCGGCCCGCGAAGGATTTTCCCAGCAAAGGCACGGCGTGGGGACTGTCGATAGGGGGTGAACCGGTGGACGAGAACGAGAACGACAAGGAGCAGCACATCGCTGCGTAACCTTCTAAACCGATATGTCTATGTCTCCACCCGTACGGCTGGTTGACTACGTTGTCGAGCGTTTTGATTTTGCCGTGAACCCTGCTTTCCGATCGGACAAGGCCTCTGCAACCAAAGCCCTCGAAAAGACAAAGCTTGACCTCAACCTAGAGCTGGACTGGTCAGGCCCGGATCACTTGCCAGATGACCTCGCGGAGGACATCGGCAGAGCATCGGATGACGTCGAAGTCTTTATCATCGAGTTCACGGTCAACATTAACGACCGGGAGGGCTTTGAAGAAGAGAGCCAGTATCGGGTTTGCTTGAAGTTGGACGGCTTTCTGGAGCGTGTCCCATTTTCCCAGATCGAGGACATCGATAAAGGGGACTATCTGAGGCACTCTGTTGCAAGCGGGGTCTCTATCCTTTACGGTGCTGCCCGCAACATCGTCTCTTCCATGACAGCTCAGTCACCCTACGGCAAACTGATTCTTCCGTCGATCTCGCCCACACACGTCACGGATCAAATCATGGAGCTTCGGCGGAAGAAGCAAGCGTCACGCGAGAACCCGGACGCAGGGTCGGGCCACTGACAATGCGTCACCCGCCTTTGCCACTCGCCCTTCGCTAGAACCGAAGCGTGAACACGGTGCCGTCCTCGGAGGTGGAGCGGACCGAGATGGTGCCGCCGTGCAACCGCATGATCTGCCGCGAGAGGCTCAGGCCAATGCCCGAGCCGTCCTCTTTTGTGGTGAAGAACGGGACGAAGATTTTCTCCTGCACATCGGGTGGAATGCCGGGGCCGTTGTCGGCGACCTGCAGGACGGGGCGGCTCCGCCGGAGGTCTGTGTGGGCACGGAGTTCGATGCGCGCATCGGGTTGGCGCTCGACGGCCTGAATGGCGTTAAGGACGAGATTGATGAGCACCTGCTCGATGAGTTCCGGATCGGCGGTGACCTGCAAGTCGGGCGGCTCCACCTGGATGTGCAGGTCGAGGTTGTGTTCGTCGATGGGCACGCGCAGCAGCCGCCGCACGTTGTCGAACAGCTCCTGCGCCGCGAGCATCTCGAACGTGGGGCTCGGGATCTTGGTGAAGCTGCGGTACGAGTCGACGAAGCTGATGAGCCCTTTGCTGCGGCGCTCGATGGTCTGCACGGCCTCGCGGGCGTCTTCGGCGATCTCGGAGGCGTCGGCGCCGTTGGGCGCGGGCGGCACCTCGCCCAGCAGCCGGTTGGCCGTTGACGCCAGTGACGAAATGGGGGCGACCGAGTTCATGATTTCGTGGGTGAGCACGCGCGTGAGCTGCTGCCACGCTTCCATTTCCTTCTCCTCCAGCGTATTGCGTAGATCCTGGATGGAGGCCAGCGCGTGCGTTTCGCCGCGCAGCCGAAAGCGGCTCACCCGCACGGCCAGCTGCAGCGTGCGGTCGTCCTCGGCCACGCGCACCATGGCTTGCTCGCCCGAGTCCAGCGATCGCAGCGCCTCCACCAGCGATGGGCTCACCCGCTCCAGCGCATCGATCGTGCGGATGGGCCCGGTGCGCAGCAGCCGGCGCGTGGTCGTGTTCATCAGCTCAACGTGGCCATCGTCGCGGTAGGCAATCAGGGCCATGCCCAGGTGCTGCACGATGTTTTCGAGGTAGCGCACCTGCTCCTCGCGCTCGGCGCGGACGCGGCGAAACTCGTCGGTCACGGTTTCGAAGGCCTCGCTCAGCGCCTCAAAGACCGGCCCCTTGCCCTTGGCCCGAAAGCCCTGCGAGAAATCGGCGTAGCGCACCGATTCGAGGAAGCGCGTCATGTCGCGCATCGCCGCCTCGGTGTAGTGCACGGTCGAGATCGCCAGCCAGAGGATGCACAGCCCCGCCAGCGCCGCGCCCGTGTAGAGCCCCGGCCCCGCGATCAGATATGCGCCCAGCCCCGCCAGCGCGGCGATCGCGCCGATGCGCAGGCCCACTTGAACTCGGTAGCGTTTTAGCATGATGCGGGACAGAGGTGAATGGAAAGCGGGGAGAGGGCAAACGGCGAGGAGAGCGAACAGACGCGCTTCCCCTTTCCCCGTCCCTCTTCCCTGAGTTACAGTCCGTATTTCTCGATGCGCCGGTAGAGGGCCTTGCGCGAGATGCCGAGCTCGTTCGCGGCCCGGCTGATGTTGCCACCGTGCTTGCTGAGGGCCTTGCGCACGGCCGCCTGCTCGATGTCTTCGAGGTTGAGCGTGGAGGCCGGCAAATCCTCCGATGGATTCATCGGCGCGGAGAAGGAAAAGTCGTCCGGCTGGATGACGGGGCCTTCGCTCATAATGACGGCCCGCTCCATCGTGTGACGCAGTTCGCGGACGTTGCCCGGCCAGTGGTACGACTGCAGCTTCGCTCGCGCCTCGTCGCTGAGCGCCTCGGTTTCCATCTGATATTTCTCGGCGAACTCGTGCAGGAAATGGTCGGCCAACAGCAGGATGTCATCTCCGCGCTCACGGAGGGGCGGCAGCGGGATCTCGACGGTGTTGATGCGATAGAGCAAATCCTGCCGGAAGGGGCCCGGCGTCTGCTCGTAGATGGGCTGATTCGTGGCGCAGATCAGCCGGATGTCCACCGGAATCGAGTCGACGGAGCCGACGCGGGTGACTTCGCGGCGCTGGAGTACCGTCAGCAGCTTGGCCTGCAGCGGCTTCGGGACATTGCCGATTTCGTCGAGGAAGAGCGTCCCGCCCGTCGCAGCTTCAAAGCGGCCGGCACGATCGCTATCGGCCCCGGTGAAGGCGCCCTGGACGTGGCCAAAGAGCTCGCTTTCAAAGAGCGATTCACTCAACGCGCCGAGATCGGTGTTGACGAACGGGCCGTCCGCTCGCTTCGAGCGGCGGTGGACGGCGCGCGCGACCAGCTCTTTGCCCGTGCCGTTCTCGCCGAGGATGAGTACGTTGGCATCGGTGCCGGCGACCTTTTCGATGGTGGCGAAGACGTCCTTCATCGCCGCGCTCCGCCCGATGATCTCCTCGAACGTGTCGCTCGATGCCGTCGGGGAAGGGGTAGACGGTGCAGGTGGCGGGCCGGCGGCGCGGTCGGCGGCGGCGCGGGTGCGGCGCAGCTTGATGGCGGCGCGCACGGACGCGACGAGGTCGGCATCGTCCCAGGGCTTGACGATGAAATCAGCTGCGCCTTCTTTCATGGCGCGCACGGCCTTGCTCACATCGCCGTACGCTGTGATCATCACGACGATCGCCTCGGGATCGATCTGCAGGATGCGATCGAGCCAGAGAAAGCCCTCGCGGCCGCTGGAGGCGTCCTGCGTGAAGTTCATATCCAGCAGGATCATATCGTACGCGTTATCGCGCAGCAGCGTCGGGATGACAGACGGATCGCGGGCGGTGTGCACCTCGTCCACGTATTTCTTCAGCAGGAGGCGCAGCGCCGTCAGCACGTCGCGTTTGTCGTCGACGATGAGCACGCGACCGTGTTGGAGGTCCTGGGCATCCACCGGAGCGGAAGAAGGGTTCATGGGGGGAGGCAAGCGGTCGGTAGGCATGTACGTACAGTATAGGGGAGCGCGCGGAGGAAACACATCGGGGGAGTGGAGCAGCATGCCAAAAACATTCCGCCGGATCTAATGGCGGACCGCCGCGCGCCTGCGCCGGTTGTGCGAGGCCGACCGGGCGAAACCGCACGCTGGGTGTGCGCTTCCGCACACAGGGTGGGGCGATCCGCCGGGCTACGCGGCGTGGAGGCGGGCCGGCCAGTCTGGAATACTCGTTGCACCGCTCATCGGGCAGCGGTAGCGTGCTATCGCTTCCATCCATTATTTTTATCTGCAACGACGCGGCATCTTTCATGGAGTCATCATCCCCGTTACAGGAGTCGGAGACCTCGCCGGTTAACGGATCATCGGACCCGTCGAGAAGCCGGGGCGAGGGCGTCGATCGGAAGATCGAGAAGAAGACCTTCACGCCCCGGCGCGTTGGGGTCGGGGCGGCGGCGCTCCTGCTGGCCGCTCTGCTGGGCTATGGTGTGTGGAGCGCGGCCACGGGGGGGCAGACCCTCAACGTGGACCGCGACAAGGTGACGATCTCGACCGTCGACCGCGGGCCGTTTCAGGAGTTCATCGCCGTGACGGGCACCGTGATGCCGGAGCGCACGGTCTATCTCGATGCCGTTGAGGGCGGCCGCATCGAGGAGGTGTTCGTGCGCGAAGGGGCGATGGTGGACCGGCAGCAGGAGATCCTCCGGCTCTCGAATAACGACTTGCGCCTGCGGATGCTCAACAGCGAGGCGCAGCTGGCCGAGCAGCAGAGCCGCATGCAGCAGCTCAAGCTTTCAATGGAGCAGCAGAGCCTGAGCCTGCAGCAGCAGATCGCGCAGATGGAGTACCAGATTGGACGCCTGCGGCGCCAGCATGAGCGGCAGCAGCGGCTCCGCGAGAAGCAGCTCATCGCCGAGGAGGAGTACCTTAACACGCGCGATGAGCTGAACTATCAGCAGCGGCGGCTAAAGCTCACCCGCGCGGCCTACGTGCAAGATTCGCTATCCCAGCAGTCACGTCTCGCCCAGATGGAGCAGACGACCCAGCGCCTCCAGCGCAGCTACGATGCCATGCAGGAAGCCATTTCGAACCTGACCGTCGAGGCGCCGATCGCCGGGCAGCTTACCGCACTCGATGGCGAGGTTGGCCAGATCATCGGATCGGGGACGCGCCTGGGACAGATCGATAAGGTCAACAGCTACAAGATCCGTGCGCAGATCGACGAGTTTTACATCGAGCGGGTCTACTCCGGCCAGACGGCCACGACGCAAGCCTTGGGGGGCGCCTCGCACGACTTGACCGTCCAACGCGTCTATCCCCAGGTATCGAATGGGCGGTTCGAGGTCGATCTGCGGTTTGAGGACGAGCAACCTCAGGGGATGCGGCGGGGCCAGTCGGTGCGGCTGCGCCTGGAGCTGGGCCGCCCCGAGGAGGCGCTGCGGCTCTCGCGCGGGGGCTTTTACCAGTCGACCGGCGGCAACTGGGCCTACGTGCTCACCGATGGAGGCGATGCCGCCGTTCGCCAGCCGATTCGCCTCGGCCGGCAGAATCCGGATTATTTCGAAGTGCTCGGCGGCCTGGAGCCGGGCGACCAAATCGTGACGTCCAGCTACGAGACGTTTGGGGAAGCGGATCGGCTGGCGTTGGAGTGATGGTCGTGTTGGGTGTTGTGGTGCGAGGGTGTTGGGGTGTTGAGGAATCTTAAACAAACGGGGAGCAGCAATGGCGAAGATTGAGCGGTTTGAGGATTTGCGGTGCTGGCAGGAGGCACGGACGTTGACGCGCGATGTCTACCGGCTGGCATCGGAGGGGCCGCTGGCCCGTGACTTTCGGCTTCGCAATCAGTTGACGGTGGCGGCTGTGTCCGTCATGACAAACATCGCGGAGGGATTTGCTCGCTACCACCGAGGCGACTTTATCCGGTTTCTCGACTACGCCCAAAGCTCGGCCGCCGAGGTGAAGAGCCTGCTGTACGTTGTTCTTGATCAGCGCTACGTCGATGCCGACACCAGTCCGACACCTGTCAGCGCATGACGCTCGGCCTGCTCAAACACGTCCGCCGCACCATTCAGAAAGATCGCAACGCCATCGAAGAGCCGCCCATCCCCTACAACGGCCAGCCCCCAGATTGGGACTTCCCCGCCTCGTTTATCAGAGAGTCCGAAGATACGCCGAACTAGACCCGCTTCATACTCGAACACCCCAACACCTCAACACTCAAACCCATGATTCAAACCGAAAACCTCCGCAAGATCTACCGCACGCAAGAGGTGGAAACCATCGCACTCAACGGCGTGAGCCTGCACATCGAATCGGGCGAGTTCGTCTCTGTGATGGGGCCGTCCGGTTGCGGCAAAACGACGCTACTCAACATCCTGGGCTTGCTGGATACGCCCACCGACGGCAGCTACCTGTTCGACGGCACTGAGGTGGGCGACCGCTCCGAGCGCGAGCGGGCCAAGCTCCGCAAGGGCAACCTCGGGTTCGTCTTTCAGAGCTTTAACCTGATCGATGAACTCACCGTCTACGAGAACGTCGAGCTGCCGCTGCTCTACCTGAAGACGCCCGCGAAGGAGCGGCAGGAGAAAGTGGAGGCCGCGCTCGACCGCGTCCAGATCGCCCACCGGCGGGGCCACTTCCCGCAGCAGCTCTCGGGCGGGCAGCAGCAGCGCGTCGCCATCGCCCGCGCCGTGGTCGCCAACCCCAAGCTCATTCTCGCCGACGAGCCGACCGGGAATCTCGACTCCACCAACGGCGCCCAGATCATGGACTTGCTCTCCGAACTCAACGAGGCCGGCACGACCATCGTGATGGTCACCCACTCGCCCGCCGACGCCGAGTACAGCGCCCGCACGATTCACCTGTTCGACGGCAAAGTCGTCTCCGAGAACTTCATCGAGCAGGAGTACGCGGCACATCCGGGGCATTAAGGGGGCGCCATTCGAGTAGCGAATGAGAACTGTAAAGCACGACGCGGAAAAGGCCTCCTGGTAGAGCAAAACTCTGAACTCTCAACTCTGAACCCCGAACGCACATCATGCTCCGCAACTACCTCAAAATCGCCCTTCGCAATCTGAAGCGCCGCGCCGGATACACGGCCATCAACATCGCCGGGCTGGCGATTGGTATGGCGGCGTGCTTGCTGATTGGGCTGTATGTGGGCACCGAGCTGAGCTACGACGACTTCCACCGCGAGGCCGATCAGGTCTACGTGATGGGTCGCGAGAGCAACTTCTTCGGGCGCAGCATCGCCACCTCGTATCCGCTGGCGCCGACGCTGGTGGCGAGCGTGCCGTCCGTCGAACAGGCCGTGCGCACGGTCGAGCGGGCGGGAGTGACGGTGCGCCACGTCGAAAGCGGGGTAGAGGATGAGCAGAAATTGGTGATGGCCGATTCCACGTTTTTCCAGATGTTCAGCTTTCCGCTGGTGCGCGGCACGCCCGCCTCAGTGCTAAGTGCGCCGGATGCGGCCGTCATCACGGCGTCGATGGCGCGCGACTTTTTTGGCACAGCCGATCCCATCGGGCAGACGCTGGAGATCGAGCGGCGCGATACGACCTACACGCTCACGGTGCGCGGCGTGGCGACCGATGCGCCGTCCAACTCGACGATCCAGTTCGACCTCGTCGCGCCCCTCCGCCTGCTCGACGCCGAGCGGCGCGCTCCCGATAGTTGGGGCAGCATGATGTTTCGGACGTACGCCCGCCTCCAGCAGCCGATCTTGGCGGACACGCTCGCGGCGCAAACGAAGCGGGCCGTCGGCGCCCGCGTGGCCGATCTGGGGCGCGAGCCGGGCACCTACCTGGCGATGCCGCTGACGGAGCTGTACCTGTCCGATCTCCACGAAACCGAGGGCTTTCGCGGGCAGCGGAATTACCTCTACATCTTTGGCTCGATTGCGCTGTTCATCCTGCTGATTGCGGCGATCAACTACGTGAATCTGGTGACGGTGCAGGCACAGCAGCGGGCGCGCGAAGTGGGCGTGCGGAAGGCGCTCGGGGCGCAGCGCACCCAACTGGCCGGGCAGTTCTTGAGCGAGTCGACGCTGGTGAGTGCGGCGGCGTTTGGGCTGGCGCTCGGCGTGGCGGCGGTGGTGCTGCCCGTGTTCAACACCAGCTTTGGGACGGAGCTGGCGCTGTTCGAAAGCGGTCACGGGCTGCTTTTTGCGGGGCTCTCCGCGTTCGTACTGGTCATCGGCGTGCTGGCGGGCGGCTACCCGGCGTTCGTGTTGTCGCGCTTCCAGCCGGTGCGCGTGCTGCAGGGCACGGCAGCGTCGATAGCCAGCCGCGGCGGATGGCTCCGCCGGGGGCTCGTCGTCGTCCAGTTCGCCATCTCGGCAGGGCTCATTGTGAGCACCGTCGTCGTCCATCAGCAACTCGACTACGTTCAGACGAAGAACCTCGGCTTCGACGATGATCAGGTGGTCGCGGTGGAGTTGCAGCGCGACGGATTGACGGCCGATGGCGCGACGGTACGACAGCAGCTCCTCCAGCATCCGAGCGTGGAGCGCGTGACGCTGGCCAGCGCGGTGCCTGCGCACATCGGGATGCGGCTGGGCCTGGAGCCCGATGACGTCGCGCCCGAGGCCTCAACCGAGAAGGAGGTTTTCACGTGGTCGCCGATCTCGGCCGATTTTTCGTTCGTGGAAACGCTCGGATTGCAACTCGTGGCCGGGCGCTCGTTCGATCGCGAGCGCGGCGCCGATGCCGAGCACGGCTTCCTGCTCAACGAAGCCGCCGTGGGCGACCTCGGATGGACGCCGGAGGAGGCCATCGGAAAGGCGTTCAGTTTCGGCTCCGGCGAGAGCAGCGAAGACGGGCAGGTGATTGGCGTCGTCAAAAACTTTCACATCACGTCGCTGCGCGAAGAAATCATTCCGGTCAGCATTTCCGTCGGCGACGAGTCAGAGATCGGTTGGGGCAGCGGTCGCGGATGGGTGGTGGCCAAGCTGGCGCCCGAGGGCGTCCAGGCGGGGATGGACCACATCCGCTCGACGTTCGAGGCGCTCGCCCCGGATGCGGCGTTCGAGTATCAGTTTCTCGATGACACGTTCGACGCCATGTACCGCAGCGAAGAGCGGTTGAGTACCATCTTCACCGCGTTTGCGGGCATCGCCATCCTCATCGCGTGCATGGGCCTGTTTGGGCTGGCGGCCTTCGCGGCGGAGCGGCGCACGAAAGAGATCGGCATCCGAAAGGCGATGGGCGCGTCGCTGGCCGACATCGTGGGGTTGCTCTCGAAGGAGTTTGCCGCGCTGGTGGCCGTGGCGCTGTGTATCGGCATGCCGGCGGCCTACTGGGGGATGGACCGGTGGCTCGAAGATTTCGCCTACCGGATGGGCATCGGCCCGGCGACGTTCGTGGTGACGGCGCTCGTCGCGCTGCTGATCGCCGGTCTCACCGTCAGCTACCACGCCCTCCGCGCCGCCCACGCCGATCCGGCCACGGCGCTGCGCACCGAATAATCGGACACCGACGCCCTTGCCCATGTGGGAGACCTCGCGATGGGACTCAGGGCCCTCAGGACACAAGCACGACCCCGTATGATTCTCATTTGCACGACTCGTATATTGGCGCTACTACCAAAATAGTGCTGGAGCTCAGGCGCATCCGTCGCGATGCCGAAGGGCCGCGCCATGCCTCTTCGTATCTCTTTCTGTAATTCCCCTTTTGACTACCATGAAACGTTTACTCACCGTGGTGCTCAGCGCATTGGTGCTGGCATCCTGTACGACCATCAACATGAACCCCGCGACGGGCACCGTCTCGGAGGGCGACGCCGACGCGTCCGCGCAGCAGGCGGCCGAGCAGAAAGCCGCTGCGTCGAGCGATGACGAAAGCCCCTTCAAGCCGTGGGACAAAACGCTGAAAGATACCAAGACGATCGACGGCTTCCTGCCGATGCACCTGAAGGCGGAGGACCGCTCCGTCTACGCCGAGGTGCACCCCGACCTGCTGGACACCGACTTCGGCCTCGTCATGCACATCAGCAAGGGTACGGGCGTGTTCAACCTGCACGATGGGCTCCGCCTCAGCAGCACGCGCCTGATGCGCTTCACCCGCGTCGGCAACCAGCTGCATCTCGTGCACCGCAACACGCGCTTTACGGCCGATGAGGGCTCGGCGATGAAGACGTCGCTCGACGATAACACGGGCCACTCTATCATCGAATCGTTCAAGATCGAGAGCCAGAACGACTCGACGAAGGCCCTACTCGTCGACGTAACGGGCTTCTTCGTATCGGATTACGCCAACATCGGCCAAAACCTGCGCTTCTACTTCGACCAGAAGCCGGCCCGTTTCGACAAGGCCAAGAGCTATGTCGACCGCGTGCGCGGCTTCCCCGAGAACATGGAGATCGACGCCATGCTCACCTACCAGGGCGCCGAGTATCCGTCGTTCGGCGGGGAGGCGATCCCCGACTACCGCGCGATTCCCGTTGGCGTGCGCTACTCCCTCTTCCAGCTGCCGGAAGATCCGATGACGCCGCGTTACGCCGATGACCGCGTGGGCCACTTTACCGACGCCGTGAAAGACTTCTCGGCCGATCAGGAGGTCGACCCGTACCGCGTGTACGTCAACCGCTGGCGCCTGGAGCCGAGCGATCCCGAAGCGTTCGCCCGTGGCGAGCTCGTCGAGCCCGTCGAGCCCATCGTGTTCTACGTCGATCACAGCGTGCCGGAGCGCTATCGCCCGTACGTGAAGGAGGGCATCGAGGGCTGGAATAAGGCGTTCGAAGCGGCGGGCTACAAAAACGCCATCGTCGCGAAGGACGCGCCCGACGACTCGACGTGGAGCGCCGAGGACATCCGCTACTCCACCGTGCGCTGGACGGCGGCGCACCAGATGGGCTATGCCATCGGCCCGTCGCAGTCGGATCCCCGCACCGGCGAGCTCTTGAACGCCGACGTGCTCATCTCGTCGACGTTCGTCCGCGGCTGGCTGCGCGACTATCAGGAGCTTTCGCCGGAGGCCATGACGAAGGCCCTCCAGACCGAGCAGACCATGGCTGAGAAAAACCCCGCGATCCAGCCCGAGTGGCTGTGCGTCGCGGAGAATGGCAAAGCGCATCAACTGGGCCTGCAGCATGCGATGCTCGTGGGCCGCGGCCTCATCGACGCCAATGAGCCGATGCCGGAAGAGTATCTGGCCGATGCCGTACGCGATCTCATTCTGCACGAGGTGGGGCACACCCTTGGCCTGCGTCACAACTTCAAGGCGTCCAGCGCCATCCCGTACGACCGCCTAAACGACGAGGACTACACGCGCGAGAACGGCCTCAGCCTCTCCGTGATGGACTACGCGCCGGTCAACATCGCCCTCGACGCCGACGAGCAGGGCCACTATTGGAACAAGGCGCCCGGTGCCTACGACGAGTGGGCCATCGAGTACGCGTACCGCCCGGTGATGAACGACGGCGCCCTCGTGACCGACCCGGCCGCCGAGAAAGAGGCGCTCGACGCCATCGCGCGCCGGGGCGATGATCCGGAGCATACGTACGGCACGGACGGCGATCGCGCCTACGGCCTCGACCCGCTCGCCAACGCGTGGGAGCTGGGCTCCGACCCGATCCAGTTTGCCACCGACCGGACCGAGCTCGTGCGCACCGTGGAGCCCATGCTGGAGAAGCGCCTCATCCAGGACGGGGATGCCTACGCCCGGCTGCGCAGCGCCACCACGACGCTCCTCTTCACGCGCTACCGCTCGCTGATCCCGGCGGCGAAGATGATCGGCGGCCTGTATGTGGCGCGCGATCACAAGGGCGACCCACAGGGCCGGATGCCGTTCACGCCCGTCGCGGCCGAGCGCCAGCGCGAGGCCGTGCAGCTGCTCGTCGACGAGGCCTTTGCGGCCGACGCGTTCCAGTTCGATCCCGAGCGGCTCAACAAGCTCATGCCGGATCGGATGTCGCACTGGGGTGCTTCGTCGGCCCAGCTCGACTTCTCGGTGCACGACTACGTCGCCACCGTGCAAGGGGGGTTGATGAACTCGGTGCTTACCCCGACGCGCCTCGGGCGCATGGTGGACAACGCCGCACGCGTACCCAGCGGCGCCGACGTGTACCGCCCGAGCGAACTACTCGCCACGATGACCGATGCCGTCTGGAGCGAGCTGGAGACCGGCGCGGAGATCAACTCGTTCCGCATCAACCTCCAACGCGCCTACACCGACCGGCTGATCCGGCTCATGCTGGAAACGCCGCCCTTCCGCGCGTTCAGCGGCGGCGGCATCCAGGAGGTGCCCGTGCCCGAGCACGTGCGCTCGCTGGCCCGCCTGGAACTGATGGAGCTCTCCGAGCAGATTGACCAGGCGATGAACGGATCGCTCGATCGCGACCTGCAGGCGCACCTGACGGAGACGCAGGTCCGCATCGACCGCGCGCTCAACGCCTCTATGACGAAGACGTTCGAGTAACCTCAGAACGGGTCTCAACATCCAATGGCTGTCATCCCGGCCCCCGAGCCGGGATCTCCTCGTGCGGGCTATCGACGCCTAATGAGATCCTGAGTCAAAGCCTGTGCTGAGCGAAGTCGAAGTGCTCAGGATGACAAACCCCTCGGGGCACGTTGAGATCAATTTAGTAACACGTTCGAACGCGAAAGCGCCGAGGCCTCTCCGGAAGCCTCGGCGCTTTTTGTCGATCCCATCTTGTCGATCCCGCCCCACACGCTGTGCTCATACCAGCTCTCTGAAATAGTAGTGCATTCTGGAGAAGACGTTGAACCTTAATTTGAAGTCATGCCCGACCTCGATCGGGCATCCAGGTGCTGAAGCGGTTGTTCTGGATCCCGGCTCGGGGGCCGGGATGACCAATCCAGCATCACGAGGACGTCGGCGGCGCCTCGGCCGCATCGGCGGGGGGCGTGTCGTGCAGGCGGACGGGGTCTGCCTCGTCGCGGTGGGCGCGCAGGTTGAGCGTCTCCACGAACAGCGAAAACGCCATCGCCGAGTAGATGTAGCCCTTCGGGATATGCTGGTCGAACGCCTCGGCCACGAGCATCACCCCGATGAGCAGGAGGAAGCTGAGCGCCAGCATCTTCACCGTCGGGTGCGCGTCGATGAAGCGGGCCACCGCGTTGGCCGTCAGCATCATGATGCCGATGGCGATGACGATGGCCGTGATCATGATGCGCACGTCATCGGCCATGCCCACGGCGGTGATCACCGAGTCGAGCGAGAAGACGACGTCGATGATAAAGATCTGCCCGATCACGGCGGCGAATGTTTGCGCGACGGCGTTCTTCCCGTGGGTATCCTCGGGGCCTTCGAGCTTGTTGTGGATCTCGGTCGTGCTCTTGCCGATGAGGAAGAGACCGCCCGCGCCGAGGATGAGGTCGCGTCCGGAGAAGACCTCGCCGAGCACCGTGAAGAGCGGCTGCGTGAGTTGCATGATCCACGTGATGGAGAGCAGCAGCACCACGCGCCCGAGGAGCGCCACGGCGAGCCCCAGCAAGCGCGCGCGGGGCCGCTGTTCCTTCG
This sequence comes from uncultured Rhodothermales bacterium, assembly GCA_964448045.1. Taxonomy (GTDB): domain Bacteria; phylum Bacteroidota; class Rhodothermia; order Rhodothermales; family Salinibacteraceae; genus CAYUVF01. The sequence continues at coordinate 30,618 of CAYUVF010000024.1, forward strand.
GCAGGTTGTTCGAGAGGATCGAGATGAAGACGATGTTGTCGATCCCGAGCACGATTTCGAGCGCGGTAAGCGCGGCCAGCGCAATCAGCGCCTCGGGGGTAGCGAGCCAGTCGAGCGTGAGCCAATCCATGAGCACAGGGGTGAGGTGAGAGGAAGCCAACATCCAGCAAATGATGTGGCCCGGCACAAGGTTCGCGCAAGTGAAGCCCGAAGGTGGGCGCCAGTGCGCGGATCCGCACAGCCGGGCGTGCGCCAGCGCACACCTCGTCGGGTAGCAGATGCGGCTCGCGGCGGCAATCAACGTTTCGCTGCGTGGAACGCGGATTGTTTACCATCGAAGCGTACCATCATCCATCGCGTTCTCGTACCTCACTCAGTACACGATGCTCTGGAATTACGTCACCATTGCCTTGCGTAACTTACAGAAACGGCCGGGCTACACGGCCATCAACGTGCTCGGGATGGCCGTCGGCCTCGCGGGCTGCATCCTGATCGGCCTGTGGGTCGAGGACGAGCTCTCGTATGACGACTTCCACGCAAACGCGGACCGCACGTATCGCGTGCTGAACGCGTTCGACCTGCCGGAGCTGCAGACGACGATCTCGAACACGCCGCCCGCGCTGCAGCCGACGCTGGAGGCGAACTACCCACAGGTCGAGCAGGCTGTGCGCGTCGGCGGACGGGACGGCGTCGTCCAGCACGGGCCGCAGCGTGGCGTGGAGTCAAACATCCTCGTGGCCGACGATGGCTTCTTCGACGTGTTCAGCTTTCCGCTGGCGCGCGGCACGGCGGCCCTCGACCGGCCCGGCACGGCGCTGCTCACGCCGGCGCTGGCGGCGACGTACTTTCCCGACACCGACCCCGTCGGACAGACGATCCAGTTCGACGGCAACGAATTGGAGGTGACCGGCATCGTCGCGGCCCCGCCGACGAACACCCACCTCGACTTCGCGATGATCGTCTCGCTGGCTACGCTCGACGTGGACGCGAGCAACTGGGGACAAAACAACTGGACGACGTACGTGATGCTGCGGCCGGGCACCACGGCCGACGCGTTTACGGCGAGCCTGGAAGAAATCGCGCGCAACAACATGGTGCCCGAAGACATGGACGTAGACGAGGAGGGCCTCCCACAGCGGCTCCACCTGCAGCCGATTACCGGTATCCACCTCGGCATGGGGGCGCCCGATCTGGCCGCGGGAGGCGGCGCCGGCAGTCTGACGTACGTGCTGCTCTTCTCGGGGCTGGCGTTCTTCGTGCTGCTCTTGGCCGTCATCAACTTCATGAACTTGTCCACGGCCCGGGCCACCGAGCGGGCCAACGAGGTGGGCGTGCGCAAGGCGATGGGGGCCGACCGCTCGCAGCTCGCCGCGCAGTTTCTGGGCGAGTCGGTGATCCTGACGGCCGGCGCGTTGGGCGTGGCGCTCGGCCTCTGTGCGCTCGCGTTGCCCGCGTTTAACGACCTCGCCGGCAAGTCGATCGCGGCAAGTGCGCTGGTGTCCGGCGGCCACCTGCTCGCCTGCGCCGGGCTCATCGCCGTGGTGGGCCTGCTCTCGGGCAGCTATCCGGCCCTCGTGCTCAGCCGCTTCGTGCCGACGGAGACGCTGCGCGGCAAGGCGTCGAGCAGCCGCGGCAGCGCGCGCCTCCGGAAAGGACTCGTCGTGGCCCAGTTCGCCATCTCCATCGCGCTGATCGCCGGCACGGGCGTCGTGCACCAGCAGGTGGCGTACATGCAGAGCGCTGGCCTCGGCTTCAACGAAGAGAACGTCGTCGTCATCGACCGCGTGCGGACCCTCAGTGGCCCGATCCGGACGCAAGCTGACGTCCGCGGGTTCCAGGATCGCCTCGAAACATTCAAGCAAGAGGTGGAGCAGCAATCCGGCGTAGTCGAAGCGACCTCGGGCTACTCGCTGCCGGGAACGTTCTTCATCAACTCGATGTGGCCGCTGGACCGCCCCGAGGCCGAGCCGCACAACTTTGACTATACCTTCGTAGGCTACGATTACGTCGAGACGCTCGATCTCGAACTGGCCGCCGGGCGCGACTTCTCGCGCGACTTCGCCAGCGACACGGCGGCTGTGCTGCTGAACGAGACCGGGGTCCGCGAATTCGGCCTTTCGTCCGAGGAGGCCGTGGGCGAGTCCGTCATGCGGGGCGACATACCGCTCGAAATCATCGGCGTGGTGGAGGACTTCCACTACGCCTCGCTGCGTCAAGAAATCGGCCCCGTCATCCTGCTGCACGAAGCGTTGCGCGCGCCGCAGTACCTCGCCGTACGCACCGCGCCGGGGCAGGCCGCCGACGTGCTCGACGGCCTCCGCGCCACGTGGGCTGAGTTCTCTGATCTGCCCATCGAGTACTCGTTCCTGGCCGACGACCTCGCCGCGCAGTACCGCACCGAGGCGCGCCTGGAGCAGCTCTTCACCACCTTCGCCGGCCTTGCCATCCTGATCGCGTGCCTGGGCCTCTTCGGCTTGGCGACGTACACTGTGCAGCGCCGTGAGAAGGAGATCGGCATCCGGAAGGCGCTGGGCGCGACGGCCACGCAGGTGGTCGGCCTGCTATCGCGCGAGTTCGTGCAGCTCGTCGGCCTGGCCTTCGTCGTGGCGGCCCCGCTGGCCTATGTCGGCATGCAGCGCTGGCTGCAGGACTTTGCCTACCGCACCGACCTCGGCGTGGGGCTCTTTCTCGGAGCCGGCGCGCTGGCTTTCGCCATTGCCATCCTCACGGTGGGCACCCAGGCGCTGCGCGCCGCCCGCCTCGACCCCGCCACTACGCTGCGCGACGAGTGAAATTGTCGATTGGGTGATGGTGAGCCGCGTGCCCAAATCATCCAATCCGACATTCATCCAATCCCCCAATTCCATGCTTCGCAACTACCTCACCACGGCCCTGCGCACCCTGCGGCGGCGGTCTGGATTCACCGTCCTCAACATCACCGGGCTCGCGCTCGGACTCACGTGCTGCCTCTCGATCGGCCTCTACGTCCAGCACGAGCTGAGCTACGACACCCACCACGCCAAGGCCGAGCGCATCGTCCGCGTCGTTCAGAACACCGACGGCGACGGCACGGCCTGGGTCGGCGGGGCCATGGCACCGCTCCTGGCCGAGGACTTCCCGCAGATTGAGGAGACGGTCCGCTTCCACCGCGCAAACACGCCCGTGCGGCGGCCCGATACCGAGCAGATCGTGGAGGTGGAGGACTTTATCTACGCGGACTCCTCGGCATTCGACGTGTTCGATTTCCCGCTCGTGCAGGGCGACCCGGAGACGGCCCTGGCGCGGCCGGGCACCGTCGTCCTCACCGAGGAGGCGGCCACCCGACACTTCGGCGATGCCGATCCGATGGGCCAGACCCTCCTCGCCGGCGACCGGGAGCTGACCGTCACCGGCGTGATGGAGGATCTTCCTGCGACGACGCACATGGCCATCGACATAATGACGTCGATGGCGACGTTCAAGCTCAACGTGTGGGGGAACGCGGATGGGCGCTTCAGAAGTTTCTGGTGGCCGCTCACATACACGTACGTCCTGCTGGACGAGGACGCCTCAGCGGCCGCCCTTGCGGAGCAGCTGCCCGACTTCATCCAGCGCCACCGCGACCCGAAAGCGGCGGCCGCGTACGTCCCCGACCTGCAGCCGCTCACCGACATCCACCTACGCGCGGACCAGTCCGGCGACTGGACCCCCGGCGGCAACATTGCGACGGTTTATCTCTTCGGCGGCGTCGCCATCTTCATCCTGCTCTTGGCATGCGTCAACTTCATGAACCTGGCCACGGCCCGCGCGGCCGAGCGGGCCAACGAGGTGGGCGTACGCAAGGCCATGGGCGCCGGGCGCGGGCAGCTCATGGGCCAGTTCTTCGGCGAGGCGCTCCTGCTCAGCGGCGGTGCGGCGCTTTTGGCCGTGGGGATCACGACCGCGGCGCTGCCGGCCTTTCGCGATTTGGCGGCGCGTGAGCTGGCGTGGCCGGCGCTGGGCGATCCATTCTGGGCGGTGGTGGCGGCGGTCGTTGGCCTGACGGGCCTCGTGGCGGGGAGCTATCCGGCGCTCTACCTCTCGCGCTTTCAGGCGGCGGAGGTGCTCAAGCAGCAGGGCCGGACGCGCGTCGGCGGGGCGGCGTGGCTGCGGCGCGGGCTGGTGGTGTTTCAGTTTGCGGTGTCGGTGGCGCTCATCGCGGGGACGGCGATCGCGTATCAGCAGCTCAGCTTCCTGCAGACGGCCGACCTCGGCTTCGACAAAGAGGCGCTCGTCACCGTCGACATCAATAACACCGGAGATCAAATCGACGCCATGACGCAGCAGTTCGAGCGGACGCTGGGCGTGCAGGCGGTGACGCTCTCGTCCGGCACGCCAGGCATCGGGGGCATCGGCAACCCGCGCCTTGAGCTCGCGCCCTTCACGCCGCCCGAGCAGTTGGAGCAGGCCGGCACGCGCATGCAGCACCAGACGGTGGGCTTCGACTACTTCGAGATGCTGGGCATCGAGATCCTCGCCGGGCGCACCTTCTCCCGCGAGCGGCCCGCCGATCTCGGGCAGGCCATTGACACGCCGAGCGAGTTCCGCGAGACGTCGTACGACGGACGCGCCTTCGTGATTAACCGCGCGATGGCCGAGGCGCAGGGCTGGACGCCCGACGAGGCGCTGGGCAAAGAGATCCGCGCCTTCTCGTACGAGAACGGGAACACGTACATGGATCACCGGGGGCAGGTCATCGGCGTGGTGGAGGATTATCACGCCCGGCCGCTCTACGAAGAGATCGAGCCGATGCTGTTCGAGGTGGGCCTCTTCCCCAGCGATGATGGATCGACGACCTATGTGAACGCATCGCAGTACCTCGTCAAGCTCGCGCCCGGCAGCGCCGCCGCGGCGATGGACCGCCTGCAGCAGGCCTGGAACGAGGTGCGCCCCAACGCGCCGTTCGAAGCCTCGTTCGTAGACGCCGCCCTCGATGCCCAGTACCGCGCCGACCGGCGGCTCGGCCAGCTCATCGGCCTCTTCAGCGGGATGGCGATCCTCATCGCGTGCCTCGGGCTCTTCGGCCTCGCGGCGTACACCGCGCAGCAGCGCACGCAGGAGATCGGCATCCGGAAGGCGCTGGGCGCCTCGCTCGGTGGGCTGGTCGTCAGCCTGTCGAAGGAGTTCGTCGCCCTGGTGGGCGTAGCGATCCTGGTGGCGGCGCCGCTCGCGTACTTCGGCATGCAGCAGTGGCTGCAGACGTTTGCCTACCGCATCGACATCGGCATTGGATCACTGGTCGGCGCCGGCGTTGTCGCGCTTATCATCGCCATCGCCACCGTGAGCGTGCAAACGATCCGCGCCGCACGCATCGATCCGGTGAAGGCGCTGCGAACCGAATGATCCCCTCAACGCTATGGAACAGGTCTGCTCCCCGTGCCGATGCCTGGTGAGGGGGAAACGTTAGAATTGGAGGTGACGGCGGGTGGAACGACGCACCTGATGCAGTACCGCATCGAAACCCTCCGATGGAGCGCCGACGCCGGACCGGAGGCGCGCTTCGAGCACCTCCGCACCTTCATCCAGCACTACGATCCCGACTGGACGCTCGTGCAGATGGGGGCGCCGGGCGACGGCGTCGTGCCCATCACCTTTCGGCAGCGCCGCACCACCCCGGCACCGCCCGATACGTAGCTCGCCGCTCTGCTCGGTGGAGGCGAGGCCCAACGCCGCAGAACAGGATCGACCGCTCGAAGTCACAGGCGGAGGCAGCCAATCCAGATGGGGATTGCAAACGCCGAGTTGTGCGCTGGCGCACGGGTCAGTGTGCGATAACGCCCACGTCCAGCGGCTCGACCTGCGCTGTTCAGCGCTGCGCACCGATGAGGGGCGGCGGCATGCCGATTGCCCTGCCACCCATGACTCCCCCACGCCGATGGTTGCGCGTGGACGTTTTTCGCCGTTCCATCCGTTCGATTCCTCATGATTCGCAACTATCTGCTGAAGCGCGGCACGACGGAGGTGGCCGTCGGCGACCTCTACTTCGCCGATCCGTCGCTCTTCGACGTGTTCTCCTTCGAGTTGCTGCAGGGCGATTCCACGAACGCCCTTCGTAGTGAATAAATCCGCCCTCCGTTATGCAAAAGCTCGTCTCCGCTCTCCTTCTCGCTGTCTGCGCGCTCCCGCTAAGCGCATGTGCCCAAGATACGGCGGTTGGCGTGGGGGAGGTCGAGTTCATTCGGCGGAGCGTCATGGTCGGCGCAGGCCAGAAAGAGGCGACGTCCGGCGATGTGGACGGCGACGGCCGCCCGGAGTGGCTGATCGTCGGCAACGATAGTCTCACGGTGCTCCGCGGAGGCGAAGACGGAATTGTGAGTATTCTGGAGCGGGGGCCCGCGGGATCGAGCCCGGCCGGACCGGATGCGGCCGACTTGGATGGGGATGGGCATCTCGACGTAGCGATCGCCAACCACAACACGCCCTATGTGACGCTGCTCCGCGGTGACGGCAACGGGGGCTTTCGGCCCTTCCCGGATTCGCCGCTGACGGTCGACGTGGATCCCCATCCGCATGCCGTCCGCACTGCCGATCTCGATGCGGACGGATACGCGGACCTGATCGTCGACCATCGCGGCGCCGAGGGGCTGCTGGTCCTCCGAGGCGCGGGGGATGGCACGTTTGAGCCATCTGGCACCGTGGTGCCCGTGGGCGGCGATCCGTACCGCGGCATGGCCGTCGGCGATCTCAACGGCGACGGATCGCTCGATCTGGTCACGCCCAATCCGGACGGGGTGGGCGTCCTGATCAGCGACGATCCGGGCGAACTCGCCTTCACCCGAGACGCCCTCGCCACGCAGGCCGGCCCCTTCGCCATCGCGCTGGCCGACGTGAACGCGGACGGGGCGCTGGATGTGATCGCCGCGCTGGATGAGGGCGCGTCCGCCATTCAGGTCTTTCTGGGCGATGGGCAGGGCGCCTTCCGCGAGGCGGCCGAGTCGCCGTTCGATCTCGCCCCCGGTGGCAAGCAGATCGCAACGGGGGATGTCAACGGCGACGGCGTGGCAGATGCCGTGGTCGCGGGCTGGAACGCATCGGAGGTGCTGATCCTGCTCGGCGGAACGCCGTCGATTCGGGCGGTTCGCCTTCCGGGCGCCGAGAATTCGTGGGGCCCCGCGGCCGCCGATCTGAATGGGGATGGAGCAGACGACCTCCTCATTCCGGATGCGGCCAGCGATCAAGCTATCCTCTACATGAGCCGCCGTGAATGACGGCTCCGATGCCAGCGCGCCGTACCGTGACGCCTTTCGACCAATGACGAAAGCGGCATCCGATGATAGAAAACTACTTCAAGATCGTCTTCCGCACGCTTCACAAACAGCCGGTGTATGCCGGCATCAACACGGTTGGCCTGTCCATCGGAATGGCCGTGTGTGCTCCTCGGGCTGTATGTGGGGCACGAGTAGTCCTTCGATTGCTTCCACGGAGGCATCGACCGCATCGCCTGTGTCGTTGAAACCCGAACGACCCCCGACGGCGCCAAGCGCGTGGCGAGCACAGCGGGGCCGGTTGCCCCTGCAGCCGCGGGGGAAGTGCCGGGCGTGGAGGCTGCGCCTCACGCAGATGTTTCGCGTTACCGTTGAGCGAGGCGAAACGCGATTCTACGTGGGAGACTATCTGCTCGCCGAGCCGAGCTTCTTCGACGTGTTCGATTTCCCGCTCGCTCAGGGCGATGCAGAGGCCGTGCTTCGGAAGTCCGGCACGGTTGTGCTCACCCACGCAGCGGCACAGCGCTATTTTGGCGAGGAAGATCCCATCGGAAAGACGCTCTCGATCGAGGCGTACGGTCCGGCGGCGTTGCCGGCGTTCAATGCACTGGCTGGGGAATCTGTGCGGTGGCGCGCACTCGACTGTGCGGATCCGCACACCGGCGGAGGGCGCGCTGCTGAAAAAGCGCCTCTGCGGAGTGCTACGCCCGCCGCTGCAGGTTGGCACACGCGTTGACGTACGTTGACCCCGGCAGTGCCGGAGGGGGGCTGCTGCAGCGAAGGGTTCACGAATGCACGAAAACCGATGCGACGACTCGCCGAAATCATGGTGCTTGTGGTGTGGCTGATCGGCGCTGCGGCGTCGGGGCTGACGGTGGAATGGACGGATGGGCCGTTCGCGGAGCCGTCTGAGGCGCCCACGTACGCCGTGACCGGCGCCTTCCAACTGGCCGTGGACGACGACCGGGTCGCGCTGCGCGTCCGCGTGCCGGGGCTGCCGTGGACGATGGCGCTGGCCGCCCCCGCGCCCTCTGCACTCCCCGCGTCGTTGCCGCCCGCCTCCGTCGCTTCCGACTCCGACGATCCGCCCGATGCCGCTCCCGGCCGCGGCGCGCCGTAATCTTTTTCCGCGCTTCATACCTGACTGAATGATCCGCTATGATTCAACTCAGCAATATCACGAAATCGTACCGCAACGGCTTCTCGCGCACGTTTGTCCTCCGGCGCGTGAGCCTCACCATCGAGGAAGGCGAGTTCGTCACCATCATGGGGCCGTCCGGTGCGGGCAAATCGACGCTGCTGCACATCATGGGCCTGCTCGATGAGCCGTCCGATGGCGAGTACTACCTCGGCGGCGAGCCGGCGCACACGATGACCGAGCGGCAGCGGACGGAAGTGCACCGCTCGCAGATCGGCTTCGTCTTTCAGGCCTACCATCTGATCGACGACCTGACGGTGTACGAGAATCTGGAGACGCCGCTGCTCTATAAAGGGCTTTCGCGCTCGGAGCGTAAGAGCAAGGTCGCGTCGATGCTCGATCGCTTCGGCATCGTTGCCAAACAGAAGCTCTTCCCGAGCCAGCTCTCTGGCGGGCAGCAGCAGCTCGTTGGGGTGGCGCGGGCGCTCATCATCGAGCCGCGCGTCATCCTCGCCGACGAGCCGACGGGCAACCTCCAATCGAGTCAAGGCGAGGCCATCATGGAGACGCTCCAGCGCCTGAACCGCGAGGACGGCGTGACCATCGTGCAGGTGACCCACTCCGAGACGCAGGCTGGCTACGGCGACCGCATCGTGACGCTCGTCGACGGGCGGGTGGAAGAAGACGTTCAGCTGCGCGAAACTGCGGTCTCGGCTGAGTGAAAGGATTATATCGGGTGTTTGGGGAATCGCCAGTGCATGCCCCCTTGACGCTTCAACCCCACAACACATCAGCACACCCATCGCACATCCGAACAGCCTCGTCCCCGTCCCATGCTCCGCAACTATCTCACGATTGCCCTCCGCACGCTCTGGAAGCACCGGGGTATCACCGCCATCAACATCTTGGGCCTCGCGGCCGGCATGGCGGTATGCCTCTTCGTTGGGCTGCTTATCTGGGATCAGGTGACGCACGACGCCTTCCACCCAGGGGCGGAACGCTTATACCGGGTCACCTCGATCCAGGGAAGCGCCTCGAATCAACCGTTTGCCACGTCGCCGGCCGAATTCGCACCTGTACTGCGCGAGGTCGTTTCCGGCACGGAAGCGGCTGCTCGCCTGCGCCGCGCAGATCAGAACGTGGTTCACGACGAGCAGGGGTTTGCAACCCGCGGCCTGTACGCGGACGCCTCGTTCTTTGACGTCTTTGGCTTCGACCTCGTGGCGGGGAACCCGGACAAGGTGCTGGCTGCCCCGTTCACGGCCGTGGTGACGCGGAAGATGGCCCAGCGGGTTTATGGCGACGCCGACCCAATCGGCCAGACCTTTCGCCTGCCGAACGTGGGGACGTTCCGCGTAACGGGCATCGTGAACCGGGCAGACTACCGGTCGCACCTCGACTTTGACGTTTTGCTCTCGTTTGCGACACTGCAGCAGACGCGCCCGGACGACATCGCGCAGGACTGGCGGCAGGCGACGTCGTACTACACCTATCTGCGCCTCGCGCCGGGCACGACGCCGAGCGACCTTGTGCCCAGCCTGCGCCAGATCGAAGAGCAGTACCTCCCGCCGGACCCGAACGAGGGCGTGCCGACTCGCTTCGAACTGCAGGCCGTGGCAGATATCCCGCTTAGCGCGCCGCTCCTCAACGAAATTGCGACGGGTATGCTGCCGTCGAGCGTGGGCCTCTTTCTGGTGGTGCTGGCGCTGCTCGTCCTGGTGGCGGCCGGTTTCAACTACGTGAACCTGTCGACCGCGCGATCGCTGACACGGGCTCGCGAGGTGGGCGTTCGGAAGGCCATCGGCGCGCATCGGCAACAGGTGATGGGCCAGTTTACCGCGGAGGCCGTGGTGGTTGCGTGCGTGGCGTTCGCGGTGGCGCTCGTGCTGCTGCAGGGGCTCGTGCCAGCGTACAATCAGCTGTCGATTCACCAGGAGCTTGCCGCGCAGATCGATGTAACGCCCGGGCTCATGCTCTACGGACTGTTCGCCCTTTTCGCGCTCGCCGTGGGCGCCGTCGCGGGGCTCTACCCAGCGTGGCACCTCTCGCGGTTCCAGCCGGCGCGGATCCTGAAAGCCAGCGCGCAGCAGACGCCAGGCTTTTCGGGGATGACGCCGCGCAAGGTGCTGATCGTGCTGCAGTTCGCCATCGCGCTCATCGTGATCGTGACGACGACGCTCGTGTACCGGCAGGCGCAGCACATGGCCCGCGCCGATACCAACTTCCGCACGAGCGGACTCGTCCAGGTCGAGTTGCAAGCGGCCGACTACGGACCGTTCCAGCAGAAGGCGCGCCAGCTGCCCGGCATTGAGCAGGTCGGGGCAGCGAGCGACGTGCCCCTGAGCGGGTCGATGCAATCAGTGGGCCTCCAGTCCGACCGCACGCCCGAGCCGCTGAATCACAGCCTGTACTACGCGCTCGATTTCGAGGCGATGGAGGCGTTCGACTTCCCCTTCGTCGCCACCGGCAACTGGTCGGAAGCGCGCTTTGAGGGCGGGCAGACGGTCGTGATCAACGAGACAGCCGTGCGCGAGCTCGGCTTCGAATCGCCGCAGGCGGCCGTCGGCCAGCCGGTCACGCTCCACCGCGACACGGCGCGGGCCGTACAGATCATCGGTGTCATCGAAGACTTCCAGTTCTTTTTCCTGGAGAGCAAGGCGCGACCGGTGGTCTTCCACTACAGCCCGTCCGACGTTCAGCTGGCCCTCGCGCAGGTCGCGCCCGGTAAGGAGCAGGCCGCGATCGAGCAGCTGCGTGCCACGTGGCGCCAGCTTGACGGCACGAACCCCCCGTCCGTGCGCCGCTACAGCGATGTATTCGGGGAGCGCTTTGCGGCGCCCCTGGCCGATGCAAGCTTTGTGTTGGGGCTCGGGGCCGGCCTCGCCATCCTGATCAGCTGCCTGGGCCTTCTCGGCATGGCAACGTACACGGTGCAGACGCGCCTCCGCGAGATTGGCATCCGTAAGGCGATGGGGGCCTCCGTGTCAAGCATCCTCAGCCTGCTTTCGAAAGACGTCGCCGGTCTTGTCGCGATCGCCGTCGTGGCGGGGTTGCCCGTGGGGTGGTGGATCAATCAGCTCTGGCTGCAGAACGTTGCCTACCGTATTGAGCTCGGCTGGGGGACGTTCGCGCTGAGCGCGGTGGGCATGCTGGCGCTCGCGCTCCTCGCTATCGGGCCGCAGACGATACGGGCTGCTCGTCTCGACCCGGCCACCACGCTGCGCGACGAGTGAAATTGCCGATTGCCGATTGGGGGGATTGGTGAAATCTTCCACGCTTCCATCCCCCAATCATCCAATCCTCTAACCATCCAATCTTCCAACCTCATGTTTCGCAGTTACCTCACGATTGCCGTCCGCACCCTCCGGCGCAATCTCGGCTACACAGTCATCAACCTCATCGGCCTCGCGGTGGGGATGGCGGCGTGCCTGCTGATTGGGCTGTACGTGCGCTTTGAGTTGAGCTACGACACGTTCCACGCGAAGAGCGATCGGATTTATCGCGCCGTCGAAAAATCAGGCTTCCGGCCGGACGATGTGCAGTGGAATGCGACGGTGACCGGACTGCTGGCCTCCACCGCACGCACCGAGTTCAGCGGAGTGGAGGATGCCGTGCGGATGAGAGAGAGTTCGCTTCGCGTGCGACACGAGTCCGAAACATACCCGGATGTCAAAGCCTTTTTCGCGGAGTCGAATCTCTTCAACATCTTCTCCTTCGATGTGCGGCAGGGCGACCCGTCGACGGTGCTGGATCGGCCGAAGACGGTTGTGCTCACCGCATCGATGGCCGAGCGGTTGTTTGGCAGCGCCGATCCCATCGGGAAAACTATTCGCGTCGATGTTCGGGATAGCCTGAGCACGTTCGAGGTGACCGGCGTGATGGCTGACGTGCCATCCAACTCGCACCTCCAGTTCGATGTGCTCGTGTCGTTCAGCACGCTGTTGGGCACGCGTCTGTCCATCGATGCCAATCAATTCCTCACGTATCTCCGGCTCGATGAGCAGCATCCGCCGGTCGACGCGCTCGGCGACCGAATCCTGACCTACAACCGCGACACACTGGGAAAGGAGTACGTGAAGGACGCTCGGTTGCAGCCGCTGGGGGAGATTTATTTCGGGAGCGCCTTCATGGCCGGGCCGGGCGATGTGCGGTACGTGTATGTGTTTGCGGCGATTGCCATCATCATCCTGCTGATTGCCTGCGCCAACTACATGAACTTAGCCACGGCGCGGTCGACCAAGCGGATCCGCGAGGTGGGCGTGCGCAGGACGATGGGCGCGCTGCGGAGCCAGTTGGCGCGCCAGTTTCTGGGCGAGTCGCTGCTGCTGGCCCTGCTCGCACTGCCCATGGCCCTGGGACTGCTCGCCGCCGCGCTGCCGACCTTCAATCGCTTGGCGGGCACCGGCATTCAGTTGGGGCTGATTGGTGTACCGGTTTGGCTCGCCCTGGTGGGCGTGGCGGTCGTCGTGGGGCTGATAGCGGGAAGTTATCCGGCGCTCTTTCTGTCGAAGTTTCAGCCGACCCAGGTGCTCACCGGTCAACTGCCGGTCGGGTGGGATGGGGCGCGGTTGCGCAAGGCGCTCATCGTCGTCCAGTTTGCGCTGTCGGCCGCGCTCATTTTCAGCACCGCCATTATCCTCCGGCAAATGCACTTCGTGCAGCAAAAGAAGCTGGGCTTCGATCAGGAACGAGTCGTAACCGCCGAGCTACGAGATTCAGCATTTCGGCAGCAGGCCGAGGCCTTCAGGCAAGAGGTCGCCCGCCTGCCGGCGATTCGAAACGCCGCCCTTGCCGACGGGGCGCCTGCCGTGGGCTTTTTCGGGCGGGTGGGGCACGTGTTTGATTGGAAAGGGGGGGCGCTACGTATGCAGCGCGCGTTCATTGACAGCCAGTTCCTAAACGCGATGGACGTGAAGCTGCTGGCTGGGCGCACCTTCACGCCACAGGAAATTGAGGCGGGTCGTGAGAGCCGGTTTAGCTTGCAAAAAGGAAGCAGTGTCATCCTGAATGAAACCGCAGTAGAAGCGCTCGGATGGGCCACGCCCGAAGACGCCGTGGGGCAAGTGGTCGAGCCGTTCGCAGAGAAAACCGTGATCGGCGTAGTGGAAGATTTTCACTTTCGGTCGCTTCGCCAGCCCATCGAGCCGCTGGCACTGGAGCCGGGCGGGCAGATGACGCTGGTGGCTCGCCTTGCACCAGGCAACGTGTCGGAGGCGCTGGATCAGCTGCGGGCGACGTGGGGCGACTTCGCTCCGGACACGCCATTCAGCTACCATTTCCTCGACGAACAAATCGATCAACTCTACCGATCCGAGCAGCGCACAGCGACGATCATCGGCGGGTTCGCCGGGCTGGCGGTGCTGCTGGCGTGCATGGGGCTATTCGGCCTGGCCGCCTACGCCGCCGAACGCCGGACGAAAGAGATCGGTATCCGGAAGGCGCTGGGTGCCTCGGCAGCGAATATCGTCGCGCTCTTGTCGAAAGACTTTCTGCTGCTGGTGGCTGTGGCCTGCGCGATCGGGGCGCCTGCCGCGTACGTGGCCATGGAGCGATGGCTGCAGGACTTCGCGTACCGCATCGACGTGAATCCGCTCCTGTTTGTCGGCGCGACGGTGCTTGCCGTGCTGATTGCGCTCGGGTCGATCAGCGCACAGGCCCTCCGCGCCGCCCGCACCGATCCGGCCGAGGCGCTGCGGTACGAATAGGTCTGGCGCATCCGCGCACTCCAACACCTCAACCCATCTGCTTATGCTCCGCAACTACCTCACGATCGCCCTCCGCACCCTCCGCAAGCACAAAGGGCACACTGTCATCAACATCGTGGGGCTGGCGCTGGGCCTCGCGGCGTGCTTGCTGATCGCGCTCTACGTGCGGCACGAGGTTTCGTATGACGCCTTCCACGAGCGGTCGGATCGCCTCTTTCAGGTGTTGAACGTGATGCGTGAAGGCGACCCGATGGCGGTGACGCCGCTGCCGTTGGGCGAGGCGCTGCGGGCAGATGTTCCGCCAATCGAGCGGCTCGTTCGGCTGACAGAGCGCTCGGGCGTTGCCAAAGTCGATGAGGCGTCGTTCGAAACGGAGGTGCTCTACGCCGGAAAAGCGTTCTTCGAGATGTTCAGCTTTCCGCTCATGCAGGGCGATCCGGCGACGGCGCTGGAGGCGCCCGACAACCTGGTTCTGACGACCGAAAAGGCCCGCATGCTCTTTGGCACGACGGAGGTGGTGGGGCGGCGCCTCGCGGTGCAGCTCGAAGGCTCGTTTCACACGTTCACCGTGTCGGGGGTGGCCGAGCCCGCGCCGAGCACGTCAAGCATCCCGCTGGGCGTCGTCGTGCCCTTCGCCAAGCTGGAGCAGATTGACGACACGTTCGCCAATCCAAACTGGGGCACGCTGAGTCCGCTCGTGTTCGTCCAGCTACCGAGCGCCGAAGCCGCGGATGATCTCATGGCTCAGGTGCCCGATTTCGTGCAGCGTCACGTCCCCGAAAGCACCGCCGAGCACACGATGTTCGAGCTCTTGCCGATCACGGACGTGCACCTGACGCCCGGCATCTACGGCCAACTCGTGCCGCCGAGCCGCCCGCTCTACGCGTACATTTTGGGGGGCATCGCGGCGTTTATCCTGCTCATCGCGTGCATCAACTTCATCACGCTGGCGAGTAGCCGCTCGGCCCAACGGGCGCGGGAGATTGGCGTACGCAAGACGATGGGCGCCGATCGCGGGCAGATCATGCGGCAGTTTTGGGGCGAGGCGCTGCTGCTGTGCGGCGGGGCGCTCGTCCTCGGCATCGGGCTGGCCCGGGCGGCGCTGCCCGTCTTCAACGGACTCGTCGGGAAGGAACTGACAGCCGGTGCGCTGCTCCGTCCCGAGATGGGGCTCGTCCTCCTCGGCCTGCTGATCGTCGTCGGGCTCGTGGCAGGCGGCTATCCGGCGGTGGTGTTGTCGCGCTTCCGGCCGGTGGCGGTGCTTCGCGGCGGGCCGCCGCGCGGCGGATCGCCCCGGCTCGTGCAGGGGCTCGTCGTCGTCCAGTTCGTCCTGTCGATTGGCCTGATCGTCGGCACGCTGGCGATGTGGCAGCAGCTCGACTACGTCCAGTCGAAGGAGTTGGGCTTTGAGGAGGAACACGTCGTGCAGGTCGATGCGCGGCTGGCCCGCAGCGAAATCGGGCCGCTGTTGGAGCGCATCCGGCAGGTCCCGCAATCGGCGGCGTCGGTCCAGCACGTCACGGCGACGTGGGGCGAAATCGCCGTCGAGGGGGCGCTGCCGAATCGCTTCCCGACGACCAGCGGCGGCGAGGAAATTCGCGCCCACGCGCTGACAGCGTCGCACGGCGTTGTCGAAACGCTGGGCCTCACGCTGAAGCGAGGCCGCGCGTTTGCGCCCGAGTACGGCGGCGACGCGCAGGGGCAGACGGTGCTCGTCAACGAGGCGCTGGTCGAGGCGTTCGGATGGGACGAGCCGATTGGCCAGCGGGTCAGCGTGCGGTTTAACGTGGAAGACGCCGAGGTCGTGGGGGTCGTCGAGGACTTTCACTTTCAGCCGCTGCGGCAGTCCATCGAGCCACTTGTTATCCACCTGCGGTCGATGGCGCCGCCCAACCGGATTTACGCCCGCATCGCGCCGGGGCAGACGGACGATGCGCTCGACCGCCTCCGCGCCGTCTGGACCGAAACCGTGCCCGATCTCCCGTTCTCGTTTTCGTTCATGGACGCGGTCGTCGATCAGCAGTACCGCGCCGAGGCTCGGTGGACGCGCATCGTGACGTACGCGGCGGGGTTTGCGATCTTCATCGCGTGCCTCGGGCTGTTCGGGCTGGCGACGCTCGCCGCGCAGCGCCGCACGCAGGAGATCGGCATCCGGAAGGTGCTGGGCGCGTCGGTGGCGTCGGTGGTCGGCTTGCTGACGCGCGACTTCCTGAAGTGGGTGGCGGTCGCGTTTGTGGTGGCCGGGCCGCTTGGCTACTGGGGCGTCCAGCAGTGGCTCCAGAATTTTGCGTATCGGGTCGATCTCGGCGTGTGGACGTTTGTGGCGGCAGGCGGCGCGGCCGGGCTTGTCGCGATCGTCGCCGTCGGCTATCAGTCGATCCGCGCCGCGCTCACTGATCCAGCTGAAGCGTTGCGGGCCGAGTGATGTTCGGGGCGTCGTCGTCCGCGCCCTGTTCGGCGGCCGGGATGATGTGGTCGGTCAGCAGGTCCCACACAGCGCGCCGGTGGCCGCGCCCGCGCTGGCCGGAAGGATCCGAGGTGATGGCGACGGTCAGCTCCAGGCAGGGCACGACGATGATGAACTGCCCGCCGTAGCCCCAGCCGTAGAACGTGCGATAGCCGTTGAGGTCGCGGATGAACCAGCTGTAGCCGTAGCCTGCGCCGCTCCACCGGCTCCGGGCCCGCGGCTCGATGGAGGTGTGCACCCACCATTCGGGAACGATCTGCTCGCCCTTCCATGCTCCGGCGTTGCGGTAGAGCTCGCCGAACTGCAGGAGGGCCCGCGGCGCGAGTCGCATGTTATTGCCGCCCATGTAGATGCCCTGCGGGTCGGTCGTCCAGCGGGGGAGCGTTGCATCCAGCGGCTCGGCCAGCTTCTCACGGGCGTAGGCCCATGTGCTTCGGCCCGTCGCCTCGGTCAGCACCGCCGAGAGCAAGTGCGAGTTGCCCGTGCTGTAGGAGCGCTCCGTGCCCGGCGTAGACTGCATCGGCTGATTTAGGGCGTAGCGCACCCAGTTGGTGCTCGACACCCAGCGGCCGTAGTTCGAGCCCGACGTGCGCTCCAGGCCGGACTGCATCGACAGCAGATGGCCGACCGTGATCTGCCGCTTCAGCGAATCCGCGTCGTCCAGATACTCGTCGAAAAACGGCGCGATACGCTGGTCCGGGCCCTCCAAGTGGCCCTCCGCGATGGCAATGCCGACGAGCGCCGAGAGCACGCTCTTGGAGGCCGACTTGATGTTGGCCGGCGCGTCGAGCCCGGGCCCGCTGAAGTGCCACGCTGCGTGGGTCGAGCCGTGACGGGCGACGAGCAGGCTGTGGAGCGCGGGCAGCTCCGCGGCCCGCTCGTACGTCTGCGCCATCCGCGTGCTGTCGAGGCCGAAGCGATACGGCTCGTAGCGCACCTCAACTGCGGCGGAGCGTGGCTCCTCCGCCCATCGGCAGCCGGCGAAGAGGAGCAGTGCCCAGAGCACGGCGCCGCAAAGCACGGCGCTGCTGCGCGTCAGCCCACGGGTCGTTCGGAGGGGACGAATACGCATGCGCTCAGGGGAAGCTCGGAAGGGAAGGCAGGGGCGCCCGGAGCGGCGGGCCGCACCCCCCCAGGCGTGGAGTCTGTACTGCCCGCATCCCACGGCGTTTCCGCTCCCACACCCACAAACTCCCACATCCCCACACGATCAGTCGCCGCCTTGTTCGATGGGCGGTGCCCCGGCGGCTTCGAGCGCTTGCTCCAGCGCCGGCATGACGTTCTCGACGAGGTCATTGAGCTCGTTCTGGATGGCGGTCAACTCGCGCCGGCCGGTGGCTACCGCCTCGCGGTGCATCTCCGTCGGGCCGTACGTGGTGCTGAGCGCGCGATAGCCCACAAACAGCCGTGAGCGTGGCGTGGGCGGACTCCGCTCGCCGATTTCGTCCTTGGCCTCGCTGCCGTTCATGGCCTCCTCCAGCTCCAGAAGTTGCGTGCGCGCCTCATGTAGGCGGGTCACCAGCTGCGGGGCCTCCTGCTCGGCGCGGGCGAGGGCCGTCTGCATCGCGTGGACCTTGTCGAGCTGCTGCTCCAGCGTGTTGGAGGTCATCGACAGGTCCTGCTGCAGCGATTCGACCTCTTCGCGGAACGCGGCGATCTCGTCGTGCGGCGCGCCCTCCAGCGTGCCTTCGCGGAGCGGCACCACGTCGAACGTGATCGGATCGGACAGCGGGGTCATCGTGCCGTCCTCGATCTTGGTGAGCGTCGCCGTGTACGTGCCGGGGGTCGCCATGAAGCCATCATCGCTCGGCGCGCCAAAGTCCTCGCTGCCCAAGTCCACCACGTCTTTGGAGGGATATTCCAGGTCCCAGTTGACGCGGTGGAAGCCCGCACTCGTCGGGCCCGCCACGCGGTTCACAACGGTGCCGTTTTCATCTTTCACAACGATCAGGACGATGGGGCCTTGCTCGCGCTTTTCGGCCTCCAGCGCATCCCAGCCGGGGAAGGGCACGTCCGCGCCCTCCTCCAGCGCCTGCTCGCGCTCCTGCCGCTCGGCCTCTTGGGTCTGGTAGCCGTCCTTGAGGTAATACGTGAAGACGGCGCCGAAGGGCGGATTCTCGGCGGTGTACATGTTGTCGCCCGGCGAGTCGACGACATCGCGCGGGACGTACCAGTGCGCATCGCGCGTGCCAAAGAGGTGGGCCTCCTGCTCCAGCAGATCGGGCGTCACAGAGCGGAGCGGCGTGTAATCATCAAGGATGAAGACGCCGCGCCCGAACGAGCCGCCCACCACGTCGTCGTGGCGGCGCTGGATGGTGATGTCGCGGAACGAGATCGTCGGGGCGCCGCCGTCGAGCTTCACCCACTCATCGCCGCCGTCGACGGTGAAGAAGATGCCGAACTCGGTCGCGGCGAACAGCAGATTCTCGTTCACGTCGTCTTGCACGAGCCGCCACACGAGGTGGCGATCCGGCAGGTTGCCCGCAATGGACGTCCACGACTGCCCGCGATCTGTGCTCTTGATCAGATACGGGCTGAAGTCGCCGTTCTTGTGATCGTCGAGCGCGACGTACACCGTGTTCGGGTCGAAGAGGTCGGCTTTGATGTCGTTGACGAATCCGGTGGCGGGCACGCCGTCGATGTCGGCCAGCTCGATGCGGCGCCAGGTGTCTCCGCCGTCCTCCGTCACGTGGAGGAGGCCGTCATCGGTGCCGGCGTAGATGAGGCCTTCCTGCTGCGGCGACTCGGCGAGGGAGGTGATCGTGTTGTAGTTCGACATCGCGCCGACGTCCCACGGGTTGTCCCAGCTTTTCTGCTGGCCCATGATGTCCAGCGTGATGCGCTCCTGATCGCGTGTCAGGTCGTCGGAGATGGCCGTCCAGCTATCGCCGCGATTGTTCGTGCGCCACACGCGGTGGGAGGCGAAGTAGATGCGTGCCGGATCGTGCGGGCTGATTTCGATAGGGGCGTCCCAGTTGAACCGCTCAAAGTCCTCGCCCTCGCCGGTCTGGGGCTGGATGTAGACCTGTTCGCCCGTCGCGCGGTCGACGCGGTGCAGGCCGCCCTGCTGCGTCTCGGCGTAGATAATATCGGTGTACTCGGGATCGGTGGCTGAGTCGTGGCCATCCGCGAAGAGCGTCTTGAACCAGTCGGCGTTGCGGATGCCGTGGTCGGCGTCGGTGCGCGAGGGGCCGCCGTTCGAGCCGTTGTCCTGCGTGCCGCCAAATACGTTGTAGAATGGCCGGGCGTCATCCACCGAAATCTTGTAGTACTGCATGACGGGCAGGTTCGAGATGAACCGCCAGCTCTCGGTCAGGTCGTACGTTTCGTACAGGCCGCCGTCGGTGCCGAACAGGATGTAGTTCGGATCGTCCTCGCGGAAGGCGATGGCGTGGTCGTCCACGTGCTTGTTGCCCACGTTGATCGTGTTGAACGTCGTGCCGTGGTCGTCGGAGAAGAGCGTATAGTTGCTCACGAGGTAGAGGTGCCCGTGGTGGTGCGGCGAGGCGTACAGCTCCTGGTAGTAGTGCGGCCCCGTGCCGCCCGAGACGGCGTCCGACATCTTCGTCCACGATTCGCCGCGGTCGGCTGACATGAACACGCCACCCGTTGTCCGGTCCAGCTCGATGGCCGCGTACACCGTGTCGGGCCGCTGTGGGGAGATGGCGAGACCGATCTTGCCGAGGTTCGAGCTCGGGATGCCGGTCGTGAGCTCTCTCCAGGTTTCGCCGCCGTCGGTGCTCTTGTGGAGGCCCGAGCCGGGACCGCCGCCCATGTAGGCCGCCACGGTGCGGTGCCGGTCCCACGTCGCCGCGTACAGCACATCCGGGTCGCGCGGATCCATGACGATATCGGTGACGCCCGTCCACTCGTCATTGCCGAGCGTCTTGGTCCAGGTTTCGCCGCCGTCCGTCGTCTTGTAGAGGCCACGCTCGCCGCCGGGATTCCAGAGCGGCCCCTGCGCGGCGATCCACACGACGTCCGAGTTCTCGGGGTGAATGACGATCGTGGAGAGGTGCTCGGAGTTTTCCAGCCCCATGTTCGCCCAGGTTTCGCCGCCGTCCGTGCTTTTGTAGACGCCGTCGCCGTAGCCCACGTGGCGGCCGCCGACGTTCTCGCCGGTGCCCACCCACACGATGTTGGGCCGGTTCGGGTCGATGGCGACCGAGCCAATCGAATAGGACGACTGATCGTCGAAGATGGGCGTCCACGTCGTGCCGGAGTTGGTCGTCTTCCAGACGCCGCCCGAGCCGACGCCGACGTACCAGACGTGCTCGTTGTCGGGATGGAAGTCGATGTCTGCAATCCGCCCGCCATTGATGGCCGGGCCGATGTTGCGCAATTCAAGCGCGCCGAAGTTCGTTTCGGAAAGGACCGATCCGTCGTCCTGCGCCTGTACCGGCGGCGCGGCAAACAGCAGGAGGAGCGCGGTGCAGAGGGCAGCGGACAGCGAAAGGCGGTGGCGTATCATCATGGCGAAAAGAGGTGGTTGGACGGAGGCACACTGCCGATGGGAAGCCCCATCAGCCGATGCGTAGAGCGCGTGTTTGGAAGACAGGCTTCGGAGTCCGGCTTTGCCTCGGTTGATCCACCTTCCGAGAATCGCCCGGTGGCGCTACGCCACGGGACGCTCGCGCAGAGCCGTCGCTGCTGGGTTTCGCCTGCGAATCCATCCCCCAAACAGGCCCTGAAATTAGCACACCGGTTCTCGAAAGGCAAAGTTGGGTGTGTCGCGCCGATGGACGGATGAGCACAACGACTGTGCGGATACGCGCACTCGGGGCAGTCGGCCTCCGCCCAAACCGCCGTTTGAGGCCGATTGAGCGGGTGCAACCGTTTCGGCACTGAGGTTGTCTTGTAAGGCAGGTGAGCAACCCACGCATTGGGGCGCTCCCGATTTTCTCTTACAGCGACGACGGTGATTGCTATGGAAAACGTCATCTATAAACCCCGCACCTATCGAACCCGATCCTTCCTCTCCGGACGGGGCCGCCATCGGTCGAACAGTCCGCTCCCCGGGGTGAATGCCGATGAACGATCCGCCCGCCGCGCCGTGTGGATGCGCAACCGGAGCGAAGGGCACGCCGCCCAGACCTGGAGCGGACAGTGTGGATTCGTCGGCGCCCTCGTGGTGCTTCTGATTGCAATGGCGCTCTCCTTCGCCACGTCGTCCAATGCACTGGAGCGGGCGGCCCTCGCGCAACAGGTGGAGGCATTCGATTCCTCCGTTGAGCCCGTGGATGCCCCCGTGATCCGTCCCGCTGCGGCTTCCGATGCGGCCGATCCCATCTCCGTCGAGCGCGGCTAACAGCGCCCTCGAAGGCGACACCGCGCATCTGCCGCAACGGGCTCACTCCCAGCCGAATCTCTCTTGCTCGGAAATTGATGGGGGGGACCGCGCCGTCGGGAACCTACCGGGCCTCCGTAGACGTGTAACATCCCCCAATTCATCCCCGCACGTCCCACGGATTGACTGCCGTCAGACTCATGCCCGGTACGCCTGTCAACAACAGCCCAGACAACGAGCGCGAGCTCAACTTCTGGGAGAATCTCTACTTCCCGGAGCTGTTTAAGGGGCTTGGCTACTCCTTCGGGCGCATGAAGGAGGAGTACTACACCCAGCAGTACCCCGAGGAGCAGTGGTACCCGCCCGATAGCTATCGGGGCCGCCCGGTGCTCGTCGAAGAAGACGGCCGGCCGCGCTGCGTCTCGTGCAACCTCTGCGCGCGAGCCTGCCCGCCCATGGCCATCTCGATGCAGTCCAAAGAGGTGGACAATGTCAAGGAGCGCGAGCCGGATTGGTTCGAGATCAACATGCTCCGCTGCATCTACTGCGGCTTCTGCGAGGAGGTCTGCCCCGAGGAGGCCATCGTCATGTCCAAGGAGTACGACATGACCTTCCAGAGCCGCGACGAAGCCATCTTCGGGTTGGAGCGCCTGCTCCTGCCGAAAGAGCGGCTCAAAGATCGGCTGGAATACCTCGATCAGTACAAGAACCAGCAGTTTGGCCAGCAGTGGGACTTTCGCCACGATAACAACCTTCACAGCGTCAAAGATCAGGGCTTTCTGGACTGGCTGGCCGAAGAGGGGATGGACGATCTGTCGACGACGCACCTGCGCGATGAGGCTCGCACGACGCCCCCCGATCAGGACTGGGATGATGGGCGCGCACGGCAGGGGCCGCCGGCATCCGAGCACGCCCCAGCCTAAGGACATCCTCGATGGCCGATCGCGTCTTTGTCGTATCGAAGCAAGCGTCCCGATGAAAACGTTTGAGGAGATGGATAATCCGGCCGACCTCCGCGCGGCATTGCTCGACCAGCTCCGGCATCTAACCGCCGAGGTCAACGCGCTGAAGGGCATCGTCGAGGTCGTCCCCGAGCCGATCCGCGAGGGGCGGCCGCAGCCCGGGGCGTTGTCGATCAAAGAGATGTACGGCGTGCTCGCTACCCTCAACGAATCGGTCCTGCCCGAGCGGCTGGAGCAGCTCGTCCACTCGGATGCCAAACCGCCCACCTTCGAGCCGATCTCCGATCAGGCGCTGGCTCAGCGCGAGCCGTGGAACGAGCACCCGCTCGACGCCATCCTCGATCGCATTCACGCTGCCCGCGCCGAGCTGGTCGACGCGTTCGAGGCGCTCGATCCGGAGGCGTGGCAGGCCTCCGGCACCTTCGACGGCGAGGAGCGGGACGTGTACGCGTTCGCCCATCACATCACCCAGGAGGATGCGCGGTGGCTCCAGGAGGTTAGCCACCGGCTTCACGAGAGCAACTTGACCGGCCGCAGCGAAGATCTGCCGAAGTAGCGAATTTCGAATGGCGAGTTTCGAATGGCGAGTTTCGAGCGGCGAGGTGAATGAGTTCGGAATTCGTCGTTCGCAAATCGAAAATCCGACATGGCAAAGGATACCGGCCTTTCGTACGAGCAGCTGGCGACGGCCTTTCGGCATCAGAACTTCAAGCCGCTCTATTTCTTCTTCGGGGAGGAGACGTTCCTGATGAGCGAGTTGCAGGATCTGCTCATCGAGCACGGGCTGGAGCCGCATCAGCACGACTTCAATCTCGACGTGGTATACGGCTCGGAGGTTGAGACGTCGCAGGTGCTGGGCGTGTGCCAGGGGTACCCCGTGATGGCCGAGCGGCGCGTGGTCATCGTGCGCGAGTTCGAGAAGCTGGAGAACAACCGCGAGTTCAAAAGCTATGCCGAGCAGCCCAATCCGCAGGCCGTCGTGCTTCTCGTGTGCACGACGAAGCCGAACCTCTCGGCGCATCCGTACCGGGCGCTCAAACAGAACGCGGCGTGGTCGCACTTCAAGCCGCTTTACGACAACCAGATACCCGGCTGGATCAAGGAGTACGTGCAGGGGCACGGCTACCAGATCGAGCCGAAGGCCGTGCAGATGCTTGCCGATTACGTGGGTACCGATTTGCAGCGGGCCGTCAGCGAGATCCAGAAGCTGACAACCTTCGCCGGCGAGCGCACGCGCCTGACGGTCGACGATGTGCTTTCGGCCAGCGGCCAGACGCGCGAGTTTAACGTGTTCGAGTTGCAGGGGGCCATCGGCGAGGGGCGGGAGGAGGATGCCGCGCGCATCGCCAAGCGGCTTGTGCAGCAGGCGTCCAATCCGCAGAGCGAGGCCATCATGATCATCGCCGTGCTCAACGCCTATTTCGACAAGCTCTGGAAGCTGCAGGGAGCGAATCCGCAGCGGATGTCCAACCACGAGGTAGCGCGGCGGATCGGCGTGTCGCCCTATTTCGCGAAGGAATACGTCTTCGCGGCGCAACGCTTCAACCGGGCGTCCATCGAGCGCGCGTTCTCGGCTCTGCTCGCGGCGGATTATGAGCTGAAGGGTGGAGCTCGGCGCGATCCCCGCCTGATCTTGACGCTACTGCTCCGCCAGCTAATGCCCGAGGGGAAGGCAGCGTCCCCGGCGCGGTGAGGACGGCGTGGCGGCGTTAAATCGCGGTTTCCTGTCCGCTTCGCTGAAACTTTATCCGCAACTGACCATATCGATCATGCAATTTACGACGAACACATCCGGGCGTGTGACCCGGTGGTAAAACGGCCATGACGGATTTCAGCAGCCCATCCAATAGGGTCTCAGACGGACTGGCGCGTGCCGTGCGCATTCGTGAGGCGCTGGACACCGGCCGGTTTCGTTGCGATTGGCAGCATGCACTCAGCCCCCTCGCATCGGCATGAACGAGTCAAACTATCCCGCGGGAGACGAAAGCTGCCCATACTCGTGGCTGAATGAGTGGCTGTGTGAGTACGTGGACGGGACGATGGACCCGTCCCTGGAGATGGTTTTTGAGGAGTACGTGCAGGCCAATCCGGAGCTGAAGGAGCACATCGAGCAGTTACAGCACACCCGCGAGATGCTGTGCCGCTGCGAGGAGCCGCTAACCGCGCCGGAGGACGTGTGCGCTCAGGTGCGTGGTGCCGTGGAAGGCGATCTGCTCCGTTCGCCCCGCACAGTCGAAGAAACCGTCCGGGAGCACCCAATTGCCACGGTGGCCTCGTCGATGGCTGTCGCGCTGGTCGTGGGCATGTTTGCCGGCGCGTTGCTCCTGGCGCCGCCCTCTTCGTTCGACGAGCCGGGGGCCTCAGCAGCGGTGCGCCAGCAGTGGGAGCCCGCGGAGCGCCCGTTGCTCCGCTCGACGACGCCGTCGGCGCCCACGTTTAGAGCGCTTGAATCGCCGCCGCGCCCGGATCTTCTCCCGCAGATGGTCATAGGGCCCAGCGGATCGGCGGTTTCTGGGGCTGCGATCGACTCGGCCGCCGCAGCCTACGAGGTAGTGCACCGCGCGCCTTGACATTTGCCCGTCCGCATTGTACGATGGAGTCCGCTTCCCAGAGACGGGCCCTTAGCTCAGTGGTTTAGAGCGCTCGCCTCACACGCGAGAGGTCCCTGGTTCGAATCCAGGAGGGCCCACCCCTTGACCTTAAATAAATATTGCACGATGAAGCCCCGCTTTCTGACCGAAGGCGGGGCTTGTGTGTTGGGGCGGGGCGCGATCAGTCGCGGGTGATCATATCGACAAAGGTCGTCACGTCCTCCTGCTCCTCATAGATCAGGTAGAACAGCTCTTCGCCGGGCACCTCGCATTGCGCCGCCAGGCGGCCGGCCAGCGCGATGTCGAGGTGGGACCGGCAGTCCGCAAATGCATCCCATCCGCCCTGGGTGTGGAGGGCCTGGGCGGCCTGCAGGCTGAGCGCCACCGTGAGCGTCAGCTTGTACAGGTGGGCCGAGAGGGTGCGATCGGGCCGGTGGAGGTGCTGGATGATGGCGCTGAGCTCCTCGGTGAAGTGGTGCGCCCGGGCCACGTGGGCCCCGAGTGCGACCGAGTCGATCCCGAAGTGCAAGATCTCCTGTCCAATAGGCGGCGGGGCAATAGCGGTATCCTC
>CAYUVF010000025.1:0-55149 GCA_964448045.1 uncultured Rhodothermales bacterium
TCTTCTATGAGGTACGTGCCATCATCCCCAGCTACAAAGAGCACCTCTCCTGCAGAAGCCAAATCTCGGGCGAGAGGCACCCCACCGACGTTTAATTTGCGAAAGAAGGTTCGTCTTTCTTTTTCCCTGGCCTCGATGGTGAGGGGGACTTGTTCCAAAACAAATAATCCCGCTCCAGTTGCGACGTAAAGTTTGCCTTTATGTCGCTCAATGCTATATATCGTTCCTTTCAGACCAAGACGTCGATCGTATACAGAAAGCGGGCTGACTGGATCGCTATATGAAACTCCATTATTGAACAGAGCAGACCACATCCCCCCGTCACTGTCCGGATAGACATAATTGATTTTGCCGTCAGGAATTTCGGCCGCAGGTCCTAAAACCCGCAGAAGGTCCCCCTCCGAGTTTAGAATTAATACGCCTCCTCCAAGCGTTGCCAGGGCAATATTTCCATCCTGAAGCTTACTACCGTGATAGAGTACGTACTTGTCCAAGAATGGCTGAGCCTCGGTATCGAATGGCGTAGTCGACCCATCTTCCCGATATACATACAACCCATCGTTCTGCGTAGCAATCAGAAGGCTTCCATCGGATCGCGGAATCATCGCCATAATCTGTAGCGACTCGAAATATCCGCCATTAGGCACTTGCTCTAAAGTGTCTTCCTCCATACGCAGGAGTCCACGCCCAATCTCTCGGACATAGAGTTGATCCTCGATCACAAAGGACGTGTGGTATTCTCCTTCTCCTTCCCAGGCATCCATCGTCGACCCATCCCACCGGAAGAGTCGTTGCTTTGCCTGGAAGTAGATTCCGTCTGAGGTAGCATGTATTCCCCAGACGTCTCCGAACGTGCGGTCCGCCTCAGGAATTTCGTCGTACAGGGAGACGTATTGCTTCGTACCGGTGGAGTCGCTTTCGAGGTATCCGAAGTCTCCCTTCGCCCCGACATAAACCCGTCCGTCAGCATCGGCAGCTAACGAAACAACGTACGAATTCGTGATCGTCGGTATCAGTCGCCACGCAGTCCCGTCGTATTCCAGGACGCCATCATTGTTGGCGATATACACGATGTTTCGATCGTCCTGCGTTACCGCCCAATTGGACGGGTATTGCTCGTATTCCTGGGGAGCGAAATGCTCTCCGTAGAACGGAAGCCCAACCTCAGCCCGATTGGCGTAGGGCTGGGCCTGTACTCCCTGCTGCGCCAATAGCAGGAGGATCAGTAGAACATATGTGCGGTTGAGAAGCCGCCTCATGGACATTGAATTGTGGATTGGAGCAAGCCAATTAGCTTATCTTACCAGACGGAATTACTCCTTTGGCTTGCCCAAAGAATAACACTTACGTCGCATTTAGTGATTGCACGATCGTTTCGAAAAACTATAATAATTTCAGGTTGCAACTTTTCACGTCCATCTGATGGGTAGAATGAACCGATTGTAGCTCCAAAAAGCAGACTTGGAGCATAACTATAGTCCAAATCTGACGACAATCCCCCTTTTCTGTAAGCACTGGCTTACACGTGAACGCTCCGCACATCTCAGCTTCGCGCCTCAACGTCCTCTATATTTTGTAGGCATTTTCCGGTCATGTTGCTCTACCAGCGTGATCGGAGGCGGCGCAGAGCACTAAGCCAAAGCGCAGTACTTTTTGCTACTTTGGCTTTCAGGCTCTGGTGCCAACGTAATACGTATTCCCATCAAACTCCACACACCCACACTATGAAGCAGAAGACCTCCTTACTATCTATCTTTTTCACCCTTCTTTTCGCTGCGACCCTGACGCTCACGGGCTGCACCGCCGGAAGCCTCACGGGCCCGTCTCCTGATCAGGACACCGAGAAAACGGTTCAGGCTGATCAGTCCGTCAATCCACCTGCCATGCGTAACGGAGACAATGGCGCAGGCCGCGGAGGAAACGGCCCGGGGCACAACACCACCAACGAGTAAGCCTATACGCTCCCGCTCTGCGGGAACTGTTTGCTCGTTGCTCTGCACATCCAAGCACCCGACCGGCTCTACCCGGTCGGGTGCTTGTGTTTTGAAGCAATTTTTAAGCCACGCGGCACACCAAAAATCTTCCGATAGGACTTCGTTACACCTCGCCCCTGGGCCTGCAATTTTCTTAACATGCGCTCATCTCGCTCTGCACCCCGCAACATGTCGTCTCGTCCTGCATGAAACAGCAGCAGTCAGTGCGACACTGATGGGTTCGCCCTTCCCCACTACGCAGCAGGCCGGTAGCACCTTTCTCATGCGCGTCAGTTACACCAACGACTACTACGTTCCTTTGCCCAGCGGCCATCCGTTCCCGATGGCCAAATTTCCCGCACTCCATCAGATGCTTCTCCGGGAGCGCATCATCCAGCCTGATGAAGTCATTCCCCCACGCCCGGCCGATTGGTCCGATCTGTTGCGTGTACACTCGGGATCGTACTTGGATGCCCTCGCTGCCGGCGCGTTGCCTCCGCAGGCGGAGCGCCGCATGGGCCTGCCGTGGTCCGATCGGCTGGTGCACCGCTCGCGCGTTGCCGTACAAGGTACCATCAACGCCGCGTTTATGGCGCTGGAGGACGGGGTCGCTGGCAATCTGGCGGGCGGTACCCACCACGCTTTCCCTGATCACGGCGAAGGCTTCTGCGTCCTCAACGACGTTGCCGTTGCCATCCGGCTGCTCCTGCGTTCCTGCTGGATCAGCCGGACGCTGGTCGTCGACCTGGATGTGCATCAAGGCAATGCAAACGCCGCCATCTTTGCAGAGGACGACGCCGTCTTCACCTTCTCGATGCATGGCGCCAAAAACTATCCGTTTCGCAAGCCGCCGTCCTCCCTGGATGTCGCGCTCCCGGATGCAACCCCCGACGCCCCCTATCTCGATACGCTCACCCAACACCTCGCCCGCGCGATCGAACAGGCTCGCCCCGATCTGATTTTCTACCTCGGCGGCATCGACGTGATGGAGCATGATCGCTTCGGTCGCCTCGCGCTCACCCGGGCCGGTCTGCACGCGCGCGACCGCTTCGTGCTCGAGACGATCCATGCCTCGGGTTGTCCCGTCGTGCTCCTGCTCTCGGGCGGATACGCAGCGACGCCCGACGCCACGGCCGATCTTCATGCAATCATGTATCGCGAGGCACAGCGCGTCTTTGGCTGAGCGGTGGGGCCTGTCCGTCCTCGGTCGGGCGCCGGGCTCTCACCATCCGGTCACGCCCGGAGAGATCCTCTTTGAGTTGATGCTCGACCAGTCGAATCTCTTGCATGAGGGCGCGCACTGGCTCGGCGAAGCGCTCGTGCGTCTCCATCACCATCCATCCGCCGGGGGCCAGAACCGTCCATGCGTGCCTGGCGAGCGCGCGGTAAAATACCAGCGGATCGGTGCCGGTGAGCAGCGCGACGGACGGTTCATGATCGCCCACCTCCGGGGCGAGGCCGGCGGCTTCCTCGTCGGGAATGTACGGAGGGTTGGAGATCAGCAGATCGAGATCGTGCGGGATGCGCTCCGGAAAGGTATCGGCGAGGACATCGGCCACGGCAAACGTGACCTCAAGATCGAGCCGATTCGCATTGCGCCGCGCGACCGTTAGGGCGGCCTCGCTCACGTCGCATGCGTAGACCTGGGCGTCGGGGCGCTCCTGTTGGATCGCGAGGGCGATGCATCCGCTACCTGTGCCCACGTCCAGCACCCGCGGCCGGTCCACGGGTTCGATTAGCCCGAGGGCGTGCTCCACGACCTCCTCTGTTTCGGGCCGGGGGATGAGCACGCTCGGTGTGACCTCCAGCGTCAATCCGTAAAAATCGGTGTGGCCGAGGATGTACTGCAGGGGCTCACGACTGACTCGCCGCGCAACGATCGACGCAAAAGCACGCACCCGATCAGGCGCAACGGGCCGATTCGGATGCGCGTGCAGCGCTGCGGTGTTGCAATCCAGCACATCGCTTAGCAGCCACTCGGCATTGCGGCGCGCGTTGGGCACGTCCGCCGCTTCCAGCCGTTGAACTGCCTGATTCAAGAGGCCCCGCCGGGTGGGATCCGGCAGGCCGAGAATCGACGCCTCGGCGCGATCCGAGGACGTTTCGGACGGACGCGCATCCGTTTCACTCATGAGATTGGAGTATGCAAACCTTCAAGCATAAAACGATTTTGATTACCGGCGCCTCCAGCGGCATCGGTGCGGCGATGGCCCGGCAGCTGGCTGATCCGACCGTGACGCTGCTACTTACGGCGCGATCGGAGGACGCACTGCAGGCCGTCGCCACTGAAGTCGAGACGCACGGAACAACGACAGCTATTTTCCCGCACGATCTCGCCGTCGACGGAGCAGCCGCGACCCTTCATCAGCAGATCACCGAGGCCGGCTTTACGGCCGACGTGCTTATCAACAACGCCGGGTTCGGGAAGCAGGGTCCGTTCGAGGAGTACGACGCCGAAAACTACATGGCCATGATCAGGCTGAACGTGATGAACCTGGTCGCGCTGACGCACCGCTGCCTTCCGGCGATGCTGGACCGCGGCGATGCCGGAATCTTGAACGTATCGTCCACGGCGGGCTACCAGCCGCTCCCCTACTTTGCCGTTTACGGCGCGACGAAGAGCTTCGTGACGAATTTCTCGGAGGCACTCTCCGGCGAATTGGCGCTGCGCGGCGTCACGGTCTCGTGCCTGTGCCCGGGCCCCACCGATACCGCGTTTCAGGACCGGGCGGCGGTGGACCTGGGCGCCTCCAAGCCGTTCGAGACTCCCGAAAAAGTGGCCCGCGTGGGCCTTCGTGCACTCCTGAACGGCCGGATGACCGCGATCAGCGGAGCGACGAATGCACTCGGAGCCGTGCTGGGGCGCGTGGCGCCGCGGCGAGTTGTCGTCGCTCTGATACGGCGCGTGCTCGCCCCTCAGTGATAGCGCACCCGGAACTGCTCGAAGGTCCCTTGGGCGTCGCCCCAGTCGACGTCGACCGTGTCGACCCGCGCCATCCGCGGTCCCGCGTGCACGGCGCTGATGAGGTCTTCGAGCGCATCCTCAGTCCCTTCTGCTTCGAGCCGCACCGAGCCGTCGGGCTCGTTGCGCACCCATCCATCGACGCCCAGCTGCCGCGCCTTCCGCTGGGTAAAGTTGCGGAAGCCTACGCCCTGCACGCGCCCCGTGATGCGCGCCGAGATCCGTTTCATTGCTGACGTATCTGTGCTCATCCAATCAAGAAGGTTGATTTCGGCTATCCTGCGCAGGAATTGTAAGCCTACCGTGCCAAAATTATCCGACGTCCAGCGCAAACTTCACCGGACGAAACCCTGCTGCGCCGAAAAGCCCCGCCCCATCATGGGACGAGGCTTTTCGGCGCAGCAGGGTTTCACCACGAACGTAGGCTGTCAGTCAAGCAATCCATGCTCGCTTGTCCACTGCCTGAAGCCCTCCAGCAGCTGCTCAAACGAGTCCATCACGAAGAGCGTATCTTGCAGGTGATACACCTCGTAGTCGGTGTTCACGAGAACCTCGGGGTCGAACGGCTTGGTCGTGACGTCGTCGGAGAGGGCGTGCGTGACCTCCTCGTTGGAGGAAACGATGCCCGCGCCGAAGATGCGCTGCTCGCCGTGCTCGCGGATCAGCCCGAACTCGACGGTGAACCAGTGGAACGCCTCCAGCTTGGGCCGAATGGCGCCTTCGCCGTTGAGCGCCGCTTGCCCGAAGAGCTGATAGAAATCCGCGAAGTCCGGCTGGGTGAGCATCGGCATGTGACCGAAGATGTCGTGGAAGCAGTCCGGAGCCGGCGTGTAATCGAGCTCCTCTCGGCCGCGGACGTAGTTGGTCGATGGAAAGATGCGCTTGGAAAGCAGCTCGAAGAAGTCTTTCTCGTGGATCAGTCCCGGCACCTTGGCCACCTTCCATCCGGTGGCGTCGTTCAGGCGTTGACTGAGATTGGCGAGGCTGGGGATGCGATCGGCTTCCAGCTTGAGCACGTCCTGACCGTCCAGATAGGCCTCGCAGGCGCGGCCGGGCAACTGCTCCATCTGCCGCTCCACCAGAATCTGCCACGTTTCGTTGTCCTCGTCCGAATACGCCGGATACTCGATCTCGTCTCCAATGGGCGGATCCTCTTCGAGCGTCTGCGGGATCGTCCGCGGATCGACATCCTCGGCGCTCTCGGCTGCTTTCTCGAACGCCGAACGTTCGTCGTCGGGCGTCACTTCCTGGGTTTGCTTCTCATCCATCATAATGAACTCCTCCGTGGTGAATCGATCAGTGATCAGAACAATGTGGAACCGCTTCCATCCGCGGACTCAACCGGTACGTTTTCCGTCAGGTATCGGATGGAGCAGATCGGACGAGCCAGGCCGTCGCAACATAGCCGATGAACGCGCCCGCGCCGATGCCGGTCACCACCCGTGATGATCGAAACCGCCCATCGAGCACCTGCTCCGCCATCAGCATGATGAGCATGAAGAGCCCCGCGAAGAGGGTCGCTCCGACGAGAATCTGCGGCCAGGTATGGAACGCCCGCCTGTCAAACATAAGCATGTGGCAATTGCGAGGGGGCGCCGGACCGCCCCCGTGCAGGAGCGCCTGCCGATGGCCGTCCATTTTCCGTGTCTTTAAAATCGGAGGGTCGATCTGCGTTCCGCTCAGCTCACGAGCGCACCGGCGATCCCAAAGGCGAGCGCGGCGAGCCCCGCCTGCACGAGCGCGTACGGAAGCTGTGTGTTCACATGATCGACGTGGTCGCATGCCGACGCCATGGAGGAAATAATAGAGGTGTCGGACAGCGGCGAGGCATGGTCCCCGAAGACGCCCCCGGAGAGCACGGCGCCCAGCAGAAGCGCGGGTGGCAACGCCAAGCCCTCGGCCAGCGGCACGGCAATCGGGATGAGGATGGCGAAGGTCGTCCACGACGAGCCGAGGGTGAAGGAGACGAAGCACGACACACCGAAGACGACGATGGGGATCCACCAGGCCGGGCCGCCTTCGCCCACGGCCCCGACCACGTATTCGCCCATCTGCAACTCCTGCGAGATCTGTCCAAGCGCGAAAGCCAGCACCAGCAACAGCGTCACCGGCACGAGCCCCGAAGCGCCTTTGAGCGCCCAGTCCATCGAGTCATCGATTGACAGCGTGGCCTGGCCGGTTTCCGATTGTGGGATGGCGTACAGGATCATTGCGGCAGCCACGCCGAGGCCCACCGCCCACAACACGGCGGTGGAGCCGCTGCCCTGCATCAGGTTCCCGTCACCGGTTATCCAGAGGCCGACGAAGATCATCCCGATCATGAGCCCGACGGGCAGCAGCAGGTTGAGCGCGCGCGGCGCAACGTGATCGGGCGGCTGGATGTCGGCCACCTCGTCGGCGATCATAGGCTGGCTGCCCTCGCGGATGAGGGCACCGGTGGTGCGAGCACGCTCCTCGGCACGGCGCATCGGACCGAAGCTCCACCCCGTGAGCGCCAGCAGCAGCGAAAAGCCCATCGCAAAGAGAGCGAAAAAGTTGAACAGGACCGACTGCGCGAGCAGCGCGACGGTGTTCTCGGCTGTGCCCTGGGCGCTCAGGAGACCGAGGACGAAGGCGCCCCACCCGTTGAGGGGAATCGACATGCAGACGGGCGCGCACGTGGCATCGCAGTAATACGCCAGCTTCTCGCGCGGAATCCGAAGCTTGTCGAACAGCGGACGGCTGACGGCGCCGACGGTCAGCGACGAGATGTTCGATTCGACGAAGACGAACAGGCCTACGACCCACGCAAGCAGCTCGGCGCTGCGCCGGTTCGTACCCCACCCGCGGCGCTGCGCCCACTGGATGAAACCGCGCACCCCCCCAGAGGCCTGCACCAGCGCCACGAGACTGCCGACAAGCAGGCAAAACAGCAGTACGCGTGTGTTGCTCGCACTGGAGAAGACCGCCACCATCTGGTCAACCAGCTCACGCAACCCCGCGACGGGATTGCCGCCCACGATCATCGTGGCGCCGACCCACAGGCCCGCAAAGAGCGATAGGTAGACCTGCCGGGTCCAGAGCGCCAGTATAATGGCGACCAGCGGGGGCAGCAGTACAATCCAGTCCATGAAGCTCGCAGGTAACCGATGGATACGCGCGCCCCCAAGAGACAATGCGGCGGGCTCACTTGCAAGCAGCCCGCCCCCTGCGCCGCAGACGCAGCATCAGGCGTGGGCGGGCTCGTTGCCCGGCTTCCACTTGATGTTGCACCCCATCGACGGTTTCTGATCGATCTGCACCTCGCCCGTCTTCAGCAGTTCATCGAGCGCCTGGCGCAGGTCATCCCCCGTCGGGGTGCCCTGGTTCGGACGGGTTTCGTCGAAGCGCCCGCGATAGACGAGCGTGCGATCGGCATCGTAGACGAAAAAATCAGGGGTGCACAGCGCGCCGTACTCCTTGGCGGCCTCTTGCGACTCGTCCTGCAGATACGGGAACGGATAGTCCTTCTCACGGGCGCGCTCGACCATCCGCTCGAACGAGTCATCGGGATACTTCTCGGGATCGTTCGAGCAGATTCCCACGAACTGGACGCCGCGGTCCTGATACTCGCGGGCGGTTTCGAGCAATGCGTCCTCGATGTGCTTGACGTACGGGCAATGATTGCACATAAAGACGACAACCAGCACGTCGGCCTCGTCGAAATCCGACAGGCTACAATACATGCCTTCCTGATCGTCGGCGCTGGGGTTGGCAACCGGGAGATTGAACGATGGAGCTTCAGACCCCAACTCGGTCATTTGCGACTCGGTGACAGCCATGGGCTACAGGTCGAGTTGTGTATGGGAAAGGATTCACGAGCGTGATTCATCAGACAGACGAGGAGGCCCCGCCCTGTGTTCGGGTCGGGCCGATCCGTTACGCCGTTTTCTCGCTGTCCTCCTCTTCGCGCCAGGTGGGCGCGCGGCGGATCTGGTCGAAGGGCGATACGACGGTCGAAGCAATGTTGGACAGGTGCGAGCTGACACGGCTGATGAGCCGGGCCGACATCGCGTACACGATCGCTTCGTTCGGCGTGATCTCGTCCACCTCAGAGAGGTCGCTCAGGTATTCGGTCACGTCGTCCTTCATCTTTTCGTGCGCCATCATCAAGCTCCGAGCCGCCGATTCATCGCTCTCGACGAAGGCTTCGCGGGCGCGCTCGAACATCCGAAGGACGCGATCGCGCATCTCGCGGACGGGCTGAACCTGCTCGCCCATGCGCGGTTTGTGTGCTAACCGTCCAGCCTTTTCGAGCGACTTCGCCAGATCGCCGATCCGCTCGGCCTCGTGGACGATGCTCAGCAGCTTCAGGCTGAAGACCAGCTCGCGCTCCGGATCGATTGTCAGATGCTCCAAGACCACCCGGCGTAGGTCCTGCTCGGACTGGTTGATCTCTTTGTCCAGCGCCTTCAAGTCGATATCGAGAATCTCGTTGTCGAGCACAAAAGCGGTGGACGCTACAAACATCCGATGCCCGTTTTCGAGCATGTCCTGGACGTGCTCGAAGGCTTGTGCGACCAGCGGGGGTTGTTGCTCGCTAAAAAAATCAAAAAACCCCATACGTAGCTATCCTTTTTACGTGCTAATATATTGCTGATGTATCCTTCAGCGGGGATATTGGGTCGATAGGCCCCGCCTGTGAGCTAAGGTACGGCCGAAAGATACGACGGACACCGCTCGGTGTTCACCTCCTCAGCCACGGGCTCCGCGTTTCAGCGCGCATCGGTCTTGGTGAGATACCAGACGAGCGCCTGCTGTGCAACAGGCGCGTCGCTGAACGTGCAAAGCAGCGACCGAGCCTCAGCGGGCACGACGTCCAGCACCTGTGGCCCGCCGAGAGCCGCCACCGTGGCGGGATGATCTGATACGATTGTGCGCAACAGCATCGTCTGGGCCGCGCTCAACCCAGCCGACTGCCAGGCAGCCGGGGTCGACGTCACAGCGATGAGTACCTGATCGGCGCGGCGCGCCTGCACTTCGATCTGCTCCATGCGCTCACGGGACAGATCGGCCGGAGCATCTTCGTAGTCGCCCCGAGGCCAGGCGAGCCGGGCGGCCTCCTCCAGCGGCGACGTATCCTCCGGGACCGACCGTACCATCCGGATGACCAGAACCCGCTGCATTCGGTCGATGGACGGCGGCTCGGCGGCGCTTCCCCATACAGTCACTCCCCGGCGGGCGACCTGTTCGGCGTGGGCCTGATGAGCCGGCGCGCCTACCACGGGATCGTCCGCCGCGGCCGATGGCGCAAACCCATCAGGACCGAAGCGCTCCGCCCACTGCGTTTTGAGCCGCCATACCCGCTCGAACGCCTCCTGCAGGCGCACCTCGGCCAATCGGCCCTGGTTCACCGCGCGCACGAGCCCCTCGACGACGGCCCTCGGATCGGCGGGATCGAGCAGCACATCGACGCCCGATTGGATCAGCGTGGCGGCCCGGGTGCCGGGCTCGGCATCGGAGGCCGCGCCTTCCATCCGCAGGCTGTCGCTGATGACGACGCCGCCAAACCCCATCGCGTCGCGCAACAGATCCTGCAGGATCGGTGGAGAGTTCGTCGCGGGGCGGCGCACGGGGTCCAGTGCCGGATACGCCACGTGGGCGGTCATCACGCTGTCGACTCCAGCCTCGATGGCGGCCCGGAACGGCGCGCCGTCGACCGCCATCAGCGCCTCACGCGATGCCGAAACGACGGGCAGCGTGGCATGCGAATCGGTATCTGTGCGGCCGTGGCCGGGAAAGTGCTTGGCCGTGGTGAGGAGCCCCTCGGCCCGCGCCCCCCGGATGAAGGCTTTCACCAGGCCCTCCGTGGTCGCCGGCTCCTCACTAAACGCCCGCGTCCCGATGATCGGGTTGGCCGGATTGAGGTTGACATCGGCCACCGGCGCGAAGGCCCAGTGGATACCGCAGGCGCGAGCTTCACGTGCAGCCATCCGGGCCGATGTGCGGACGGCCTCGCCTGCGTCCTCGACAGCGGCGAAGGCCCGCGCATGTGGAAACTCCGTCGCCCCCGCCACCTGCTGCCCCACTCCGCGCTCCATGTCGGTCCCCACCAGCAGCGGATGCGGGCTGTGCGCCTGCAGCGCGGCGAGCGTGCGGGCCGCATGCGGCCAGGTGCCGTTAAACAGTACAACGCCCCCGATGGGACACTGCTCGATGAGCGACTGCACGCGAGCGGCATCGTCCTCGGCCGCAATCGGCGGCGTCATGTTGGACCCGAGCCGCACAAAAACCAGTTGCGCCGCTTTCTCACGCAGCGTTTGAGGCGGGATCAACACGGGCCGTCGGAGCGAGATCAGGAGGAGCGATTAATGGTATCGGGGGCGCGGCAGTGGCGGTCGCCGCAAGCTGTCGTATGGCATCGGTGGGGGCACTGGATACACCATACCCGGATCGTCCACATCGGGCCGGAGGCGAAGCACAAACGCGCACGTCGCAGGTGGAACAATCATGTTTCTGTCCAGCAGCGCAGGCGAATCCATCCAGGGGCGTGCCGGTCGCTTCCGCGGATCGGGTCGGTCCATGCGCCCCTCGGCGCCGCAGTGCAGCGTGTCGACACGCATCGCGAGCCGATCCTGCTCCGGCGAAGGGGGCATCCACCACGGTCGCTCCGCCGATTGGGCACAAGCATCGCACGCCCCGGCCAAGAGAAAGAATCCGATCCCGAGTGTCCATCCAAGGAGTCGCATCGCCCTGATCGTGTAAGATACCGGTTTCGCTTTCGCACCCTCTAAACGAACACGAGCTGGGCGTTATTGCCGCGCCGGGGCCTCGGTTTCTGCATAAAGATCGTGCTCGGCGATATAGTTGCGCACGGCATCGGGCACGAGGTAGCGGATGGAGCGGTCGCGGCGGCACCGGGCACGCACCTCGGTCCCCGAGACCTCGAGCAGCGGGGCGTCGGCGAAGCGGACATGGTTGGAGTAGCGCGGGTCGGCAATCGAGGAGATGGCCCCCGGACGTTTGTAAACGATCAGCGGGACCCGGTCGACGATCTCATCCGGGCAGTGCCACTGGCCAAAGTCGCGCATGCTATCGCTCCCGATGATCAGCCAGAAGGAGATCGCGGGATGCTCTGCTTGGAGGGCACGAAGCGTATCGACCGTGTACGAGATGCCCTCCCGCTGAATCTCGATGTCCGACACCGTAAAAGCCGGATTATCGGCCGTGGCGCATCGGGTCATCGCCAAGCGGTGCTCTGCCGAGGCCAGTTCGCCGTCTTCCTTGTGAGGCGGATTGTGACTCGGGACCCACCAGATCGCTTCCAGCCCGAACTGGTCGCGCACCGTTTCGGCTACGATCAGATGCGCGGTGTGCGGCGGGTTGAACGAGCCGCCGAAAATACCGATGTCCATGGCTGGTGGGCCGGTGGTTACAGAGGAGCCGGGTGCTACCCGCTGGCGCTATCGGCGATGGACTCCCGCTCGCGGATCTCTTTCATCCGCTGCTGAGCCTGTTCGTAGAGCGATTCGGCCTGTTTGAGTAGCGGGCTGTCGGGGAAGAGCTGGGTCAGCCGGTTGTAGTGATCCAGGGCCTTCTGCAAGCGCTCGGCCTGGCGCTGCTCAACGCTGCGGTTGCTGTACTCGATGAAGGTGCGCACGGCCCCAAGCAGGGCGTTATCGGCCCACGAGGTTTCGGGATACTGGTCGAAGGCTGTTTCGTACGTCAGCGCAGCGGCCCGGTACATACCGCGCCGCTCGTACAACTCGGCTGCGGCAATCTTCTTATGCGCCAGCTTTTCGCGCAGCTCCTTGATGTGCTTCTCGGCTTCGGGAGCGCGCTCGTGCTGCGGATACCGGTCGAGGAAGAGCTGGAAGAGCGAAATCGCCTGCTCGGTATCAGTCTGGTCGAGCTGATACCGGGGAGAGAGCTGATAATAACACATGGCCCGCTCGAACTCGGCGGTGGGCACGCGCTCGTCGTTGCGGTAAAGCTGGATGAAGCGCCGGTACTCGGTTGCGGCGAGGCGATACTGCTTGTCTTCATAGTAGGAGCGCGCCATGAGCAGCTGCGCATCATCCGACCACTCGGTCGCCCGCCCGTACGAGAAGACAGCGCGAAAGTAGCGGATGGCATCGCTGTACTCCTCCTCTTCGTACAACTGCTCCCCCTTCTGGAACGCCTCCTCGGCGGAGGAGTGGCGCACCTGCCCACTTCCCGAGCAGCCAGCCACAGCCAGGACCAAAAAGACAATCAGGGCGAGCGAACAAGAACGTCGCATGTAAGGGCGTGTGTGCAAATGCAACAGGGTGTCGAGGATCGAGAGGGGCAGCGTGCGGAGTAGGATGGGCGCGCGTAGACCGAGTATGGCCCCGCTGGTGAAAGCGCCCATCGTACGACCCGCCCATCGGACTGTTCCTCTTGTGAGCGGTCAGCGGAGGCGATCAACCTGGTTGTTTCGGTAGCGATGGACGAACATCGACTGGTTCACGTTGCGCCCGTCAAAGTCGATTTTGATGCCGACGCCTTCGTAAGCAGGAGCCTCACGAATCCGCACCTGCATCGGTTGGCCGGTGGGCTGGCTCGCCCGCTCCAGCATGAACCGCGCGACATCATACCCGGTGAAGGCAAGCCGGCGCGCCGTTACGTGTAGATCGGCGGGGGGGTCGCCGGTGAGCAGCCGGTACTGCCGCATGTACACCTGTACGGGCGAGCGCGTCTCATCGACGAAGAAGTCGTTCGTGTAGGTCGCCTGAAATGGACTCGCGAGCCGCGCGATGGTCAACCCGTGCCATTCGGCGTTGCCGAGCACGCGAAAGTTGATGCCGGAGGTGCGGCTGAGCCAGGCGAGCCCGGTGAGGGCGTCCTGGATGCGTCCGCCCGCATTGGATCCGGCGATGGGCAGGTAGAGCGCCTCGGCACGGCGGAGCGAATCGCGCGAGAGCGAATCGGGCTGGAGCTCTTGCTGGAGTTGGGACCAGGCGCGGGCGTTGGGAAGCCGCTCGTCGAAGGCCAGCTCGGCATCGAGCCGGCGAATCTCACGGCGGAACCCCTCGGCCATCCGCTCGCTGATGCTGTTGCCCTGCTCGGTAAGAATGCCGACTCCGTCTACCAGCAGGCTGCGCACGGCGAAGCGGGCCATAATCTCGCCGCGCGTTTCGATGGTGGGGTTGGCCTGGAAAACGTAGCGCCGGCCAGCCGAGACGCCTTCGTCGGTGGCGAGCGGGGCCATAAGCACGACCCCGGCGCGCTCGGCCGTTTCGGCAGCGGCCTGGGCCTCGTGGCTGTAGAGCGGACCGATGATAAAGTCGACGTTGTCGATCTGCACCAGCGAGTCGACAGCAGCCTGGGCCCCGCTGGCCTCGCCCCGCGTGTTGCGGAAGTACATCTCGGCAATGCGATCGGGCGGGGTGGTCTGTTCGGTTATCACGCGCCGGGTCGTCTCGTTGGCCGAGCGCACGACGCGCGTCTGCTCATCCTCGGCGGAGGCGTAGCGCCGTTCCACGCCGTTGTGCGCATCGACCGCCAGCCGGATGCCGTTGAACATCGCTTGCGCGAGCGGAGCGTCTTCTCCAGCCAGCGGCAGCGCAATGCCAATCCGGATGCGATCCGGCTCGTCTTGCGTGCGACGCCGGGCGGTTCGGGCGTAGTCGAGCACCCGCCGGGCTTCGTCGCGGTAGCTCGTCTGCGGATAGCGATCGAGCAGCGTGCTGAGCACATCGATCGCGCGGGCGTGCTGCTCCATCCGGTAGAGGGCCTTGCCAGCCATCAGCAGCGACGCCGTGGTCTTTTGATTGAGGCGGTACTCGGTGACGAGCCGGAAGCGCCGCTGCGCCAACGCATATTCGCCGCGCTCGAAGGCGTCGAGCGCCTGCTCGAACAGCGCCTCGGCCTCGCCGAGTTCAGGGACGGCCGCTTCACCCGACTGGCCATGCACAGTGGGAAAGACCGGACTGGCATGCAGCAAAGCGACGCAGCCGCACAGAAGCAGCAGCAACCGGAGCGTAGAACGGATTCGCGTTGTCATAGACTCTTCGCTGATGATCGACGAACCGTCAGTGAAACGAGCCGCCGCGTCGATTTATTGCCCGCCCCGGCGCCCTGCGTGCCTACTCCCACTCGATGGTGGCCGGCGGCTTCGAGCTGATGTCGTAAACCGTGCGGTTGAGCCCCGGCACCTCGTTGACGATGCGGTTCGAGACGTGGCCCAGGAAGTCGTCAGGCAACTGGGCCCAGTCGGCCGTCATGCCGTCGACGCTGGTGACGGCCCGCAACGCACAGACGTTCTCGTACGTCCGCTCATCGCCCATCACGCCGACGCTTTGCACCGGAAGCAGCACGGCGAAGGCCTGCCACACCTCATCGTAGAGATCGTTGGCGCGTAGCTCGTCGATGAAGATGGCGTCGGCTTCGCGGAGCAGCGCCAGCCGCTCGGGCGTCACGGCACCGAGGATGCGGATGGCCAGCCCCGGACCGGGGAACGGATGGCGCCCGACAATCGATGCGGGCACGTCGAGCAACCGTCCAATCTCGCGGACTTCATCTTTGAACAGCTCACGAAACGGTTCAATCAGCTCGAAATCCAGCTCCTCCGGCAGTCCGCCCACATTGTGGTGCGTCTTGATCGTGGCGGACGGCCCTTTGAACGAGACGCTCTCGATGACATCGGGATAGAGCGTGCCCTGCGCCAGAAACGCGGGTCGGTGGCCCAACTCCTCGGTGATGCGCTGCGTCTGCTCATCGAACACGTCGATGAACGTGTTGCCGATGAGGACGCGCTTCTCCTCCGGATCGATCACGCCGTCCAGCGCATCGAGGAACTGCTCGGTGGCGTCGACGGCGTGGAGGTCCATGTGGAAGTGGCCGCGGAAGGTGTCCTGCACCTGCGTCCATTCGCCTTTGCGGAGCAGCCCATTGTTGACGAAGATGCAGTGCAACTGATCGCCGATGGCACGGTCGAGCAGCGCGGCGGCCACCGACGAATCGACCCCGCCGGAGAGACCGAGGATCACGTGCCGGTCGCCCACTCGCTCGCGGATGGCGGCCGTCTTCTCCTCGACAAACGAGGCGGGCGTCCAGTCGCCCCGGCAACCGCAGATCTCGTGCGCGAAGTTTTCCAGCACCTGCCGCCCGAAGTCGGTGTGAACGACCTCGGGGTGGAATTGCACGCCGTAGTGCGGCGCCTCGGTGCTGCGCACGGCCGCGACCGGGGCATTGTTGGTGCGCGCGATGACGGCGTAATTATCGGGCAGCTGCGTGAGGTGGTCGCCGTGGCTCATCCAGACGGTCGAGCCGCTGGGTACGTCGGCGAAGAGGTCGGGCTCGCCGTTGCCGTGGTCGGTCACCTCGATCTGCGCCCGCCCGAACTCGCGGCGTTCGGCCCGCTCGACGGCCCCGCCCAGCAGATGCGCCATCGCCTGCAATCCGTAGCAGATGCCCAGCACCGGCACGGGCGATCCATCGGCCTGCTGCAGGTCGAGGAATCGGGGGTCGAGCTGCGGCGCCTCGGCGTCGTAGACCGAGCACGGGCCGCCCGAGAGGATGAGGCCTTTCGGGTCCATCGCTTCGACGGTCTCCGGCTCAATAGTGCAGGGGTGGATTTCGGAGTAGACGCCCGCCTCGCGCACGCGCCGCGCGATGAGCTGCGTGTACTGCGAGCCGAAGTCCAGGATGATGATTCGCTCGTGCATCAGGTCGAATATCGATGTACGAAGTGTGAATGCCGAATGCCCATTCGCCAATCGACATTCGCCGGTCGTAATTCGCTACACTAATTCGGCGTACTCATCGGCGCGCATCAGCTCGTCGAGATCATTCATATTGTCGATCTCGATCTTGACCATCCAGCCCTCCCCGTACGGATCCTGGTTCACCTTTTCCGGCGCCGTTTCGAGGTCGTGGTTAATCTCGGCGATCGCGCCATCAACCGGCATGAACAGCTCCGACACGGTCTTGACGGCTTCGACCGTGCCGAATACGCCGTCTTGCTCGACCTCGGTGCCCTCGGGCTCAATCTCGACGAAGACAATGTCGCCCAGCTCGCTCTGGGCGAAATCGGTGATGCCTACCGTGCCCGTCTGGTTGGTTTCGTCGACGCGCAGCCATTCGTGGTCTTCGGTGTAGTACAGATCATC
The DNA here is from genome assembly GCA_964448045.1 of uncultured Rhodothermales bacterium. Lineage (GTDB taxonomy): Bacteria > Bacteroidota > Rhodothermia > Rhodothermales > Salinibacteraceae > CAYUVF01. Next base: position 17,028 of record CAYUVF010000025.1, read on the forward strand.
GGGGAAATCCATAGCGGGTCGCGATGTGAGTTAGGCGGTGTGGGTGAAATAAATCTGGCGAGGGGCGGCGGGCGCAGCCTTCATGCCTCCTCGGGGTGGCGGGGCCGCATCTGGAAGTCGTCGAGGTAGCGCGTATCGAAATTACCGGTCCGGAAGCCCTCGTCCTCCATCATCTGCTGATGGAACGGGACTGTGGTTTCGATGCCTTCGATGACAAACTCATCCAGCGCGCGCTTCATCTTGTTGATGGCCCGCTCGCGGGTTTTGCCGCGCACGATGAGCTTGCCGATCATGGAGTCGTACGTGGGCGGAATCACGTAATTGGCATACGCGTGGGTGTCGACGCGCACACCATGACCGCCCGGCAGATGGAATGCCGAAATCGTCCCAGGCGCCGGGCTAAAGTTCCGGTACGGGTTCTCAGCGTTGATGCGGCACTCGATGGCGTGCCCTTCCATCTCGATGTCGCGCTTGCGCACGTTCTCGCCCATGGCCACGCGGATCTGATACTCGACCAGATCGCAGTCGCAGACCTCCTCGGTGACGGGATGCTCCACCTGCAGGCGGGTGTTCATCTCCATAAAGTAAAAGTTGCGGTCGGCATCGACCAGAAACTCGATCGTGCCGGCGCCTTCATAGTTGACGGCCTCGGCGCCGCGCACGGCGGCGTCGCCCATGGCGGCGCGCAGTTCCTCGTCGACAATCGGGGACGGGGACTCCTCGATCAGCTTCTGATGGCGGCGCTGGATGGAGCACTCCCGCTCGCCGTAATGGACCACGTTGCCCTGCCCATCACCCAGAAGCTGAATCTCGACGTGGCGCGGCTTTTCGACCACGCGCTCGATGTACACGTTCGGGTTGCCGAAAGCGGCCTCGGCTTCGCTTCGGGCGCTGTTATAGGCCTGCACGAACTTGTCTTCCGTTGGAACGAGGCGCATCCCGCGCCCGCCGCCGCCTGCGCTGGCTTTAATCATCAGCGGGTAGCCGACTTCGTTCGCGACGCGTTTGGCGTCGTCGACGTCTTCGACTACGCCGTCGGAGCCGGGTACGATGGGCACGCCGGCTTTGGCCATGGTCTTTTTGGCGAGGCTCTTCTCGCCCATCAGGCGAATTGTCTCCGGCGAGGGACCGATGAACTTGATGCCGTGATCCTGGCAGATGGCGCTGAACTCGGCGTTCTCCGAAAGGAAGCCATAGCCGGGATGAATGGCGTCGGCGCCGGTCACCTCGGCGGCCGCGATGATGCGATCCGGACGGAGATAGCTCTGGTTGGACGGCCCTGGCCCGATGCACACCGCCTCGGTTGCAAAACGAACGTGGAGCGCATCGCGGTCGACCGTCGAATATACGGCCACCGTTTTGAGCCCCATCTCGTGACAGGTTCGAATGATACGAAGGGCGATTTCGCCGCGATTGGCAATGAGGACTTTCTTCACAGATCTGGACGTCAATTCGAACTCCTTCAACTCGGGGGCGCGCTTAGCTTTGCTCGATCACAAACAGCGGCTGATCGAATTCCACGGGCTCGGCATCTTCGACGAGGATTTTTTTGATGGTCCCCGCCGTTTCGCACTCGATCTCGTTCATGAGCTTCATCGCCTCGATGATGCAGAGGATATCGCCCTCCTGCACGGCATCCCCCACATTGACGTACGGATCGGAGTCGGGCGAGGGGGCACGGTAGAACGTCCCCACGATCGGGGCCTTGACAACCGTTTCGTTCTCGGCCGTGGCCACCTCGTCGCCCTCGGCATCGGCTGCGCTGGAGGGCGCCTCCGCCGACGCGCCGTTGTTGGGCGCCGTGCCAGACGCCGGGCCCGGATTGTTCGCCGGCTGAGGAGCCGATTGCTGCTGCCCCCCCTGTTGCGGCGGCTGCATGCTCTGCCGGGGCGCCCCCTGAGGCGGCGCCTGCTGCTGCACCTGCGGCCCGCCGTACATCGGTGGCATCCCGTAGCTCATGCCATACTGCGGCATGGAGGGCTGCATCATCACCGCCGGCTGGTTGCGCCGCACGGTGAGCTTGAAATCGTCTTCTTCGATCTCTACCTCGGCTACTCCGCTATCCGCGACAATCTTGAGCAGCTCCTGAATTTTTGCGAGATCCATCTCTCGGTGTAGATTGATGAGCAAACAGTAAAGCGCCGGCGGGGAAACCAGCCGGGGCGCCGGGCATCCGGCTTAGCTGGTCTGAACGCGCGTCTCGTACTCGCCCGAGCGCGTGTTCACCCGAACAACATCGCCTTCTTCGATAAACAGCGGTACATCCACCGTCGCCCCGCTCTCCAGATCGGCCGGCTTGGTGCCCCCCTGAGCCGTATCGCCTTTGAGACCGGGATCGGTACGCACGACTTCCAGATCCACCTTCTGCGGCAATTCGGTTTTGAGCGGTTCGTTGGTGTCGGCGCGGAAAAGGATATCAACCTCACCGCCCTCTTTCAAATATTCGCGCCCATCTACTTGATCGGGCGGGAGTGAAAACTGTTCGTAGGTCTCCGTATTCATGAAGTGGAGACCGTAGTCGTCCTCGTAAAGATACTGGTGGGTTCGCTTCTCGACGCGCACCTCCTCCACTTTGGCGCCTGCGCGGAAGGTGTTTTCCAGCTCGCGGCCGTCTTTGATGTTTTTCAGGGTCGTGCGCACGAACGCGCCGCCCTTGCCGGGCTTTACGTGGAGAAAGTCGACGATCTGCCAGAGATCGTCTTTCCAGATGAACGTCAGTCCATTCCGGAAGTTACTGGTGTTGACCGTGGTGGGCATAGGTAATTACTTCGAAGGCATAGTCTGTTCAGGAGTGCTAATATACCGGATGGGAGGCTTGGCTGTCAATACGGAGTACCTGTCCATCTTTGGACTAAAGAATTGAACCGTGCAGATGTTGCAACGACGCGTCTCCACGCCGCGCTCGGCGGTCGGGTGTCACATACAATTCACGCAGCCCTACCGGTACGTCTTCTCTTTACTGAGCACATCGACCAGGTCACTCACGCCCACCGGCCCGTGCCGGTACAACAGCGGCTCGCCGTAGGTGGCACCGACGTTGTACCCGTACGTTCGCGCCCGCGCTTCGACCCACTGGAAGAACTCGGGGTTGGAGACGAACGTCTCGGGCTCGTCGGACCCCGGCTCGTAGTCGGAGTTGAAGAACTGCGACTTAAAGGCCTGCAACGCCTCGATGCGCTGCTCCCACACGTCGGTCACGTCGACCACGAAAGTCGGCTCGAACGAGATGGCCTGCATGTAGTGGAGCACGTGATGGGGACGCCACGGCTCTTGCGGGGTGCCGTCGTCTTCGGTCGTTTCAATCTTGGGCAGGCCGCTGTAATACAGCGCCTCGGCCGATAGCTCGGCGGCGGCGCAGTGGTCTGGGTGGCGACACTCGGCCGCGTTGATGAGCACGATGTGTGGGCGGTAGCGGCGAATTCGCCGGATGAGCGCGCGCTGGTTGCTCTGGGTGTTGGCGATGTTGCCATCGGGCAGACCGAGATTCTCGCGGGCCTCCAGCCCGATGATCTCGGCAGCGCGCTGGGCCTCTTCCATGCGCAGCTCGGGCGTGCCCCGCGACCCCAGTTCGCCCCGCGTGAAATCGACGATGCCCAGCCGGTAGCCCTGCTGGCCGAGCAGGCACATCGTCCCCCCGGCACACAGCTCCACATCATCCGGATGGGCAGCGAGGGCGAGCACGTCGAGATTGGGGGAGGAAGGCATGAAAATAAGCGGTCACGTGAAGGCGGACGCCTCAGCCAGGCATCCGCCGGAATTTCACAGTTAAGATTGGGCCTCATCTGCCGATGGTTAAGGGTGGAGGCGACGCTGATACCGCCTCGACGAGGGCGCCGTTGACGGCGCAATCGTCTTATCTGACCCTTAGCATTTTGTACGGCCTGAACGCCATGAACTATCTCCCCTTCGGCGAACGCGTCACCGGCAACCTCCAGTCCGGCGTTCCTGCCGAGCTGCAAGATTACTGCGTCGACCTCTATCAGGAAACGCGCAACGCGTACGAAGAGGTCGGATGCCCACTGGGCGACTCGGATGAAGCGATGCTCATCTGGTTTACCTTCGAGTATCAGGCCACCTGTCGCACGCGCCAGATTAATTGTAACTGAGGACCACGGCAAGTACCCACCAGCGGTCGTCAAAGCGTCACGAACATCAACAGCGCACGCCTACATGCCCCGTCATGGTGCTCACTGCGTTCGCTGTCATGAGTCGTCATTCGTCGTAAAACCGATTCATGACCATCTCAAACGCGTTCATCGGACGCATGTGACAGCGCGGTGAGCAAAGCGAAACGCGCTCCACTCAATTCACCACAAAGTTAACGATGCGGCCGGGCACGTAGATCTCGCGCTGGATCGTCTTGTCGTCGAGGTAGCGGGCTACGTTGTCTTCTTCCCGGGCCGCCGCCAGCACCTCGTCTTCCTCGGCGTCGGCATCGACTTCAATGGTGCCGCGCACGGTGCCGTTCACCTGCACGGCCATCTCTACCACCTCGCGCTTGAGGTAGTCCTCGTTGACTTCGGGCCAGTCTTCGTAAGCGAGCGTTTCGTCGTGGCCTAAGCGGCGCCACAACTCCTCGCTAATGTGCGGCGCGAACGGGCTCAGCAGCAGCACAAACGGCTCGGCCACGGATTTCGGCACGCCGTCCCACTTGTTCGCGGCATTGACGAACTCCATCATCTTGGCGATAGCCGTGTTGAAGCTCAGGTCCTCGATGTCGGCCGTGACCTTCTGGATCGTCTCGTGCAGCAGGCGCAGCTCTTCGCGCGTCGGTTCTGTGTCGACCACGGCGGAGGCCGACTCCTCATCTCCAGCGATGAGGCGCCAGACGCGGTTCAGGAAGCGGAAGACGCCCTCGACGTCGCTCGTGCTCCAGGGCTTGACTTGCTCCAGCGGGCCCATAAACATCTCATAGAGCCGCAGCGAATCGGCGCCGTAGGCGCGCACGATCTCGTCGGGATTGACGACGTTGCCGCGGCTCTTGCTCATCTTGTGGCTGCGGGCCTCGACGCGGACCGCCGGATCAGATTTCAGGACGAATTCGTCGCCCTCCTTCTGCACCTCCGACGCATCTACCTGTCGCGCGGTGACCTCGTTACCCGTGCGCGTGTCGATGTCGCTCTCTACGTGCTCGGCGGATACGGGCTGGCCCTGCGCGTCGCGATAAAGCGTGTACTCCATCTCGCCCAGGATGATGCCCTGGTGTACGAGCGTCTGGAACGGCTCCTCCGTGGAGACAACGCCGGCGTCGTAGAGCACCTTGTGCCAGAACCGCGCGTAGAGCAGGTGGAGCACGGCGTGCTCCGCGCCGCCGATGTAGAGGTCGACCGGCATCCAGTACCGCTCTTTCTCCGGATCGACCAGTTGCTCGTCGTTGTTCGGATCGATGAAGCGCAGGTAATACCAGCACGACCCGGCCCACTGCGGCATGGTGTTGACCTCGCGCTTGGCGGGCTGGCCGGTCTCCGGATCGGTGGTGTGGACCCACTCATCGATGCTTGCCAGCGGCCCCTGCCCCTTCGGCCCATCCCGAAGCTCATCGTACGAGTCGACTTCGGGAAGCGTGACGGGTAGCTCGTCCTCGGGCACGGGCTTGGGCTCGCCGTCGACGTGAAGGATGGGGAACGGCTCGCCCCAGTAGCGCTGGCGGCTGAAGAGCCAGTCGCGCAGCTTGTAGTTCGTCGTGCCCTGACCATGACCGTGCTCTTCGAGCCAGTCGACGATGCGCTCGATGGCCGCGTCGACCCCGAGGCCGTTGATGTCGACCGCCTCGTTGGAGGAGTTGACGTGCTCTCCCTCGCCTGTATACGCTTCCTCCGCGATGTCGCCGCCGGCCACAACCTCGCGGATGGGCAGGTCGTAGCGCTTGGCGAAGGCGTAGTCGCGTTCGTCGTGTGCGGGCACGGCCATGATAGCTCCTGTGCCGTAGGATGCCAGCACGTAGTCGGCCACCCAGATGGGGATTTCCTCGCCTGTGGCCGGGTTGATGGCGTAGCCGCCCGTCGGTACACCGGTCTTCTCCTTCTGCAGCTCGGTACGCTCCAGCTCGCTCTTGCGCGCAGCCTTCTGCTGATAGGTTTCGACGGCCTCGCGGTGTTCGTCCGTCACGATGTCATCGACCAGCCGATGCTCGGGCGCGAGCACCATGTATGTAGCGCCAAAGAGCGTGTCGGGCCGGGTAGTGAAGACGTTGAGCTGGTCGTCGAGCCCCACGACGTCGAAGTAAATCTCGGCGCCCTCCGACTTGCCGATCCAGTTGCGCTGCATCCTTTTGGTGGACTCGGGCCAGTCCAGCTCATCCAACCCCTCCAAGAGCCGCTCGGCGTAGTCGGTAATCTTGAGCATCCACTGGCGCAGCGGCACACGCTCGCAGGGGTAGCCGCCGCGCTCACTCTTGCCATCGATCACCTCTTCGTTGGCCAGCACGGTACCCAACTCGTCGCACCACCACACCGGCACCTCGGCCTGATAGGCCAACCCGCGCTCGTAGAGCTTCAGAAAGATCCACTGGGTCCACTTATAGTAATCGGGGTCGGTGGTGTTAACTTCGCGGTCCCAGTCGTACGAGAAGCCGAGAGATTTCAGCTGCTCGCGGAACCGTTTGATATTGCGCTCGGTGGTTTCGCGCGGATGGGTGCCCGTCTGCATGGCGTACTGCTCGGCCGGCAACCCGAAGGCATCCCAACCCATCGGGTGCAGCACCTTGACGCCCTGCATCCGCTTGTAGCGGGCGACGATGTCGGTAGCCGTATAACCCTCGGGATGGCCGACGTGCAGCCCCGATCCGCTCGGGTACGGAAACATGTCGAGCACGTAGAACTTGTCGTCTTCATCCGGCACCTCGTCCGGTGTGCGGAAGGTTTTGTGCTCCTCCCAGTAGCGCTGCCATTTCGGCTCGATCTCGTCAAACGGATAGGCGGACATGGAGCTTTTTACGTTGGGGGTGAATACGTTAGTATACGTCGCAATCTCGACGCGCGCCGCGTGCTTTGCAAATGCGAGGGAGGAGGTACGAGAGCTTGCGTGTAAATGTTCAGTCAATTACCGGTGGACGACCATGCCTGAAAAAACCAACATCTACCAGTACCGCGCCCGCGTCGTCTCGGTCTACGATGGCGATACGCTCCGCGCCGACGTGGATCTCGGCTTCTTCACCTGGATTCGAAACGAGCAGTTCCGCCTCGCACGGATCAATGCACCGGAGGTGCGCGGCCCCTCCCGTAACGACGGCCTCCGCAGCCGCGACCGACTCCGCGAGCTGGTCCTCGACCAAAACGTGCTCATCGAAACCGAGAAGAAAGGCAAGTATGGCCGCTACATCGCCGAGGTCTTCCTCGATACCGAGGGCGAGCTCGTTAACGTGAATGACCAGCTCGTCGACGAAGGCCTCGCCGAATACGCCACGTACTGAGCCCCCTCACCGTCTCACTCATCTGCGTTCCCTCTGCTGATGTCCTCATCCCCCAACCTCGCCGACCTGCTCGACACCACCGAAACGATTGCCGTCGTGGGCTGCTCGGCCCGCTCTTCGCGGACGAGCCACCAGATTGCCCGCTACCTCCAGAACGCGGGGTACCGCGTTATTCCCGTGAATCCGAACTACGACGAAGTCTGCGGCGAACAGGCTTATCCCGATTTGACGAGCATCCCGCATGACATCACCATCGACGTGGTCGATATCTTCCGAGCGTCCGAGCACACCGCCGATATGGTGCGCGGCGCCATCGAACGCGCCGAGCAAACCGGCCGGACCCCCGTCATCTGGACGCAGTTGGGCGTTTCGTCGGAAGAGGCGAAACAACTGGCCGAAGATGCCGGCTTGCCGTACGTGGAAAATAAATGCATGAAGGTGGAGCACATGCGACATGCCCGGTAAACCTCATCCTCCGGGCTCGAGCTCGGACCGATAATGCACGTCCGGTGCCCTGGCGACCCGTTGAAGCACCTGCCGGACCTGATCCAGAGCGGCCGCTCTGGATCTGTAGATCAAATGGGCCGGGCAACCACAGTCGGATGCGCCGAAGCCTGCCATTGGGATTACCGCCGAAGGGGCATCGGCCAGTGCCCGGGCCCATGCGCATTCCAGACGCTTATCGCTGTACGCCACCCACACGCCAGACAGGACGGCCCCGGCCCGGAGGTAGTCGATATGCCAGTGGGCGTTCTTATCCGTGCGGGCGTGGCGTTCGACGCGGGCCTTCACCCCACCGGGCCCCAACGCACTTCCCACATATAAGTACCGGCCGGGGGCGGCGTCCAACGTCCCCAACCGGCCGACCTGAATTCGCATGTCCTGAGACAGCATCAGCTGGAGAACGTACGTGCCGGGTGCGGGGCGAAGATCGGCCATGAAACGTAGGCGTCGTTCATGATGGTATGGGGGCGGACCGCTTCAATCAGACCACTCCTCGACGCGTTCCTGCTCATCAGGCCCCCATCGCATTCTTCGCCCCCGGCGTAAGCCGCTGGAGCAGTCCCCGGTAGGTGAAAAGCATGCCGCAAAGGATCCGGAAACAGCCGGCATCTCGCCGGCACCCGCTAAATCTTTAGCGCGTGGTCTTATGTACGCTACATCGTGCGCCATCCCCCTGGCGGGTGCGCTCTACCACCCCGTCGGGCTCATAACCCCCTACCATGCAACCAAGCAGTTCGGTGATATGGACACAGATTCCTCCATCGATTTCGACGATCTTACGGATCGGCTTTTCATCCGTCTTCAACTCTTGCGGTATCGAACCCAGTGCCTGCGCTCGTGGCGAGCCCTGCATCGCCAATCGTGGAAGAGCCGCCACCTACCCGTCCGCCGCCAACTGAAGCGGGACTCGGTCCACCGCGCCGCGACGATCGTCGCCACCGAGAATCACAACTTGATGCCCGTCTGGCTCAACTGAACCATCGCACGTCGAAACTGATCGTCGGCATGGACGCTACAAGGCATGTCACACTGATGCCACTGGCGTCCGCGGTCCATGCCCGACCTCCCCATCACCGATGTACTGCCTGATCTGCGCGCAGCCTTGCGCGAGCACCCGCGGGCCGTGCTCGAAGCGCCCACCGGCGCCGGAAAGACTACGCGCGTCCCGCCTGCCCTGCTGGATGAAGATTGGCTGGACGGAAAAACGATCCTGATGTTGGAGCCGCGCCGCCTGGCCGCTCGTGCCGCCGCCCGCCGCATGGCCTCGGAACGCGGCGAGGAGCCCGGCGCAACCGTCGGATACCGGGTGCGGATGGACACACGCGTGAGTGCGCAGACGCGCATCGAAGTTGTCACCGAAGGCGTGCTCACGCGGATGCTGCAAGATGATCCCGCGCTCAGCGAGGTAGGCCTGATTATCTTCGATGAGTTCCACGAGCGCAATCTGCAGACGGACCTCGGGCTGGCGCTCACGCTCGATGTGCAGCGCGTCCTGCGCGACGACCTACGGATGCTGGTGATGTCGGCCACGCTGGATCGCAGCGCCGTCGCCGAAGCGCTCGACGGGGCGCCCACCGTCGTCAGTGAGGGGCGTAGCTACCCCGTCGAGACGCACTATCTCGACCGCCGGCCACGCGGCCACATCGAACCGCACGTCACCTCCGCCATCCACCGCGCACTGGCCGACGAGCCGGGCGACCTGCTCGTGTTTCTTCCGGGAGCCGGCGAAATCCGGCGCGTCGCCGATCAGCTGGACGACGAGGGCATGCCCGATCATGTGACCGTGCATCCGCTTTACGGCAACCTGTCGTATAAAGCGCAAGACCGCGCTATCGAGCCAAGCCCGCCGGGCAAGCGTAAGGTGGTGCTGGCCACATCTATCGCCGAAACCAGCCTGACGATTGAGGGCATCCGCGTGGTGATCGACAGCGGGCAGATGCGCGTACCCCGGTTCGATCCGCAAAGCGGTATGACGCGGCTGGAAACGGTGAACGTGTCGAAAGCGTCGGCCGATCAGCGGCGCGGGCGAGCCGGACGGCTCGGGCCGGGCGTCTGCTACCGGCTATGGACGCCCCACACGCAACAGCACCTCAAGGCGTACGCAGCCCCCGAAATCGCCGAGGCCGATCTGGCTCCGCTGGCGCTCGAACTCGCACTCTGGGGCGTGCAGGATCCCGACGAGCTGACGTGGCTCGATTCCCCGCCCGCATCCGCCTTCGAGCAGGCCCGCGACCTGTTGCGCCGCCTCGATGCGATTGATGACGACGGCCAGATCACCGAGCACGGGCGCGACATGGCCGGCCTGGGCCTCCATCCGCGCCTCGCTCACATGATCCTCAACGCTCGGACGCTGGGCCTCGGCGGACTGGCGGCGGACCTGGCGGCGCTCCTCAGCGAGCGTGATATCTTCAAAGGGGAGGGCGGCCCCCCCGACGCCGACCTGCGACTGCGCCTCGAAGCCCTCCAACGTATGCGCCAGGGCGACCGCGCTACGCCGGAATTCGCCCAGGGTTACCACGTAGGGCGCGGGGCCGCACGCCACGTACTGCGTGTGGCCAAGCACTGGCGCCGCAAACTACGGGTCTCACCTCCCGCCCCGGATGCTATCGATGCCTGCGGGCTGCTCGTGGCTTTTGCCTATCCCGACCGCATCGCCGAGCGCCGCTCGTCGGACGGCCAACGCTTTCGGCTGCGCAATGGCCGCGCCGCTGCCCTGTCGCGCCCGCAACTGCTCTCCGACGCGGCCTATCTGTCCATCGCCCACCTGGACGGTCGCCGCCGTGAAAGCCGCATCTTCACCGCCGCGCCGCTGCGCGAATCGGACCTGCACGATTACTTTGGGGACCAGATCGAATCCGAGGAGCATATCGCCTGGGATGCCGGAGCCCAGCTCGTTCGCGCTCGTTCGCGCCAGCGCCTGGGCGCCATCATCCTGAAAGACGGCCCCCTTGCCGAGCCCGATCCGGCCGCTCTTGCGCGCGGCATCTTGGAGGGGGTGCGCCAACACGGTCTCGACTTGCTCCCGTGGACAAAAAACGCCCGGCAGCTTCAGGAACGGCTCGTTTTTCTCCATCATCACGACGAGGCGTGGCCGGATGTCACTGATGACACGCTGCTCGATACACTGGACGATTGGCTCCTGCCGCACGTCTACGGCATGAAGCGCGCCGAGGATCTCAAGTCACTCCACATGACGCAAATCCTCAAGGATCAGCTCACGTGGGAACAGCGCGACCGTCTCGATGAGCTCGCTCCCACGCACCTTACCGTGCCGAGTGGATCGCGGCGCCCCATCGATTACAGCAATCCCGATGCGCCCGTGCTGGCCGTGCGGCTGCAAGAGATGTTCGGCGCGACCGAGACACCGCGCGTGGCCGGAGGACGCGTACCGCTGACACTGCACCTGCTCTCCCCGGCGCAGCGTCCGGTACAGATCACCCAGGACCTCGCCAATTTCTGGGACCATACCTATTTCGAGGTCCGCAAAGACATGAAAGGCCGATATCCCAAACACTACTGGCCGGACGACCCGCACTCCGCAACGCCCACCAACCGCACCAAGCCGCGCTGAAGCGGACATACGTCAACGCGATCACGCCGCATCAATCACATCGGCGATGGTCCTCAGGAAGGTCTCACGCGAGAAGGGTTTTGCGATGTAGTGGTCGAAGCCCGCGTCCAGGATGCGCCGCCGATCGCCGGGTAAGGCATAAGCCGTTACCGCGATCGACTTCGTATCCGCCCAGTACCCACTGGCGTCCATCTCGTAGAGCAGTTCGAGCCCATCTTCATCCCCTTCCAGCCCGATGTCTACGAGCACAAGGTCGTAATTCGTTTCGGCCATGCGCGCCTTCGCCGCCGTAGACTGCGAAACGACCTTCACGTCATACGTCTTTGGAAGCAACTCTTCCATCAGCATTTGCGCGGGGGGATCGTCCTCAACGATCAAGATGGAAAGCGATGCGGGTAGATTGTAGTCGTCAAAGGAGCGCCGGGAGGACGGCTGTTGGGACGCACCTGCATGATTTGAAGTCATCAATCAGATGATTGGATAAAATGCGATCTTGTTTGATGGCAAAGCAGAAAGCCTGCTTAATAGGGAGGGATTGGACTGTTTAACCTACAAAATAGCTGTCATAACATCTAAATGGAGCGTGAATTTCGCAGGGCAATCGCATGTTAAGCAAATTGCGACGGAAAGGCGTGAGGGCATTCTCCCCGAACCGGGTCTGTGGCGTCTGAAGGCACTTACCTTGGTCAGTTCGCTACTGCGTATTTTAAGATGCAATCGCCCTGTTCCATCCCGCAGGGCAATTTACGCTCCTCTGCTTCACCATCTCCCAAGATGCCCCATCGGAATCAGGCTGTGGACGTGGGGCGTACCGAGGGCACCGCTCCGGTCGAGGCGGCAGCGTCTCGCCCGTCGCCGCTCGCGACTGCCGTGCCGGTGTTGACCTCGAACTGGTCGACGAGATTCCGCAACTCGGTCGTGGCTCCTTCCAACTCACCAATCACCTGCGCGATTTCGCTCACGCTGCGCGCCTGGTCTTCTGAGACCGTCGATATAGCCTCGACGTTGCGAGAAATCTGCTCGCTGGTGGCGGACTGCTCCTCGGTGGCCGCGGCGATCTCGCCGATTTGCCCCGCCACGTCGCTCGTGCCCTGCACGATTTCCTCAAAGGCCGAGCGCGCCTGCTTCGCCAGATCGATCCCCTCATGCACCTCCTGGCGGCCGCGCTCCATCGAGCGCACCGCTTCGCTCGTCTCTTCCTGCACCGTGGCAATCATCGACTCGATTTCGTCGGTGGCCTGCACGGTGCGCTCGGCCAGCTGGCGCACCTCATCGGCGACGACGGCGAAGCCCTTGCCGTGATCGCCGGCGCGCGCCGCTTCGATGGCTGCGTTGAGCGCCAGCAGGTTTGTCTGATCGGCGATCTCGTCGATGGTCGATACGATCTCGCCAATCTCCTGACTGGACGCGCCCAGCCGCTCGACGGTCTCCGCCGAGGTGGTGACGACCGATCCGATCTGCTCCATTTTCTCGACGGTTTTGAGCACGACGCGGCCATTTTCCTCGGCCGTCGCCCCGTTGGCTTCCGCGATCTCAGCCGTGCGAGTAGCGCCCTGAGCGTTGTCGACAATCGTGCGTGCCATCTGCTCCATCGCCGCGGCGACCTCTTCGGCCTGCGCCGATTGCTCCTGCGCGCCTGCCGCCAGGTTATCGCTCGACGCGCTCACTTGCGTCGTCGTGGACGCCGCCGTGCGGACGGCCTGTGCTACCTGCGTGATCATCCCCCGCATCGTACCCACCGACTGGTTGAAGCCTTCAAACAGGCGCCCCATAGCACCCGGCCGATCCGTGGGCACCGAAACGGTCAGATCGCCCTCCGCGAAGCGATTCATCTCAGCGAGCATCAGCTCCACGTCGTCTTCGAGCGCCGCGCGATGCTCCTTGGTTGCCTCTACCTGCTGGCGCACCCGATCCGTCATCGTGTTGAAGGATGCAGCCAGGCGGCTCAGTTCGTCCTGGCCGTCGACATCAATGGAGACATCGAAATTTCCTTCAGCCACCGCCTGGGCGCCTCGATCCATTTTCTGCAGGGGCTCGCTGATGATCCGGGTGAGATAAACCGCAATTGGCACAGCGACTATAAGGCCAAAGACGCACGCGATAATAACACCCAGCGACGCAAACTGATACACACTGCCCGCGCCCTGCTTGAGGATTGCAGCCTGCTTTTGCTGCCGTCGGGCGAGCTCATCCAGTGTCGCATCTACGGTCTCAGCCGCATCCCGGTAGCTTCGAAGCCGCTCGGCGCCGAGGGTGCCCGCGTCGGCTGCTTTTGCAACGGCCTTCGCCTCAGTCCAAAAAGAGGTCCATTGCGCTGAAAGCCGCTCGGATCCCTCCGGAATCGACGCAAGGTGCTGCGTGAATGTCTGCTCGTAAGCGGTCATATCGTCCATCAGATCAGTCAGGGACGATGACGGCCTCCCCGTCTCTGTTTGGATCTGCCGGGCGATTCGGAGTTGAATGGCCTAGAGAGCGTCCTCAGCTTGGGCCACATGAACTACGGGATCAAACCGATCATCATACAGCTTCTGGATTTGCTCGTTGATTTTGGAAATACCTGTGATGCCCGCACCGGTGATGAGAATCACGACCAGAATGAGCGGAGCAACACTGAGGATGAGTTTTTTGCCGATGGGCAGGTGGTCAAACCAGGTCATCACGGATAGCAACTGCACGAGAAAAATAGTGAGTGCGCCAGCGATAAGGATCCGCACAGATGGCGGGGCCTCAAAGATGACGCGCACGTTTACTTATCGCTGAGCCGTGAACTGGCTTTAGCCGCTCGATGTGACGAACTCGATACACTCCCAACCGCGCTACACAACTCCCTCCTACGCCTCCGACCGATCCGCGGATGGCGTCGTGCGGATCTTTCGCTCCTCCATCCACTGCTCGAACGTCTCCACCTCAGCGCGCAGCCGCTCGGCAAGGGGGCGCAGGCGCGGGTCGTCGTGTGTCGAAGCGGCATCGAGCACGCTGCGATGGAACCACAGCTGCTGCTCGGGACCCGCACTCAGCGCCGTACGGTTGGGGCCGTGTGCGAACACGTTCTCCCCATTCGCGAGCGCCTGATTCATCGACCAGAGGTTGTGCAGCTTATCGGCCAGGCTGATCGCCATCGCTTCGGGCGGACCCGCGCACAATTGGTCGATGTAGTCTTCCTTCCGCGCCCGCCACGGACGCACATTTCCCGCATCGTCATACTTCTGCTCCGAAACGCCGTCTACGATGGCAGCCACCTCGGCGCCGAGCGTCGTACGCAGCTGCTCGTATCGGAAGTGCTGGCCGTGCTGATTCATGTCCTCAATCACGTCGTGCAGATACGCTGCCGCAACGGTGGCTTCCCCCCACCCGGCCCGCTGCACGATCGCAGCTACCGCCGCCAGATGCGCTACGACGGGCACCTGCACCTCTTCGTCGGCGGGTACCTCAAACGCCGCATCGCGCCACGATCCCTTCCGGTACGTGCCATCGTGCCACTGCGCCGCGAGCTCGGTGGCATGCTCCACCAGCGGACTAAAGACGTCGTGCGAGCGGTTCGATGTCATACACGCGGATGATCAATTGATTCGTCTGCGAGGCCCCTCAGAGCGCTACGACCTGATGCGCAGTCGTATCCAGCGAGAGCGTGTTGCGCAGATCGCGCAGCAGAGCCGGACTGTACTTGTTTAAGAAGTAGAGGACCGATACGACCCGCTCCTGCAATGTCCCGTTCGGAAAAAGATTATCGTGCGCCTTCCGGAGTTGGCTGCGCACCTCATCCTGATTGCGCTTCTCCGCTCGCACGACGCGCTGCTTGAGCTCGTTCATCTCCTTCTGAAGCGCCGCCCGCGTCGCCTCGGCCGATTTCACGAGGGTGCGGTCGACAGCCTCGACGCTTGGCTTCAGGGTGTTGATCGCTTCGTGGAGATGGCGCGCCGCCTCGCTGAAGACTGCGTCTACGTCGACCTCCATCGTATCGACGACCACTCGCTGAAAGAGCTGCTCGAAATCCCCGCCGAGATCGCACAGCGCGAGATCGTACTTGTCGAGCACCTTCTGGACTTTCGACTCGACGAGCGACACGCTCGCCCGCGGGTAGATGATGGGCATCGGGATCTCTGCCCAGTCGTAGACGCCTTTGTACTGCGCAAAGTACGCGGTTTCGCTGGGACCCGCTACGTACGCGGCTGTGGGCACCAGCGCATCCTGCATGAGCGGCCGCAGCACCACGTTCGGACTAAAGTGCTCTGGCGTTTCCTCCAGATGCGCCAGCAACTCGTCTCGGCTGAATGCCTGATCCCGCCCCCGTAGCGCGAAGGAGCCGTCGTCCTGCGCATCGATTGGGAAGCGGCCCGCTGCGCCGAGCCAGAACAGATTCGTAGGGCGGGCGTGAACTTGGGCGTGATACTGCTCGCGTAGCGGCTCACTCACCGCCTCGATCCGTTCGTATGGCGTGGTGTAGTCCTTGATCTCGCGGCGAAAGAGCGGCTGCACCTGAGCCTTCAGCCGCGCATCATCCGGGTTCAGAAAGACCAGCCCTGCTTCAGGAAAAAGCGCACGGATGAGTGCCGTGAATGCGTCTTCGAGCGACGTACCCGGCTGATAGGCCGACCGGACGCGCTCCATGACGGCCGGCTTAAAATCAGAGGGCGGGAGAATGTCGTCCAGTTGCTGCAGCACCGCTGTAATTTGATCCGTCAGTTCGAGGCGGCCAACGGCGCCGAGGTTGCCGTCATCCGGCTCGCGGTGCCCTTTGTAGCGGAGGGACACAAGATCGTTGCGGTGCAAGAGCTGCGTATGAGCGATCTCATCAAAGTCGTGGTCTTCCCCTTCCACCCAGAAGACGGGCACGACGGGCCGACCGGTCTCTTCGCTCAACCAATCAGCCAGTTGAAGCGCCGTGATCGTCTTGTAGATCGTGTAGAGTGGCCCGGTAAGAAGCCCCACCTGCTGGCCCGTGACGACGGCGACAGACGACGGATCGCGCAGTGCTTCGATGCTCGCTCGCGTGGCCTCGGTGAGCCCCCACGTCGTATTCTGATCGAGCAGCACATCGGCCACGGCATCGCGGTCACGCGGATGATCGGCGGCGCGCTGGGCAGCGGCGCGGCGGGCCTCGGCCGACCGGAAGTCACCGGCGTAGTAGTCGGCCACCGACGCGTAATCGCTGCAATAACGCGCAAATAAGTCGGAAAAGCCAGGCAAATCGTCAAACGAACATCGGCGGACGGCAGGGGCCGTTGCAGGCATATAAGCGCGAGGGTTGAGCGGGAAAGGGATCGGTTACGCGAGACAGTGGGTGACGTGCGCCGCTCAACAAATAAGGCGAAGCTCCGCCGGGACTTCTCCCTGTGAAGCTTCGCCTGATAGTGGGGACGCACGATGAACACCTCCGGCTGGAGCGAACGCGTCCACGCATTCGATTCGAATCAGTTCTTGTTTTGCTCCTGCTTCAGCTCCTCGATTTCGTCGCGGAGCTTGGCGGCTTTTTCGTAATTTTCTTCTTCGACAGCCTTCTGTAATTCTTTCTCTTTGCGCTCCAATTGGGTCATGGGGGAAGCTTCTTCTTCACCTTCTTCGATGCTGCCACCGGTAGCTGTCGCCTCGGCACTGGCCAGCGAGGACATGTCCTCCTCATCGGCGGTGATTCCTGCTTCATCGAGCACGGCGGGGGCCACGTAGATAGGCGCGTCGACGCGCACGGCCAGCGCGACGGCATCGCTTGGGCGCGAGTCGAGCTGGTGCTCTTCGCCGTTGTGCTGGTAGCGCACCTTGGCGAAGAAGGTCCCCTCGCGCAGTTCGTCGATGACAACTTCAGAGACGTCGATGTCGACCGCATCGAAGGTATCGCGCAGCAGATCGTGCGTCATGGGACGCGGCGGCTGGATCTTTTCCAGCTCGAGGGCAATCGCCTGCGCCTCGAAGGCGCCAATGATAATCGGGAGGCGGCGGTTGCCATCAATTTCGCCCAGCACAAGCGCGTAGGCGCCTCCGCTGGATGGACTGGTTGAGAGCCCGATGATGTCGACCTGAATGAAGTCCATTATAGTGGGTAAGCGACAAGTGAATTCGGGGAGGGACCGTATCGAGACAGGAGCCAAGCGATCGAAGGGCTACGGCGCGGTGCTCTGTGCCGCTTGTAGCGTATCCTCCAACGCAGCCAAAAACGCCTTGTTCTCATCCGGCGTCCCGGCATTGACCCGCACGTGATGCGTGAGCTCACGGTAGCCGCTCATGTCTCGCACGATAACACCGCGATCCGCCAGGCGCCCGGTCAACTCGGGCGCGGGCAGGCCGGTTCGAAAGAGGACAAAGTTGGCGTGCGACGGAATCGGTTCGACGCCGTCCATCGCACGCAGTCCCTCGGCGAGGGTGGTGCGGGAGTCGGTGATCTGCTCGACGCGCTGGCGCAAGAGCTCGGGCCGGTCGAGCAGCATCAGCGCGACGGTTTCGGCAATGCGGTCCACCATGAACGGCAGCCGCGCCTTCATCAGCTCGCGGGCCACCCCGGGATGCGCCATCAGGTACCCAATGCGCAGGCCGGCCAATCCCAGCCCTTTCGAGAACGTGCGCAGCAAAATCACATTCGGATAGCGACGCAGCAGATCGTCCGCTCGTTCCTCCGGGTTGAACTCGGCATACGCCTCGTCGACAACTACGAAGCCCGGCGCCGCCTGCACGATGCGCTCGATCTCATCCAGCGGCAGGACCAGGCCCGTCGGGTTATTCGGGGAGGTGATCACCGTAAGGGCCGGCTCGTGCTCCTCCACCGCCTCGATGAGTGCGTCAGCGTCGAAGCGCAGATCGTCCCGTGGTGGCACGTCGATCAGCGTGCCCGCGCTGAGGCGGACGACCTTTTCGTAGAGCGAAAACATGGGACGCGGTAGCACGACCGGCGTGCCCGGATCGATCATCGTCTGCCCAAACGTGTACGTCAGCTCGTTCGAGCCGTTGCCGATGATGATGCCCTCGGCGGCATGGCCCGTGTAGTCGGCCAGGGCGTCGCGCAGGCGCGTGGGCTGCTCGGACGGGTAGCGGTTGAACTCGATGTCGGCAATCGCCTCGATGATCTCCGCCTTCAGCTCGGACGGTAGATCAAACGGACTCTCGTTTTGGTTGAGCTTGACGGGCGCGTTTTCCGGCGCGTCGACGATGTACGCGTGGCGCTCCCGCACCGCGGGACGAATGTACTCCAGCACGTGATCGATGGGGGGGTCGGTCGCTGTGGAGGGCGAGGCCATGCTTCGGGAAGTTGTCAATGGAAACGCAATAAGAGCGGCGGGACCGTCTGCAGATCCATACGCCCGGATTCACGACCGGTTCAGCCGAGCGCGGATGGCGTCGGCATGTGCGCGGAGGTCCTCGGCCTCGGCGAAGGCGATGATGTCATCGCCCGTCTCGCGCAGCCGCGCCTCGGTATAGGCAATGACGGACTGCGAGCGGACGAAGTCGTCAACGCCGAGGGCCGACGCGTAGCGGGCCGTCCCACCGGTGGGCAGCACGTGATTGGGACCAGCGAAGTAGTCCCCCACGGGCTCGCTCGAAAACGGCCCAAGGAAGATAGCTCCCGCGTGGCGGATGCGCGTCATCATCGCCCACGGGTCGTCGACGATCAGCTCCAGGTGCTCCACGGCCAGCTCGTTGATCATCGCCACGGCCTGCTCCATCGTTTCGGTCACGACGCAGGCGCCGTAGTCGGCCAAGGCCTGTTCGATGATGGCGCGGCGCGGCAGCTCTGGCACGCGCTGCTCGACCTCGTGCTGCACAGCCTCGGCGAGCGAGCGATGGGGCGTCACGAGAATCGCGGATGCGCGCTCGTCATGCTCGGCCTGCGAGAGCAGATCCGCAGCGACGAAGGTGGGATCGGCCGATGCGTCGGCCAGAATGCCGATTTCACTCGGCCCGGCCACCGAGTCGATGTCGACCGGACCGAACACCTGTTTCTTGGCCGCGGCGACGTACGCGTTTCCCGGCCCGACAATCTTATCGACCGAGGCCACCGTGTCCGTCCCAAACGCCAGCGCGCCCACCGCCTGCGCCCCGCCGATCGCGTAGACGTGCTCCAGCCCCAGCAGATGCGCCGTCGCCATCACGAGCGGATGCGGCCGCCCATCGGACTGCGGCGGCGAGACGAGGTGGATTTCCTCAACCCCCGCCACCTGCGCTGGAATCGCATTCATCAGCAGGCTCGACGGGTAAAACGCCGTTCCCCCCGGCACGTACAGCCCGACGCGCTCCATCGGCACGATGCGCTGACCGAGCAGCACGCCGTCGCCGTCGTCGGTGAACCACGATGAGCGCGTCTGCTTCTGGTGAAAAGCACGGATGTTAGCCTCGGCACGCCGGATCACCCCACGCAGCTCCTCCTCCAGCGCATCGCCCGCCGCCGCCAGCACGTCCGGATCCACGCGCAACGACACCGGTCGGACCTCATCAAATCGCTCCGTGAAGTCCAGCACGGCCGCGTCGCCGCGCTCCTGCACCCCCTGCAGTATCGTGCGGACGGCGTCGTCCACCTCCCGGCTGAAGGAGGCGCTACGCCCCAAAATGGCCCCAAGCCGCTCGGCGCGGTCGGCGTAGTCAACAATCGGTATCATGGAAGTGTCGGTCAAGTTGCGTCGATCAGATAGTCAAAAAGGGTCAAATCGTGTCTCGGACGATGCCGCGCACCAGCCCGCCGAGAGCCGTCCGAACACGCTTGCCCACTTCGAGCACATCGGCGTGATCGAGGGACTCGTGGCCGAGGCCAGCGGCAAAGTTGGTGATGGTGGAGATGCCAAGCACCCGCATTCCCAGTTGATGCGCCTGAATGACCTCCGGCACCGTGCTCATCCCCACGGCGTCGGCGCCGATCCGTTCGAAAGCGCGAATCTCGGCTTTCGTTTCGTAGCTCGGCCCTTTCGTCCAGAGATACGTGCCACGCTCGGTGGAGACGCCGAGGCGCCGCGCCACCCCTTCGGCGGCCTCGATCCACGCCCGGTCGTAGTACGGGCCGCGCGCCGTCACAGGCACCTCCGACTCCAGACCGGCCTCGCGCGGCGCCTGCGCCTGCCCGATGAGCGGACTCGTCAGCGCCATGTTGATGTGATCGGTAATGAACATGAGCGTGCCGGGCGCAAAGGTGGGATGGATTCCCCCGGCGGCGTTCGTTACCAAGATGCGCTCGGCCCCAAGGGCGTTCACGAGGCGTACGGGATAGGCCAGCGCCCGCACCGGATGCCCCTCGTAGAAGTGTACGCGCCCCTGTACAAACACCACGTCGACTCCTTCAAGGGTGCCAAACACGAGCCGGCCGTGATGCCCCTCGACAGTCGACTCCGGATAGCCCGGAATATCGGTGGCGGGGAGTACGGTCGTATCCTCGGCATCTTCGGCCAGCATGCCCAGGCCCGAGCCAAGCACGAGCGCGACTGCCGGCGCCCGGTCGACCCGATGACGTACGAAGTCAACTGCATCCGTCAGCAAAGCATCAGGGGTGGGCACAGGTCCAGACATGGCAGTGCATCAATTGATTTCGAGGGAACGGGAAACGTACGAGAGCGCATCGGAAAGCGAAAACGGCACGGTCTTCAGGCCGCTGCTTTCATCATGATTTTCACGCTGAGCGATGCAGGATCCGATAGTTGCGCCAGCTCCAGAGCACCTGCTCAACGATGACGCGGACGGTCGTGGCCAGCGGAATGGCAATCAGCATCCCGACGATCCCAGCGAGCTGCGCGCCTACGAGCACGACAAACAGGATGACCATCGGATGCGCCTGCGCCGCCCGCGAAAAGATGAGCGGCTGAAATAGCAGATTATCGGACACCTGCGTCAGCCCCATTGCAATCAGCACGCCGAGGACGAGCGAGAAGTCTCCTGTCTGCGCTACGCCCACGAGTGTGCCCGCAACGAAGCCGAGGAACGGGCCGAAGTAGGGGATCGTGTTCGCCAATCCGGTAAAAATGCCGACCGCCAACGCCTCATCCAGCCCGACGAGGTAGAGCAGCGAGGACGCCACCACCGCGATGGAAAAGCACTGCAAGAGCAGCGCGCGAAAGTAGCGACCGATGTTCGTTTCGACCTTGTCGATGATGGCAAGTGTCACCTCAAAGTACCGGTTGGGCACCCAGCTGAGCAGGCTGCGCCGGATCTGTGCGCCGTCTTTCAGGAAGAAGAACGTCACGAAAGGCACGATGAGCACGGCGTAAAAAATGTTGGTAAAGACGAGCACCACCGACGACACCGTGCTGGCGACTTCCTGCCCGCCCACCAGGTCGCCCTGCAGCAGCGCACGGACCGCCTGGCGCATGTTGTCCTCAATGACGCCCTCATTCAGCGGGATGATGGCCTGCAGCCGCTCTTCAAGATACCGGGCGATGCTCTCTGCTGCCTCCACCGAAATGAGTTGTGACAGATCGCCCACCTGCCGTGCCAGAAACGGCACGATGAACGTCAACAAGATTGCCACGGCGCCAAACAGAAGTACAAACGTGATCAGAATCGCCGGAATGCGCCCGAGACCGAGGCCCTGCATCCGGTCGACCATTGGCTGCAGCAGATACGCCAGCACGCCGCCCACAATGAGGTACACAACGATGGCCGCGAAGTACCAGAGCACCCATCCGATGGCGCCAAGGACCGCGGCCGTAAAAATCCAGCGCAGCGCCCGTTCCACCAGATCACGATTTGGCGACTCGGGCGCCGGGCGCTCAACCGGCGGCGAGGGCGGAGCCGGCTCGCGCCGGACGTCGGGGCGCGGCGATCGAATGTTGGGCCGGTCCTTCGGGTTACGCACGGCGGTCTTGGAGATCGTAGATGCGGCTGTGCTCTTCAAGCAGGCAAGAATCTTACCGTCGATACGCCGGAGATGGGATGGGGCTCCCGCTACCGCCGTCCAACGTCCATTTCATCGATGACCTGACGGATCACATCGTAGGTGAATCCGCGGCGTCTCAAATAGCGATAGAGCTTATCGCGGCGCTTTCGGGGGTCGTCCTCGCGCGCGATCCGTGGCCAGCGCGCTTCGGCCTTCTGCCGCGCCGCCGCCAGCTGATCTTCCGTCTCAAAGAGCGCCTCAATGGCCTGCTCCGCGAGGGTTCGGTCAATACCTCGCCTCTTCAGTTCGGCCTGCAAACGGACCGGGCCGTAGCCCTTGTGCGAAAAGCGGCGCTGCACGTACTCAAACGCGTACGACTCGTCATCTAGATAGCCGCGCTCCATCAGTTGGTCGATGACCGCGTGCACCACCGATGGCGCGTAATCCTTCTGCTGGAGCTTGCGGCGCACCTCGGTCTCGGTGCGGGGCTTGTGGGCGAGGTAGTCGAGCGCCTTGCCCTTCGCGCGCACCACCTGGTCGGCCTCGACGAGCTCCCGCTGCTCTTCGGCGCTCAGATACTGCCCCGTGCCGAGGCGGTACTTGACCACGATGTCCTGATGCAGCCCAAACGCGAACGCGTCGTCGATAAAGATCGACATGCGATCTGCGTCGTTCTTCTGGGCTTCCATCTTGGTGATCGTGCCCGCCTGGAACGAGCGATCGGGATCGGTAGCCATGGCGCGAGGGCGCATTCGAGGGAGAAGACAGAACAGCGGTGGTGCGTGTACGGCACCACCCGCCATCAGATTCGAGGCCTCACGGGCGGATGGTCACGCGCTGGGTATCGAGCGCCACCGCCGCAACGACGCCGATAGCCCCGTCGACCGTGGAGATGGGCTCGCGGCGCTCGGGATCGGCGCGCGTCGTTGCAAAGGAGGCGTAGTCGGCTTCGCTTCGCAGGAGCGCGACCTCCAGATGATGGGCCGGTAGCGGCGTATCGGCCGAATCGACCGGGACGGCATACACGCCGGTCCACCGCCGCAGTCCGTTCGCCGGGGTCACCGTGCGCTCGCGGAAGACTTCGCCATCCTGCAGGAAAAGATCCACCACCGTCGACGAAAACGTCGTATCGGGGGTTAGCTGCGTCCGGATCCAATAGCTGCTGTCGGGATCGATGGCGTCGATATCGCCGGGCCAGCTCAGGGTGACCTCCACCGGATAGATGAACCCCTGCTCGGCGGGGATGTCGAGCGAGTCGCGCCGGAGCGAATCGACCAGGATGGCCTCGACGGGGCGGTCGGGCACGTCGACATCCAACGAGGCCATCCGGATCGCGGGCGGGGTCCGCCCCGAAGCGGTTGCGCGCCGCCCCTGCCATGCGACGTCCAGCGTGTAAGGCACCCGCGACGGCACCTCGATGGCCTCTACCGGCTCATAGCGACCGGGCTGGTCCGGCACCGGCGCGTAGGGGATCCGCTCCCCGTCGAGCGTGAGTTCAACCGTGGCCCCCGTAGCCGGCTGACCCGAGCTATCGGCAGTAAGCCCTACGGTCTCCCGCAGCGTGACGGTGGGCAGCGGAGCGCCCGTCTGCAAGAACGCCTCCACCACCAACTCATCCCCCGAAGCGGATGTAGTCCAGTCGCAGCGCGCGACCGTCAGGACGAGTCCCACCAGCACAAGGGCAGCCATGACGGAGCGCACCCGTGCGTCCCAGACCGGACGCGATGATATGGCGCGAGATATGGGGCGAGGCTCCTCCATCACAGCGACACCTCGATTTCCAGCAGCGGCAGAAACGGGAGTCCACTGCGCTCCGTCGTTTCGACGCCTGTTTCCGTCGGGGCGTATCGGCGGGAGACGACGTTGCGGCGGTTCGTGAGGTTGTAAACGCCCACCGTCGCGGTCCACTCTGCATCGAGCCATCCAAACCGGTAGCTGGCGCTGGCATCCAGCCGGGCATAGGCCGGAAGCCGGCCGTTGTTGGCCTGCGGACGATACAGGTAGGTGATCGGCTCGTCGTCGATGGGGTCGCCCACCTGATAGCGTGCCACGGGGACCGACTGCGGATAGCCGCTGCGGGCCTCGGCAGCGATCGTGGCCTGCCATGCTCCCCGGCTCCAGCTCACCGAGCTCCGCACCGAAACGGGCACATCGAGATCAGCAGGGCGATAGCTTGGGTCGACGTCGTCTAAGGCGCGCACAAATGCCCGGCCGGCCGCTCCGCCCAGCTGCAACCGCCAGTCTCGCCACTCGTACCGGGCGCTCAGCTCCAGCCCCAATGCCCGCTCGCGCGCCGGCGTGTACTGCCCCAGCAGCGCCCCAACCTCAATGCCGGGCCCCTCCAATCCGTCTTTCGTCCGGTAGATATCGGCCGGAATGAGCACCTGGTCCGATGCGCGGCCGTACCCCGTGAGCTCAATAGTGAAGCGCGGGAGCGGACTGCTCTGCGCACTCAGCGTTGCCTGCATGCTGGAGGCCGGATCGACTCGCGAGCTGGCGGGAATCCAGCGGCTCGACACCAGATCGTACGCCAGCGAGTACCGATCGCGCAGCCGATGCAGGTACTGCACATGCCCCCCCGCCGCGGCCCGTAGCACGAGGTAATCCGGATGGGCTGTGTAGCGTGCACTCAGCCGCGGACGCACATGCATGTACGGCCCCCCGCTGAAGTAGCTCATCCGGACGCCGGGCTGGATCTCCCAGCGAGGCGTGGGCTTCCACGTGTCCTGCACATACGCAGCGATCTTGTACGCCCCGAGCCGGCTCCGCTGCTGCTGGCGGTCCACATCACTCGCCGAGCGCTGTAAGTCGGTATCCAGTTCGCTTTGAAAGCGCTGACGCGTGACTTCCACCCCGGCCTTCACATTATGCGCGACCGAATGGTAGTAGTCGGCATCGAGCTTGAGGCCAAAATCGTGCAGATCGACGTTGTAATTGGAGATCAGCGACGCCGTTGTCGTGGGCTGGACGACCGATCCCTCCTGCGCTTTGTAGCGCGAATAGTACGCCGTCGTCGTCACGAAGAGCTGATCGGTGGCCAGGTACTGATGCTGCGCACTCACCACCTGATTCTCCCACCCCTGGCGGACTTCGAAGAAGAGATCGGCCGGGCGAAGCCACGACGAGAAGTCGAGGGAGAGATCGAACGGCAGGCGCAAGTCGAGATCGTCCCGGCCTCGGTAGAAACTCAGCGACAGATGCTGCCGATCGCTGAGCTGGGCCGATAGTTTAGCACTCGAATCGTAGAAATAATAGCCGGTGCGCAGGGTATCCCGCCGCCCGGTCGTTTCGTCCTGCACCGGATGCGTCTCGCCGATCAGCTTGTCGATGTACGACCGCCGCCCCGAGAGCATAAACGACACGGAGGGAGAGAGGGGACTCTCCACGCGAAAGCGACCACTCAGGACGCTGAGGGCCACCTCGGCATGGGGGGCCGTCCGCCGTCCGTCTTTCATCTGTGCATCCAGCACCGAGGTGAGCCGTCCCCCGTGCTCCGCCGGAAAGGCACCGCGGTACAGGTTGCTGCTCTTGAGCGTGCCCGTTTGGAAGGTGGAGATCAAACTGAAGGCATGCCACGGGTGATAGACGGGCGCGCCATCGAGCAGGTACAAGTTCTGATCGGGCTTGCTGCCGCGGACGCTCAAGCCGCCGTTGAGCACGCTCGTCTTGCGGATGCCGGGCGTCCACTGAAGCGCTTGAAAGAGGTCTTGGCGCCCAATCGAAGGCATCTGTCCCATCTGGTCGAGCTCGACCGAGAGCATGCCTGGCAGCCGGCGATCGCCGGCGCCGTTGTTGCGTCCCGCTTCCACGAGCACACCATCGGAGGTTAATGTGCCGGGGCGGAGCTGAATTCGGTGGTTCGTGCCCGCCTGGGCCACCAGCGTGGTATCGGCCTGACGATAGCCGAGGAACGAAACCTGAACGGTGTACGGACCGGCAGGGAGTGACGATAGCGCGAAGTACCCCATGTTTTTGGTCGTCGTGCCCACCTGCAATTCGGTGAGATAGACGTGCGCCCCCGGAAGCGCCTCGCCGGTCTGCGCATCAGTTACCCGTCCGGTGAGCATGGCCCGCGGCGCTCCGGATCGGCTCTCGGCCCCGCTCGCCTGCTGAACGATCACGTATTGCTCCCGGCGCACGCGCTGGGCTTCCAGTCCGGTGTCGCCCAGCAAGCAGGCCAGGGCCTCTCTACTACGGTTGCCAGCGTACCGGCAGGTGACGCGCTTGTTAACAATCAGCCGCCGCGCGTACACGATGTCGACATCAGACTGCGCACGAAGGGTCTCGAGCGCCTGTTCCAAGGGCATCCGCTCTACATCAAGCCGGATGGACTGGGCCTGACTGCCTTGCGTCAGGCCTGCTCCAAGCAGCACCCCCAAAAGCAGGATGAACCTGTAGCGCACGCGCGATCCCCAGATCGGAATGGTGATATGCGATCAAGGGATTCGTACACGCTGGGCGGTCTTCAGTTCAACCCAGGCTGTATTTTGATGGGCCGACGGTTGATGGGCCGACGGTTGATGGGCCGACGGTTGATGGGCCGACGGTACGCGCCGATAAGCCGGCCGCTTACGGGGCGGATGCCGGTACGAGTCGATAGATGCTGGTATCCTGCACGCGCCGCACCTCGGCACCGAGGGTAGCCGCGATGACGCCGAGAATGTCTTCGACCGAGCGGCTGCGCTCGAACGTGCCCGTCACCACCTCGTCGCGAAGATCCGGATGCACGTCAATAGGCACCCCATACTGGTCACTTAGCCGCTCGGCAATCTGGCGGACCGGTGCATTGCGAAAGACGAGCAGTCCGGTCCAGGCCAGCTTTTCGCTCACGTCCACGGCGCTGGGCGTAGACGGGGACGCATCACGCTGGACGCGGCTGGCCTCTCCGGGCGCGAGCGTGACGGCATCGCCGGGTTCAGTTCGGCTTTCGACGGCAACTCGTCCGCTTGCCAGCACGACCTCGGTTTCGTCCGACGTAGCCGTGACGCCAAACTGCGTTCCCAGCACGGTAGCACGCGCGGTGGGCGTCTCGACAACGAACCCAGCCGACGCTTTCTCCACCTCGAAGAAGCCACGCCCGGCCTCCAGTGTGACCTCTCGACCGAAGGCGTTGTCCTCGGTCGCCGGCTGGTAGACCATCTGTGCTGGTCCGACCAATCGAACGGAGGAGCCATCGGCGAAGTCAACGGTGCGCTGTTCGCCGGAGGCCAATTCAACGGTGTGCTGGATCGGGCCGTGGTCGAGCGGCAGCAGGAAGAGGGTACCGACGGCTACGACAATGAGAAGGGTTGCCAACACGAGGCGACGCGTCCAGCTGCGCTCGGCCTGCTGCGCGGGCGAAGGTCGGGGGGCGCGGTCGACACGGGCCGGCTGAGGGGTATCCTGCGGCGCTTGGTGCGCGTCCCAGACGGTGCCAAACTCCTCGGATGCAGCCTGAATCTCATCGACGACGGTGCAAAGCCCCGGATGGTCGGCCAGCGCCTCTTCAATGCGCGCCCGAGCGCGCTGCAGCCGCGACCGCTCGGCCAGCGTGAAGCACTCGTCCAGTTCCTGCTCATCGAGCGCATAGAGTACCAGCAGGTCCCGATCGGGCAGGCAGCGATCCAGCCGATCGCGCAGCTCGGCCCGGACGGCCTCCCACCGCCGGACCGCCTTCGCCAGCTCTGGATCCTCTTCCATTGCCTGCCGAAGCTCCTTTTGCGCCTCCGGCGAGGGCTCATCCGCCAACAAAACGTCTTTATATCGTTCGTCCATCATATGCTGTCGATCCCGTTCTCCAGTCAATACCGGCTCCGCGGCTGGTTGCAATTAGGGAAGCCGCTCGACTGGATCAAAAAGTAACGTCGTCGTTCATATTCCGGATAGCACCCATGCCAGCAGAACCGTCAGCGCATCGCGCATGGTGTCGAAGGCGCGTTTCACCTGCATCTTGATGGCGGCCTCGGTGGTGTCGATCATCTGGGCGATTTCGCGGTAGCGATATCCATATTCACGTAGCTCCATGATGCGCCGTGCTTTGGGCGAGAGCGCCTCCAGCGCTCGCTCGACATCGATCGTATCCGCCCCACTTCGATCGGGACCCGTGCGCTCCGGGGGCTGTTCCGGGTCGTAGAGACGCTCTTTCATGTCATACCGTCCGCGGTAGTAGTCCTGCAACTCGAAGAGGGCCGCTTTCATGGCGAAGGACTTGAGGCTACCCGGCTTTTCCAGATCTTCGAGCCCGCGATGGACGCGCAGTAGCGTATTCTGTACCAGGTCATCGACTTCGACTTGCTTCCCGATCCGCTTGATAAAGTATCCTCGAAGGATCGGCTCGATGCTCGTGAGCAGCACGGATCGCGCCTGCTCGTCGCCATCTTGGGCCCGTTCCACACGAGCTGGATTAAACGGATCGGCCGAGGAAGCCATAAATTTGATTCACTCCATTAATGCTGCAAATCAACGAGCCCCGTAGATTGCGGTCCCGAAATGAACCGAATGGGGTCTTAATCCATATAATGTGGTGGTAAAGGTAGAAAAGCAGGGCCCAATGTGCAGCCGCTGCGTTCTCCCGCGCGACGAAAAATCAACCAACAACTTCTCGACCGACCATGAGCCTTTACGACCTACATGAGGCGAAGCTGAATGACCTGGAAGGTCAGGGCTTTGCGTACTCACAGAAAACGGTTTACGGTAAGTCCTACAAAGGCGTCTTCTTCAGTGAGAATGAAGAGGCCATCGATACCCTGGAAGGCAAGGACGAAGATGCCACCTTCACTGGGATCCTGTACGACCGCAGCCGCGAACGGGAGAAATCGTTCTCGGTCAACATCACCGACGTCATCTCGACGCCGTCCGGAGAGCGGGCTGATTTCATCGCGACGGAGAAGCCGTAGCGCAGCGCACTTCATCTGATACGGGAAGAGGCTGGGTCTCACCGAGGCGCAGCCTCTTTTTTATGGCGTCGCCCTTTATCACGAAGCTTATCACGAAGCCGCAGAAGACGACTCGGGCTCAATTCGTTCGAACTGATTCGCGGATCGGTTTTTTCGCACGTCTTCCGGATCGAAGATCTGCCCATTCATCGCCACATAGACCCCCGAGGAGAGCGTCTGGGCCGCTGCCACCGCAAAGCCAATGTTGAACACGGCATCGCTGTCCTTGAACCGCGCCGGATTTAACGACCCGACGAGCACGACGGTCTTTCCCGTCGCTACGCCCTTCAGGACGCGGCCCGTCTGCACCATCGTGTCGGTCCCATGCGTGACGACGACGTGCCGGCTCTCGGTGCGCTTGACGTGCTCGGCAACCAACTCGCGGTCGGCCTCCGTCATGTCGAGGCTGTCTTTGCGCATCAGCGTGGTCACTTCGTAATCGATGGTCACATTCGCCTCCCGCAGAATCTGGGCGATCTGCGGCTCGCCTACCTCATAATCACTCTTGGCATCGAAATACACTTTATCGATGGTGCCGCCGGTCGTAAACACGTGAAGATCCATGGTTACTGCGATGCATTTTTTCGATACCGGATGTTGATCGCGATGCCTACCTCGGGCGTGCTCTGGACGACATCATACCCCCCCGTGAGTACGACACGGCCCAGATTGAGCGCGGCCCCCACCGATACACTGGCCTCCCACGTGGTCTCGTTGCCCTCCGCCCTCGCCAGTGCTCCCAGGCCAAGGGCTGGCTGTACGGGAGCGTCGAAAACATCATAAAACCCGATCCCTTTGACGGTCAAATGCTCACGGCCGCCGTCATCATCCAGCACCGCGCGGTTGATGCTGGCATGGAGGAGCGTGCCGCCCTCGGGGCGCACCCATCCGGCCATCAGCCCAATGGGGGTCTTGCCCGTCCCGGCGTAGCCCACCGTCCCACCGATAATCGCAGCCAATCCAACTCCCGCCAAAGCGACCGCACTGGCTGGGAGTAACGAATCCTTGTCCTCATCGTCATCGTCCTTGTCCCGCGAGGGCTTGTCTCCGCGACCCGAGGTCGCCTCGCCTCGCTCCCCGGAGTCATCCCCGCTTCGGTCCCCCGATCCTCGGCCCGTATCGGACCCGGTGCGCCCGCTGTCACTGGCCGTCCGGCCTACGTCGTCACCTCGTGGCCGCCACGACCGGGGATCCGGTGAGCGATCGAGATAGTACGGCCGCGGCCCGATGCGCCACCCCAGGATGACATTGACACGCGGGGCATAAATGCTCCAGGATGCCGATTCGCGGGGGCGTTCGTCGCGGTACTTCCGTTCCTCTCGTTCGGAGCGCGGGATCCCAAAAGCCACGCGACTGATTCGAAGGTTCTGCAGCGTAATCCCATCCTGTAGATATCGCTGGGCTTTATCGGGAGGCGTATCCAGAAAGACCGTATCGTACGAGACCTCCGGTACTTCAAACGAATACACGGCTGGATGTGGGGCCAGCGCCATGCTATCGACCCCGATGAGCATTTGTGCTACCGTCTCACCGCCGACCTGTACATCCGCCTCCACTTCAATTGCGGTCATGCGGATACCGTCGGGCAGCGATCGATAGCGCATGATGCGTCCCTGATAGAGCGCCTCGTCCCCGGGCCGCCACGCGAGCACGAAGGAGAAGGCTGCATCTTGTTGACGCGCCTGATAACGATATGAAAGGTCGATGCGATCGAGTTCAGGAAGAAGCTGAAGATCGGTGCGGATATGCTGGCGCGCTTGCCGTAAATCACCGGGCCAATCGCGCAGTACAGCCTCTCCCTGCCCCTCACCGAGCGGCTGCCCGTGAAGGGATGGAGCCAGTCCCCCAGCGAGAACGATCAAAGCGACCGCGCACAGGGTCCATCTGGGCCATCTCTTCATGAATACGACCTCATCACTAAACCCACAGCTGTGTCACTGACCGTACCCATCGCTGCAATAACCGTTTCCTTTCCAAACCGGTCTCAACGCAAAACGCCCTGTGCACCGAAGCACACAGGGCGTTTTGAAGCAATACTGAAGCTGCTACATACCGAACGAACTACTGAGCAGACGGCCGGCCAGGAGGCCCGGGAATACCGTCGTCATCTCCATTCAGAAGAAGAATGATGGCCGTCGTAATTCCAGCAGCCACGAGTGTGCCCCCAGCAATGTAGAGCAACTTTCGGTTGGAGTTACCATCGGTCTGCATCGCAGCCGGAGCCGAAGTAGCAGACAGATCCAGATCAGACACCATGGCCTGCTGAATCTCCAAGCGGGTATTCAGCGTGGGAGTTTGCTGACGCGTCTGCAGCACAGTCGACTGCTGCACAGTAGCCGTCGGAGCCGGCTGGGAGAGGGCATCCGTGGACAGCGTATGATCCACAACTTGGGCGTTCACATTCGAGACCCCAACCGTTAGGAGGAGGACAAATGCGAAGGTAAGGAGAGAACGTCGCATAGATTTGGGGGTGTTGAGATATACGGACTCAGAGACAATGCGCATATGCGGTTTCGGTTACTTGACCAAGAGAAGTTTCGTCGTCTGGGTCGTTTCGCCGACTTCAAGGCGACCAAGGTACAACCCACTCGCCACGGGCTGGCCAGCATCGTTGCGGCCGTTCCAGTTAACTGAGTGTACACCCGACTGCTTCTGCTCACTTACCAGCGTCCGTACCGTCCGGCCAAGCACATCGTATATCACGAGACGGACATCATCCTGCTCGGGGAGCGCGAATCGAAGCGTAGTCTGTCCTCGGAATGGGTTCGGGTAGTTCGGCAGCAGCTTGATCTGATCCGGCACAACCTCTGATTGCTGTTCCTCCACAAATTCGCTGGAGCCAACCAGTAGAACGAGACCGGAAGTCTCCGCTTCGGGGCGAACGGTGACAGTCGACTTTTCATGGAGGTTGAAGGACACCGAGTTCGAGGTGTTAATAAGCCGCACCTCCTGCCCGGCAAACTGGTCAAGGCCAGCAGCCTCAAAGGTTACCACCTCTCCCGGCGTGGCTGAGAGTTCAATCTCAAAGCGTTGGCCGGTTGCGGATGTGGGCCGGAAATCGGCCGCGAGGCCTTTGGCATAGTCGGACTGCACCTGATCATTCTTCAAATGCATGCTGGCTGCATCAAAGTGAGCGGGCGGTGCGAACTGATCAAAGGTATCGCGCCCCTCAGCAGCATCTCCGGAGAGTCCGGCGCGTACAGCTGAGACTCGCTCGCCGTTCTGGAACGCCGTGAGAGTCAGTTGCTGGGCGTCTGTGGCCTTGCTCGATGCCACTGCTGCGCTCCCACTCGGGAAGAAGAACGGAATATTGAGCTGATTAAGGCCCCCATCATTCAGGAAATAAAACGCCTCCCCGTTACTTGCGGACGCGAAAGAGGTAAGCGTGCTAAAGCTACCGCTCCATTGCCACAAGTCCTGCGAGGCTCCGTTGGCACTCTGCACGGCTCCCCAGGGAATCGTTTTACCAAACGGGTTAGAGATGATATTCCAGCCCGTGTGCAGGGAAATACTGCCTGTGCCATCCGCATTCAGCGAGATGGGGCTGAAGGTATTCGACACGGCCCAGGGATTCTCGGACAGCAGCCAGAAGCCTCGACCGGGACGGAAATTGAAGGTGTTCGATCCATCGAACTCGACCAATCCATCATCCACGGAGGCACTTCCATTATCCCAGAACGCGCGCCAGTTATCAGGCGATTCGCCTTCGAGCGTGCTCGCAATCGAGAGATCAACCTGACCGGGAAGACCGACCAGCGCGTAATTGCTCTGGTCGGTGGCATCCTCAAACGACTGGTTGATACTCACCGAGACATCTTGAGGGAAAGCAAGCGGCTGGAGAACCTCTACCGATCCGTCGGGAAAGACCCCGACGAGGCGGAAGGGAGGTCCGTCTTGATTGTTTGACGGATTCAGGAATCCGGAGGCCAATACGGTAACCGCACTGCCACCAGCGCCCGAGAGGTTGACCTCAAATGCCGCAACAGGACTGCCCCCCGATCCCGGCGCTACAGTAACAACTGTCGCTTCGGGACTGGCCGGCAAGTATGGAGAGATAGCCCCGTATGAAACGTCATCCAGCAACGTAGCTCCCGCAACCTGAATGATATCAACCGTGGGTGCATCCGTGGCTCCGTGTACGGCGCGCAGTGCGACCGAGCCCGAACCCGACGCTGCCTCCTGGGCATTAGGCGCCACGAAGAGCGTAAATCCCGTGCTTGCGCCATCAGGATTAGCGGCGAAGTCTGCAGGATTCAAAACACCACTGGCTACAACGGTGTACGTTTGATCATCCTGAAGGGTTAAGGGAAAGTTCGCAAGCGTATCGGCCGCGCTTTCGCTGTTGCCAGGCGCCACGCCGATGTTCAACTCTACCCCAGCAGGAAGATCGAGAAACGGTGTAGCCGAGCGGAATGCAAAATCATTGAGAGGTTCAGGCAGCTCTCCGTTCACATAGATATCTACGGGGTCTGCAGCCGGATCAGCTGCGTTGTGAATGATTTGCGCACGGGCAGGGGGCGCTGCCGTAACAGAACCACCACTGGCTGAATTGTTGACCTCGTCACCCGCCGCATTGAAGAAGGCGAAGGAGTCGAATGTTAGCGGGGTGGTACCCTCGCTCAACAGTTCCACTTCCAGAAATAGCAGGTCCCCACTTCCTTCAAGAGCATTACTGCTCGCAAAAGCAACATTAATCGATCCTGTTGATGCACTCGCATCGAGCGATCCATCCGAACTCAGCGAACCGTCACCCGTCACCCCCGTGACGTTAATAATCGAGGGATCGTAAGAGACCGTGAACTGATACGCGGTAATATTTTGATCCGTCAGATCATCCACCTCGACGGGAACCTGTATGGTCTGATCCCCGCTTAGGAGACCGACTGCATCAGGGAGGGTAACCCCGATGCCTGACGCGAGCGACCCATTAGAGGTGGTCACATCAACA
Organism: uncultured Rhodothermales bacterium; assembly: GCA_964448045.1. GTDB lineage: Bacteria > Bacteroidota > Rhodothermia > Rhodothermales > Salinibacteraceae > CAYUVF01. The sequence goes on from CAYUVF010000025.1 coordinate 51,156, forward strand.
TCTTGCGCCTGCTGATCGAAAAGGCGGGCGTCGCTAAGGGTGAGCGGCGAATCACCAACGGAGTTGAGGACGCCCTTTAGCACGACAAGCGTGCCACTACCAGCGAGGGGCTGGTCACCGGCAAAGGCAACACGGGCTTCACCGTTAGCAGGATTGAATTCAAGCGACCCATCGGCACTCAGCGTGCCCTGTACGGAGGCATCGGTAATCGATAGGACATCGGCATTGTACGATACTGAGAATTGATATGACGTAACCTGATCAGCGGTTAAATCACTCGCTGTGACGGGGATTTCGATGCTATCTCCAGCCGTACCGGTGACGTCGCCAATCCGGAGATTGACCTGCGCCCACACGGAGCCTGTTGCTCCAAACATGAAGACAAGCAGGGCCAGCAGAGATAGTACAGTCTTCGTATATCGCTTTTGCATAAACTTCCTTATGAAGTCTTGTGGGTTAAGCACAGAGGGGAAGGAGACATCAAACAGAGAAGAACAGGTAGGGAATACTTCTGACTCTGGTCAAAAGTATTCCCCGCCCCTTCATTCCTCTATTGAACTACTTGACGACGGTCATACGTCCCGTCTTCGTGACATCGCCGACAGTCAAGCGATACATGTACATCCCACTGGCCAGACCCGAGGCATCAAAGGTGACCTTATGTGTACCGGCGCTCTCTTTGCGGTTCACCAGGGTACGGACTTTCTGACCCGTGATGCTGTACACATCGATCGTGACCTGACCATCAGTGGGGAGACCATACGAGATTGTGGTCGACCCCTTAAATGGATTGGGATAGTTAGCCTCAAGGGTGATCGACGAGGGGGCACGGTCCAGCTGGGCTTTACCGAGCGACGTTTCAGTCCCTGCATTAAGCAAGCCCGACCCGCTGAGCACGGCATCATCCATGTTGCCTACTGTAAACTCAACACGAGCGAGCTCTCCCTCGGATATGGCATCTGCACCGGCCATGGCCACTTTCAGGAGGCCACTCCGGGACTGATTGTTCTTGACAATCTGCCAGTTCGACGGGGCGGATGCATCCAGCTCAGCGAAGGAAAGTGCCGATGGATCATAGCGGACAGTGAATTGAGCCGCTGTGACATCGTTCGCATCGGTAACGTTCAGAGGTACCGAAACTGTTTTGCCATCATCGGCAAATTCGGCTTCGCCCCATGCCAAACTCCCTGTTGCCGTTTTGGCTGCTACTGCGCTGCCTCCCTCAGCAGGAAATTGGTCGATCTTGCCAACCACGAACTGCAGAATCAAGGATGCATCGGCAGCCTGGACCTCACCGTTTCCATCAACGTCGGCAGCTACTACCTGGACCGAGTTCAGTGTGATAGCATCGACAACAGCCTGCAATACGAGACTGGCATCTCCAGCATCGACGACGCCATTCCCTTGCACGTCACCGAGCATCAAGTTGCCAACGTTGAGTTGGCCTGACTGATAGGCAACATTGTACGGTACCGGCGGCGCCCCGGCTGTGGTGATTTCGCTGTTCTGCACATCAAAGCTCAAGTCCGTCGTGCTCTCAGTGGTCGCGAATTGCAAATCGACAAGAGCTCCATCTACAGTAACACCAGCTGCATTGAAACCGGCAATCGTGACCACTCCTGTGGCCGACTGGTTAACAATTAGCCCGTCCTCTCCAAACGCGGCTGCCTGATTCGTCGCACCGACGAAGTCCAAGGCTGCATCGTTAAACTGAACGGTGAGGGAAATTGAGCCGATAGTTGCAAAGCCTTCAAACTCAACAGGAATGTTGGTCGTGTCTTCTGGAACAGCAACTGCTTCCGTAATGGAAACTATCGGGGTGGGACCCGACACGCTCCCATTGGTGGTCGCAACCGCTTTAACCGTTCCTTCTGTATCCGTAACCTCCGTTCCGGCCTGGAATGTCAATGCAGATGTACCACCAAGATGCGTGAACCCAAGTTCGGCAATCGTTCCGGAGAGTGTGCTTCCAGCGATGTTGAAACCACCGAGCGTAATAATGCCATTTTCGGCATTATCTGTGATATCGAGGCCAGAATCGTCACTGGCTAACCCTTCAAAGCTTAACACCTGCGGATCGTATCCAATCTGAACCGAAGCGGCTCCGACATTCTCGATACCGTCTGCGGAAAGAGCCACATTCACCCCCTCACCAGGCACAGCATCTTGCACGATTCCCAGCGAGAGTTCACCGACTGATTCGGACACTACACCGGCTTCGTAGGTCACGTCCAGCACGGTCGCGCTGGCATCTGCGATTTCACTGCGGCCCTCGTCAAAGCTGAGGTCCGCGGTTCCACCGGAAAACGTGAACTGAAGATCCAACAGCTTACCCGTTCCGATATTGATCGGGTTCGAAGCTGTCGCATCAAACCAAACCACACGGAGCTCACCGTCCGAGGGGGTTCTGTCGATAAAGTCGCCTCTCGGCGTGTTTTCAAGTCCTTCAAAATTAAGAGCGCTGGCATCGTAGTTGATTACCAGCGTAATAGCGCCCACGTTGTTAAAGTTTTCAACATTTACCGGGACGGACACATCCTGTCCAGCCTCGGCCGACACCGTGGGAATGGAGACCGTAATGCCATCTTGCGCCAGGGCCTGTCCTGCCCCAAAGGCAAAGACAAGCATCAGGAAGGCGCTAAGGTGTGTAAATATCGTTCTCATCTTAGCAAACGATTTCATATCAGCGAGAGAAGATTTGCTTGACGCGGAAATGCGAGTCGAGTACATCACTCAACACGCGCGGTCTGCATAACGGAATGAAAGGTAGGCCCACCCGTGCCTCGTAATGAGACCGGTGTGGACCTACCTTTCTCCGCATTAACACACCTACTTGACGATGGTCATCCGACCCGTCTTCTGAATCCGGTCAGAGCCCATCTCAACCACTACGCGGTAGAGATAGACACCAGATCCCAGGCGGGAGCCATCGAGGGAGAGCGTCTGGCCAGTACCTGCCGCCATTGACTTCTGCGGGAGATCCATGACCTGACGCCCAAGGACGTCGAAGAGCTGCACCGACACCTGCGCTTGTTCAGGCAGGTCAAGTGCGATCTGCGTCTGCCCAGCGAAGGGGTTCGGGTAGTTCCCCTTCAGCGCAAAGGCATCCGGCAGCTTCGGACCGAAGCTCGGCGTCGGGACCTGGAAGGTCACGTTGGAGAGCACGTTGGCATCAGGGCCAGCGAGCTCGCCGGTGATCTCAGAGATCTCAAACGTGGAGCCTTTCTCGACCTGTTCAGCTGCCTTGAACTGCAGGCTGACCAGCTCATCACCACTCGTCAGGCTCAGCGGACGCTCACCACCCGACTCGTCATACCAGACGAGGCGGACTGCGCCGTTGGATGCCTTCGTGATGACGTTTTCAGCGGACTTGACGCCTTCGAAGCTCACTTGATCGGTCGGGTAATTGACCGTCAGCGTGTAGGCACCGAGCGCCACGTCTTCATTGACGCGGATCGGCAGTTCGAAGGTGGTGCCGCTCTCGATATTGAGCGCATTCTGCGCAGATTTCGAGGCAGAGCCGCCGTCGACTACAGTGAAGGCTGGTGCGGCCGAACCGCTGTCCACGCCTCCGCTAAGGTTCACATCACCGTACGCGGCGACGCTAACATCCACATCCGAGACGTTCTGTGTACTCACATCAACATTCGCTGACGTGAGGAAGAACGTTCCGGCGCTGAACGTCACCGAAGCCGGATCCGCTGCGAACTGGGCGATGAGCAGAGCATCCGTCGCATTGACGTTGCCGCTGTCGTTCACATCGGCCACTTCAGCCTGCAGGTCCGTCAGGTCGATGATACCCGCGAAGCCCTGAACGGCAGCCAGTGCATCGGTACCCGTGATGCCCTGTGGCGAGCCACTCACGCTGGCGGTTACGTCGTAGTTGCCTGCCGTGACGCCGGAGATGGTGTAGTTGCCATCCGCATCGGTCGTAGCAGAGAACTCGCCGTCACCGTCGGTCTGCGTAGCCGTTACCGTGGCGCCTTCGATGCCG
>CAYUVF010000026.1:0-51084 GCA_964448045.1 uncultured Rhodothermales bacterium
TTGCACCCTCCGTATTACCGCGGCTGCTGGCACGGAGTTAGCCGGTGCTTATTCCTGCCGTACCGTCAGGCCCCAGAGACTGGGGTTTTCTTCCGGCAGAAAAGGAGTTTACGCCCCATAGGGGTGTCTTCCTCCACGCGGCGTGGCTGTGTCAGGGTTTCCCCCATTGCACAAGATTCCCCACTGCTGCCTCCCGTAGGAGTCTGGGCCGTGTCTCAGTCCCAGTGTGGCTGATCATCCTCTCAGACCAGCTACGGATTATTGCCTTGGTGAGCTTCTACCTCACCAACGAGCTAATCCGACGCAGACCCATCCAAGAGCGCCCGAAGGCTTTGATCCAGAGGTCATGCGACCTCCGGACATTATGCAGTATTAGCTACCGTTTCCAGTAGTTATCCTCCGCTCGAGGGCAGGTTGTCTACGCGTTACTCACCCGTCCGCCACTTTACTAGCTCCCGAAGGAGCGTTCTCGTGCGACTTGCATGTGTTAAGCCCGCCGCCAGCGTTCGTCCTGAGCTAGGATCAAACTCTCCGTAGTAGAAAGTTCAGTATACGTTGAGCTTGATCCGCGTCTCTTCAAATGTTGCAAGGCAACACTCGAATCGACAAGGACTCGCTATGCTTCCAATCTCTTCAAAGAACAAATTCCGCACTTATCAGACATCTAAAACGGCATATCCGCCGTCTTTCCGATCAGCGCGGACAAGTATTGTAACACTACCACACACACCTGTCAAGCGCGACCTGTTGCTTTCTCGACGTCTTCATAATACGGGTCGCTTTTCGTAGAAATCGGATGCATGAGTGATCACCACCCGACTCTATCCAAAAAGCATCTTGCAAAGAACGGTGGCGCTGGAGACAAAACGAAGTGTGTGTCGCCTTGTCCCGCGCCGGATAGGATTAGACCTATCGGCCCGTGCGTGGTTCCAGCTCCTTTCGTCAAGATAACGTGAGGCTTGATGAACCTCGCATTCGCCGGGCACTACGTTGCCTCGAAAGGCGTCTTCCCGGCTGGGCGATGCTGCGAAACCATATAGCAGTACTGATGTTTCCACCTCGGCTCTTGAGAGTTCTGTGAACCTTGAAGCCCAGCACGTCTCGCCTCGTTGACATCAACGCACAGGCCGCCCCACGCCGTTTTAGCGCACTGCTTCTCTACCGCGATGAGCAACTCTTCTTCCTTGCTTCAAACCATCGGACACTGGTTTCGCACCCTGGTCCAAAATCGCTACTTCTGGGGCGGCCTTGGCGGGCTGATCCTCGCGCTCGGCCTTATATATATAGTATTCAATCGCGGACTGATGCCGGCGTATACGCGCCACGATGTATCGGTCACGGTTCCAGAGGTCACCCACCGGTCGTTTGAGGCGGCAAAGCAGACGCTCCAGCAAAACGAATTGCGGGTGGAAAAGCAGCGCACCCAGCGCTTCAACCCCAACGTCCCTCGGGGCGAGGTCGTTGATCAAACGCCCCCGCCGGGCGCTCAGGTCAAACCCGGACGGCGCGTTTACCTCACTATTAATCAAGGGCAGGCCCCTGTAGTGCGCGTTCCCCGGCTGGATGGCATCTCGATTCGGGAGGCCCGGAACCGGCTATCCGCGCTTGGCCTTCAGGCGGGCGAGGTAAATCCCGATTCGATTCCCGCTCCCTACCCGAACACCATCACGCGCCAGTCGCCTGCCCCAAGCGATTCGCTGCGCAAGGGCGCAACGGTGGACCTCTGGTACAGCCAGGGCCTGAGCACCACCCTTACCACCGTCCCCGACGTATCCGGCCTCACCCTGCGCGCCGCGCGGGACACGTTGCTGCAGCGACAACTTCGATTTGTGGTCGTGGACGCGCCGGCCGACTCAGCCCTGGCCGATTCGCTGCGCATCCGCGCCCAAAACCGTCCCCCGGGCTCCCGCGTCCGGGCCGGAACGGAGCTGCGTATCTTCACGCAAACAACTCCCGGCTCGCGCGAGCCCTGAGCAGCGGCCTGCAGCAAGCGCCTTCACTCCGTAACGTACACGGCGAATGCTTCGTCGAGGGCGACTTCGACCTGCTCCTGATGTTTGGTCTGGAGCGCACGCCCTACGTAGTCGGGGCGGATGGGGTACTCGCGGTGGCCGCGATCGACGAGCACCATGAGTTGGATGGAGCGCGGCCGCCCAAACTGAATGATCGCATCGAGCGCGGCCCGCGCCGTGCGCCCGGTGAAGAGCACATCATCGACGAGGATGACATCCTGATCGGTCACGTCGACGTTCGCCGGGGGCGTATCGGGTGGGGAGGGGGTGTCCCGGTCGTCGCGGTACGGCCCCACGTTGAGGTCGTGCACCGGGATCTCAGCGTCTTCGATGACGCCGATCTCTTCGGCAATGGCGCGGGCGAGCGGCGCCCCGCTCTGCAAAACCCCGAAGAGCTGGACATCGGCGGCGCCGCGGTTGCGCTCGACGACCTCGTAGGCAAGCCGGCGCAGGGTGCGGCGGACCTGCTCGGGCGACATGATGCGCGTGCGGCGGGCGGAGGGCGTATCCATAACGCTACGGATGAGTTTGGGTGGGCACGACGCGCTCGACATCGATGGGATCTTCCAGTTCCCCGGCGATGGTCTCGAACGCATCGGTTGCAGTAATCAGTCCCACAACATCGTCATCATCAACGACGAGTGCCAATTCGCCCTTTTCTTCCTGAAACCGGTCGATGCACGCGCTCACGGCCACATCAGCGGACATGGTGAGTGGCGGATGCGCGACCGCCTCCAGGGGCTTAGTGCCGGCCTGGAGCGCGTCGAGGTCACGAAACACGGCCGACGTGTAAATCGTCCCGCGCAAATCGTCCCACGACGCCCCAATGAGTGGGTACCGGCTGAACGGGTAGAGGCGCATGATCGACAGATTCTCGACCAGCTCGGCTTCGGTGCTGAGCGCTACGATGTGATCGCGCGGCACCATGATGTCGCGGATAGGCACTTCGTCGATCTCCAGCGCACGCAGGACCTCGGCGCGGCGCTCAGCCGAGAGGTCGGCGCGGCTGAGAATTTTCCCCATCTTGCGGCGCACGGCTCCCACGCTTTCCAGCTCGGGCACCTCACCCCCCGACTCGGCCTCGGTCCACGAGCGCTTCACCTCGATGCCAAAGAGCCCGAGCGTGGCCTTCGCCAGCCCATCGCCCAGCATGATAAACGGATAGGTTAGCGTGACCCATCCGCGAAGCAGCCACGCGGTACGGCGCGCCACCTGCCGCGGGCGCTCGACGCCCAGGTACGTGGGCGCCTGCTCGCCCCAGATCTTGTGAATCAGGTTGATAAGGACGAGACCGACGACCACCGATGTGCCGCGCACAATGGGCTCGGGCAGGCCGAGCAGGCCAACCACCGGAGCCAGCAGATGCGTGAACGCCGGCTCGGCCACGACGCCCAGCAACACGCTCGTCGTGGTGATGCCAAGCTGGCATCCCGTCAGATAGATCTCCAGCCGATCCGTAATCGCACGGGCAATCTCCAACCCGGGCGGGTCGTCAGTCGGATCGAGTTGCGGGAGGCGCGTGAGCGCGAACTCGGTAACGACGAAAAAGGCATTCGCCATTGTAAGGGCGATGCCGCCGACCAATCGCACAGTGAGTTCGGTCCCGCCCACCGGCTCCATGACGTCGTATTGGGAAGGGATTCAGATGGGCAACACGCAAACCTACGCTTCGGCCTCCTTCGCTTCGGCCTCTTCCTCCGTTTCCGGGCGGTTCGGGCAGTTTTCGCGGACGCAGTGACCGTACATGTTGAGCGAGTGATGCTCGATCTCAAACTCGTAAATATCGGCCACCATCTCCTGGATGCCCTGCAGACGCGGATCGCAAAACTCGAACAGCTCGTTGCAGTCGAGGCAGATCAGGTGGTCGTGCTGCCAGTAGCTGTAGGCCCGCTCGTACTTCGACTGGTTTTTGCCGAACTGATGGCGGACGACGAGCTCGCATTCCATTAGCAGCTCCAGCGTGTTGTACACCGTCGCCCGGCTGATACGCGTGCCTTTCTGCTTCAGGCGCAGGTACAACTCATCAGCGTCGACGTGGTCGTCCGTCGAATAAATCTCCTCGAGTACGGCAAAGCGTTCCGGGGTCTGCCGCTTATTGCGCTTCTTCAGGAACGCGCTGAAGATGGTGCGCACTTCGTCGATTTTCTGCTGGGGCAAATCCGACATATCGCCCGGCGTCGCGGTTCGTACGGGGATGGCATTCGAGCAGGACCGCGCGCGCCCGTCGCAGAAGTGAAATCGAGGTCGCACGCTCATCCATCGGGTGAACCGGTCCCCGATTGGGGGGTTCCGATGGAGGCTGGCAGCCGGGGCTGCAAATCGGCCCAGATGCGGGCGTGGAGCGCGTCGATGGACTGCTGCCCGTCGAGCCGCACGATGCGGCCGGCCTCCTCGCGGGCGATCCGGGCATAGGCATCGGTCACGCGGTCGTAGAAGGCGGCATCGGCCGCTTCCATGCGGTCCGATGGATCAGCGCCGCGGCGCTTGAGCGCGACGTCCAGCGGCACGTCGACCCAGTAGGTCCGATCGGGAACGAGGCCGCCGGTCACCCGGGCATGGAAGTCGCGCAACCAGGCCATCTCACCCAGTTCGCGCCCTGCCCCCTGGTAGGCGGTCGACGAGTCGTAGAAACGATCGCACACGACGACGCGCCCTGTCGCAAGAGCCGGGTCAATGCGCTCACGCACCAACTGAGCTCGCGCCGCCGAAAACAGGAGCAGCTCCGCAAACGGGTCGATCTCCAAGTCGGCATCCAGCAAGAGCGTCCGGATGCGCTCGGAGACCGCCGTGCCGCCGGGCTCACGCACGACGAGCGGGTCGTATCCTTCCGCTTGAAGCCGCTCCACCAAGAGCTCAGCTTGCGTGCTCTTTCCGCTCCCATCGATTCCTTCAAAAGTAACAAGTAGGCCCATCCGGGAAACTAACGTTTACATCCGCGTAACGCCCGACATTGGTGGAGTACTGCAGCAGGGTTGATTTGGCTTGCATCTTGCAACTTGACGTCTGCGCACGTTATAATACAGCAGGCTGTTGCCCGGCAAAGCGGTTCCACCCTACGGCCACGCGTGCGCGCTGCACTCTGTGTACTGAATCACTAACCGGCGCCCTATGAGCATGTTCGACTTCGGCTTCGATGATTTCGACGAGTCAGCCCGCGAAGCCCGCCTGAACGAACTCGTCGCCGCATACGAAGACGGCGAGGACTCCGCCTACTTCGACTCCGAAGCCCTGGAGGAAATCGCAGGGTACTATTTTGAGCAGGGCCGCTTCGACGAAGCCCTGGCTGTAATCGACCGGCTGATCGAACAACACCCCTACCTGGCTGACGGCTGGATGCGCCGCGGCATTGTGCTCAATAACATGGGCCGCCACGAAGCAGCGCTGGACGCCTACGACGAAGCCCTGAGCCTCAACCCCGTCGATACCGAGTCGATGGTCAACCGGGGCATTACGCTCGACAGCCTCGGTCGCGTCGACGAGGCGCTCGACGCCTTCGAGTCGGCGCTCTCCGTCAATCCGCTGCACGGCGAGGCGCTCTTCAACCTGGGCGTGACGCTCGAACGCGCCAGCCGGCTCGAAGACGCCATTGATGCCTTCGAGCGCTGCACCGAGACGCAACCGGAGCACCCCGAGGCGTGGTACGAACTCGGCTACTGCCATGACCGCCTCGACAACAACGAAGCCAGCGTCGTCTGCTACGATCGGCACATCGACATCGATCCCTACTCGCAGGATGCCTGGTACAACCGGGGCATCGTGCTCAACCGGATGGGCCGCTACAAGAAAGCGGTCGACTCCTACGACATGGCCATTGCCATCCAAGACGACTTTGCCTCCGCCCACTACAACAAGGGCAATGCGCTCGCCAATATGGGCGCACTTGAAGAGGCAATCGCGAGCTATCAGCAGGTGCTCGACCTGGAGGGCGACGACGCTTCGACCTTTTATAATATCGCGCTCGCATACGAGGAGTTGGGCGCCTACGACACCGCCCGCACGTACTACCGCCACGCGCTGGAGGATGAGTTTGCCTATCCGGAAGCCTGGTACGGGTTGGGCTGCTGCTACGAGGCACAGAACCACCACGACCATGCGCTGGAGTGCTTCAATCACGCGCTGGACCTGAGCCCGCGCACGGCGAAGTTCTGGAAAGCGAAGGGCGACGCCGCCTACAACGCCCGCCGCCTGTCCGATGCGCTGAGCGCGTACGAAACCGCCGTTGAACTCGACGACGCCAACCGCCAGGCGTGGCTCGACTACGCCGAGGCGCTCTTCGACGCCCAGCACCCCAAAGAAGCCCTCGCTGCCTACCGGCAGGCCATCTCGCTGGAGCCCAACAACGCAGGCCCCTACTTCCGCCAGGCCAAAGCGTTGATGGCGCTCGGCCGCGCCGACGAAACCATCCGCTCGCTGAAGACCGCCTTCCGGCTCGATCCGAACAAAAAGGACGAGTTTCGCAATGCCTACCCGGACCTGTACCACAACGCCCAGGTCCGCCGTAAGCTGGGACTCGACCGGTCGTAACCCGAGCGTTGCCGCTACGTTGTATCCACCTCCACGGGCAGACGATTTCGTCTGCCCGTTTGTGTTTTCACCGATTGCCCCCCGCCTCGCGCCATGAAGCAGCGCCTTCGCCGACACCTCGACTACTTCATCCGCGGCCTGCTGATGGGCGGCGCCGACATCATCCCCGGCGTCAGCGGCGGTACCATCGCGCTGATTGTGAACGTGTACGAGCGGCTCATTGCGTCGATTAGCGAGCTGGTATCGTTCGGGCTGAGTGCCGTGCGGGCCAATTGGGCGGAAGCGCACGATCACTGGCGTACGGCCGATTGGGGGCTGCTGCTGCCGCTCGGCGCCGGCATCGTCACCGCCCTGATCGGTGGGGCACGTATTATCCCCGGCCTGATGGAGCGTTACCCGGCCCACATGCTGGCGCTCTTCTTCGGGCTCGTCGCGGCGTCGCTGGTAATCCCGTGGCGGCGGATCGACCGGGTGCGCCCTCTGCTCGTGGGCATCGCGCTCGTCGCAGCCCTTGGCGCCTTTTTCTTCGTCGGGCTCCCGCAGGTCAACGCAGCCGCTCCTTCACTTCCTCGCGTGTTTGGCTCGGCCGCCGTGGCTATCTGTGCGATGATCTTGCCGGGCGTCAGCGGGGCCTTTCTGCTCGAAGTACTCGGCATCTACACACCCACCCTCAACGCCGTCAATCAGGTCGATGTCGCCTACATCGCCACCTTCGTCGCCGGCGCCGCGACCGGCCTCGCCGCCTTCGCCAAGCTGCTCGATTTCCTCCTGAGCCGCTACCACGACGCCACGATGGCCGCGCTCATCGGCCTGATCGCGGGCGCTCTCCGCGCGCTCTGGCCCTACACCGGTCCCAACGACGCCCCCCGCTGGCCCGCCGCGGGCGAACCCGTCGGCACCGTCATCGCCATCGGCCTGCTCGGCTTCATCGCCGTGATCGGACTCATCTGGTGGGGCGCGCGTCGGACCCAGACGCGCTCGACGGTGGAATCCTCTTCTTCATCCTGATGCCCCTCCAGAAGATTTTGTCGACGGTCCGACGTATGTTGCATCGACGCTCGCTGCCGCCCTCATCGCCGCACCCTGCCATGGCTCGATGGTTCCTCTGCGCCGTGCTCCTCCCGCTGATGCTGGGCGGCTGCACCTATCTGCGCGGCGGATCACCCTCGGAGGAGCCGTCGCCGGAGCAGCTGCAGGCCGAAAACCAGCGGCTGCGCACCCGCCTCGCACGACTGGCCGATTCGCTCCAGTTTTACGACGACGTCGCCACCGGCCGCATCTACCGCGAACTGCGCGTGCTAAACGATCATATCGACCGGATGGAGTACGAGCTGAGCCTGCGGCGCGAAGGCGGGACGACCGTAGCCGTGCTCCCGGCTCATGAGCTGTTCGAGCCCGCATCGGCCACGCTCACAGCGAACAGCGCCGATCGGCTGGCCGAGCTGGCGAGCCGCCTGAACGAACTCTACCCCGACCGCACCATCCGCATCGAAGGCCACGCCGACGATCTCCCCATCACCGGCACCCTGAAGGAGCAGTACCCGAGCAACTGGGAGCTCTCGGCTGCTCGGGCAGCGACGGTAGCCCGCCATCTGATTGGCGAGCACGACTTCGCGGCGGATCGCTTCACGGTCGTCAGCCTGGGCTCGACGCACCCCGTGGCCAGCAACGAAACGGCACGGGGCCGCCGGATGAACCGCCGCGTGCGCGTCGCCGTGCTCCCCAAGCCCCGCGACGCCTCGCGTCCGTACAACACATCGTGGTGACGCCGCCATGCCCAATCGCCCCGCAACCATCGTCGTCGGCGCCGGCGTGATCGGGCTCGCATCGGCGATTCGGCTGCAGGACGCAGGCTTCCCCGTGCGCATCGTCACGCGCGACCGGACGAGCGACACGACCTCCGCCGTAGCAGGGGCCGTCTGGTATCCGTACGAGGTGCATCCGCGCGAGCGCGTCGTGCCGTGGAGCCGTGCCACCCGCGAAACGCTCGAACGCCTCGCCGAGGCCCCCGCCACCGGCGTGCGGATGACGACGTTCATCGAGCTGTTCGATGTGCCGGTGGACGATCCGTGGTGGAAACCGGCGGCCCCCTCCTTCCGCCGCGCCACCGATGACGAGTTGCGCCTCGACTACGTGGACGGATTCGCGATCGACGTACCGCTGATGAACACGCCGGTGTACCTGCGCTACCTGCAGCAGCGCTTCACCGAGGGCGGCGGCCGCATCGATCACGTGCCCGCCGGCTTCGACGATCTGTCCGCCCTGTGCGACGACGCTCCGCTGGTCGTCAACTGCACCGGTCTCGGCGCGCGCGACCTGTGCAGCGACGATGCGCTCTTTCCGATCCGCGGGCAAGTCGTGCGCGTGACAAACCCCGGCCTCCGCCGCTGTGTCGACGACGATCACGGCCCGCTCGCCATGACGTACATCCTCCCCCGCGGCCCCGACTGCATCCTCGGCGGCACCTCCGAAAAGGGCGTCTGGGACCGCTCGCCCTGCGACGCCACGACGGAATCCATTCTGAAACGCGCTCGCGCGCTCGAACCGCGCCTTCACGACGCCGAGGTGCTCGGCGTGCACGTGGGCCTGCGTCCGGGGCGCGACGCCGTCCGGCTGGAAACCGAGCGCGTCGGCGACCACGGCGTCCTCATCCACAACTACGGCCACGGCGGCGCCGGATTTACGCTGACCTGGGGCTGCGCGGAGGAGGTCGTCGCATTGGCTCAATCAGTCGCAACGGCTGTATAATCCGAGCCGGGAACCACTCGCCACCTCGCCACTCATCACTCGCTCCAGGACATGAAGCGCACCCTCCGCACTCTCGGCTGGACGGTTTTACTGCTCATCGGCCTGTTCGTCGGCTTCTTCTTCTGGGCCAGCTCCGGGCCGCTGCCGGAGGACCGAATGGCGGTGACGACGACGTACGACGCTGCACCCGCCGCCGCCCGCGACACGCTCACGGCGCTGACGTACAACATCGGCTACCTCTCGGGGATGACGAACAACGAGCCGGTGGTGCGCAGCGAATCGTTGTACGCAGCCAACATGGATGCAGCGACCGAGCTGCTGCGCGAGGCCAGTGCCGACATCATCGGGTTTCAGGAGATCGATGTCGGGGCGGCGCGGTCGTACGACACCCATCAGCTCGACACGCTGGCCACCCGGCTGGGCTACGCCGCCTCGGCCACGGCCGTCAACTGGGACGAGCACTACCTGCCCTTCCCCTACAGCGCCGATCCCGCCGTCCACTTCGGCCGCGTGCTTTCCGGACAGGCCGTGCTCAGCCGCTATCCGATCGCACGTCACGAGCGCATCGAGCTGACGCGCACGTCGCGCCCGTTCTGGAGCGACGCCTTCTACCTCGACCGCCTCGCACAGGTCGCCGAAATCGACGTCGGCGACGTCACGCTCGTCGTCATCAACGTCCATCTCGAAGCCTTCGAGCAGGCTACCCGCGAAACGCAAGCCGCCGAAGTCCGCCGCATCTACGAGCGCTATGCCAGTCGGCCCGTGCTCCTCATCGGCGACTTCAACGCCGTCTGGTCCGCCACGCAGGACACGACGCGCCCCGATCCCGATGCCACGCTGCGCCTGCTGCTCGACGGCATCGACTTGCGCCCGGCGTTCCCCGACAGCGCCTCCACCGCCCCCGCCGATTCGATCGGCACGTATCCGGCTGATGCGCCGACGCGCAAGATCGACTACATCTTTTACACGCCGGATCGCATTGAGGCACTGGACGCTTTTGTAATAGGCGGCGGCGCAAATCCGCCCTCCGATCACCGGGCCGTGGGGATGCGCTTCGTGCTGAAAGTCGCGGCCGGAGCGGAATAATCGCTGCTCAGCCGGACTCGGGCAGATCGGCCTGGCGCGCGGACGAGGCGGATTGCGGATGACCGTTTACCGAGAAGTGCGGCTCGCCCGGGGCAGCCTCGATGCCGCTGGGCGTCGCCTCGCGGTCTTCGAGCCACTGGAGCAGCGCCGGCAGGAAGAGCACCGCCGAAAGCAGCGTCGTCCCGATGCCCACGACCGCCAATTCGCCAATCGAGCGCAGGCCCGGATGAAAGCTCAGTAGCAGGCCGCCGAAGCCGATCATCGTCGTGAGCGAGCCCATCGTGACGTGCTCGCCCGTCGAGCGGAGCACGCGGCGGATCGACCCGAGCCCTTCCTCGCGGTAGCGGTGCACCAGGTGCACGCCCGCGTCGTTGCCGATGCCCAGCACCGCCGGCAGCACCACGAGATTGTAAAAGTTGAGCTTGAGGCCGAGCACCTCCATCAGCAGGAGCATCCACAGCACGCCTACGACGAGCGGAATCAGCGCCAGCCCGGCCCAGCGAATCGAGCGGAAGTTGATTCCCATCAGCAGCGCCACGATGACGAACGTCGCGCCCACCATCCACGGCGCCTCCTTCTGCATCAGCCGCAGCATATCCGCGGCCACGAGCGAGGTCGAGCCCGCGTGGTAGACCGCGCCATCGGCCGCGCGAATCGTGCCCACGTCTTCGGCAAATTCGAGCGACTTGCGCCCATCCGAGAGGCCCACCGATGGATAAATCATCACGAACGTGCCCACCTCGCCCGACTTCGTGGTGAACTGCTTGCGGAGGTAATCGGGCACCTGCTCGATGGCAATCGGCGCTCGCGTCTGGGCCGCGCGGCGCAGCTGCTGGATCGTCTCGGAGGTTTCGTTGCGGAGGTACTTGCTGTTGAGCAGCTCGCGAATCTCGGCCACGCGCTGCAGCTTGGCCTGCTTCGAGGAATCACGCAGCGGGAAGCGCTCCTGCAGTGTTTCGACGTCGAGAATCGTGGGCGAGGTGGTGTCGCGCTGCGCCTTTTCGCGGACGGCGTTGGCGACCTTTTCGGCCTCCTGCGGCGAATCGACGACGACGTAGGCCGGATTGCGCTTCTCCCCCCCCACCTCGCGGGCGCGCTCAATGACCTCTTTCTTCTGATTGTATTCGGTGTACTCCGGCTCCAACTCGCCGAAGTCGTACTCGAAGCTGACGCGCGGCAGCAGCACGATCGCCGCGACGACGGCGACCATACTCCCCATGACAATGGGCCGCGCGATCGGGAAGGGCGGCTCGTCCTCCACTGGAGCGGCGTTCTGGGTAGGCATGGCTGCGGCGGCCGTCAGGTTGAGGATGCCGGAGCGCTCGAACAGGGCGATGAGCGCCGGCATCACGACAATCATCGCGATCAGCGCGAATAGCACGCCCGTACCGGCGATGACGCCAAACTGGCTGAAGCCCTTGAAATCGGCCACGCCGAGCACGTACAGGCCCGAGGCCGTCGTGAATGCGCCCACGGCGATGGCCTGGCCGGTGCTCACAAAGCTGATCTCGGCCGCCTCCGTGACCGACTGGCCCTCGGCGCGCTCCTCGGCGTAGCGGCCGTAGTAGTGAATGCCAAAGTCGATGCCCAGGCCAAAGAGCACGAGCCCGAGTGTCGAGGTCATCAGGTTGAGCGTGCCGAAGGCCAGATACGCCACGCCGCCCGTCCACAGCAGGCTCATCAGCAGGGGGACGGCGATCAGCAGCACCATCGCGGGTGAGCGCGCCAGCTCCATCAGCAGCACACGCCCCGACCAGCCGCCGCCCGCTCGCGCCCGGATGGCCTTGTACATGAAGTACAGCATCACCACGAGAAGCACCGTACCGACGCCCGCCCCGAAGGAGCCAAACACATCGTTCTGGATGGTGCGCACCTCCACGAGTTGGCGCTGTAACGCCCCGGAGAGCACCACCCGCATCTCCGAATGATACGACTGCGGCTCCATCCGGTCGACCAGCGCCTGCAGATCGGTGTACAGGTTGTCGATGAAGCCGATGTCCGTCTGCGCTCCGGAGGGGTAAAAGTTCAACACCAGGGTGGTGCTGTCAGGCGAGATGGGGTACTCCTGCCCCACGAGTTGATTGTAGCTGGACTGCAACTCCTGCGCGGTCGAGTCGCGCTCGCCCTCCCCCTCCTCATCGTCCAGCTCGAAGTAAAAGGGATTGGCCTCCTGTTTGGCCCGCTCGATCTCGTCTCGCAGAAACTGCTCGACGTCGTTCAACTCATCCGGCGTGGCAAAATAGAGCGCGTTGTTCTTGAGAAACTCGGTGTTGCGCCGGTACTCGACGCGCGTCAGATACGGTTCCTCGCGGTTATCGCCGGTCAGCGCCAGGGCTTTCGGAATGAAGTCTTCGGCGAACGCCTTGTTGGCCTGGAACGAAGGGCTGACGATGCCCACCGCGGCCTCCTTCTCGCTGCCGACGGTGGCACGGAGGCGGTCCAGCGCCTGCACGCTCTCGTAGCTATCGGGGATCAGGTTGGCGAGGTCGGTGTCGATGCGCAGGTGCTGGGCGAAGTAGAATCCGCTGGCGGTTACCAGCACGGCCAGGGCAAGCACCCATCCGGCGTGCCGCACGACGGCGCGGATGAAGGGGCGCAACCACTCGAAAAGACGGTTCATAGGACTGGAGGAATCAATGAGCCTCGGCACGCAAGCGCGCACTCATCGCCGAAGCGGGGGAAGCAGCTGGATGCTGTCGAAATCCACCCGGGCGACATCGCTGGTGGTGTCCGAGTCGCTCCAAACGGTGATGGACACCGGCCGGTTCGGCGGCTGCCCGCCAAATATCTGCTCGTAGTCGGCGATGACGTTGCGGCGCACGGTCTTCCACTGGCCAAGCCGTGGCTCCCGTGCCGAGTCGACGACCAGCACCTTGAGCGGGCCAAAGGAAACTACCGCCCCCACCGGCAGCGTGGAGCTGTAGGTGTACTTGATACTTTTCGGCCGGCCCAGCCAGTCGGTACCAAAGGTTACATACATGGCGGCGCCGGCGTCGTTCTGGCCGCGTTCGCTCGCGCCCTCGGGCAGTTGCCGAGCCCGCCACTCCCATTGGAGCCAAGGATGCTGCTTCAGGTTCCAGTCGAACTCCTCTCCGTTGCGTAGGGTGTAGCGCTGCGCCTCGTCACGGGTATTGACGCGCAGAAATTGATTATCGTCTTCCTCGGCGATGAAAAATTCCTCGCCCGGCTCGCGCGCGTCCTCGAACGACTTGAGGGTGCGATCCTCGTCCACAAATACCCAGCGCCGGGGAAACTCACCCACGGGGTACGATTCGAAGTCATCGACCATGATCTTGGAGGTATCGGCGGGGGGCGATGCCTCGGTGCCAGAGCTCAGGCCCGCAAAGAGTGGAAGAAGCAACACGAACTGAAAAAGTAGAAGCTTCCGATGGATCATAACAGGGGCGCAAGCGCGCGATAATTCGGGATAACACCACGACCTAAGCCGCTTGGGGATGGGCTCAGGTAACGCACGCGGGCGATGCATTCGTATACCCGTACCCGTGGCAAGTTACTCGAAGCTACTCGGACGGCGGGTTCGTCACTACCTGATCCGGTTTCGCCTTCGCTGCCGCCCGATCGTGCGCCGCATCGGGTGCATCCGGCCCGAGTCCCTCGGGCCATTCATTCGCTTTTGACACTGGCTGCAACGACTCTTTATCCCAGACGGAAACGGCAGCGAAGAGAATCAGGTTCAGCGTCTTATCGAGCAGGCTGTGCACCCCCATGAGGCCCGCGATGAGCGCCTGCGGGACCTGCACCGCACGAGCCACTTCGATGGCTGCGGCGACGCTCACGAGGTCGCGGCTGGGAATCAGGGGGATACTATTACCAATGATTTGCACAGCCAGAAAGGTGAACCAGATGTTGAGATCGATCTCGGGCGCCACGACCTCCCACTGTGTAACCTGTAACCCCTGCACGATAACCAACCGCATGAAGTGCAGCCCAAAGAGGGCCAGAATAGTGGTACCCGGCAGCTGCAGAATCGTCCGGCGAAACTTGATGCCCACACCCACGAGCACCGCCCCCACGACCGCGGCCCCCACGATATAAGCGATCTGGTGCCCCGCGATAAACGGGGGCAACACCACGAGGCCGCTGAAGAAGAAAACTGCCAACAAGCCAAACGCCACCAGCGTCGACGTGATCGACGAAACAATGGCGTTGTCCTTAATCCCATGCATAATTGCCCGCCCCGACATCTCGACCCGGTCGCGCGCCCAGAAGTAGAGGTAGACTTCCCCCGAGTAGCTCATCACGTCTTTGTTGTAGACCCGCTTCTTGAGCGCCGCGGGAAAGATTTCCCGGACTGGCAACCCAAAGATGAGGCCGTAAATGACGGCCTGGAAGATGGGCAACGTCAGGTACATGCCCAGGAAGATAATGTAAAACCAGGGCGTGCGGGGCAGCGCGGTCCAGATGGACTCCCATCCGATGGTCGTCAGCCGGTATCCCAGGTAGCCCAACACGGCCGCCGTCAGGGCGTAGCGCCCTGCTTTGATCGTGCGCTTGCCTCGCTGCGTGGCCGCAAAGGCGCGCCACCGAGCGCGCCAGCGTTGGAAACTTTTTCGCAGCGGTTGGTACATCGACATAGGACAGGGCGTACATGCTCCCCACGTGGGGCCGCCGGGCAATCCGGCGCGTGGGTTGTTTGGGGAGACGATAGGATGAGGTCAATGGTCGCCCCGGGTGTTAGATCCCGCCGTGCCGGTCCGGTGGGGCCGCCAGCCCGTTAATTCTGTGCAGAAACCTGCGCTCCGCACTTCGACGAACGCTTCCCCCTGATCGCCATGACATTTCGCCGCAAAGCTCTTCGCATCACCCTCGGCACGCTGCTCGTCTACGCTCTGCTCGTGGCCACGCATCTGGGCGAGTTCTGGCCGTTCAGCATCTACCCGATGTTCTCGCAAGCCGGCAATCCGTGGACGCGCGCCGTCGTCCGCGAGATGCCGCCCGATATTGACGCAGTCCCGTGGGACACGGTGGCGTTTGCCGAGCTGCCCGGCGCCCCCTATCCCCTCGTGCCGCAGGGCATCAACCAGAACGACGTAGCTAATTACGTCTCCAAGACGGATACGTGGACGCCCCGACGCCAAAACGGCTTGCGTAACATGTTCGCGAAATCGCGCACGTTGAGTAATCCGCTGCTGGTGATGAAGGTGCGCGGTGAGCTATCCGGGGACTCGGTGGCTGTACAGGCCATGCCGGTCATGTTCATCACGCCCGACTCGCTGGAGCTTAACCCGGCGCTCCGCCGGCCTGCGCTCGCTGCGGCCGGTGGCCGGTAGCACCCTTCTCCCCTTCTTCGCAGCTTCATCACTTCGGCTTCTTCTACCATGCAGCGCGCCCTCAACACCCTCTCCCGTGAACTCTTCACCGCCGACGCCGCCGGCACCCGTGGGTATCGGCTGTACGTTCGCGCCGTCGAGTTTTTTCTGATCGTCTACATGGTGAATTTTTGCTGGGACTGGGGTTTTTACATCCAGCGTAACATCACCGAGGTAATCCTGCCACTGGGCATCGCCCAGTATCTCGATGTCTCCTTCCTGTTTGACCACTACCTCGCCGTGGGCAACGCGGCGCTCGTGACGCTGCTGGGCGGGTTGGGCTTCCTCCGCATCTGGCGGCCCAGCTACGCCCTCGCCCTCGCCCTCTTCCACCTGCAGTACACCGCCCGCTACTCACTGGGCGAAATCTCGCACGGCTCTAACCTCGTGGGCATGGGCATCCTGGCACTCGCGCTCACCAGCCTCTTCTTCGCGGATGAGAGGAATCGGCAGCGCTTCACGATGGGCTTCCTCTACTTCTTCATCGGGCTGGGCTACACCTCTGCCGCGGTCTGCAAGCTCATCGGCACCGGCATCACGTGGCCGCATGGGCAGCACCTGCTGCTGTGGATCGCCGAGCGCAGAGTGGATACGATTTCGAAGCTCGGCGCCTTCGACCCCAACGTGTTGCAAGAACTCATCCTCGCGGATTACCACTGGGGCACAGCGGCGCTCCTTTTCGGCCTCGTGGCCGAGGCGCTCAGCTTCCTGATGTGGTGGCGGCGCTTCCGCTATCCCATTGTAATGTTGGTCGTCAGCATGCACATTGGCATCCTCCTTACGATGAACATTTTCTTCGCGGCCTCGACGTACCTGCTCATCTTGCTTGGCCTGCCGTGGCCCTGGCTGCTCAACCGTCTGATCGAACGAATGGGCGGATCCTCTCGCGTTCCCGCTCATCAGCCCCGGGCCGGATGGGCGTAGCATGGCGTCAGCGCGAACAGGACGGCCCCCTGCTCCCCGCTTCGCATTCCCGATGCGGAGCGCCTCCAGGGTCCACGAAACAAGTGCGGTGATGCAGCTTTCCGATAGGCGCCGCGCGGGCGTACTTCGATCGCGACCCGCGCGGGCTGCGAGCCCCCACACCTGTTCGCCGGATGCTTTCGCCGCACCGCCCTGCTGATGCGCTGCCTTTTTGTTACGCAAGATTTCCCGCCCGATGTGGGCGGCATCCAGACATACGCTGCCCAGCTGGCCCCGCGCTTGGCCGAGCATGCCGCCGCGCTGGCCGTCGTCGCGCCCCGGCGGCCTACGGCGGAGACCGTGGATGAGGCTCTGCCTTTTCCCGTTTATCGCCTCCCCGCCCGGCCCGACCTGCTCGTAGGACCGGCGCTCGCCGCTCTGCCGGTCCTCGCCCGCCGCCACCGGGTCGACGTGGCGCTCCATGCGCAGTGGCCCACGGTAGCGGCGTCCCTTCTGGCGCGCCAGCTCACCGGTTATCCGCGCTGTATCGTCTGCGCGGCCCACGGGCGCGAGCTGCTCTTCAACCCGATGCCGCCGGCACTCGATGGAGGGTACCGGGCCCTCCGCCGCTTCATCGCTGCCCGCACCGACCACTTCGTGCCCGTAAGCCGCTACACGGCCGGCTTGCTCCACGACCTGGGCGTGCCAGACAACCGCACGACTGTCCTACCCAACGGCACCGATCCGGTGCGCTTCGCCCCTCAGGACGCCTCCGCCGTGCGCGAAGCACTGGGACTGGCGGGGCGCCGCGTGCTCCTCACCGTGGGCCGGCTCGTCCCGCGCAAAGGCATCGACACGACCCTGCGCGCCCTTCCGCAAATCGCCGAGGCAGTGCCCGACGTCGCGTACGTCGTCGTCGGCGACGGTCCAGACCGCGGCCGGCTGGATGCGCTGGCGCGCCATCTGGGCGTGAGCGACCGGGTGCACTTCGCCGGGAAAATAGCCGGACCCGAACTCAGGCGCTACTACAACGCCTGCGATGTGTTCGTCATGCCCTCTCGCGAAGCCGTGCCCGACGTCGAGGGCTTTGGCATCGTCTTTCTCGAAGCTGGTGCCTGCACCAAACCCGTTATCGGGGCCCGCGCGGGCGGCGTCCCCGATGCCGTACGCGATGGCGAAACCGGCCTGCTCGTCCCGCCCCGCGATGCGCATGCGCTGGCCTCCGCCGCTATGAACCTGCTCACTTACCCCGACCGCGCCGAGCGTCTCGGCCGGCGAGGCCGCGAGCGCATCCTGCGCGAAAATACGTGGGACCGCATTGCCGATCGCCTGTTCGATATTCTTCGGATTCAATTATCACAAGCTCTTTAAAAACAGGAATTTAACTACGGTAAAATAGACTACAAAACGGGAAACCGGGTGCCAATCAGCGCATGCCCTAAACTTTTATGCGGCTGGTTTCTAACTTGGGCCGTGGTTGTCTATTTGGGTTGTACTGCTTCGCCGTTCCCTCTGCACCTTTGACGCTCCTTCCTCATGTCCAACACATACGAATCGATCGAGATCGGCGACTCCTACACGTCCACGCGGCTCATCAGCGCCGAGGACGTGAAAACGTTCGCCGACATCACCGGCGACGACAACCCTATCCACGTCGACGAAGAATACGCGGCCGAGCGCTCTCGCTTTGGCAAACCGATCGTGCACGGCGTCTTTCTGCTGGGGCTGATCTCGAAGGTGCTCGGGCGCGACTTCCCCGGCCACGGCAGCATCGCCGTCGGTATCTCGTGCCGTTTTCTGCGGCCGGTGCCGGTCGGCTCGGAGGTGAAGCTGGAGGTGCGCGTCTCGGAGAAGATCGAATCGCAGAAGCACATCAAAATGCGCGTCTACGCCTATCTGGACGACCGGATGGTGCTCGGCGGCGAAGGGCGCGTCATCCCTCCCACCGACGAGGACGAGGCCGAAGCAGGTGTGGGCGAGATGAAACGATAGCGCCCATGTGTCCGTCAGCGCGGCAGCTTTAGCGACCGGCCCGGCTCGATCGACTGATTGAGTTGCACCTGATTGAGGATCGCCATGCGGGGCGGCGGGAGATCATCCGGAAGCGTGGCCGGCAGGAACGACTCGAAAGGCCCAGCCTGGGTGACGCGCCGGATGGCGATGCGCGTCGGCTCGACGTTGAGGATCTCCGGATCGGTGAGCGGAGCGAAGTTGCGCATCGTGCGGAGGAACCGGTCGCGGTATGTGCTAAAATCAGATTGCACCGCGTATCCGATGAAGCTGTAAACCCGCCCCTCGTATTCGACGTTGAAGTTGATCAGGCGGATAGTTTGGCCTTGCTGCGTCTGGAAATCGGCCTCGACGAAATAGCCGGGCAACGATCCGGCCTGCATCGGCCCCTGCTCTTGCACCGTGACCCCATCGGCCCCGATGATCGGGGCCGCCGCGTCGCGGGGCGTGTCCTCTTCTGCAATCCGGAACTGGATGATGGCGCGCTGCTGCTCTTCGACGAGGGCCACCTGCCGGGGCTGGTTGATGACCTGAAATGAGGGCGGCACCGGAAACCGGAAGGCGAGGTCGGGATGGTAAAACATGTCGTCGCGCGTGAAGCCCTGGCGGGGGTTTTCACCGAGGACGACGCCGTCGAGGGTAGCGTAGTAGACATCCTGATTGATCGCATCTAACGGCTGCTGCAGGCGCTGGCGCCAGTCTGTCGCGAGCTGGCGCATCGTCTGCTCACGCGCGCCGGGATCGGGATGGCTCGACTGCCACGTGGGCAGCGGCTGGCCGCTCTGCTCCTGAATGCGCTCCAGCGACTCGAAGAAGCCGGCCGCTTCGCTCACGTCGTAACCGTTCATCGCGGCGTATTCGACGCCCAATTGATCGGATTCGCGCTCGTTGTCGCGGCTGTACTTGAGGAAGAGCAGTTGCGTGGCCTGGCTGCCCAGTTGCAGGATGTTGCCCGCCGAGATGCCCGCCAGTCCCCCCCCGATGGCGCCGGCGATCAGGCCGAGCTGGGCGAACTGCTGCTTGGCCGCCTGCTGGGAGGCGTGCCGCGCGGCGACGTGGGCGATCTCGTGACCAAGCACCACGGCCAGCTGCGCCTCGTTATTGAGGTGCGACATCAGCCCGCGCGTCACATACACGTAGCCGCCCGGTAGCGCGAATGCGTTGACGACCGGGCTATCGAGCACGCGAAAGGTGAACTCCGTCTCGCGGAACTGCGCGGGCGTATCGGGGCGGCGCATGTGGCTGTCCTCCAGAATGTCGCGCGCCACCCGGTCCACGTACTGCTGGACCTCCTCGTTGTCATAGAGGCCGTACTGGTTGACGATCTGCTCGTCGGCCTGCTGGCCGAGTTGTTTCTCTTGCTCCCACGTGTACCCGTACGCCCGCCGGTTGCCCGAAATCGGACTGACGCCCGTCGTACATCCCGCCACGCCGAGGACGAGCACCGCTACAAGTAGTATGGCTGATATCCGGTGCCATCCAGTGGCTCTATGATGCGCACCGGAGGACCGGGAATGTTTCACGTGAAACGCGCTCGGCGCCTTCGCACCGGAGGGCTGTTGCTGTATGTTCATACCAGAGTGAGAGTTGAGTCGTCAGAAAACCATCGGGGCGCTTCGGACGGGCACGCGGCTATGGCGTGGCGGTCTCGGCAGCGGTGTGCTGCCGGGTGATTTCGATCGCCCGATGCGCCTCTGCGTCGAACGGCACGACGCCCTCGAACGGCCCCCGCCGCGTCGCCGTCACCAGGCTCTGCCCCACAGCATCGGACTGAAGCAGTTCCAAAAAGACGGCCGATCGGTCGGGATCCAGCTTGCCGAAGGCATCATCCAGTAGCAGGAGCGGCTGTTCGTCGAGCTCGTCCCGCAGAAAAAAGTACTGCGCCAGCTTGAGTGCCATCCCAAAGGTGCGGTGCTGGCCCTGCGAGCCGTAGCGGCGCACCTCGAAATCATCGAGGCGAAAGATGAGCTCATCGCGCTGCGGCCCCACGAGCGTCGTGCCCCGCTCACGCTCGCGCTGTGCGACCCGGTCCAACTCCGCACGAAACACCACGGCAACCGACTCGGCCGTGGCCTCCGATGGGAGATCGGCAATCGTGTCGTATTCGATGCTCGGCTTCTCGGCGACGGCTTCAATCTGCTGATACGCCTCGGTCAGATACGTCGAAAACGCCTGCAGAAACTGGGACCGCTTGGCGATAACGCGGCTGCCGAGGGTGACGAGTTCCTCCGTCCACGGCTGGAGCACCGACTCCGGCGGCCCGCCCGAGCGCTTCTTGTACTGGCGCAGCAGCTCGTTGCGCTGGCGGCGCGCGCGGCGGTACTTCATCAGCTCATCGAGGTAGAGCGGCCGCGCCTGGCTGAGGATGTTATTCAGGAAGCGACGGCGCTCGCTGGGCCCCTCGGCCGTGAGGGCGTGGTCTTGCGGCGAAAAGACGACCACGGGCAGCATTCCCACGATCTCGGCGAGCCGGTCGAGGGGCGCACCGTTGACGAATACCTTCTTGCCCTCACTGGGCACGTACACGATGCGCACCCGCAGATCCGAGCGCCGCGCGCCATCGAACCGCCCTTCCACCTGAAAGTACGGCGCGCCCTTGCGCACGGCGTAGCGATCGCGCGAGGCAATGAAGCTTTTTGTGAGACACAGGTAGTGGATGGCCTCCAGCACGTTCGTCTTCCCCGCCCCGTTGGGCCCGTACAAGAGGTTAACCTTGGAAGCCAACGTCAGCTCCGTCTCCTCATGAGCCCGGAAGGATTGCAGGTGGAGCGTGCGAAGAATCATCGGCAGGGCACGGATCGGCGAGGGTCAGAGCAGCGGGGCAACAGCAGACAAGCGTACGGGAGGCGCCGCGGTTTCGTTCGTCGTCCCCCTCGCGCGGGACGGCTACAGAATGGCTCCACCATCGCCGCCGCCCCCGCCCGACTGGCCAGGCTCGGGCTCATATTCATCGTCATTGTCCGAGGACGGGTCGTCCGATCCCCCACCGCCCCCGTTCCCGTTGTCGTCATCGTCCAGGTGAAGCATGTACAAAGTGTCCTTTGAATGTGCTATCATAAAGCATCCCCACCTTCCATCGGTTTGCGTCCATCGTAGTCCATGGCTTTCCCACAACGTAGTGCTCCGCCGTTGCTGCTGCAAGTTGCGCGCTTTGTTTTTCTCGCTGCACTCGGCATCGGTCTGGTAATACCGTCTGCTGTAGGCCAAGCGCCCTCCAGCGATTGCGACCGGCTCTATGAACGCGCCGAGGCGAGCCGCGAACGGCTCCGGGACCTGCAGTGGGAGGCTCACACCACGACGGCCGAGCGCCAGCGCCATCGGCAGGCCCCCCAGCAGCTGATCGACGATGCCGAGCAGGCGCGCCAGTGTTATGAGCCGCTCCTCCCCCCCTCGGCCGACGCCCCACCCCCCTCATCTGAGGACACTGTACCCATGCCCGCCTCGGTGGCGCGTGAGCGAATCATGCAGACGTACTTCTGGACTGTGCTCGGCCACCGGGAGCTCGATGAGTTCGGTGATGCCCTGCGCGAATACGAAACCTTCTTCCAGCGCTTCCGCACCGTCGCGGACTCGTCGCGCCTCAAGCTGATGTATCACATGCGCGGCTATCAGCATTACCGGCTCGGCAACGCCTCGGAGGCGGTCGACGACTTCCTTCAAGCCCTCAGCTACATTCCGCCCTCCGATACGCTGCGGCGGGCGCAGATGATGCTCAACTTCGGCATCACCCTGCAACGGGTGCGCGACATGGAGCGGGCGCGGCACTACTACGAAGAAGCCGAGCAGCTCGTCAGCCCCCGCCAGCCCCGCACCGATGACGTGCGCGAGCTCCTGGGGCGCGCCCTGTTCTATCAAGGCGATCTGATCCTGGATAGCCCCCCGACCGCTTCCGATTCTATCCAGACAGCGGCCTACCACCGCTCGATCGACCTGATCTCCCGAGCGCTGTCGATCTTCCCGAAGGATCGCCTGAACCGGCGCGCCCGAGCCAGCACAATGCTCGGCGAAGCCCACGCCCTCGTCGGCGACTACGACCGGGCCCACATCTACCTGCGACGCGGCCAGCAGATCGCCGAGCGCCTCGGCTACACCGATGAGCTCGTGTTAGCGTACCTCAAGCAGGGGAACGTCCACCTCAAAGAGGGCGCCCTGGCCGAAGCGGTACCGCCGCTGCGGCGCGCGCTCGACTATGCCGAGCAAGGCACGACGATGGAGCACCAGCGCCGGGTGCTGTACCGGCTCGCGAGCGCGTTCGAGCGCCAGGGCAAGTGGACCCAGGCCGAAGCCCGCTATCGCCAGTCCATCGACGTAATCGAGGAGTACCGCGCCTCGCTCCGTGCCACCGGATGGGCCGCAGCCGCCTTCGACCTCTGGAGCACATCGTACCGGGGACTCGTGCGCGTACTTGTTGCCCAAGAGCGCTACCGCGATGCCTTCCGCGTGCTCGAACGTACCCGCGCGCGCCACCTACAAGATGCCCGCATGCAAGCCCGCATCACGAACGAGCTGTCGTCCAGCGAGCGTGCGCGGTTTGACAGCCTGACTACCGCCCTCATCGAAACGCGCACCCGCCTCGCCCAATCCAGCCCGAGCGCAGACCGGGCCAACCTGCAAACGCAAGAAGCCAACCTCATGGCCGAGCGGCGCACGCTGATCGGCCTCGGCGATCTCCCGCCCCCCTCGATCGACGCCATCCAGACTCGCCTCCGCGCAAACAACCAGACGCTCCTTTCCTTCTTTGTCGATGATCCAGAAAATGAGCGTCCACCGCGCTCGTTCGTCTTCGTCCTTACGCCCGACTCCCTGCACACTGTCCCGTTGCACATCGAGCACGACGCGCTCGAACATACCCTGCCCGCGCTCAGCCCGATGCTCGGCCCCAACGCCGGCCCCGATATCGACATTGACGCTACCCGCTTCGACCTCCACACACTGAACCAGCTGCACGACCAGCTGATCGGTCCGGTCGCCGGTCTGTTACATGCTGAAGAGCGCCTCCTCATCGTTCCCGATGGGCCGCTTTTTCGTCTGCCCTTCAGTATGCTCGTGCGCGAGACGCCGGGCCGCTTCGCCTACTCAAAAGCACATTACCTGATCGAAGACCACCCGATTGGAACGGAGCTCGGCACAGCGCTCATTACCGACTCGACCACGAGCGAGCCGCCGCGCTTCGATGTCGTTGCCCTCGGCCAGACGGACTTTGCTGCCGCCCCCACCCTCCCCACCTCTATCCGCAACCGCGTCGACGCCGGAGGTGCTCTGCCCCCGCTTCCCGGCGTCCAAACGGAGATGGCTACGCTGAACGACCTGTTCGGGCGCCGGCGCATCCTGCTCGATGATGCTGCCACCGAATCCGCCTTTTACGAATTACAGGATGAAACCCGCGTGCTGCATCTGGCATCGCACGCCCTCGTGAGCGAGACCGATCCGCGCGACAACCTCTTCGTCCTGCGCGGGGCCGATGCGCCCCCCGACAACTCAGCCCAGGACGGGCTCCTGTTCCTCCACGAGTTGGAGCGCCACCGCAGTCCGATCCCGCTCGTCGTTTTGAGCGGATGCAGCACGGCACGCGGCCTGCACCAATCTGGCGAAGGGCCCATGGGTCTGCAATACGCCTTCCGGGCTATGGGCGCGCAAAGCACGCTGTCGACGCTCTGGCCCACGGACGACCAAGCCGCCGTCACGCTGACGACCGCGTTTTACCGGCACCTGCAAGCCGGGCACCCCAAAGACGTTGCGCTCCAGCGCGCACAACTGGACTATCTCCGATCGAACCCTCAAACGAGCAGTCCCTTCTTCTGGGCGGCACCGGTGCTGTACGGCAACCCGCGC
This sequence comes from uncultured Rhodothermales bacterium, assembly GCA_964448045.1. Lineage (GTDB taxonomy): Bacteria > Bacteroidota > Rhodothermia > Rhodothermales > Salinibacteraceae > CAYUVF01. The sequence continues at coordinate 24,446 of CAYUVF010000026.1, forward strand.
CCCCTTCACCTCTCCGCCGCCTCGACCTGGATCTACTACCTGAGCGGTGGAGCCCTGATCGCCCTGGTTGCCCTGGCGCTCGTCTACCGGCGCTCACGAACTGCAACCTGACGCGAGGTTGCTCTTTCAAACCATCGCCTCCGCCTCGTGCAGCATTCACGTCGTGAGTCGCTGCGCTCGCTTACAGGCGTGAGCGTCTGCGACGTTTCACGTGAAACATGAGGGGCTCGCTGCCTGAACTGTATCCTGCGTCCCATGGCTGATTCCTCCGCGCTGTTCGACCAACTCCAATCCCTCGCCACCGAGCAGCGCAACCCGCGCTCCGAGCACATCGACATGGCTTCGGTGCGCGATATTCTGGAGATCATCAACACCGAAGATCACCGCGTGCCCATCGCCGTGCGTGAGGAGCTCTCGCACGTTGCGGAGGCTGTGGAGCACGTCGTCACGGCGTTCAAAAACGACGCCCGCCTCTTCTACGTGGGTGCGGGCACGAGCGGACGTCTCGGCATCCTCGACGCTTCCGAGATCCCGCCTACCTTCGGCGCGGATCCCGAGCTCGTGCAAGGCCTCATCGCAGGCGGGCGCCAGGCCGTCTTCCGCTCGCAGGAAGGCGCCGAGGACATCGAGGCCGACGGCGCCCAGGCACTCCGCGAGGCCGGCGTCACCGAGCACGACGTGGTCTGCGGCATTGCCTCCAGCGGGCGCACGCCGTACGTGGTCGGGGCCGTGAACCACGCCCGCGAGCTCGGCTGCGCGACGATCTTTCTTTCGACGGTGCCCCGCGAGCAGCTCAACGTCGAGGTGGACGTCACCATCTGCCCTGTCGTCGGCCCCGAGGTCGTCATGGGCTCGACGCGGATGAAGAGCGGCACGGCCCAGAAGCTCGTGCTCAACATGATCACGACGGCCGCCATGATTCGGATGGGCACCGTCTACAAGAACATGATGGTCGACCTGCAGCGGACGAGCCAGAAGCTCGTCGAGCGCGCGAACCGCACCGTCATGATGGTGACCGGCGTAGATTACGAGACGGCCACCCGCACGCTCGACCGATGCGAGGGCCACGTCAAGACGGCCCTCGTCATGCTGCTGGCCGAGGTGGACGCCACCGAAGCCCGCCGCCGCCTCGCCGCGCACGACGGCTTCGTGCGCCCGGCGATTGAGGAGTGAAGAAGCTCTTCTTGTGAGGACGCGCGGCTGTGCGGCCCCACGGTGCCGAGGGCGCTCTTTGTTTCACGTGAAACACTGATCTCCCGGGGGACGCTCAGGACTCACCACATCAAGACGCCGCGGATTCCACCACCTCTTCCGCCTGTTTTACGAACTGGCCGGACGCACGGATGAAGCGATCGACGATCTCGGCCGGAGGCATCCGAAGATGATAATCGGCCCCTTCGCGATGCTGGCGCAGCTTCGACAGCAATCCGATATCGACATCCGACCTGAAATGCTCGGCCAGCTTCATTCCGACGCCTTTGTGTGTCTTCGGCGCGAGATCGCGTAGCAGCAAAAGCGCACGAGCTCCCTCCAGCACACCGAAGTAAAGCCGGCTCATGGCATCGGCTGCAAACCCACGACGATGAAGCAGGCGGGCTGCCTCCAATCGCTGCCCCGCACTCCTGATCCGCCTCTGTACATGGGTCATAGTTCAATGCCCCTCGCGCGCGCCCAGTCGGCCAGATCGTCATCATCGGCGGCGTGCCGAGCGAAGACCCCCATCCACCAGTCGAACGCCTCGCTCACCTCGGTCGCGATGTCTACGACCGGGTCGGTCTCCTCGAAGAAGTCGTACGGCCCGCGCAGAACCACCACCACCTCAACGGCGCGAACATCGTCATCCGCCTCGCCCCATTCATCCCAAAATGGCATGTTAGACACGGCATAAACGCCCACGAGGCGCTCCCCGTAGTGCTCTCGATACCGCCGGGAGAGAGTAGCCAAAACGTCGGCGGGAGTAATCGTCTGCATGACACCAGTGCGTTAGAGGATTAGCCACTGCTTTCGTACGTCGCGAGGTAGAAGGGGGTCCTTCTTCACTTTTCTCATTCAGGGCCTCACCGTTTCACGTGAAACAATGGCGCCACAATCCGCCGCTGGGCCGCAGCGCACGCGTCTTCGCCAAACCTGCAGAATCCTTCCGCCGGACGGGTCGTTGGGATTACCACACGCTGCATCGCCCGCCGCCGCGGGGGTGCGGCTTTTCGGCGTTTTCCCCACGAAAAGTTCTCTGCTGTGTCGCTGACCCCGATTGCCGAACGCCTCGAACAGGCCCCGTTCGTCGATGCCGTGCGCGCTTGGAGCCGCGAAGCGGTTGCTACTGACGACGCCTCCACGCTCCACGTGAAAGGCGCCGCCGGCTCGATCCCGGCGTTCCTTCTCCACCACCTGAAGCGGGATACCGACACGCCGCTCGCCTGCGTGATGCCCGACGAGGACGCCGCCGCATATCTGCTGGCCGACCTCGATCAACTCACCCCGGAAGCCCTCCCCGTCATTCGCTTTCCGGCCACCGGCCGCACGCCGTACGACCCCGAGCAGATCACCGACTCGACGCCGCTCATCGAGCGGGCCGACGTGCTTCAGCAGCTCGCCGAGGGCTTCACCGGCCTCCTCGTCACCAGCGTGCAGGCCGTCGCCGAGATGGTGCCGCCCGCCGACGCTGTCCAGCGCGAGACGATGAGCATTTCGGTCGGCGACGAGGTCGCGCCCGAGGCGCTCGTCGAGCGGCTCGTCGATCAAGGCTTTTCGCACGTCGAGTTCGTCGAGGCGCCCGGCGAGATTGCCCGGCGCGGCGGCATCCTCGACGTCTTCCCTTTCTCCGGCAGCTACCCCATCCGGCTCGAGTTCTTCGGCGACGAGGTCGACGCGATCCGCGAGTTCGACGCGCACACCCAGCGCTCGGTGAGCCGGCTCAAGACGGCCCGGCTCGTACCCAATCTGGAGCGCGAGCAGGCGGATAGCGCCTACGTCCCGCTTTTCGATTTTCTGCCGGAGGACACGCTCCTCGCTACCTTCGATGAGAGCCGGGTCCTGGAAGGCGCCGACGCCCTCTTCGAGAAGGCCGAGAAAGGCTACGAAGACGCAAAGGCCAAACTGGAGGCCGAGAAGATCGATGCGGCGGCGATCGACATGCTGCGGCCCCACCGCCGCTACCTCGATCGCGAGCGGCTCAGCGACGCGCTGCGCCGCTACCCGCGGCTCCTCTTTGGCACGTTCGCCGGCGCCGGCTCGAACGGTCAGGCGGTTGAAACCATCAACCTCGACGCGGCGCCGCAGCCCTCGTTCAATGCCAACATGGACGTGCTGCGCGGGCAGCTCGCCGACAACGCCTCTGAGGGATTCGACACGTTTATCCTGTGTGACAGCCACGGGCAAGCGTCGCGCCTCCGTGATCTGCTCGAAGACGACATCGACCACGGGCGGGCGCGGCTCGTCGTAGAGACGCTCCACGAGGGCTTTGAGCTGCCGGAGCTGGGCCTCGCCGTCTACACCGACCACCAGATCTTCAACCGCTACCACCGCCCCTCCACCAAAAAGCGGAAGAAGTACCAGAGCGGCCTCAGCCTGCGCGACATCAAAAACCTGACGCCTGGCGACTTCGTGGTGCACGTCGACCACGGGATCGGCAAGTTTGCAGGGATGAAGAAGATCACCGTGCGCGGCAAGCAGCAGGAGGCCGTGCGGCTCAACTTCGCCGACAATGACATCCTGTACGTCAACGTCAACGCCCTCCACAAGCTAAACAAATACACGGGCAAAGAAGGCCACCAGCCGCGGCTCACGAAGCTGGGCTCCGGGCAGTGGGAGCGGGCCAAGGCGCGCACGAAAAGCAAGGTCAAAGACATCGCGCGCGACCTCATCAAGCTCTACGCGAAGCGGAAGGCCAGCGACGGCTACGCCTTCTCGTCGGACACCGTGTGGCAGCGCGAGATGGAGGCGAGCTTCGAGTTCGAGGACACGCCCGACCAGGCCGAGGCCGCCGAGGCGGTGAAGCGCGACATGGAAGAGCCCGTGCCGATGGACCGGCTCGTCTGCGGCGACGTGGGCTTCGGCAAGACGGAGGTCGCCGTGCGAGCCGCGTTCAAGGCCGCGCAGGACGGGAAGCAGGTCGCCGTCCTCTGCCCCACCACGATCCTCGCGCAGCAGCACTACGAAACGTTCCGCCAGCGGATGGCGCGCTACCCCGTGAACGTCGACGTGATCTCGCGCTTCCGCACCCGCGCCGAGCAGACCGAGGTGCTGGAGCGGCTGGAGAAAGGACGGATCGACATCCTGATCGGCACACACCGGCTCACCTCGAAGGATGTCACATTCAACGACCTGGGCCTGCTCGTCATCGACGAGGAGCAGCGCTTCGGGGTGAAGGTGAAGGAGCGGCTCCGGAAGAAGCGGGCCGAAGTCGACACCCTCACGCTCACGGCCACGCCCATCCCGCGGACGCTGCAGTTCTCGCTGCTCGGGGCGCGCGACCTCTCCATCATCAACACGCCGCCGCCGAACCGCCAGCCCATCACCACCGAAATCCACACGTTCGACAAAGACCTGATCCGCGACGCCATCGCGTACGAGACGAGCCGCGGCGGGCAGGTCTTCCTCATCCACAACCGCGTGCGCTCGATCAACGAGGTGGCCGAGATGATCCGCGCCATCGTGCCCGGCGTGCGCGTCCGGACGGCCCACGGGCAGATGAGCGGCAACCAGCTCGAAGACGTGATGGTGGACTTCATCAACAAAAAGATCGACGTGCTGGTGTCGACCTCCATCATCGAGAACGGGCTCGACATTTCGAACGCGAACACGATGATCATCAACCGGGCGGACCGCTTCGGACTGGCCGAGCTGCACCAGCTCCGCGGACGCGTGGGGCGCTCCCAGCGGAAGGCGTTCTGCTACCTGCTCGTGCCGTCGATCCACAGCCTCACCGACGATGCGCGCAAGCGGCTGCAGGCCGTCGAGGAGTACAGCGACCTCGGCAGCGGCTTCAGCATCGCGATGCGCGACCTCGACATCCGCGGCGCGGGCAACCTGCTGGGCGCCGAGCAGAGCGGCTTTGTGAACGACGTGGGCTACGAGACCTTCCACAAGATCCTCGACGACGCCGTGAAGGAGCTGCGCGAGGAGGAGTTCAGCGATGTGTTCGAGGGCGAAGACGTGGCCCCGCCGCTGCCCGATACGACGGTGGACGTGGAGGAAGACGCCTTCATCCCGAAGGACTACGTCTCGAACAACGTCGAGCGGCTGAACCTCTACCGGCGCATCAGCAACGCCGAGGACGAGGCCACGCTCGCCGAGCTCCGCGACGAGATGGTCGACCGCTTCGGCCCGATCCCCGAGGAGGCCGCCAATCTGCTCCTCGGCGCCGAGGTTCGCCTCCGCGCGCGGCAGCTCCGCCTGCCGAAGGTGCTCTTCAAGAACCAGCGGCTCTTCCTCTACCTCCCCAGCGAGGACGCCGACCCGTACTTCTACGAGCACCTGTTCCACCCGCTCTTGGAGAAACTGGCGAACCTCGACCGGCGCTACGTGCTGAAGGACGAGGCCGACAAGAACATCCTCCGCGCCATCGTCCAGGGCGTTCCCGACCTACCGGCGGCGAAGGCCATCACCGAGCGGCTGATGCAAGGAATCGATGCCACGCCCGCGGAAGAGGTGGCAGCCTGATATGTGTGAGCGTTTGGGCGTGTGGGTGTGTGAACGCCCGCTGGCATTGGAACCGGAATCATCCCAAACAGGGGTGACCCGATGTTTCACGTGAAACATGACCACCCTGCTCTGTACACGATCTAAAAGCAGTCGGGACTGAAATCGACCGAAAAACGGGTCTTCAGATTGGCGCAATTCGGGCGATCTCGCTCTAATCTTGGGCCCAACACCTGATCGGCGGATCGCGTGATATCGCCCAAATAGAGCCTTCTCACGAGGTGCCGCTCGTCGACCCCCGCAAAACATCGCGCACGAACTCGTCTATCGCGCTCATGTAGCGCTCGGCCGAAACGAGGAAGCCATCGTTGTGCCCGCCTTCGATTTCGAGGAACTGCTTCGGCTCGTGGGCGGCGTCGAAGAGCGCGCGGCCGTGCTCGAACGGCACAACGTTATCGCCCGGGCTGTGGATGACGAGCAGCGGCACGTCGATCTGGTCGATGCGCTCGCGGTTGTCGAATTGCGTTGTCGTGAGCTGGTGGGCCGGGAGCCACGGGTAGTGATGCGCCGCCATGTCCGGCACCGAGGTAAACGCCGACTCCAGAAGGAGCGCGCCGGGCTCGCACTGCGTCGCCAGCCACGTCGCCGGTCCGCTGCCGAGCGAGCGTCCGAAGATGACGATCTGCGCTGGATCGATCCCCTTCTCTTCCACCAAATGATCCCAGGCTGCTTCGGCGTCGCGGTACAGTCCCTCCTCCGACGGCGCCCCTGTGCTCTGCCCATAGCCGCGGTAATCGAAAATCAGCACGTTTAATCCGAGCCGATGGAACTGCCGGACGTTCTCCAATCGCCCCGAAATATTGCCCGCGTTGCCGTGGAAGAACAGCAGCGTGCCGCGCGACTCATCGGCCGGAATCCACCAGCCGTGCAGCTGCTCGCCATCGTCGGTGTTGAGGTGCACCGTCTCGTACGAGAGACCATACCGATCCGGCGTGGCGACGAGCGCTGATGATGGAAAATAAAGCAGTTGATCCTGAAACGCGTACGCCAACCCCACCATCGCTACATATCCTCCGCCAAGCACCAGAAGCACCGTCAGCATCCGTCGCACCGGCTAATCGATTGGTTGATTGACACGGCGGCGATAGATGATGGCCTGCACGAGCACGGCAACGACCAGCACGAGCGTCACCGCGTTCGCGAGAATCACAGGCAGATCGTCGATCAGTAGCCCGTACATCAGCCAGCAAAAGACTCCTGTGCAGAGCATGCCAAACGTCCCGATCGAAAGCTCTTCTGCCGATTTCGCTTTCCACGTTTTAATCACCTGCGGCAGAAACGCGAGTGTAGTGAGCGTCGCAGCAAGCAAGCCGAGGGCAGTGACGAGGTTCATGACGTAGGGGATAATTGATTGAGGGAAATAGCTCCAACAACTCGGGGCCAGCAGCAAGCCGTGTTATAGGAATGGATGACAGAAGGAATGGAAGAATGTCTTGTCCCCCGCTCCTCCTCTCTTCTACTCGTCCTCTCCTCCCCGATCACTCGGCTGCGTGATCGTACTGCCCTGCAAGCTCCAGGGCCTTTTCGCGAAGCCTCGCCTGCAGCGCCTGGGGCTCAACGACCTCCGCCTGCGTGCCGTAGCGGAGCAGCCAATCGGCCACGTAATCCAGATTCTCGAAGTAAAACGTGACCTCCATCCCGCCGTCGATCTCGCGCTCGGTCTCGATCTGCGCCGGGATACGGCGGCGCGCCCAACGGTACGTCTCCGCCTCGAAGCGCAGCGTGATGCGCTGATTGTCCTGGTTGTGCCCCTTCTCCTCCAGGTAGGCCTCCAGGTCGAAGTCCTCGGGCGGCTCGAAGCGCTGCATCGTCACGTGCATCTGGCGAATGCGATCGAGTCGGAAGTTGCGGATGCCCTCGCGCAGCTGGTCGTACGCGACGACGTTCCAGCGGTCCGTGTAGTAGACGAGCCCGAGCGGGTTGATCGTGCGCTGCGTCAGCTCGTCGCGGCTCGGGACGTAGTACTTCATGTAGACGGCGAACTGCTGCGCAGCCGCCTTGCTGAGCTGATACCAGCGTCCTTCGTCGCCCTCGTCCTCACCGTCGGGCATGCTGTGATGCAGCCAGTACGGGTCGAGCACGGTGCGCTCGCGGAGCCGGTCGATGTACTCCTTCACCTCCTTCGGCAGCACCGAGCGGATCTTGAGCGCGACCTCGTCGGCGTCCTTGCGGAGCGAGAGATCGGGCTGCAGCTTCGTAAACTCGGTGCCCACGAGCAGCGTGGCGGCCTCGCGCGCCGTGAGCATGAGCGGCGGCAGTTGATAGCCTTCGAGGATCTCGTAGCCGCCCTCCTCGGCGTAGGTGAGCGGCACGCCGGCTTCCCCCAGCGCCCGCAGGTCACGAAAGATGGTGCGCCGGCTCACGCCGAAGTGCTCGGCCAGGTCGCGCGAGGTCATGTTGGGCCGGTTCTGCAGCAAAAGCACCTCGGCGAACAGGCGCTCCGTGCGGTTCAGCGTCCGCTCCTGGTTGGTGGGCATGGCGGGATGACAAGCCGATGACAGAGGGCGTGATGCACCGAATGAACGCTGATCGAGGACCGGAGTTCGGCGATCAGCCGCCCGATGACTGGACCGTAATGATGTATTTATCCGCGAAGTACGCACGCCCGAGCAGCGGCTGGAGCGGGCGCTGCCCGACGGTCACGGTCGGGTCCTTCGCACGAAGGTCAGCGATTTCGTCGGACAGGTCGCCCCCCTTCAGGCAAATGAGCCCCGGCGGCCAGACGTCGCCCTCGGCCGAGGGCACATCGGGGTCGGCGACGCGGCCGTGCCACCGCCAGAGGTCGGCCAGCGGCGCAGTGGCGCGGGAGACGGAGTAGTGCGCCGGACCCGCCCAGTCCTCGGCGCGTCCGTTCCAGACGAACAGGTTGTCGAGTTCGAGCCGCCGCGCCATCGCCCGCACGGCGCGCACTTTCTTCCCCACCGAATCGACCGCAACCACCTCGATGTCGGGATAAGCAATCGCCAGCGGAATCGCCGGCAGGCCCCCGCCCGTGCCCCAGTCGACGACGCGGCTCCCAGCGGGAAAGCCGCGCCACGTGAGCGCCAGGATGTGCAGCAGATGCCGCTCGCGGATGTGCGGCTCGGTGTTTGGCGAAATCAGGTTGATCTTCGGATTGAAGCGCCGGAGCTGCTCGGCGTAGGCATCGAGCCGCTCACGCTGGGCTTCAGTGAGCTGGGCGAAGGGGTCGAACCCGGTTTCAGACGGAGTGACGTTATGATTGCGGGCGCTCATACGTCTGTTTGCGAAAAGGTGATAGGATGCTCTACGACCCGGAGAAGCACGACCGCCAGTCCATCCGCCTGCCCGACTACGACTACGGCCAGCCCGGCGCGTATTTTGTCACCATCTGCACCCACGACCGCGTGTGCCTGTTTGGCGATGTGGTTGACGGGCGCATGCACCCGACCGATTTCGGCCGCATCGCCCGCGACGAATGGCGCCGCACCGAACGCATCCGCGAAAACGTCACGTTGGACACGTTCGTGGTGATGCCCAATCATGTGCACGGGATTGTTGTGATTACTCATCGCCCGGACCGATGTAGGGGCGAATCGCCATTCGCCCCTACGCGTGAATTCCGGTCGCCGTCCCACACCCTCGGCGCCATCGTCCGCGGGTTCAAAGGCGCCGCCACCCGCCGCATCAACCGCCGTCGCGGCACGCCCGGCGAACCGGTCTGGCAACGGGGGTATTACGAACACGTCGTCCGCAACTGGCGCGCCCTGGGTCGCATCCGCCGGTACATCCGCCAGAACCCGGCCCGCTGGCACCGTGACCGAAATCATCCAGACTGGGCGTGATCCAGTTGTTTCACGTGAAACAAAACGTCACCTCGTTTTTCACGGGCTGAAGGCCGTTTCACGCCTCCACTGTTTCACGTGAAACATCGCCTTGCGCCCCGTCGCCCGCGTGATCGCCCAACTGACGCTCTTTGGGCAGCGGGTTCACGCCCTGCTTCTTCAGCAGCACCATGAGCACCGACACGTCGGCGGCGCGCACGCCGCTCACGCGCGAGGCCTGGCCCAGGTTGTCGGGCCGCACCTTGCTCAGCTTCTCGCGGGCCTCCTTCGAGATGGTGTCGAGCGCATCGTAGTCGAAGTCATCGGGAATCGGCCAGCGCTCCTTCTCCTCCATCTGCTCGACCATGTCCTGCTGCCGGTCGAGGTAGCCCTCGTACTTGAGGTCGATCTCGACGAGCCGCGGCGCGCTCACCATGCCCGGCGCCGCCGTCACGACCTCGTCCCAGCACCCGGCGTGACGCAGCAGATCCTCGATGTCGACCTGCGGGCGCTTGGCGAGCTGGAGGAGCGGCCCCGCCTGATCGATCGGCGAGGTGTCGACCGAACGCAGATAGTCGTTGACCTGCTCGGGCTGGACGCTCGTATTCTCCAGCGCCTCCCGCGTCCGCTCGATCGCCTCCTTCTTCGCCAACATCCGCTCGTAGCGATCGCGGGAGGCGAGGCCGAGCCGGTAGCCGAGCGCGGTGAGGCGCTGATCGGCATTGTCCTGGCGGAGCAGGATGCGGTGCTCGGCGCGGCTCGTGAACATGCGATACGGCTCGTCGGTGCCCTTCGCCACGAGGTCGTCGATGAGCACGCCGATGTACGCCTCCGAGCGCTTCAGCACGATCGGATCGGCGCCGCGGAGCGTCTGCACAGCGTTGATGCCGGCCATGAGCCCCTGCGCGGCGGCCTCCTCGTACCCCGTCGTGCCGTTGATCTGCCCCGCGAAGAAGAGACCCTCGACGGACTTCGTCTCCAGGCTGTACTGGATCTGATACGGCGGAAAAAAGTCGTATTCGATCGCGTAGCCCGGCCGCAGCATGTGGGCGTCTTCGAGGCCCGGAATGGTGCGCAGCGCCTCAAACTGCACCGCCTCGGGCAGGCTCGACGAGAAGCCATTCACGTACACCTCGCGCACGCGCCGCCCCTCCGGCTCGATAAAAATCTGGTGGTGGTCCTTCTCGGCGAACCGGTCGATCTTGTCCTCGATGGACGGGCAGTAGCGCGGCCCCTTCGCTTCGATGCGCCCGGTGAACATTGGGCTGCGATCGAAGCCGGTGCGTAGGATCTCATGCGTCGCGGGCGTCGTCTCGGTGAGCCAGCAGGGCATCTGCTCCTCCACCGGGGGGAGTTCATCGGTGAGGAACGAGAACGCCGTCGCGTCCGGGTCGCCGGGCTGCTCCTGCATCACGCTGACGTCGATCGAGCGGCCGTCGACGCGCGGCGGCGTGCCCGTCTTGAGCCGGCCGCTCTCGAAGCCGAGCTCGTGCAAGCAGCCCGTGATGCCGTGCGAGGCGCTCTCGCCCATCCGTCCGCCGCCGAAGTTCTTTTCGCCGACGTGGATGACGCCGTTCGAGAACGTACCCGTCGTGAGGATGACGCGCGGTGCAAAGAATGCTTGGCCGAGGTTCGTGCGCACGCCCTTCACCTGCGTGCCGGCGTCGTCGGTGATCACGGAGGTAACCATGTCGGCGCGCAGGTGGAGGTTGGGGATCGCCTCCAGTTCCTCGCGCACGCAGGTGGCGTACTCGGCGCGGTCGGCCTGGGCGCGCGGGCCCCACACGGCCGGCCCCTTGCTCTTGTTGAGCATCCGGAACTGGATGCCGGCCCGGTCGATCACGCGGCCCATGAGGCCGCCAAGCGCGTCGATCTCACGCGCAATATGCCCCTTGCCGATGCCGCCGATGGCGGGGTTGCAGGACATCTGCCCGATGGCGTCGAGCTTGAGCGTGATGAGCAGCGTGCGGGCGCCCATGTGGGCCGCGGCGGCGGCTGCTTCGGAGCCCGAGTGCCCGCCGCCCACGACAATGACGTCGTAATGAAAGTAATCAGACATATGCCTTCAACGGCGTTATTCAGCAATTAATTTGGGGCGACACGTGATTTGTCAAGAAATCGGATTTTCCGACCGCGTACATGACATTTGGTTTGTCATGTACAATTAACTGCGCATTTTGCTGAGGAAGCGCTGCACGGTGCGGAGGTCTGGCAGGTCATCGCCGTCAACCTGCGCGGCGAGCTCATCGTGCAACTCTGTCCCCGTGCAGTCCGGGTGGTCGGCGAGGTAGTGAAACGCGATCTTGCGCAGCTCCGAGCCCGCGCCGAAGTACGATTCGTAGCTGCGGCGGCTGCGGCGTCCGTGGCTGTCGACCAGTCCAGACAATCCGTGCTCGGCCACCTCGCTCTCCCAGCGGCGCAGTGTCCGGCCCGTCACCGAGTCGTACACGGCATACACCCAGTCGTCGAGGTCCGTTTCCCGCGCGCTGAACGCATCGGCGATGTCCTCCTGCGCCCGCGCATCCGAAAGGTGGTTGGCCTCGCGGTGTTGCACGTACGCGCGAAGGATTGCGAGCCGCGCGATCAGCCGGCGGAAGCCGCCGTCCTCGAGCTCCGCAATCAGTTCAAGCGTGTCGTCGCGCTGGGCCATGCGTGGATAAGGTTGAATGCCGCACCTGCATCAATTCGCGCGGTGTATTCCAATTCACGGATGCGTGAAACGGTCCATGATTACTCGATGGATGCCGACGCGCGACGAACGGCGCACATGAAGCGGAGCAGCTTCGCATCATCCAGCTGCCCGCTGGTGCGGACGCCGCTGCACAGGTCGACGCCGAACGGCTGTACCTGCTCCAGTGCGGGACCCACATTATTTGTATTCAAACCACCGGCCAGAAATACGGGGACATCCACCCGCTGGCGGATCTGTCGGCTCAGTGCCCATTCGTGCGTGCGCCCCGTTCCGCCCAATTCTTTCACGGCCGCACTCGGATCGCCCGAGTCCAGCAACAGCGCATCGACGTGCGGTGCGATGGTCTCGGCTTTCTCCACCGAGGCCATATCCGTCACGTGAACGACCTGCACGAGCGCCACGCCGGGGAGCGTATCCCGCAGCTGGCCGTACGTCGATGGCTTCTGCTTATCGACCAACTGCAACGTGTTCGCGCCGCAGCGCTTCTGCTGGTCGATGATCCCGTCGGGGTCCTGGCTCGACGTGAGCAGAAACGTGGCGATGGGCGGCGGGATGGTGGCCGCAATCCGGGCGATGGCGTCATCGTCGATCACACCCGGGCCGCTCGGCATAGCGGACACGAGCCCGAGGGCGTCAGCTCCGCATCGGATGGCAGTCTGTGCTTCCTCGACGCTGCTGATGCAGCAGATTTTGACGCGAGGGCGGGACCTCGTGCTGATCGATGACGGAGGCATAACAGTAGAATCAGCAGAGTGGGCTAAACGCAAACGACATGCGGGTTTGGGTGTGGTAGCATATGGGCGCCGAGTGTGGGACATCAATTTCTCTCACGCCTATACTCACATACTCCCACACGCCCGTCACTTCCCGATGCAGAAGCGGGAGAAGATCTGGTCGAGCACGTCTTCGTTCGTAATCTCGCCGGTGATGGCGCCGAGCTCATGCAGCGCCGCGCGGAGGTCGAGCGTGAGCATGTCGCCGGAGACGCCCGCGTCGAGCGCCTGCTGGGCGGAGCGGACGGCATCAAGCGCATCCTGCAGGTGCTGGCGGTGCCGCTGGTTCATGACGACGGCCGAGGCGTCCGAGCGGCTGAGGCGGTCGGTGACCGTCTCGGTGAGCCAGTCGGTGAGGGGCTCGACTTCATCGGCGTCGTCCAGGCCCTGCTCGGCGGACAGCGTCGTCGCCGGAATGGCGTCGATCTGCGCGACCGGGACGTCGTCCACGAGGTCGGATTTGTTGCCGATGAGCAGCGGCGCGAGTTGCGGCTCGCTCGCCGTGACGGCGCGCAGGAAGGCGATCTCCTCCGAGTCCAACCCCACCTTCAGGTCGTACACGTACAGCAGCACATCAGCCTCGTGGATAGACTGCTCAGCGCGGCGGACGCCCTCAGCCTCGATCTGGTCGGACGTGTCGCGCAGGCCGGCCGTGTCCACGAACCGGTAGCGGAGGCCGTCGATCTCGGCCTCGGCTTCAATCTCGTCGCGCGTGGTGCCGGGCGTCGGGCTCACGATGGCGCGGTCGCGGCCCACGAGCGCGTTCAGCAGCGTCGACTTTCCCGCGTTCGGTCGCCCGCCGATGACGACGCGCACCCCGTCGCGCAGCTTCTCCCCCGTCTGCGTCGTGCTGAGCAATTCCTCCAGCAACGACGCAGCACTGTCGAGGAGATTGCGCAAGCGATCCAGATCGGCGAAGTCGACGTCTTCCTCGGCGAAGTCGAGCTCCAGTTCGACGAACGCGCAGAGCTCCAGCAGCTCCTCGCGCAGATCGTTGAGGCGGTCCGAGTAGCGGCCGCGCAGGTGTTGCACGGAGACGCGGTGCGCCATCGACGAGGAGGCGTGGATGAGGTCGGCGACGGCCTCGGCCTGGGCGAGGTCCATCTTACCGTTCAGGAAGGCGCGCTGCGTGAACTCGCCGGGCTCCGCCATGCGAGCACCGTGCGCGATCAGGCTTTCCAGCACGAGCTGCGGCGCAAAATCGCCCCCATGGCACGAGACTTCGACGACGTCTTCACCTGTGGCCGAGCGCGGCGCGCGGAAGAGCGTGACGACGACCCGGTCGATCTCGGCGCCCGCCTCGTCCAGCAGGTAGCCGACGTGCGCGGTGTGCGAGTCCTGCGCGGTGAGATCGGCGCCGCGGAAGCAGCGGTCGACCACGCCGATGGCGTCCGGGCCGGAGGTACGCACGATGGCCAGCGCGGCCTGCCCGCGGGCCGTGGCGATGGCGGTGATGGTGTTGGGGGTGCTCACGTCGTTCGCGGTCAAATGCTCACGTTGTTCGCGTCAGGTGGACTCGCTGGTGCTCGTTGGTTATGGGCTCAGCGTTCGCCTCGCGTCATATGTTCGCTTCGCTCACGTCATTAGTCATTCGTTGTTTTTCGACGCCCCATGACACAAGCCGGAGGCGAGTATATGACCAACTGACGCGGGCGCAGCCACACATGACGGCGAGCAGAGCGAGCCAACTGACGCGAGGCCCAACCGAGCCTTACCGCTGTTGCTTCTGGGCCTCTTCGGCTTTTTTCAGCAGGCGGGTGAAGAAGCTGTCTTTCTGATCGGCCTGGCCGTTCGAGCGCGCATCGTCCTCGTCCTCTTCGTTCTCGATCCGGTAGTAGATCCACTTCTGCTGCAGCGCCGAGATCACGTTGTAGAACAGGTAGTAGAGGCTCAGTGCCGAAGCAAACTGGTTGAAGATGAAGAAGATGACACCCGGCATCATGTACTGGAACATCTTGGCCTGGCTGCCCGAGCCCGGCGTCGTTTGCAAGCGCATCTGGAAGATCATGGCGATCCCCATCAGGAGGGTAAAGCCAGCCACGTAATCACCATAGACGGGAATGGTGAAGGGCAGCTGCAGGATCTTGTCCGGCGCCGAGAGATCGGCGGCCCAGAGGAAGCTCTGCTGCCGCACTTCGATGGACTGCGGCAGGAACTGGTACAGCGCAATAATGATGGGATACTGCAGGAACATGGGCAGACATCCGCCAAGCGGATTGACGCCGGTTTCCTGATACAGCTTCATCATCTCCTCCTGCTGCTTCTGGGGCTTATCGCCGTACTTGTCCTTGATCTCCTGCATCTGCGGCTGCAGCTCGCGCATCTTCGCCATGCTGGTGTACGACGACTTCGTCAGCGGATACGTAATCAGCTTGACGAACAGCGCCAGCAAGATGATGACGATGCCGTAGTTCGGGATGAACCCGTGGAGGAAGGTAAACAGCGGGATGAACATGTACTTCGCGAGTGGACGGGTCATCCACTCAAAAAAGTCCCACCCGTAATCGACCATGTCGTACAGATCCCGGTCGTACGACGCCAGATTGTAATAGTCGAGCGGGCCGAGGTAGAGATGGAAGCGGTCGACCTGCACCTGCTGATCGGACTGGGGCATAAAGAGGCGAGCAACGAAGGCGCGCCACTCGGCTTCGTCGCCGGCCCGGGCGGCCGTCCGGTCGCCCACGAGTTCGGCGCCGCGGGTGCGTTCGGGCGACTCGGGGAGGATGGAGGCGGCAAAGTACTTGTTTTTGACGGCCAGCCACGAGATGTCGCCGTTGAGGCGCCGCTCGTTGTGGTCCTCGGAGGACACGATCACGCTCACGACCTCGCCGCCGCTGTGCGCGAACACGCCCGAGCGCTGCACCTCGGTTTCGGTGCCCCCCTCGGTGAAGGGCATACCGCCGTCCCAGAAGAGGTCGTAGCCCTCCTCGGTCGCGAACGAGCGCGGTTGCCGCTGCTCCACGCGCAGGCCCACCTCGTACGATCCGGGCTGGAAGGTGTAGGTCTGCCGGAGCTGCCCCTCGCCCAGCGGTACGGCGAACGTGAGCGACGTCGAGTCGTCGTCCACGCGGAGGGTGTCGCCCAGTACATCGGCCGAGAAGTAGAACGAACGGCTATCGGCCAGGTGGCTCTGCGGCGTCGTAAACGCCAGCCCGAGTGCGCCATTGCCGGTGGTATCCACCAACTGGACGGGCGTCTGGCCGTCGTAGTTCTTGTACTCTTTCAGGACAAATGACGTGAGCGTGGCCCCTTTCGTGGAAAAGGTGGCCGTGTACAGATCGGATTCGACGACGATAGTGCGCGCGTCCCCCTCGCGGGCGCGCACCAGCGCCGGATCGCCCGACGCTTCTGCCGGGGGCTCCGTTTGCGCGCCGGGCGCATCGGATTCGACGTCGGCCGTTGCCGGCGCATCGGATGGCGGCGCATCGGATGGCGGCGCATCGGAGGGATCCGCAGTTGATGGAGCGGACGTATCGGGTGCGGTCTGTACCGTATCCGTCGCAGCAGTCGGTTGATTGGCCGCGGGCTGGGGCTGAGGCGCCAGCCAGTACATCCACACGAACGTGACAATCGCCACCAGGACGGTAGCGATGATCAGGTTGCGCTGATCTTCGGGGCGGGGCTGATTACGGAGCGACAAGGGACACCTGCAATTGGAGAGTGAAGGCAAGGAGCAGCGCGGGAAGCCGGCTCAGGCTGCCGTCATTGGGGTGGCTTCGCCGGAGGAAGCCAGCGCATCCGCGACGCGCCGCATGACGCGGGGCAGATCGCGCGGGATGCAGGAATCCGCCTGCTCAGGATCGCCCCGGAACAGCGCCATTACAATGAGCGCGTCGGGGCGTCGTACAAAAAGGTCTACCAGGATATGCTGATGCACCCGGTAGACCTCTCGCAACACGCGCCGGATGCGATTGCGCTGCACCGCGGTTTCGGTGCGGCGACCCGGCGCAAAACCGATCTGAAGCGGAACGTCGTAGCCGGTGGCCTCGCGCGGGACCACCCGGTAGAGCAGCCGGATGCATCCGGCGGCCTGCGTGTGGACATCGGTCCGCGTGCGGTCGAAAAGTGACCGGATGAGCCGCTGCCGCTTGAGCCGGTGTGAGCGCGGGAAGGTGTAGCGACGCTCGGAGGCGGGGCCATCGGGACGTTGCGGTTCGGGCACGGATCGGTTACAGTGGCTTTCCGGAGCTCTTGCTGCTCACCGATACGTTTTTGCGGCCTTTCTTGCGGCGACGCTTAATCACCTTCTGGCCGTTTTTCGTCTTCATGCGCTTCCGGAAGCCGTGCTTGTTCTTGCGCTTCCGCCGGCTGGGTTGGTAGGTACGCTTCGGCATATTGGGACAAAAAATAGTCTGGGTGCTCCTGTGAACGTTGCAGGCGCTCTAACGTAGTGATAGTACACTTGTTTTGCGCCCGGTGCGCAAAGACTCTGTCAAATGTGAAACGCGAATTCACGCCGGTAGCGGGAACGCTGTTTTACGAGCCGGTTAAGTAAAGATCCGGAAACGCATCCGCAAGCGGGAATAGCTCAGGGGTAGAGCATCAGCTTCCCAAGCTGAGGGTCGCGGGTTCGAATCCCGTTTCCCGCTCCACCGAATGGCGATTGACGAGCTTCGAAAGACAAATTCGTCTTTCGCCATTCGAGATTCGCCACTCGCTCGGGCGGTTAGCTCAGTTGGTTTAGAGCGCCTGCCTTACAAGCAGGAGGTCGCTGGTTCGAATCCAGCACCGCCCACACCTTTTTACGCCTCTCAGCGCTGCTGAGGGGCGTTTTTCGTATGGCCCGTGGTGACGTATGCTATGCATCTGGGCACGCCATCAGACGCCTTGCGTAGACGCTCCCGTTTCCCCCTCCCGACGTGCTAAACTGTCTATGAGCTATGAGGTGGAGGGGACGCACCGCGCGTCTGTGGTGTGGGTCGCACTGGCCGTTCTTGCGTCGATGCTCGGTGCTCTGCTCCTGCTGGGCCGCTCTTGGTGGGGCGCAGCTCACGGTCCCGGCTTGTGGACGGGCAACATCCACGGAGCGCTCAACTCGCAGCTCCTCGCCGACCCGTTCACCGTGGCGCACGTCAACCACGGCCTCGCGCTTTTCTTGCTGGCGACGGTCGTTGCGCGGCAAACCCCCACCGACGTGGGCATTCTGATGACCGTCGTGCTGGAGGCGGTGTGGGAGGTCGCTGAAAACACAGCTTTCGCAATTGAGCATTTCCGCCAGGAAGGCTTGGCGCAGGGCTACTACGGCGACAGCATCCTAAACTCCCTCGGCGATGTCGCGTCGGCCGCGGCGGGGTTTGGGCTGGCGGTGCTGGTGGCACGAACGCGCTCGCCCTGGTGGGTGCTCGGCGGATTTGTCGCACTGGAGGTTCTCCTCATCGCGTGGATTGGCGAGGGCGTGGTCCAGCTCGCCCTCAGCCTGGTGCGTATCGCGCTGGCGCTGTAGGCGACCGCCGGCTGCACGGGAGTCAAAGCGCACCCTCGGGTATCCAGACGTGCAGCGCACGCGTCACAATCTCTTGTCGCTGCGCTACATGTAACTTACAGGCAAGGGTTGGTAACGTGGAGGCAAGCGCCCCGTCGGCGTTTTTCCTATGGTGGACGCGCAGCGTTGCCGCAGTTCGCTTGCGGCTCGCCGTCTTGCCTTTTTCAGTCCACCCAGCCCTCGACATCATGCGTACTGCTATTCGTACATGGCACGCCCCTGCTTCTTTCCAGCCCACGGGGTTGCTCCGTGCGCCCTTGTTCGCCGCGCTGCTAATCATCAGTCTCGCCCTTCCTCCCGCAGCTCAGGCGCAGACCCCGCTGATGCAGGTAGAAGACGCCAGCGGTGATGTGAGGTTTGAGGTGACCGATCAGTTCTCGTTCTTCCCGAGTCTCCTCGGTATTGGTACGAGCAGCCCTGTCACGCCCCTGCACGTCGCGGGCAGCCAGGGATCGTTCCGCGCTCATCCCATCTTTTCCCCCGACAATGGCACAGTGCTGCTCGGCACGTGGGAAGGGGACAACGGTAATGCCCCGCAGATACGATACTTGGGCGCAGGAAGCGGCTTCTTCGACCTCGGGATGGATGCCGATGGCAATCTCACCATAGAGCGTAATGACATACCACGGCTCACTCTGTTGACGGGCGGAAACACCGGTATCGGGACGACGACGCCCTCAAGCCGCCTTAGCGTGGCCGGCGTAATCGAATCCACGACGGGCGGCATCAAATTCCCGGACGGATCAATCCAGACAACCGCAGGAGGGTCGGGAGACGACGGCGACTGGACGATCGACGGCAACTTCCTCACAACGTTTAATCGTGGCTTGATAGTTAGCGGCGACATAGGACAGGTGCGCGCCTCCATAGGTCGAGGAGCAACAGCGAGCGGGGATAACACCTTCGCCACAGGACTTAACACGACAGCCAGTGGCGCGTACTCAGTTGCGCTGAATCGCGCGACCAACGCCACCGGTATATCTTCCATCGCTATGGGGCAAGGGGCTGAGGCCAGCGGGGACATATCCTTCGCGGCGGGGGTCAGCACAAGTGCTGAAGGAACCGCCTCTACCGCGCTGGGCCAGACCACTACCGCCAGCGGTGGGGTTTCCACAGCCCTCGGTAACGGCACTACTTCCAGTGGATTCGCCTCGGTAGCGATGGGGACCAGCACGATCGCCGATCGCTCGAATATGCTTGCTGTCGGAAGATACAATGCTCCTGATTTTGATCCGGGCAACGTGCTCTTTGCTGTAGGGAATGGAACAGGTATTAACGCCCGCTCCAACACCCTAACGGTTGACGGGGACGGCGACGTTTTCGCGTTGGGACAAATCCTCGCGAACACTGATCTCATCGCCGGAGGGGAGATAGGCGTCAATGTCAGCTCGCCGGTCACGCGCCTGCATGTGGCAGGTAACAAATTTGGAGGCGCGTCTCCAGGTAATCATATTGCCGTTATCGAGAATGCTGCTGGAAACGATGGCGACGTACTTTATCTGAAAACCGGTGCCTCCGGTTCAAACTTGAGCGGTGGAGAAAACTTCATCACGTTTGCGGACGGGGCCGGAAATGGCGTGGGCGCCGTGGAGGGTGAAAACGGAAACGTCGAGTTCAAGTCCACCGGCGCGGACTTCGCCGAGCTCCTCCCGCGTTTGAACGTGAGCGAGGTCATCGAGGCCGGTCGCATCGTGGGAATCACTAACGGGTGGGAATCACTAACGGCAAGGTGACCCAGCAAACCACCGGTGCCGAGCGCCTCATGGTTGTTTCCGACCAAGCAGCACTCGTGGGTAACATACAGCCCACCGAGGAAGAAGAGGCCCTATTTGAGAAGATTGCCTTCGTCGGGCAGGTGCCCACGTGGGTTGAAGGCCGCGTAAACGTAGGTGACTGGATTGTGGCCTCGGGCCGCGGCGATGGCATCGGCCGGGCCGTGGCGCCCGAGGCGTGGGACCCGGCGGCGGACGGCCCCATCGTGGGTCAGGCGTGGGAAGCCCAGGCCGGCGGCACGGGTCGCGTTAACACGGCCATCGGGCTCGACCACACCAAGCCGTTCATCGACCACCTCACGCGGTAGCAGGAGCAGCTTGACCGTCAGGCCCAGCTCCTCCAGCAGATGGAGCAGCGCCTCCAGCAGCTCGAAGCGCGCACGAACTGATGGTGCCGTCCGCTCGCTGAGTGTTGTCTCTTCCCTCTATCCCGACGCTTCTCCTTATGCCTACTCGATCAACAACGCTTCTCCAAGCGAGCCTCGCCGCCCAACTGGGCGGGTTACTCGGTTGGCTTTTTCTATTAAGTTTCCCCGCGGGCATGCCCGCGGAAGCTCAGACCGTCACCATCCAAAACGGCGCGACCCTCCAAATGTCAGGGGGAGGCACGCTCAACCTGAACGGCGCGCTGCTCGATTTGGGCTCCACGAGTGCACTTGCCGAATCCAACGGCGGCCGGGCCACGGGCGGTACGGTGACCGCGACCCCCGCGTTATGTGTTGGACCGGAAGCCCCGCATCCATCGGTTCCGCACCCATTGGTTGCCGTTGTGCCTGCCGCCTGCTACGTTTTGGCACGCCGCGCTCGCCGATCCTTCCGACAACTTTGCTTGTGCCCATGCCGGATGCGCCCCTCACTGCTGGCCATGCTCTGCTTCGCTGGTTCATCTACACGCTCGTATTCATCCTGGCCGGGGGGGTCGCCTCTGGCCTCACCGCACTGGGATACAAGTGGATCATACGGGGGGAATACGCCCACGAACTGTATGCGATCATCTTCACCGCGGGAGGCTACATCGCGTATCGGCTCACCGAACGCGTGATGGATGCGGCGTAGCGAGCTATCGAACGAGCCGGAGGCTCCGCCGCTTCTTCTCCGCATTGCCTGCTGCCGATCAACCTGAAGGCGGCTAAAGAGCTACCTGTATCGACAGGCCAATGCGCATCCCGCAGCCGGCGCGTATCCACCCGGTGAACCCTGCGGGGATCTTTGTGTTTAACGTGAAGACGTCGTTAAGCTAACAAGCTTTGGGGAGGCAGCTATGGAGATGGACACGCGCGTTAGAGATATCTTGCGGCGCAAAGGCCGCGACATCCTCACCGCCACGCCGGACATGACGGTGTTCGAGTGTATCGCGGCCATGGTGAGTAACAATGTGGGCTCCATTTTGGTGATGGAGGATGACCAGATCGCCGGTATTTTCACCGAACGGGACTACCTGCGGCAGATCGCGCTGCAGGGGCGCTCCTCCAAAACGACGAACGTGGAGGAGATTATGACGAAAGATGTGATCTGCGTTTCTCCCGCTGAAACGGTGGAACGCTGTCTGGCCATCATGACCCAGAAAAAATGCCGACACTTGCCCGTACTCGATGATGAAGGGAATCTGACGGGTATCGTCTCCATCGGCGATTGCGTGAAGCAGCTCTCGCGCGTCGCTAAAGCGCGAGTGGAAGACCTGCAGGGCTACATTCAGGGGCGCTATCCGGCGTGACCCCTCGCTAAAACGTGCCTGACCCCAACTCGCCGGGCACCCGGTCGGCCGCAGTCAGAATGACGAAGTCGCCCAACCCGCGGTGCGCCGCCGCACCAAACGCATCAATGTCGGCGGCGGGCTCCAGGACGATGATCATCATCTGCGTGCCGGGCCGGTAGCGGGCCAGATGCTCGGGAAGGCCGGTGCCGTCGCTAACGTGAAATTGGCCGACGACGTGCAGCGCGAGCCCGCCTGGCTGCCGGATGAGGTACTGTGCCAGCGTGTGCGCCATCGCGGCATCCCAGAGGCTCTGCGCCTGCAGCATGTTCGCCATCATCGCATGCCCGTGCGGCGCCGTCTGGCCCGCACCATGAGCGGTCGTATCAGCTGCGTTGGCCGCAGCGGTCGTATCGGAAGGGGCCGGATGAGCCGCTCGCGACGTATCGGCGGGGGGCATGGCAGCCTGCATGCGATCAATCCACTTCGCCCGATATGCAGGCGAGGCTTCGGCGATGGGGAGCGGAGGCAGCCACTGCCGGGCCGCAGCCGGCAGGTCAGCCAGTGAGGCGGCGCCGTGTTGGCTGACGCGGTTCACGTAACGGCGCGGGGCATTGGCGGCCAGCACGGGGAGGTCGTGCGCCTTGGCAAACTCGACGAGCGGCCGGTACCCCGACCGGTAATTGCTCCACGGGCGGCTGCTCTGCAAAAAGTACCGCTCGGTGATCCAGCCCTGGAGGTACTCATCGACAATCGGCTGGATGTCGCGCTCGAACAGTTCCAGCGAGAGCGCTATCGGGCGGCCCGCTGCCGAATCGGATACCGGGCCGTAGCGCTGATACGCGCGTTCGAGCAACTGGCGTTGGAGCGCGTGCGCGGTCGGGTCGCTGTGCACCTCGCCGATCAGTACGACCTCCCGGCCAGCCATCGCCGTGACGATGGAATCGAGGGTCGCCGGAGCGCCCTCACCGGTGTAGACGCGGTAGGCCTGCGTCGTATCGGTCGTTGGAGACTGGGCCGCCGCGGGTGCCAAAGGCATCCCGATCAGCACGGCGCAACAGATCAGCCAAATGGCCATCGCTACTCCCCCGCCGCACCGGCCTCATGCATGATCATTTGTGGCGACGCTGGCTTCCGCTGCATCCTTCTGGTAGATTTCCTCGACCAGTTGTGCGAGCAGCTCGGGCTGCTCGGTGGCGAGACGGCGGATCAGCGGAATGAAACGCTCCATCTCCTCGCGGATGCTGGGGCGCTGGACCTTGAGGCGCTCTTTGAGCAGCATCTGCGCCTGCTCCTCGATGCTGATCTCTTCCTCCTTTTCCTCCTCCGCCTCGGGCAGCTCGTAGCGCGTGATGTCGATGCCGTAGCGCCCGGCGGTGCGCTGCAGCTGGTACTCGTCCTCGTGCGTCGCGAGCACGATGGCAGTGCCTTTCTTGCCGGCCCGCGCCGTCCGCCCCGAGCGGTGGATGAAGTACTCTTTGTCCTGCGGGACATCGTACATGAAAACGTAGTCGAGATCGGTGATATCGATCCCGCGCGCCGCGACATCGGTGGCGACGAGGAAGCGCAGTTCGCCATCGCGGAGGCGGCCCATCGCCTTTTCGCGGTCGCGCTGCGAGAGATCGCCCGAAATCTCGTCGGCGTTGTAGCCCTGGTTCTGGAGGAACTGCGTTAGATAGCGAACGTCGCGCTTCGTGTTAGCAAAGATGAGCGCCTGCTCGGGATCTTCGGCCTCAATGAGATGCTCCAGCACCCGGTCTTTGTCCATCTGTTTGACCAGGCAGTACTGGTAGTCGATGGTTTCGACGCTGACGTGGCCGGAGCTGAGCGAGAGGAAGCCGGGGGCATCCATGAACTCGTTCGCGAGCATCCGGATCTTGGCCGGCATCGTCGCGCTGAACAGGTACGAGCGGCGCTTCCGAGGGAGGAAGCTAATGATCTCTTTGATATCGGGCAGGAAGCCCATCGAGAGCATCTCATCGGCCTCGTCGAGCGTGAACAGATCGAGCGTCTTGGCGATGAGATTCTTTTTCTTGAGGTGGTCGAGCGTACGTCCCGGCGTGCCCACCACGAGCTGCGCTCCGTTTTTGAGCGCTTCGATCTGCGGCCCGTAGCCGACACCGCCGTAAATGAGCGCGGCTTCGAGCTCGTTCGTCTCCGGGGTCGCGACCTTCAGCCGCTCGAACTCCTCGTACACCTGCCGCGCTAACTCACGCGTGGGGGTAAGAATGAGCGCCTGCTGCTCCTTGCGCGAGGGATCGAGCAACTCGAAGAGCGGGAGCAAGAACGCCCCCGTCTTGCCCGATCCCGTGCGCGACTGCACGATGAGGTCGCGCTCATCGAGAATATACGGGATCGCCTTGCTCTGCACCGGCATCAGCTCCGACCAGCCCGAAACGCGGAAGACCTGCTCCACCAGATCGGGAAGATCGTCGGCGGTAATTTCGTCCAGCGGCGGATCGGGCTCGCTGAACTCGGTGTCTTTCTTCTTTTTCTGCTGCGCACGCGATGTCAGGTCGATGACCTGAAAAAAGCGATTCTGCGGATTTTCAGCTTCCATAAAGAGCAGCTTCATTCACATGGAAAAAACCTCTCGCACCACAATCACCTGCTCGTGCTAACCAGCAGGCATAAATAGAGTACGTGCCGACGCAAGCGAACGATCCGTACCGGCGGCGCGGCACACCGGATACGGCCTGCTAATTCCCAGATTCGTCACTCGGCCGGCGGGGCCCGTTACATGCCAAGGCCGCCGTCGACGTGCAGCACGTGCCCGGTGATGTACTCGGCCGCGGGCGAGGCGAGGAAGAGCACGCTCTGGGCAACGTCCTCGGGGTCGGCGGGGCGGCCCAGCGGGACGGCCTCCAGCATCGCCTCGCGGGCCTTCTCGTTGAGCTCCTCCGTCATGTCGGTCGCGACGTAGCCGGGAGCGACGACGTTGACGGTGACACTGCGGCTACCCAGCTCTTTGGCGAGGCTTTTGGAGAAGCCGATGATGCCCGCTTTTGAGGCGGCGTAGTTCGTCTGCCCTGGATTGCCTATCACGCCCACGACCGACGACACGTTGATGATCCTGCCGCCGCGCTGGCGCATCATGGGCCGATAGGCTGCCTTGCAGAAGTTGAAGACCCCCTTCAGATTGGTGTCGATGACCTGATCCCAGTCCTCTTCGCCGAGGCGCAGCAGCAGCCCATCGCGCGTGATGCCCGCGTTATTGACGAGCACATCGAGCGTATCCCACGCGTCGAGCACCTGCCCCACCGTGTCCTGCGCCGCGTCGAAATCGGCCACGTCGCCCTGAATCGCCATGGCCTCGACGCCGGCCTCGCGGAGCTCCTCGACAAGCGCATCGGCGGTGTCGGCGGAGGAGCGATACGTGAAGGCAATGCGCGCGCCGGTCTCGGCAAAGGCGTCGACGGTCGCCCGGCCAATGCCGCGCGTGCCGCCCGTGATGAGGACGGTGGTGTCATCGAGAACAACGTTCATGATGGATCGGGATGCATTCATGGGGTCGACGAAAGCCCCTCGACCGCTTCGAAGGACCAGCTAAAATAATAGTCATCGCCGAAGGATTCTCGCACCCACAACCGGAGGTTCTGTACATTGTTCAAGATATCTTTCCCGTCGACCACCCGATCGAAGAAAAATGTGTTGCGCCGGTAGAGCACCGTCTCCCCCTGGATGAAGCCATCGCGCGGCGGACTCGATTCCTCGCGAACCGGACCGTATTCGTTGCCCTGCCCGTCCTGGAGGACAAGCCGGTGCCCCGGCCCGGTGAGCGCCGTCTCCGAGAGGTCGCCGCGGCGCACCCGGGGTGAGCCTTGATAGCGATAGACATCGATCTGCAGCAGCGAATCGTAGGCGGCGCGGCGTTCGGTGAGCCGCTGGCGGGCGAGGTCTTTCGTCAACCCCGAGAGCCCCACCTCGCGCTGCAACGACGCGATCGACAGGTCGAGGCTCCAGAGCATGGCGTACGAATGATACGAACGCCGCCGTGACGCTGAACGGGACGAGCGGCTCTGCCACGTGGACGACCATTCTTCGACCATCCGCCGGTACGATGTTTCCAGCTGGATCTCGTAGGTATTCTCCCGCTCCACCACGCGCACGTTTATCAGCGAGTCGGGATGATGCGGCACGGTCCGCTCGTACGGCAGGAAGCGCTGCGCCACCTCCGATTCGTTCACCCGAAAAGGCGACTCGCTGCCGGCACACCCCATCAGCGCGGCTGCGAGGAGAAGGCTCAGCGCCCCGAAGCGAAGCATGGATGGGCATACACGCATGGGCACAGGGGAGCAATTCGAGAGAAGCATGACGGATACCATCCGATGCGAGAGACCGCGATCCTGCTTCCGGATCGGGAAGCGGGATGCTCGTGCCTCGTTAGACTGGGGCCTCTGCGGGGAAGATCCGCCCGCAATGCGAGCCCAACCCAATCAGCGCGTCCCCGAGGTTGCCCGATCGGGTTCGAACGACCATGTAAAGTAGTAGGCGTCACCAAAGGAGGGCCGCACCCACAGGCGCAACTGCTGGATGCCATTCAGAATATCGGTCCCGTCGACGACGCGATCGAAGATGAACTCGTTGCGGCGATACACAACCGACCGGCCCTGCACGGTATCGTACGTGGACGGCCCGGAGCGCTCACGGATGGGCGTGTAGGTATTGCCTCGGTCGTCGCGCAAGGTGATGTTGGCACCGGGCCCATCGAGCGACAACTCGGACGCCCTACGAAGGTCGGTTGG
>CAYUVF010000027.1:0-50263 GCA_964448045.1 uncultured Rhodothermales bacterium
CACCTTCTTCAAATCGCCCGCGGCGACATGGTTTTTTCAACCCTTAATTGGCATTAATATTACGACGCTGGGCAGCGATTCATGCTGGGGGCGTTGCATCCGGCGGTGCTTTTGTGTTGTTTGAAGCAACCGTGGAGATTTCGATCCAAACGCCCGGACGTGAATGGCCTTCCGTATTGGCATTCCCGCAGAAACCGAATCGGACGAACAGCGCGTGGCGTGCACCCCCGACGTCGCCGCGCGCCTCCTCGATTCGCTACCCGAAGTAGAGATCATCATCGAATCCGGCGCGGGGGACGGTGCCCATCACTCCGATGCCGACTATGAATCCGCCGGCGTGCAGGTCGCCGATCGTGAGACGGCGTTCGCCGCGGACCTGGTTGCCAAGGTGCAGCCGCCCTCATCGGAGGAGATTGCGCTGTTGCAGGCGGGGCAGTCCCTCATCGGCTTCTTGAGTCCGCTGGATCGGCCCGAGGTGGCGCAGCAATTGGCCCAGCAAGGCGTGACGGCGCTCAGCATGGAGCTGGTGCCGCGCATCTCGCGGGCGCAGAAGATGGACGCGCTTTCGGCGATGAGTTCGATCGGCGGCTATCGCGCCGTGCTCATCGCGGCGCACACGCTGCCGAAGTTTTTCCCGCTGTTGACGACCGCGGCCGGCACCATCAAGCCGGCAAACGTGCTTGTGATCGGCGCCGGCGTGGCCGGATTGCAAGCCATCGCGACGGCCAAACGGCTCGGCGCACGGGTGGCCGGATACGACATCCGTCCGGCCGTGAAAGAGGAGGTGCAGAGCCTCGGGGCCGGTTTTCTCGAGCTGCAGCTGGACACCGAAGATACCCAGACGGAAGGCGGCTACGCCAAAGAGTTGCAGCAAGAAATCCAGGAGCGCCAGCCCGAGTTACTCCGCCCGCACCTCGCCAACGCCGATGTCGTCATCAGCACCGCGCTGATTCCGGGTCGGCCCGCGCCGCTGCTCATCAACGAGGGCGCGGTCGAAGACATGGCGCCCGGCTCGGTCATCATGGATCTGGCCGCGCCGAATGGCGGCAACTGCGCGCTCACCGAGAAAGGCACGACCGTCACACAACACGGCGTCACGATTCGCGGGCCGCTCAACTTGCCCGCCGAGATGCCGGTGCACGCCAGCCAGCTGTACGCCCGCACCATCGCGGCCATGGTCGAAGAGTTCGCCACCGACGACGGCTTCACTCCCAACTTCGACGACGACATCTTCGCCGAGTCCTGCGTGGCCTACGACGGGCAGATCGTCAACGACCGCGTGAAAGAGTTGGTTTGAAGGGTTGGACAACATGTACGTATGAACGTACTCGTCCATTCATCCACACGTCCACTCATCCATACGTAAAGCTATGCTCAACAACGTCATCATCTTCGTGCTGGCCGCCTTCGTCGGGATGGAGGTGCTGAGTAAAGTGCCGCAGACGCTGCACACGCCGCTGATGTCGGGCGCCAACGCCATCAGCGGCATCACGCTTGTCGGGGCTGTCGTGGCGGCGGGGATGACCGGCGGCGCCTGGGCGACGTGGATCGGATTCGCCGCGGTGATCGTGGCGACGATCAACGTCGTCGGCGGCTTCCTCGTCACCGATCGCATGCTGCAGATGTTCGCCAAGAAGGAGCGGCCCGCGCAGGTAGAAGGCGCGGAGCAACCGGCCATGCCCGCGGCCACCGACGGCCGCGCTAAAGACGCCGACACGAAGAAAGTTGCCACACCGTTTAAATAAGAATAGATGAGCGGAGAAAAGGAGGAGGGGAAGAGAAGGCATCCATTCGCCCTTTCTTCCATTCGTCCTTTCAATTCCCAAACTCTCCCACCCAGTACCTCGACCGATATGCAAGGCGTCATCAACTTGGCCTATCTGATTTCGGCCGTGCTCTTTATTTTTGGGCTCAAGCGCCTGCAGTCGCCCGCGACGGCGCGGCGCGGCAACGTGATCGCCTCGATGGGCATGCTCGTGGCCGTGGTTGCGACGCTTTTCCTGTACGACATTCTGGATCCGTGGATGATCGTCGCGGGCCTCGCCGTCGGCGGGGCGATTGGCGTCGTGCTCGCGCGGCAGGTGGAGATGACGGCCATGCCGGAGCTGGTGGCCGCCTTCAACGGCTTCGGCGGATTGGCCTCAGCCTTGGTGGCCAGCGCGGAGGTCGCCCAGTACGTCGGCGAGGCGCGGCTGGTCGATGTGGAGGCGTTCGGCGCGGTGTCGGCGATTACCATCGCCCTGTCGATCCTGATCGGCACCATCACGTTCTCGGGCAGCTTCATCGCCTTCGGCAAGCTCAACGGCACGCTTTCGGGCAACCCCGTGTCGTTTCCCGGCATGCGCGTGCTGACGAGCCTGCTCATCCTCGGCAGCCTCGCCGGCATCGTCTTCATGGTGATCGAATCGGGCACCTTTCCGGCCGTCGAGTTCCGGATGATTTACGCCGTCAGCGGATTGGGCGTTGCGGCGCTGATTCTTGGCGTGCTGCTCGTGATTCCGATCGGCGGAGCGGATATGCCGGTGGTGGTCTCGCTCCTCAACTCGTACTCGGGCCTCGCCGCCGCCGCCACCGGGTTTGTGCTCGACAACACGGCGCTCATCGTGAGCGGCACGCTCGTCGGCGCCGCCGGCTTCATCCTGACGGTCATTATGTGCGATGCGATGAACCGCTCGCTTGTGAACGTGCTGCTCGGCGGCTTCGGCGGAGACGCGGGCGGTCCGGCGGTCGACGTGCCGGAGGGGCGCACGGTCAACGAGACCTCGCCCGAGGACACCGCCATCCTGCTCAGCTACGCCGAGAAAGTGATCGTCGTGCCGGGCTACGGACTCGCCGTGGCGCAGGCGCAGCACGCCGTCCGCGAACTGGCCGATTTGCTCGAAGAGCGCGGCACCGAGGTCAAGTACGCGATCCATCCAGTCGCCGGCCGCATGCCGGGGCACATGAACGTGCTGCTGGCCGAAGCGAACGTGCCGTACGATCAGCTCTTTGAGATGGATGAGATCAACAGCGAGTTCGAGACAACGGATGTGGCGCTCGTCATTGGCGCGAACGATGTGGTCAATCCCGCGGCGCGCGAGGACGAAGACAGCCCGATTTACGGCATGCCCATCCTCAACGTCGACGAATCCGACACCACCGTCATCATCAAGCGCAGCCTCAGCCCCGGCTACTCCGGCGTGCCGAACGACCTGTTCTACCGGCCGAACACGCGGATGCTCTTTGCCGATGCGAAAGAAGCCGTGAGCGGCATCATCGACGCGGTGAAGGCGGCGTAACCTCCGCCCGATCGGCGCGTTAAAGCAGAGCGAAATTAACCTATCGAACGGACTGGCGCGCTGCCATGGAAGCCACCGCAACTCAACCCCATCGGTTCACGCGGGCGCAATACGAGCAGATGATCGAAGCGGGTATCTTCGGTGAAGATGACCGCGTGGAGCTGATTGAAGGGGACATCCGACCGATGAGTCCACAGAATAGTGCGCATAGGGCCGCCGTCACGTTAGCGAACTATGCGCTGATGGCAGTCTGTCCAGACGATGTTCACATCCGGACTCAAGGCCCGATCGCGCTTGGAGATGTCTCGGAGCCTGAACCCGATGTAACGATCGTTCGCGGAAATCCGCGCGATTTTTCCGAGCACCATCCGGGGCCGAATGAGATTGCGCTTATCATCGAAGTCGCTGACAGCTCGCTGGAGCACGATTGGGAAACGAAGCGCCGCCTCTACGCCCGGCACGGCATCCCGGAGTACTGGATCGTGAATCTGCGCGATGAGCAGGTCGAGGTCTTCCAGACACCGCAGTCGGATGACTACGCCACAAAGCACACCCACGCTACGGGCACACTCACGCCCTCGCTCGCGCCCGATCAGCGCGTGCCGGTGGCCGACCTGCTGCCCTGAGCGGGGAGCGACTGCCGGAGCGAATCGAGCATCGGCCGCAGGTAGTCCCACGCGTTCTGTGCGACCCGCCGGTGGCCGGCCGCCGTCGGATGGATGCCGTCCGATTGCATGAGGCGATCCACCCCGCCGACGCCTTCGAGGATGAAGGGAATCAGCGTCACGTTGTCGTTCTGGCGGGCGAGCTCCGGATAGATGGATCGGAATGCCTGCGTGTAGTCCTGGCCGAGGTTGGGCGGAATCTGCATGCCGGCGAGCAGGATCTGCACCTCCGGATAGCGTGCGGTCGTGGTGTCGATGATGGCCTGCAGGTTCTGGCGCGTGGCCGCGACGTTCGTGCCGCGCAGGCCGTCGTTACCGCCCAGTTCGAGCAGCAGCACATCGACCGGGTTGCGCAGCAGCCAGCCGACCCGCCGCAGTCCGCCCGCCGTCGTCTCGCCGCTGACGCCCGCGTTCACGATGGTGATGGGCCAGCCGAGCGAATCGACCTTTTCCTGCAGCCGCGCGGGAAAGGCCTCTTCGGAGTCGACCCCTGCGCCCGCGGCGATGCTGTTTCCCAGCACGAGCACCCGAATCGAGGCGCTATCGGTTGGCGCTGTCGCGGCGGAATCCGGCCCATCGGGGGCGCGCGTCGTCGCTGGTGTCTCCGATGGCGTCGGCGAGCGTGACGATTCCGTTCCGCATCCGGCAAGCAGGAGAACAGAACCGAGGACGAGAAGGTACAGGGGACGCGGTAGCATCGGGGCAGAAGCTCAATCCAAAAAGGTCCCGATGCTCAACCGGACACGTGTTTTCAGGTTTCCCCCTGCGCTCCATGGCCCACTCCGTTCTCTCTGTTCGCCACCTCACCAAGCGCTTCGACAGCGGCAACCGGATGCTCACCGTCCTCGACGACGTCACCTTCGACGTGGCCGAGGGCGAGACGTGCGCGGTCGTCGGGCCCTCGGGCAGCGGCAAGACGACGCTGCTGGGCCTCTGTGCCGGGCTCGACCACCCGTCCGAAGGCACCGTCACCCTCTGCGGCGTCGAGCTGAATCCGCTGACGGAGGACGAGCGCGCCGAGGTGCGCAACCAGCACGTCGGCTTCGTCTTCCAGACGTTCCGGCTGATCCCCACGCTCACCGCCCTCGAAAATGTGATGGTGCCCGCCGAGCTGCGCGGCACCTCCGACGTGCGCGATCGGGCGGCGCATCTGCTCGATGAAGTCGGGCTGGGGGATCGGCTCGATCACTACCCCGTCCAGCTCTCGGGCGGGGAGCGCCAGCGCGTCTCTCTCGCCCGCGCCTTCATCAACAAGCCCCGCATCCTCTTCGCCGATGAGCCCACCGGCAACCTCGACGCCGAAACGGCCGCGACGATCGAAGATCTGCTGTTCGATCTGAACCGCACCGCGGGGACGACGCTCGTGCTCGTGACGCACAACCTCGAACTGGCTCAAAAGACGGGTCGGGTTATCCGGCTGCGCGGCGGCCAGATGGAAGCGGATGAGGCTACAGCGGTCAACGTGGCATCCGCATCGGCGTAGGTCCCATCTGATTTAGCGCTTCTTCAACGCTCCACTCTCTGGTTCCGATTGATGAGTGATCTCCCCTGGACCCTCAAGATGGCGTGGCGTGACAGCCGCGGCAGCCGGAAGCGCCTCGCGCTGTACCTCTCGTCGATGGTGCTCGGCGTCGCGGCGCTCGTGGCGATTAACGGCTTCGGACAGAACCTGGAGCGGACGGTCGACAACGAGGCGAAAACGCTCTTGGGTGCCGACCTGCTGATCGAGCGCGAGGCGCCGTTTGCCGACTCGACGGAGGCGCTGTTCGATTCGCTGGGCGGCGAGCAGGCACGACGCGTCGAGTTTTCGACGATGGCGTATTTCCCCAAATCGGATGGGACGCGCCTCGTCAGCGTGCGGGCGACGGAGGGCGGCTATCCGTTCTACGGCGAGATGGTGACGGAGCCTGCCGAGGCCGCCTCGACGTACCGCACCGGGCGCAACGCGGTGCTCGATGGCGCGCTGCTCCAGCAGTTCGGCATGGGCGTGGGAGATTCGGTCCGAATCGGGCAAAAGCACTATCGGATCGCGGGTGAGGTGCTGCAGACGCCCCGCGAGTCGTCATTGATGAGCGCCATCAGCCCGCGCATCTACATCCCGCGGGCCGGGCTCGACACGACGCTCTTCCAGCGTGGCAGCCGGGTCGAGTATCAGGTCTTTTTCAAGTTTGCGGCGGACCGCGACGGGGAAGAAATCGCCAAAAGCATGTTGCCGCACGCCCGTCAGCAGGACCTCCGCATCGAAACGGTGGAGGAAGAGGCCGAGGACTGGCGCGAGGGGCTGACGAATCTGTACCGCTTCCTGAGCCTCGTCGGGTTCGTGGCGCTGCTGCTGGGGAGCCTGGGCGTCGCAAGCGCTGTGCATGTCTACGTTCGCCAGCGCATCGAGACGATCGCGGTGCTGCGCTGTCTGGGAGCCAAGGCCAGGCACACGTTCCGGATTTATCTGGTGCAGGCCGGCCTGATGGGTCTGCTGGGCGCAACGGTCGGGTGTGTCCTTGGCGTAGGCGTGCAGGTGCTCGTTCCGCGCCTCCTCGCCGATTTCCTGCCCGTAGCCGTCACGTTTGCGTTTTCGTGGCAGGCCGTGGGGCTGGGGTTGGGCATCGGGCTGGGGGTGACGCTGCTGTTTGCGTTGCTGCCCCTGTTGCGCGTGCGCAACGTTTCGCCGCTGCTGGCGCTGCGCTCCGACATCGAGATGCCCGACAGTCCGTGGCGCGATCCGCTGCGGTGGGGAGTGGGACTACTTCTGGCGGGCGGCATCACGGGCTTCGCGGTCACGCAGGCGCCCGAGTGGGAGTTCGGGCTCGGCTATGCGGGAGGGCTCGTCGCCGTGTTCGGCCTGCTCGGCCTCGTCGCCAAAGGCATCATGTGGGGCGCGCGCCGCTTCTTCCCGACGTCGTGGAGCTATCCGTGGCGCCAGGGGCTGGCCAATCTGTACCGCCCGCACAACCAGACCACCGTGCTGATGCTCGCGCTCGGCCTCGGCACATTCCTGATTATGACCCTCTTCCTGGTCCAGCGCACCGTGTTGGAGCAGATTCAGATCACGGGCGGCACGGAGGGGCGGCCCAACATCGTACTGTTCGACGTGCAATCGGATCAGGTGGAGGGCGTGCGCGACATCATTCGCGGCGAGGGGTTGCCGGTGATTCGCGACGTGCCGATCGTGCAGATGCGCCTGCAGCGCGTGAAGGGGCGGACGATCCAAGAGATCCGTGACGACTCGACCACGCGCGCGACGTGGGCCCACCGCCGCGACTATCGCTCGACGTATCGCGATTCGCTGATCGACTCGGAAACGCTGGTGGCGGGCGAGTTCGTTTCGGAGTTTCAAGGAGATCCATTTGCGGCCGATGTGGCGGTCCCCATCTCCATCGAGCAAGAGATCGCCGGGGAGCTGGAGGTGGGCCTCGGCGATACGCTCACGTTCGATGTGCAGGGCGTGCCATTGCAGGCGCGCGTGGCGAGCCTGCGTGAGGTCGATTGGCAGCGCATCCAGACCAATTTTTTCGTCGTCTTCCCCGAAGGCGTGCTCGAAGACGCCCCGCAGATGCATGTGGTGCTGAGCCGCGCCGAAACCGACGCCGCCTCGGGAGCGGTGCAGAGCCAGATCGTCCAAAACTACCCGAACATCTCCGCGATCGACCTGTCGCTGGTGCTTTCGACCTTCGATGCGCTGTTCAGCCGCCTTGCGTTCGTGATCCGCTTTATGGCGCTGTTCAGCATCCTGACGGGGCTGATCGTGCTCGTCGGGGCCGTGGTGGTGAGCCGCTATCAGCGCATCGAAGAGAGCGTGCTGCTGAAGACGCTGGGCGCTTCCCGGCGGACGGTGATGAAGATTATGACAATCGA
This sequence comes from uncultured Rhodothermales bacterium, assembly GCA_964448045.1. Taxonomy (GTDB): domain Bacteria; phylum Bacteroidota; class Rhodothermia; order Rhodothermales; family Salinibacteraceae; genus CAYUVF01. The sequence goes on from CAYUVF010000027.1 coordinate 7,796, forward strand.
GTACTTCTTCCTCGGCATCTTCGCGGCGCTGACGGGCATCGTGCTGGCCCTCGGGGGAAGTTGGGCGCTCTCGTACTTCGTCTTTGAGGGCCCCTTCGTTGCCGCACCCCTCCCGCTGATCGGCGCCGTGGCGGTGGTCACGGGCCTGACGATCCTCATCGGGCTGGTGAACAGCCGCGGCATCTACGGGCGGCCGCCCCTCGAAGTCCTCCGCGCCGAGGTGTAGCCATAAAAATGGCGGTCCGCATGGATCCGGACCGCCACGTTCAGTACACTGATTACGCGCGGGCTACTCGTTCGTCGAAAGGTTGGTGCGCTTGGCAAAGCCGGCGATTTTGTCGTGCGTGAAGGCTGCAACCGCGTCTTCGTACTGCGGCTGGTCGTTGCGTTTGCGCGGCACCTCGCCTTCGAAGAACAGGACCTCGTATCGCGTTTTCGTGAACGAATCGGCGGTGATGGTGGTGGCGTTGCCGTCCTGCAGGAAAATGACGTATTCGCTCATGATCGAGGGAGGGTTGATGGAGGTCGATGAGTGCATGCGCGTTTCATACCGAAAGGGCAGGTAAACGTTGTGGGAAAAATTGACTTAGCTGGAGGGCGGTGGCCAGGAGCCGCCGGGGAGCAGCGTGGCGCCCGGCGCATCCAGCCGGTCCGTCCGATCATAGACGTACACCCAGGCAGGGCCAAACGGATCGGTGGGGTGGATTTCGCGGACATATAGCGGCGGCGTCTGCGCGCAGCCTTCGAGTGCATCCAGCCGCGGAAGGGCCCGGTCGATCTCGGCGAAGAGGAGCACGACGCCTTCTACGGTCCCGGATCCGGGGACGATCGCCGGATAGCCTTCGGGGGCGAGGTGGTACAGGTCGAAGCCGGGGAGCGTAGCCGGGACCGCCTCGGTCAGGCCCCGGCGCTTGGCCCAGCTGCTGTTGGCCTCACCGGGTTGGAGCGTGCCGTAGACGAAGACGCCCTCGGGGTGGGCAGCATCGGGTTGCGTGTCGGACATGGAACGGGACGGGCATCTGCACACAACGAGCGTACGGGGCGAACGGACCTGCGTGCGAATCGTTGGGCTGAATGCGTTGTCTTCCAATCAATGCCCCCCTGATGGACGATGGACAACACGCCGATGGACGACGAATTCCCTGAAGAGCCCTCCCCGGGTGAGTCCCCGCTTGATGACCTGCCAGTGGATGATCCGCTTAAAGATGATTCGCCGATGGACGAGTCGCCGATGGACGAGCCGGACGATCCCCTTGGGTCGGCACCGCGCTAGCCGGGTCGGCTGAACGAGCGGACGTTTTCGTGCCCGTACTGCTGGGAGCAGGTCACGGTGCTACTGGACCCGTCGGTGGGCGAGCAGACCTATATCGAAGACTGTGAGGTGTGCTGCCGGCCTATCCGTATTCATTACGAAATGCAGCAGAGGGCCGTCGCTCGTTTTGAGGCGCAACCGGCGGCCTGAGGCTTGTGGATCAAACCCGCAGCGCCCGCCATATGATCGGCATGAGGTTTTGCGCCGTTCCCGCTTCGCATCACGAACGCTGCCATTCGCATGGGCGACACGACACAGATTGACGCCACCGCCATCGCCGACCGGCTCGAGCGCGTGCGCGAGCGCATGGAGCAGGCCTGCCAGCGTGCGGGCCGCTCCTCCGACGAGATTACGCTGGTTGGCGTGACGAAAACCTTTCCGCTGGAGGTGGTCGAGGCCGGGCACGAGCTGGGGCTGCGTCACTTCGGCGAGAACCGGGCGCGCGAGCTGCGCGACAAGGCGCGTGAGCATCCCGGGCGTTTCAACGACGGCGACCTCAACTGGCACATGATCGGCCACCTGCAACGCAACAAGGCCAAGTTCATCGCCCGCCATGCCGACTATTTCGAGTGCCTCGATAGTCCCCGCCTCGCCGAGGAGCTCGACAAGCGGGCCGCCAAGAACGACCGCGTGTTGCCGTGCCTCGTGCAGGTCAACATCGCTGGGGCCGATCAGAAGTACGGCTTGCCACCCGAGAAGACGCACGACTATCTCGACCACCTCGCGCAGTACGAGCACCTGCGCATCGACGGCCTGATGGCGATGGCCTCCTTCACCGAGGATCCCGAGGACGTGCGCGGCGAATTTCAGCAGATGCGCGAGCTCTTCGAGACGTACGATGCATCGGGCAATCCGCAGGTCGAGATGAACGAGTTGTCGCTGGGGATGACGAACGACTTCGAGGTAGCCATCGAGGAGGGCAGCACGATGGTGCGCATCGGCAGCGCCATTTTTGGGCCCCGCGACTACGACTGAGCCCCGCTGCGCCCGCTCGCATTTTCGTCATTCGGCCGCCTTACCGTCATGAACTGGTTTCTCATCGCGCTGGTTGCGCTGGCGCTGCTCATCATCCTGCTCCAGTTCCAGCAGCGTTATAGCGAACAAAGCACTCAGACCGCGTTACACGAGCTGGACAATCTGCGGACGACGGTGGATCAGTTGGAGCGCCGCGTCGAGAATCTGGAAGTGATCGCCACCGAAGAGCCGCCGCCCCTCGATACGCCCATGGAGGTCCCCACTGAGGTCCCCACTGAGGTCCCCACCGAGGCCGATGACGAGGACGACGTTGCGACTGAAGATTCATCGTCCGTATCATTAAACCGTTCGAAAGATCGAAGCTGACGGTCGCGCAGGCCGCTCCGGCATGACACCAAGTCCCCCAATGCTATGAAATTAACGCCGCTCGACATTCGGAAACAGGAGTTTGACCGCTCGTTCCGCGGCTTCGACCCCGATGAGGTCCGCAATTTTCTGGAGATTGTGGCGACCCAGTGGGAGGAACTGGTCGATGAGCGACGCCGCTTGGAGAGCCGGGTTACGGAGCTGAAGAACAAGATCGATCACTACGAGAAGGTCGAGGAAGCGCTGCAGGAAGCGCTGCAGACCGCTCGTGATAATGCCGAGGAGAAAATCAAAAATGCCGAGCGGGAGGCCGAGCTGATTGTGGAAGAGGCCGAGGCCGAGGCGCGGGAGATCACCGAGGAGGCCAAAGAGCTGCGCAACCGCCTCAAGCAGGAAACCACCCGGATCGACGACCGGCGCAGTGAGATCGTGGCGCGGCTGCGGGCCTTCCTGATGTCCGAAATGGAGCTGCTGGCCCGCTTCGAGGGCGACGACCCCGTGGGCTTCATCAAGCTGCTGCCCTCCGAGGATCGCGACAAGCTCCGCCAGGCCGGGGTCGACCTGAACCAGCTGGAGTCGGATGTCGAGTCGTATTCGGAGGACGCGTCAGGGGAATCCAGTGCCGGGTCGCCCCCCGAGTCGACGCGCGACGACGATACGCCGGATGCCGATGAAGCTGCGTTCGAGGATCTCTGGGGCGCATCCGAATCGGAAGAGAAGCCTGCCGATGACGCCGCTGCGCCGGCAGGTCCCCCGGCGGATCCCCCGGCAGATCCCCCTTCACCGGCGGAAACGTCCCACCGCGAACGCGTGCAGCCGCCACCTGCGCCCGAGTCCGCACCGAGCGAGGAGGATGACGCATCGCCGTTCGACGAGGACGAATGGACGCCGGGCATCTCTGGCTCGGACGCCCCGGCGTCCGCCCATTCTTCATCGGCTGTACAACCTGATGCCGAGACGCCAGAAGCCGACGCCGAGGACGAAGATGCCCCGGAGGGCCACTGGGCCTCCCACGCGTTGTTTACTGCCTCCGGAGAGGAGTCCGATGCCGACACGCCGGAGTCTCCGCCGGGCGAGGCAACCACGGATGAATCGGGGCCGGACCAGCCCCCGGCTGGGCCCGGTGAATCGGCTGAGAAACCGGACGACAATGTCTCGGCGTCGCAGGATGAAATCGATCGTATCCGCCGCATCCTGGATGACATCGATTGATTCAGATGCACCTTCTCATCGGGCGGGGGCGTCGGCCAGCGGCATGCGCGCCCGGCGCCGGCCTGCCAACTTCTCTTTTTCGCACTTGACGGCACAGCATTTCAGTATGAGTACATCCGTGCATGAAGCGCCGTACGCGGGTCCGGCAGGGATCGAGACCTACCGCACCCATGTAGACGAAGCCGCCGCTGCAATCCGCGACGCCGCCGAGACCATTCCGCAGCTGGGCATCGTGCTCGGCACGGGCCTCGGCGAGTTGATCGACCTGATCGACGAAACCAACCGGCTTCGGTATGCCGACATTCCGCACTTTCCGAATCCAACCGTAGATTCGCATCGCGGGCAGCTCATCCTCGGGACGCTGCACGGGCTGCCGGTGGCCGCGCTGCAGGGGCGGGTTCATCTGTATGAAGGCTACTCTGCCAAAGCCGTCACCCTCCCGATCCGGGTGCTGGGGACGCTGGGGGTAGAAACGCTGTTCATTTCGAACGCGGCGGGCGGCATGAATTCGCACTTCAGCGCGGGCGATTTGATGCTGATCACCGATCACATCAATCTGCAGGGTGCGAACCCGCTCGTGGGGCCGAATGTGGACGACTGGGGGCCGCGCTTTCCCGATATGAGCGAGCCATACGATCCCGATCTGCGCACGCTGGCCAATGAGAACGCGATGGAGCAGGGCCTCAAGCTGCAGCAGGGCGTCTACGTCGCCGTCTCGGGACCGAATCTGGAAACGCGCGCGGAATACCGGATGCTCCGCCGCCTCGGCGCCGACGCCGTCGGGATGAGCACGGTGCCCGAGGTCATCGTCGCGCGGCACATGGGCCTGCGGGTGATGGCGCTGTCGGTCATTACCGATGAGTGCTTCCCCGACGCGCTGGAACCGGTTAGCCTCGAAGATGTGCTCTCGGTGGCTGGCACGGCCGGCCCGTCGCTGACGCGCCTCGTGGACGCTGTGGTGTCCGACCTGGCCGACGAGATGGGTGCGGTCCGATAACGTGCGTTGTGCTTCCGGCCCGTCTGCAAGCTGCTGTAAGCTGGATTTTTTCCACCAATCGATTGAGGACGTTCGCGTGAGCCCTGAGTGGACCGTATTTAAGTTTGGGGGAACGAGTCTGGCGGACGCCGAGCGGGTCCGTCACGTCAGCCGCATCATTCGCGATCAGGCGCGGCCCTGCGCCGTCGTCGTTTCCGCCATGGGCAACACGACCGATCGCCTGCTCGCGCTCGTCGATCAGGCCCAGACGCCTGACGGGTACCGCGCCGACCTGGATGCCCTGCGCGCTGATCAGGAGGCGCTTATTGCTGACTTGATGCCGAACGGCCGCGCCGATCCCGTGCGCGAACGCACGACAGCAGACGTGCAGGACATGGACGACGTGTTGCGCGCCGCTCATCTGATGCGGGCCGTGCCCGATACCGCGCGTGATCTCATTGCGGGGTATGGCGAGCTGTGGTCGGCGCGGCTGTTGGCGGCGTATCTGGCCGCCCAGGGCCTTGCCGTCGACACGCTGAATGCGCGCGATGTGCTCGTCGTCTCGCATGGACGGCTGGGGCCTATCGTGGACTGGGAGACCACCCGCGAACGCTTCGCCGAGTGGCAGGCCGACCACGACGCCGATGTCCTGATCGTCACCGGCTACATCGCCTCCACGGCCGACGGCGCCCCGACGACGCTCGGGCGCAACGGCAGCGACTTCTCGGCCGCCATCGTTGCGGCTCTACTCGATGCAGACGCGCTGCACATCTGGACCGACGTCGACGGCGTTATGACGGCCGATCCGCGCCACGTCCCCGACGCCCAGCGCCTCGACGCGCTCTCGTATCACGAGGCGATGGAACTGGCCTACTTTGGCGCCAAGGTCATCCATCCGAGTACGCTGGCCCCGGCGTTCGAGCGGCGCATCCCCATCTACATTCGCAACACGTTCGACTCCGAGCAGCCCGGCACGCGCATCCATCTGGAGGGCGAGACGGATCGCGTCGTGAAGGGCTTCGCGACAATCGACGACATGGCCTTGCTGAATCTGGAGGGCTCCGGCATGATCGGCGTGCCAGGCATTGCCAGCCGGCTCTTCGGGGCGCTGGAAAACGCCGGCGTCTCCGTCGTGCTCATCTCGCAGGGCAGTTCCGAGCATTCCATCTGCTTCGCCGTGCCGCAGGCGCAAGTTGACACCGCGCGCGACGCAACCGAACAGGCGTTCTGGACCGAGATCCAGCAGGGCCGCATTCAGGCAGTCGAGGTCACGGATAATTGCAGTATCCTTGCCGTGGTGGGCGACCGGATGTCGGGCACGCCCGGTGTCGCGGCGACGTTCTTCAACGCGCTGGGCAAGGCGGGCGTCAATGTGCGGGCCATCGCGCAGGGTTCGTCCGAGCGCAACATCTCGGCTGTCGTCGATGGCCAGGATGCCACGAAAGCGCTCCGCGCCGCTCATGCCGGCTTCTACCTATCGAACCAGACGCTCTCGGTGGGGCTCATCGGGCCCGGCAACGTCGGCAGCGTGCTGCTCGATCAGATTGCCGACCAGATAGAAACGCTCGACCGCGAGCACATGATCGACATCCGCGTGCGCGGCATCATGGACAGTCGCCGGATGGTGCTCGATGAGCAGAGCGTCGACCTTAACCGCTGGTCCCATGTCCTGCGCGCCTCCACCGACGAAGCCGATCTGGAGCGCTTCATCGACCATGTCCGCACCGATTACCACCCGCACGCCGTCATCGTCGACTGCACGTCGAGCGCGGCGGTCGCCCGTCACTATGCCGACTGGCTGGAGCAGGGCATCCACGTCATCACGCCGAACAAGAAGGCCAACACGGCCGATTGGCAGAGCTATCAGCAGCTCCGCTCGCTCAGCCGCCCGTCGCAGCCGCAGTACCTGTACGAGACGACCGTTGGGGCGGGGCTGCCCATCATCCAGACGCTCCGCAACCTGATCGAGACGGGCGACCGTGTACTGCACATCGAGGGCATCCTGTCGGGCACGCTGTCGTACCTGTTCAACGCGTTCGACGGCGAGCGGCCCTTCTCCGAGATCCTGCGCGAGGCCCACGCCAACGGCTTCACCGAGCCCGATCCGCGCGAAGACCTCTCGGGGATGGACGTGGCCCGCAAAGTCGTGATTCTGGGGCGGGAGATGGGCCTGCCGCTGGCGTTGAGCGACGTCGAGGTCGAAAGCCTCGTGCCGGAGGGGCTGCAGCAGGGCTCCGTTGAGGCGTTTATGGATGAGCTGGCCGAGCACGACGAGACGATGACCGACATCCTGCGCGAGGCCCGCGAGCAGGGGCAGGTGCTGCGCTTCGTCGGCTCGGTCGATCACGAGGGCACTGCCTCGGTGCGCCTGCGCCGCTACGACGACGACCACGCGTTCGCGCGCATCCACCGCACGGACAACATCGTGCGCTTCCAGACGCGCCGCTACCACGACAATCCGCTCATCGTGCAGGGGCCGGGGGCCGGGCCCGAGGTCACCGCCGCCGGCGTCTTTGCCGATCTCTTGCGCGTCTCCCAGTAACCCCGTTGCATGTACCACTGATCGATCCTTCATCGTGACGCCGCATCGCTCCGTTTCATCCTCGCCGCCCGAGGCGCCGTCCACGCAGGCGACGGCGTCTGCGCCGGCGTCCATCGGCAACGTGGCGGTGGGCTACGATACCCTCGGGTGCGCCTTCGAGGCCGTGGGCGACCGCGTGCACATCGAGCGACTCCCGGAGCCCACGGTGGAGATCCGCGCGATCACAGGGCGCCCGATGGAGCTGCCGCGGGCGGCCGAGGCCAACACGGCTACGGTGGGCCTGCTTCGGCTGATCGAGCAGCGCGAGCTGGATTTCGGATTTGCGCTGGAGATCGAGAAAGGCATTCCGCTCGGCTCGGGTATGGGGGGCTCGGCGGCGTCGGCGGTGGCGGCGATCCGGGCGGCCAGCGCGCTGCTCGATCAGCCGCTCGATCGCGCCGAGATGCTCCACTACGCGTTGCAGGGCGAGGCGGTCGCCAGCGGTGCCATCCACGCCGACAACGTCGCGCCCAGCCTGTACGGCGGACTCGTGCTCACACGCTCGATCGATCCGCCCGACGTCATCCCGATTCCCGTGCCCGAGGCGCTGCGCTGCGTGCTCGTCTGCCCCGATCTGCAGATCGCCACCCGCGACGCCCGCGCCGTGCTGCCGGACGAGGTGCCGCTGCAAACGGCCGTTCAGCAGTCCGCCAACCTCGCCGCTCTGATCGCAGGCTGCCTGCAGGACGACCTCGAGCTGATTGGCCGGGCGCTGCGCGACGTGATGATCGAGCCGCACCGAAAGGGGCTGATTCCGGTCTTCGACGCTGTGCAGCAGTCGGCGCTGGAGGCCGGGGCGCTCGGCTGTTCCATCTCCGGCGCCGGGCCCAGCCTGTTCGCCTGGTGCCGCGCCGAGAGGGCGACTGCCGTCCAACAGGCAATGGAGCAGGCCTTCCGCGCGGCCGACATCGCCGCCGAGGGCTGGACGGCGCCCATCACCACCACCGGCGCGCATCTGGTCGGTCCGCCGTCTCGCCCATAAGTGCGGCGCGTTTTGTACACTGGCACTGCAGCTCGCTGCTCGACTTGTCTCACCGATGTCCCGATTTCATGCTTCAACGCTGTTCCACATGCACCATCGGCCGATGGCCGTCCGTCGTTATCCTGGCCCTGACGCTCGGCGTCGGGATGTTTGCCTCGGCGTGTACGAATGCGTCGGAGGAGGCAGAGGCCCCGCCGCCGGCGGCCAACGCCTCGAATGTGGTCTGCGCCGATGATAATGGCAGTCTCACCCTCCCGGATGGCTTCTGTGCCTCCGTCGTGGCCGATTCGTTGGGAACGGTGCGCCATCTGGCTGTGAACGACAAGGGCGACGTGTACGCCGCGCTGCGGGGCGAGCCCGACGGCGGGGGCATCGTGGCCCTGCGCGACACCGACGGCGACGGCACGGCCAACGTCGAGGAGCGCTTCGGCGTTTCGGGCGGGACGGGCATCGGGCTCCACAACAGCTACCTGTACTTCGCGCCTGACTCGGCCGTATGGCGCTATCAGCTCAACGAGGGCGAACTCGTCCCGACGGCCGAGCGTGAGGTCGTCGCCTCCGGATTCCCCGCGCAGCGCCAGCACGCCGTCAAGCCGTTTGCGTTCGATGGTGCCGGGGCGATGTTCGTCAACGTGGGCGCGCCGTCGAATGCATGCCAGCAGGAAATGCGCACGGCCGGATCGCCCGGGCAGGACCCGTGCCCACAACTGGAGCGGCAAGGGGGCATTTGGCAGTTTGCCGATAGCCAGCTTGGGCAGATGCAGCAGGAAGACGGCACCCCCTACGCCACGGGCATCCGCAACGCCGTCGCCCTCGCCTGGAACGATGCGGCCGAGCAGCTCTTCGTCGTCCAGCACGGGCGCGATCAGCTGCACATGCTCTGGCCCGAGCGCTTCACCCAGCAGGAGGCCACGGATCTGCCCGCCGAGGAATTTTTCGCGATCGACGAAGACGACGCCTTCGGATGGCCGTACTGCTACTACGATGGGCAACAAGACCAAAAAGTGCTGGCACCCGAGTACGGCGGCGACGGCGATGCCATCGGCCGGTGCAGCGAGTTTGAGGATCCGATCGTCGCCTTCCCCGGCCACTGGGCCCCGAACGATCTGCTCTTTTATCAGGGCGATCAGTTTCCCGATCGGTACCGCAATGGTGCGCTGATCGCCTTCCACGGCTCGTGGAACCGGACGCCCCGGCAGGACGGCTACATCGTCGCGTTCGTCCCGTTCAGCGACGGATCGCCCTCGGGCGCGTACGAAACGTTTGCCGATGGCTTTGCGGGCGAGGGCGACTGGCGGCCCGAACGCCCCGGCGACGCCGAGTACCGCCCGATGGGCCTCGCCGTCGGTCCCGATGGCTCGCTCTACATTTCCGATTCGCAACAGGGACGCATCTGGCGCGTCGTCTATCGCGGACAGTAACCGATGCAGGATTTTCCGGCGATGAAATACATCAGCACACGCAACGCCAATCACGCCGTCGACCTGTCGACGACGTTCGAGCAGGGCCTCGCGCCCGAGGGCGGCCTGTACGTCCCCGCGACGCTGCCGACCCTCGAGCGGAGCGCCTTCGACGGGCGGACGCGCATCGTCGACATCGCCGAGACGCTGCTACGGCCTTTCTTTGGGGGCGACCAGCTGGAAGACGATCTGCAGGCCATCTGCCGGGAGACGTTCAGCTTCCCGATTCCGCTGCGGTCGTTGCGAGACGATACCGCCGTGCTGGAGCTCTTCCATGGCCCGACCGCCGCATTCAAGGACGTGGGCGCCCGCTTTCTGGCCAGCAGCCTTTCGCATCTGAACGAAGACGCGAGCGAACCCGTCACGATTCTGGTCGCGACCTCGGGTGATACGGGGGCGGCGGTCGCTGCTGCGTTTTACGAGAAGCCGAACGTCGAGGTCATCGTGCTCTACCCGGAGGGCCGCGTTTCGCCCCGGCAGGAGAAGCAGCTCACCGGATGGGGCAAAAATGTGCTGACGGTGGCCGTCAACGGCGTATTCGACGATTGCCAGCGCCTCGTCAAGCAGGCATTCGCCGATGACTGGTGGCAGACCCACAAGCGCCTCTCGTCGGCCAACAGCATCAATCTGGGGCGGCTGCTCCCGCAGATGACGTATTACGCGGCGGCCAGTTTATGGTACGCCCGCACGCACGGCGTGGCGCCCGGCTTCATCGTGCCATCGGGCAATCTTGGCAACGTCGTGGCGTGCCTGTACGCGCGGGAGATGGGGCTGCCCATCGGCGAGGTCGTGCTGGCGACGAACGAAAATCGGCCCGTGACGAACTATCTGGAAACGGGCGAGTGGCAGGCGTTCGACACGGTGGAGACGTTAGCGACGGCGATGGATGTGGGCAACCCGAGCAACATGGAGCGGATGCGCCACCACTGGCCCACGCCCGAGGCGCTGCGAGCGGCCGTCCGCGCCGAAACGGCGACCGATGCGCAGATCCGCAAGCAGATCCAGGGCGGTCCCGAGACGTGGGACACCGTCTGGGATCCGCACACGGCGACTGCCGTTGAGGTGCGCGAGCGGCTCGGCGGGGCGCACTGGGTTGTTGTCGCGACGGCGCATCCGGCCAAGTTCGACACCGTGGTGGAGCCGCTCATCGACCAGATGGTGCCCGTGCCCGATCAACTGGCCGAAGTGATGGCACGCGCCCATCCGGCCCCCACTATCGAGCCAACGATGGCGGCGCTCCGGCGCGTCACCGAGCAGTGGAATCCCGATCCCGTCACTTCGTAATTGACCTCATCCGTTTACCCCGTCAACGATGCCGCGCGAGCCCTGGAATTGGTCCAGCGACGAGCCCTGGGATGAAGAGCAGTGGGAGGCGTTTTTCCGCGAAAACGATCGCCGCACGGAGCGCTACGTCGAGCTGCTGTACGATTTCTTGCGCTCGAACCCGCGCCCAGAGCCCGGCGATGTGCAGGCACTCGCCCTGTGGAAAGAGCGGCTGCGGTCGTTCCTCGAACGCAAGGGTTGGACGCGGGACGATATCGCCCTGCCGTTCCTGTGGCTCGACGACAGCGATTCGCCGGAGCCCGATTGGACCGAGTCGCGCGCTGCGGACGACGCGCCCCTTGGCGAAGCGCCCCTCTCGGTCCATGACCTGGAGGGTGGTGGATACGAGGAGTTGCCGGTGTACCGCCAGGCGCTCGCGCTCACCGATAGCGTGATGGCATGGGCAGATGGACTGCCGGGGGACGTCAAGGACAGCACGCTCGTACAGTACTGCTCCAACGTCATCCAGATTCCTGCGAAGGTGGCCAACGGACACGCCTTCGGATACGAGCGGGACCGGATTGGCGGCAACATCGCGTGCGTCAAGCGCGCCCTGTCGGCGGCCAACGAGGCGCTTGACCTCTTGCGCCGGCTCAAGCGCGAGCCGTACTTCGACCCCGCGACGTATCGCCCGCTCTACGAGCAAACGTATGAAGTCCGCAACGCGCTCGGCATTTACGTGCAGGAGTTGCGCGAGCGCTTCAATCTCGGTATCGACTGATTCGGGCAGAAGGGAAGAGGAGCGGGAAGGGGCCATCGCCCTTTGAGCCTGGAACGTGCAACCTGAAACCAGAGAAGTCCAACTTCATGCCCGACGCCTTTTCCGAGTCCGGCACTATCCTCGATCCGCTCAATCGCACGGCCTACACCGGCACCGTCCACGTCGAAGCCGGGCGCATCGCGCGCATCGACCGGCATCCGGCGGATCCTGATCGGATGATTCTGCCGGGGATGGTTGATGCGCACGTGCACATCGAAAGCTCGATGCTGACGCCGTCCGAGTTTGCGCGCGCTGCCGTCCGGCACGGCACCGTCGCCACCGTCTCCGATCCGCACGAGATCGCCAACGTGCTCGGGGTCGATGGCGTCGATTACATGATTGAAGACGGCCGGCGCGTACCGTTCAAGTTCTACTTCGGCGCGCCGTCGTGCGTCCCGGCGACGCCCTTCGAAACGGCCGGCGCCGCGCTCGGTGCCGATGCCGTCGCCGCGCTGCTCGACCGCCCGGCCATCCGCTATCTGAGCGAGATGATGAACTATCCGGGCGTGTTGAACGGCGACCCCGAGGTGATGGCGAAGCTCGACGCCGCCGAAGAGCGCGGGCTGCCCCGCGACGGCCACGCGCCGGGCCTGCGCGGCGAACAAGCCCAGCAGTACGCCGACGCCGGCATCTCGACCGACCACGAGTGTTTTCAGATCGACGAAGCGCGCGACAAGCTGGCCGCCGGTATGAAGATTCTCATCCGGCAGGGCACGGCAGCGAAGAACTACGACGAACTGATCCCGCTGATGGGCGAGGCGCCCGACCAACTTATGTTCTGCAGCGACGACAAGCACCCCGATGCGCTACAGCACGGGTACATCAACGATCTGGTGTGGTGGACCATTCGCCGCGGCTTCGACCCAATGGACGTGCTCCGCGCGGCCTGCGTCCATCCCGTCGAGCACTACGGCCTCGACGTGGGGCTGCTGCAGGAGGGCGACCCGGCGGACTTCATCGTCGTGGACGACATCGACCGGATGAACGTGCGGCGCACCGTCATCGATGGACAGATCGTGGCCGAGGGCGGGGGCACGCGCATCGATCGGGTGGAATCCCCTATCGTCAACAACTTTTCCGCTACACCGGTCACGCCCGACGATTTCGCCTGTCCAGCCGAAGGCGAGCAGATTCGCGTGATCGAGGCGGCCGATAATCAGCTCGTCACCAACGAAGCCATCGTGGAGCCACTGGTGAACGACGGGCAGGTCGTCGCCCATCCGGCGCGGGACGTGCTCAAGCTGGCGGTCGTCAACCGCTACGAAGAGGCGCCGCCGGCCGTCGCCTTCATTCGCGGCTTCGGATTCGAGCAGGGCGCCATCGCCTCCAGCGTGGCGCACGACTCGCACAACATCGTCGCGGTGGGCGCCTCGAACGCTGCGCTCGCTCGGGCCGTCAATCTCGTCATCGAGCATGAGGGCGGCATTAGCGCGGTGTCCGATTCCGACGCAGAGATCCTGCCGCTGCCCATCGCCGGGCTGATCAGCGACCGGCCGTACGATGCAGTCGCGTCGCAGTACATCGACCTGAACGCGTTTGCACAGCAGCGCCTCGGCAGCTCGATGGATGCGCCGTTCATGACCCTCTCGTTCATGGCGCTGCTGGTCATTCCGCACTTGAAACTCAGCGACCGGGGGCTGTTCGACGGGGACGAGTTTGCGTTCGTCGACTTGTTTGCCGCGTGATCGTCACGACCCGCGTCCGAGAGCTATGCCTGAATATGATGCCATCGTCGTAGGGGCCGGGCCAAATGGATTGGCCGCCGCCGTTGCGTTGACCCAGGCCGGATGGGCGGTGCACGTGATCGAGCAGGCGGATGAGGTGGGCGGCGCGGCCCGCTCGGCGGAGGTCACGCGTCCGGGTTTTGTCCACGATCTCGGATCGGCGATTCATCCGCTGGCCGCTGCGTCCCCGTTTTTTCGGAGGCTGCCGCTGGAGCAGTATGGGCTGTCGTGGGTCCAGCCGCAGGTGCCGCTGGCGCATCCGCTGGATGATGGGCAGGCGGCGGTGCTGTTGCGCTCGCTTCCGGCTACTGCGCACGCTCTTGGCCCCGACGAGGCTGGGTACCAGCGGCTGATGGGGCCGCTCGCCAACCGGTGGGAGGCCTTGCTGGATGAGGTGCTGCAACCCGTGCTCCACTGGCCGCGCGCTCCCGCGTTGCTAATGCGCTTCGGGCTTCCCGCGGTGTGTCCGGCTCGCTGGCTGGCACGAGCGGTGTTTCGGACGGACGCCGGACGGGCGCTGTTGGCCGGGATGGCCGCACACTCGGCGCTTTCGCTTTCGGCACTCGGCTCGTCAGCGTTCGGGTTGGTGCTGATGGCAGCCGGGCATGCCGTGGGGTGGCCGTTTCCGAGGGGCGGAGCCGGCGCGATCACGCAGGCGCTGGCGGGGTATCTGCGAGCACTCGGCGGAACGATCGAAACCGGTCGCCGGGTCGACCACGTGGCCGAGTTGCCTTCGGCCCGCGCCGTGCTGCTGAACCTGACGCCGCGGCAGGTGCTGCGCGTGGCCGGGGCGCACCTGCCCGACCGCTACGCCCGCCGATTGCACCGGTACCGCTACGGCGCGGCCGCCTTCAAAATCGATTACGCGTTGTCCGATCCGATCCCCTGGACGGCCGAGGCCTGCCGCCGGGCGGGGACCGTGCACCTCGGGGGCACGTGCGCCGAGATTGTGGCCTCGGAGCAGGCGGTTGATGACGTCCACGTGCCCGAGCGCCCGTACGTACTGCTGGCGCAGCACAGCGTTTTCGACGCGTCGCGGGCGCCGGACGACCAGCACACGGCCTGGGCCTACTGCCACGTGCCCAACGGCTCCGTAGTGGATATGACCGCGCGCATCGAGCGGCAGATTGAACGCTTTGCACCAGGTTTTCGCGACACTATCCTCGCGCGGCACGTGATGCCGCCGCAGGCGCTGGAAGCCTGGAACCCGAACCTCGTGGGTGGTGACATCAATGGCGGCGCGCTCGATCTGCCGCAGATCTTGGCCCGGCCCGTCCTGGCCCGGTCGCCGTATCGCCTCCCGGCCGCTACCGAATCTGGCGCGCGGCTGTACCTCTGCTCGTCGTCGACGCCCCCCGGGGGCGGCGTGCACGGCATGTGTGGGTATCATGCTGCCAGAGCGGTGCTGGATGACCACGGCGGCGCGTCCGCATTCGTCGATCTTTTCGTGAACGGTGGATAAGCGATCCGCCGAGGGCGACATTAATCAGGGGAAGCCGAACTCGGCTTCGGACGCGCGGCGCCGGATGAACCATCTTCCGGCGTGTCTGCGTACACCCGTACTCTCGCGATTGAGCATCCGTGTCTCACCTGAATCCGCACCGAACTTCATGAGTCACTTCGACCAGGTCGAGCAGTTCAACCACCCGGCTGTTGAGAAAGACATCCTGAACTGGTGGGCCGAACACGACATTTTCGACAAGAGCGTGGCGCAGCATGAAGGCGCCCCCACGTTCACCTTCTACGAGGGCCCGCCGACGGCGAACGGACGGCCCGGCATCCACCACGTGATGGCGCGGGCGATTAAGGATATCTTCTGCCGCTACAAGACGATGCAGGGGTTCCGCGTGGAGCGCAAGGCCGGCTGGGACACCCATGGCCTGCCCGTCGAGATTGAGGTGGAGAAGGCGCTGGATCTCGACAGCCGTGCCGAGGTCGAGGCGTACGGCATCGAGAAGTACAACGCGGCCTGCCGTGAGAGTGTGCTGGAGTACAAGGACCTGTGGGATACGCTCACGCAGCGGATGGGCTACTGGGTCGACCTCGACGATCCGTACGTGACCTTCGAGACCAATTACATCGAAACGCTCTGGTGGCTCCTCAAGCAGATCTACGAAAAGGATCTGCTCTACAAGGGATACAAGATCCAGTGGTACAGCCCCGGCTCGCATACGGTACTCTCGTCGCACGAGGTGAGCCTCGGCTACGAGGAGACGCAGGACCCGAGCGTGTACATTCGCTTCCCGGTCGACGGCGAAGATAACACCTACCTGCTCGCGTGGACCACGACGCCGTGGACGCTCATCTCTAACACGGCGCTCGCCGTGGGGCCGGATCTCACGTATGTGCGGATCCGCCACGAAGACCCGCACCAAGGGATGGAGGAATTCATCCTCGCCGAGGAATTGCTCGACACCGTCATCGACGAGGATTACGAGGTGCTGGAGCGGTTCACCGGCGAGGAGCTAGTGGGTACGACGTATCAGCCGCTCTTTTCGTACTTCTTGGATGAAGCCGGCAAAGACGCCGCCTGGCGCGTCGTTCCCGCCGATGTCGTCTCCACCGAAGAAGGCACCGGCGTCGTTCACATGGCTCCGGCCTACGGCGCGGACGACCATCAGGTGGCCCAGAAAGAAGGCTTGCCGCTCTTCAATCCGATCGATCAAGACGGCTGCTTCACCGAGGAAGCGCCGCTCGTCGAAGGGCAGTGGTTCAAGGATGCGGACAAAGACATCACGGATGAGCTGAAGCGCCGCGGGCTGCTCTACAAGCACGAGACGTACCTCCACAACTACCCGTTCGACTGGCGGAAGGGTACGCCACTGATGAGCTATCCGGTGGAGAGCTGGTTCATCAAGACGACGGCGCTCAAGGACCGGATGATCGAGCTGAACGACACGATCAACTGGCAGCCCGAGGGCATCGGGACGGGGCGCTTCGGCGAGTGGTTGGAGAACAACGTGGACTGGGCGCTGAGCCGCCGCCGCTACTGGGGCACGCCGCTGCCCATCTGGCAGAGCGATGAAGATCCGGAGTACGTCGAGGTCATCGGCTCGATCGACGAGCTGCGCGAGAAATGCGGCGATCAACTGCCCGACAGCGACGACGACATCGACCTCCACCGACCGTACGTGGACGAGTTGACGTGGCCCGCGCCGGACGAGGTCGGCGGCACGATGCGCCGCGTGCCGGATCTCATCGACGTGTGGTTCGACTCGGGCGCCATGCCGTTCGCGCAGTGGCACTACCCGTTCGAAAACGAGAGTCAGTTTGAGCGCAATTTCCCCGCTGACTTCATCGCCGAGGGGGTCGATCAGACGCGCGGCTGGTTCTACACGCTACACGCTATCGCGACGCTTGTGATGGACTCGGTCGCCTACAAGAACGTCGTCGTCAACGGCCTCGTGCTCGATGAAGACGGCAACAAGATGTCCAAGTCGAAGGGCAACACGGTCGAGCCCTTCGAGGTCATCGAAAAGTACGGCGCCGACATCGTGCGGTGGTACATGATGAGCAACACGCCGCCGTGGGAGAACATCAAGTTCAGCGAGCGCGGCCTGCGCGACACGCAGCGCAAGTTCTTCGGCACGCTGGAGAACGTCTACAGCTTCTTCGCGACCTACGCCAACATCGACGATTTCCGCTACGCCGAAGATCGGATTGCCGTGGCGGACCGGCCCGAGCTGGACCGCTGGATCATGAGCCGCCTCAACACGACGGTCGCCGACGTGCAGGGGGCGCTCGATGACTACGATCCGACGACGGCGGCGCGCGCCGTCGAGCGCTTCGTCGAGGAGCTCTCGAACTGGTACCTGCGCCGTTCGCGCCGCCGCTTCTGGGCCGCCAAGAAAGGCGACTCGAACGGACAAGTCGGTGCCGAGGAGGCGATCGATGCGCAGAGCAAGGAGGCGGCCTATCAGACGGTGTGCGAGTGCCTGCTCGCCACCTCGAAGCTGATGAGCCCCATCGCGCCGTTTTACGGCGAGTGGCTGTACCGCTCCGTCACCGGCGGCACGGACGATCGCCCGGCCGAGTCCGTCCATCTGGCCGACTTCCCGTCCGTCGAAGACGCGGCCCGTGACGACGCATTGGAGCACCGGATGAGACTGGCGCGGACGATCTCGTCCATCGTGCTGTCGCTCCGCAATCACGCCGAGATCAACGTGCGTCAGCCGCTGCCGCGCGTCATTGTGGTGACGGGCCACGGCGTCGAAGCGGCCACCGTCGAGCAGGTGCGCGACATCATCCTCGACGAGGTCAACGTCAAGGAGATCGAGTACGTCGACGGCTCCAGCGACGTCGTCAAGCGCTCGGCCAAGCCCAACTTCAAGCGGCTGGGCCCGCGCCTCGGCCCGTTGATGAAGCCGGTCAACGAGAAAGTGCGCCAGCTCGATGACGAGGCCATCAGCGAGTTTCTCGATACCGGATCGCTGACGCTCGACGTGGACGGCGAGACGGTAGAGTTGGGCCCCGAGGATCTCGAAATTACCAGCGAAGGCATCGCCGGCTGGGAGGTCGGCCAGCAGGGCGATGTGACGGTGGCGCTGGATACCACTATCACCGACGAGCTACTGGCTGAAGGGCTGGCGCGCGAGTCGGTCAAGCGCATCCAGAACCTCCGCAAGGACGCCGACTTTGACGTGACCGATCGCATCGCGATCGACTATCAGGCGTCCGAGCGCATCGCCACTGCGATCGCGCATTATGGCGACTGGATTCGGAACGAGACGCTGGCTCTGGAGTTGCAGGAAGCCGAACAGCCGACGGGTGAAGCGGTGGAAACGTTTCGCATTGGCGATGAAGAACTCACCGTCGGCGTGCGCCGGGTATAATACTCTCAGGACCGATTTCTACCGGGCCGCACCGCCGTCCACCGCTGTTTTTTCATGCTCAGAAAGTGTTGCTGTACGCATTATGGCCGATCAACAGCCCGAACGTATCGAAGGTGACCAGGCGATCCAGGATCAGTCCGATGGCGAGAGCACGGAGCGCCGCACGCCGTTCTCCGATGAGGAGCTGGAGCACTTCAAGGGGCTGATCCTTAAGCGCCGCAAGGCCGCCAAGGAGGACATCGCGCGTATGCGCGAGCAAATTGAAGAAGCCAGCGAACAGGCCAGCGACAATACGGCCTACAGCTTCCACATGGCCGATGCGGGCACCGATGCCATGGAGCGCGAAAAGCTTTATCTGATGATCGCGCGCCAGCAGAAATACATCGGCTACCTCGATCGTGCTCTGGAGCGTATCGAAAATAAAACGTACGGCATCTGCAAAGTAACTGGTAAGCCGATTTCGAAAGAGCGGCTCGAAGCGGTGCCGCACACCGAAATCTCGATCGACGCCAAGCTGAAGCAAAAGAAAAATCAGAGTTAGCCGGGAGGAGGCTAAACTGAGATTGGCGGCGCGATGCGACGCACGTGCGCTCCCGATCTCCCGGTGCTCCTTCCACATGTCCACCTCCACAATGCGTGTACTCTGGATTTCAGCAGTTGTCGTCTTCATCGACCAGATAACGAAGGCGGCTGTGCTCCGCTTCATGACGCGGCACGAGTCGATTCCCGTACTTGGCGACTGGTTGAAGCTGACCTTCACAGAGAACCCGGGTATGGCTTTCGGGATTCAGTTTGGCCCGGAGGGATTCGTGACAATGCTCTCGATTGGCGCCACCCTCCTTGTCATCTACTACCTGTACCAGGTCCGGAATCAGTATTTGCCGTATCGGGCAAGTCTCGCGGCTATTTTAGGCGGGGCGCTGGGCAACATCATCGACCGCGTCTTTTACGGCGTATGGCTCGGGTACGACGGCTTCTTCTCCGGCCACGTCGTCGACTTCATCCACGTGAGCATGTGGGAGGGATTTCTGCCCCCGTCGGTGCCGTTCATCGGAGGGGCCTATCTGGAGCTGTTCCCGATCTGGAACGTGGCCGATATGGCTATCGTCGGCGGCGTGATTGGTATGCTTGCCTTTCAGCACACCTTTCACGAGCGCCTGCACGCCGCTGAGGCGAGTGCGGCCGCGGCCTCCGATGCGTCCGATTCAGTCGCGGCCGCCGGCGAACCCGCCCCCGAGAACGGAGCGCCCGCCGCGGTGTCTTCCCCGGCTGATGGTGAATACCTCTCGGAGCGTCCGCCCGAGGCGTCCTGAGCGGCCCTTTGCTCGCCGATCCGTTCTGCAATCCCCGGAACCCCCTGCGCGATGTTGCGATAAGAGCGACGTTACGCCCCTCGGCCTCATTTGCTTTTGCTGGAGAGATGGAATCGGTATGCCTCCCGACGCATCACACATTCGCAATTTTTGCATCATTGCCCACATCGACCATGGGAAAAGCACCCTGGCCGATCGGCTGCTGGAGCGGACGGGGACGATCACCGAGCGGGAAATGAAGGAGCAGACGCTCGATGACATGGATCTCGAGCGGGAGCGGGGTATCACCATCAAGAGCCACGCCGTGCGCATGAGCTACACGGCGGAGGATGGTGAAGAGTATACCCTAAACCTGATTGACACGCCGGGCCATGTCGACTTTACGTACGAGGTGTCGCGTGCGCTCAAGGCCTGTGAGGGCGCGATCCTGCTCGTCGACGCGGCGCAGGGCATCGAGGCCCAAACGATCTCCAACCTCTGGCTCGCGTTGGAGCAGGACCTGGAGATCATTCCCGTGCTCAACAAGGTGGATCTGCCCGTGGCCCAGCCCGATGTCGTGGCGCAGTCGCTCGAAGACTTGATCGGCGAGCCGGCCGAAGACATCATGGGCGTGAGCGCCAAAACGGGCGAGGGCGTCGATGCGCTGCTGGAAATGCTCATCCGCCGCGTGCCGGCCCCCACCGGCGATCCGGACGGACCGCTGCGGGCGCTCATCTTCGACTCGGTCTACGATTCGTATCGCGGGTCGGTCGTCTACGCGCGGGTGTTCGACGGCTCGCTGGAGAAGGGCGAGACGATGCAGTTCATGTCGAATAAGAAGCAATATGACGCCGAAGAGCTGGGCATCCTGCGGCTGGGGCGGCAGAAGGTCGACAAGCTGCGCGCGGGCGACGTCGGCTACATTATCGGATCGGTGAAGGACGTGCAGGATACGCGCGTCGGCGACACGATTACGACGGCGAAGAACCCGGCATCGATGCCCATTCCAGGCTTTAAAGAGGTCAAGCCGATGGTCTTCAGCGGCATCTATCCGACGGATACGGACGACTTTGAGGATCTGCGCAGTGCGCTTGACAAGCTGCAACTCAACGACGCTTCGCTCTCATACGTGCCGGAGACGTCAGCGGCCCTTGGCTACGGGTTTCGCGTCGGCTTTCTCGGGCTACTGCACATGGAAATTATTCAGGAGCGCCTCGGCCGCGAGTTCGATCTGGACATCATCACGACCGTCCCCAATGTCGAGTACAAGGTGAAGGCCGAGCAGGACGGCGAGGACGACCTCGTTGAAGTTGACAATCCCGAAGAGATGCCGCACTACGGCGACATCGAGGCCGTCTACGAACCGTACGTTAAGGCCGACATTATCACGCCGAGCGATTACATCGGCAATCTCATCCAGCTCTGTGAGGACCGGCGCGGGGAGTACATCGAGCAGCGCTGGCTCGATACCGAGCGCGTCAATCTGCAGTACGAGTTGCCGCTGGCCGAAATCGTTTTCGACTTTTACGACACGCTCAAGAGCGTCAGCCGCGGCTACGCCTCGTTCGACTACGAGTTCATCGAGTACCGCGAGAGCGACCTCGTGAAGCTGACTATCCTCATCAACGAGGATCCGGTCGATGCGCTCTCTACCATCGTCCACCGCGATAAGGCGTACGAGGTGGGGCGCAAGCTGACAAAGAAGCTGAAGGAGCTGATCCCGAAGCAGATGTTCGAGGTGCCGGTGCAGGCGTCGATCGGGCGGCGCATTGTGGCGCGGGAGACGATCCGGGCGCAGAAGAAAAACGTGACGGCCAAGTGCTATGGCGGCGACATCACGCGCAAGCGCAAGCTGTGGGAAAAGCAGAAGGAAGGCAAGAAGCGCATGAAGCAGGTGGGCAGCGTGGAGGTGCCACAGGAGGCGTTTCTGGCGGTGCTCTCGATGGATGAAGATTAACGACGAACGCAGACGCGTGGTGACGGTGGCTCCACTTCTCAACAACCCCTCCTTGGCCGCAACGCCAGCGCCCCGACTCACCGAGCCCACACCGGCGGATTCGTGGCGAGCCCTGCTCCGCGTCGTGCTCCTCAGTCTGATCGGCGGATGGCTACTGTCGAGCGCCGCGCCCCGCCCGGCCGCCGCACAGCAGCACCTGGCCGAGCGCTACCTCGAAGCGCGGCTGCGCCTCAAAGTGAATCAGCTGCTCGAACAGCGCGACGGCGTGCTGCTGCCTCCGCTGCCTGCGACGCGGCTGCCCGTCGCCGCCGATTCGCTCCGCCCCGATCCCGATCCGCCTTCGCCCGATCCGTCGGCGATCCCATCAGGCCTCCAAATAACCGAGCGGCGGGCCGTTCGCAAGCTGGAGCGATCGTGGTTCCGCAGTCGCTTCGGCGATACCAAATGGGCGTTCTTGGGCGCCGGCTACTACTTCACGCCGCTGGATACGATGCAAACCCGCGAGCTGCGTGCACGGCTGGAGGCTCACTTCGGCCCGCCGACGCAGACGCTCGCCGATTATAAACCGGCGCACCGCCCCAAAGACCTCGTGCAGTTTGAGTATTGGCTCGTGGCTAACGACTCCATTCCCGTCATCGTCACCGACGTGAACGGACCTACCGACCGGGGCATCATCGTCTCTACCGATCAGCGGTACCGCGACTGCTTGCAGGAGTTGCGGCAGGCCGTCTTGAAGCCCATCGTCGAGTCCGATACCTTGGCGCCGTATGTCGACTATTATTACGACCGGGTGAGTGACGCCTGGTACCGGACCGGATTTGACGGCGCCCATTATTTTTTGGACCGGGTTCGCCGGCGCGATGTAACGCCGGGGCGGCGGCCCTGGCTGGAGCGCCGGTCTCGCCGCAATAATTTGCGCCGATAGCGCGTTCCCCTATTCGTTTGTAGAATTGCAATCCGTACTGTTTTGGCCAACCCAGACACGTCTGATCAAGCTCAGAAACGCACCTCGCGTTCCAGCCGCACCCCGGGTCGAGGCACCTCCTCCGGCGGGGGCAACAGTACCTCTGATCCGCAGCCCAAAAGCCAGTTGCGGCAGTGGGGCGAGGCGTTTCTTTTTGCCGCCATCGTGGTGCTGATCGTGCGGACGTTGCTGTTCGACCTGTTTCGCATCCCGACGCCCTCGATGGAGAAAAACCTCCTCGTGGGGGACTACCTCTTTGTCTCGAAGCTCCACTACGGGACGCGCCTGCCCGTCACGCTGGGTGTCCCGCTAACCTCGATCTATCTCCCCGGCGTCAAATTCCCGATCACGCGCTTGCCCGGATTTGCCGAGGTGGAGCGCGGCGATCCCATTGTGTTTAACTACCCCCCGGACGAGCTGCCGATCGACCGGAAAGCCCACTACATCAAACGGGTGATTGGCATGCCGGGGGAGACGATCGCGGTGCGCGACAAGACCGTGTACGTCAACGGTGAGCCGCTGCCGCTGGGCCGGGGCATGCAGCAGTACTGGCTCGTGCACAAGCAAGATGCGCGGTACCAGCTGTCGGGGGTGCGGCTGCGGGAGCTGGGCGTCTCCGAGGTGCAGTCCACGCGCGATGCAACGGTCGTGCGGATGCTTACGACGCGCTCGGCCATCGGGGAGATTAACAACTGGCCGTGGGTCGAAAAAGTCGAGCCCTATATCATCCCTCAGAACGCGGCCGACTATTATGACGACATGCTGTATCCCGAAGGGCGCCCGTACACGCCGGATAACTACGGCCCGCTCCCTATCCCCGAGCAGGGGCAAACCGTGAAACTCACGATGCAGAACTGGCCGGTTTTTCGCCCGGTGATCGAGCGGTTCGAAGGGCATACGGCCACGCAGATGAACGACAGCACCTTCGTCGTCGATGGGGCCCCCGCAACTGAGTACACCTTCGAGCAGGACTACTTTTTCGTGATGGGCGACAACCGAGACAACTCGCAGGACAGCCGCTTCTGGGGCTACGTCCCAATGAACCACGTCGTCGGCAAGGCGATATTTACCTACTTCTCCTGGGACAGCAACGACGGGCTGCCTCGCTTCGGGCGGATCTTGAAGTTTATCGACGACGACGAGGTCTTCCGATCCAGTCCGGTGCTGACGAATGAGGCGGCGTCACCGCCCTCTAATGGCACACCCGCAGTCCCATCGGATCAATCGGGGCAGTAGGTGCGGCGAAGCGGATGGGCGGAGCTGGTGGGCTGGATCAGCGGGAGGCCTGCGCCTCGCGCTTGCGGTCGAAGCGTTCCTGCTGCGGTGTCCCGGGGGGCACCGAATACGGATCCCGCGGCAGGTCAATGCGCTTGAGCACGGGGTAGTGCTTCTTGTATGTAAACGGATGCGGTCGGTCAGTCGGCTCCTCACCGAGGACGATCACCATCGTGCCCGGTTCGATGAGCCGTCCCTGGCTGGAGCTGATGCCCGTTCCGCCTGCGGTCGTCTTCCAGGCTTCCGCCCAGTTGTAGATCCACCGGGCATCGGCGTCGATGAGGCGGACGCATCCGTGGCTCATGGGACCGCCCGTGGGCATGGCGTACTGGTGCACGTGGATGCCGCGGGCGTTGTGAAAGTTGAAGACCCAGTACATCTCCCAGTCTTCATCCGGCGGGCTCAGCGATGAGACCCGGTACTCCTCCTTCCAGTTAAAATTGAACCGCCCGTTGGGCGTCTCGGTGGCGGATGGGTCGCCGGTGTTAACCACGCCCCAGCGTGCCAGCTTGCCGTGGTTGTAGGCCGCGAATGCCTGAATGCCTTTGTGGATGATAAAAATCTTGTCGAGGTTGCGGGCGCCCGGATAGTAGCGGGGGAAAGGGGAGTACGCCCGAAAGTCGAGCCCGTACTTGGTGGGAACAACCAGCGTATCCCCCAGCTCGGCGTTGCCCAGCGTGGTGCGGTTTAGCAGCTCTACGAGTTGGGCGCGCTCCTTGCCCAGCGCGATATCGCCGTTGCCGATCCGCTTGTACAAGGTGTTGCGCGCCAAGACCGTGTTATTGCGCGGGTCCTCGAAGATCTGATATTCGTAGAAAACCTCCGGCAGCGCATCGAGGTCATCGGCGCGAAGCTCGAGCATCTCCTCCAGCTTGTTCTGGTCGAAGTAACCTTGACCGTGCGCGGCGGGGAGCCAGCCTACCATCAGCAGGAGCGTCCAGAGGAGAAAGCGCTTCATGATAAACAGGGTTCGTGGAGGTGAATGCGGCAGCGGTAGCACGAATTAGCGGGCGCGACTGTTTCCGCCGGAGGTCTCGCGCATGACATCCTTGCAGCCCTCTTCGCGGAGGCGGCGAATCATCTCGGAGTCGCCGATCACGATGAGAATATCGCCGGGTTCGATAATGTCGGAGGGGCCAGGGTGGAATTTCATCTGATTGGTGTCACTGTCAATCATGCCGATCACGATGGCATCGAACTTTTGCCGAAACATGCTGCTGGCGAGTGTTTCGCCGGCAAGCGGCGCGTCTTCGCGCACTTGTA
Source organism: uncultured Rhodothermales bacterium (assembly GCA_964448045.1). Lineage (GTDB taxonomy): Bacteria > Bacteroidota > Rhodothermia > Rhodothermales > Salinibacteraceae > CAYUVF01. The sequence goes on from CAYUVF010000027.1 coordinate 33,050, forward strand.
CCTCTTCAATCTGCAGGCTGAGGGCGCCCGTGTGCAGCACGCGCTCCATGAACTGATCGACGTTGGGGCGGATGATGACCTGCGCCATGCGATCGGCGCCGACCTCGCTGGGCGCAATGACCTTGCTGGCGCCCGCGTGCAGAATTTTGCCACGATTCTTGTGATCCACGGTGCGCGCAAGAATGTACACGTCGGGGTTCATTTCGCGCGCGGTGAGGGTGACGAATACGTTGAAGCTGTCTTCCGGAAGCGCAATGATGAGGCCACGAGCCCGGTCGATACCGGCACGGTGCAGGACCTCCTCCTCTTGCGCATCGCCAATGATGTAAAGCAGATCGTCGAGCGGATTGTTCTCGATAACCTGCTCGTCTTTCTCGACGACAACGAAGGACTTTCCGGCGCGCATAAGATCCTCTGCGAGGCGGTGGCCCACGCGGCCGTATCCGCAGATGATGTAGTGATTGTCGAGGCGGTCGATGCGTTCTTGCATGTGGCGTTTTTGGAGACGGTCACTGGCGAGCAGAAGTTGGGCCACGCGGGCGACGACAAAGGTCGCAATCCCGATGCCAAGCGCGCCAATGGCGACGGTGAGAAGGCGCCCCGGCATCGACAGGGTGTGCACCTCGTTGAAGCCAATGGTCGTGAGCGTGATGAAAGTCATGTACAGGCCGTCGATCCACGGCCATCCCTCGACGACCCTGTATCCGTAGCTGCCTCCGATGAGCAGGCCGAGTAACAGCAGCGACGCGAGCAGGATTTCACGCCGCGTCTCACCGAGGTCGACCAACCAGCTGACGATCCGTTCGCGGATCGAGCGTAGATACGTCATCGGGCAGCAGCGGGCGAGTGAGGAAGTCCCGGATGAGCAGCAAGATGGCGGCGAGGATTACGCGGGCTGCGGCAGATCGAACACGCGGCCGTGCCAGGTGGCCTCGGCTGGCGTATCCATCGCGCCCGCGCGCAGCGCACCTACCGTCGTGATGCTGGGGTCGAGCACATGCGTTTCGGTCGTCAATTCCTCCGCCTGAATGCGGTCACGGAACGCGCTGCGTGAGCAGCTGCGCAGCTGTCCGTCCCGGTCGCGGTAAAAGACAGCGAGCGGAGAAGCCCACTCCACGCCGAGCGACTGGGCAGCCTCTTCGATGGTATGCGTAGCGGCGTCGATGCCGCATCCGGAGATGGTCCTCCCATCGCCCTCCAGGGTCGCCGCCAGAAGGAGAATGCGATCCTCCAGCAGTTTCACAGCACCCGTTACCGGGTGCCCATGCGAGGTCCACTGATCGATGAAGGAGCGCACCCGCTCCAAAAGCACGCGCTGCTCGTCTTCCATCAACGACCGTTCGGCAATGTGGACCCAGAGGCGAGTGTCGTCGGCAAAATCAGGAAAAAGCGATGCGTACTTCATGGCAATCGGTCAGGGGTGTGACGCAGGAGTCTATTTCACCCTCTTCTTACGAAGCGGGAGCTTGAAAGATCACCCCGCGGACCGCTACGCGCCGGTCGTGTAGGCATCGGAGTCGAGGAACCAGAACAGATTCCGATAGGGACGGACCTGGGCGGCGGGCAGCGTTTCATCCGTGGCGTCGAGCACGGCGTGGGCGGCTTCCCGTTTAGAGGCGCCGGAGACGAGGAAAAGCGCATCCCGCGACCGGTTGATGGCCGACATCGTGAGTGTGATGCGTTGCTGCGGGGAGTGCCGCGGCGGAGCCGAAACGGCGCGCACCCAGGGCGCATCGGTCGAAGTGTTATGCGGAGCGTCTTCGGGGAAGAGCGAGGCTGTGTGGCCATCCGCGCCCATGCCGAGGACGACGACATCGAACGGGAAATCATCGTTTCGGCTCTCGTAGAATTGCCGGATTGTGGACTCGTAAGTGGAGGCCGCTTTGGCCGGGGGCGAGATATCCGTCGGGATGCGGTGGACCTGATCGGGGGGAATCGGCACGTGGCGGATGAGCGCGTCGTAGGCGACCTGGAAATTGCTGGTGTCGTCGTCGGAGGGCACGTACCGCTCGTCGCCCCAGAAGAGATGGACGCGGTTCCACCGGATTTGAGAGCTGTAGGGTCCAGCCAGGAGTTCGTACAGGCGCCGCGGCGTGCTTCCGCCGGCAAGCACCAGCGAGAAGGGGCCGTGGCTGGCCAGCACATCTTTCGCGCAGGAGACGAGTTGCTCGGCTGCGGCCCGGCTCATGGCTTCGTGCGTTGGGAGCACACGGACCTGCGGGGAGGAAAAGGATTGAATCGAAACGGAGGGCATGGTGCAAGTGGTTCGGGTGAAAACGTCAGGAGGGAGACTCGGCGCGTTGCATAAACCAACCAACGAAAACGCCCCAAAGCAAGCAATTAAACAAAAGAGGCGGAATGATTTCCGGAGCGGCAAATCCAAAAAATATGGGTTGGTCGAGCATGACCGGAGCCACCACTACAAATACCCAGAAGGCGGGCGCGATCCCGTACACCAGTCCGCGGGCTGGAGACGGGTCGGACACGAACTCGCCGAAGAGGGCGCCCCACGCACCTCCGCTAAGGACGAAGAGGAGCCCTCCGATGACCGCTGCTTCCGGGAGAGACGCTCTCCCGAAGACATGGCGATAGGTTTTGATGAAGAGCGGGAGCGGGCCACCCAGCAGCGTACGCACGGTCATCACCCCGGCCGGAACGAGTGCACCGAGCGTCCCCCCGAGAAATCCGGCACGCAGCCTGGATGCCATGAGCTGATTGTCCTTAATTCGAGCACCGATGGACGGCTGATGAGTACGGTGCGGTCATACGTCGTTACGGGGGAAGCGGTTGCCCGATCGGCCGGCGTTAAGCCGAGGCGGGGGAGGTTTGGACATTGAGTTGGTCGGCCGTGTCTTTCGGGCCCCAGGTTCCGGCCGGGTACGAGTGCCGGGGCAGGCCGGCCTCCAGGAGGGGCGTGTACAGGGTCCACGACGCCTCAACCTCATCTGCGCGCACGAAGAGCGTCTGATCGCCCGTGATGATGTCCCGCAGCAGCGTTTCGTAGGCGTCGGGAATAGGCGCAAAGGCGTCTTCGTATCGAAAGCTCAGTTCTTGCGTTTCCAGCTCCAGTGTCTCGCCGGGCTTTTTGACCTCGAAACGTAGGTCAAAGCCCTCATTCGGCTGGAGGGTAATAACCAGCACGTTGGGACTCACGTTGCACGGAGCGCCATCAGTCGACGGATTTTGGAAGATCGAGACGGGCGCGCAGCGGAAGTGGACAGTGATTTGCGTCAGCTTCTCCGGGAGTCGTTTCCCGGTGCGCAGATGGAAAGACACGCCCTGCCAGCGCCAATTGCTGATGCGAATCGGGAGGGAGACAAACGTTTCCGTGGTCGAATCGTCGGGTACACCCGTTTCATCGCGGTATGCCAGCAGTGATTCCCCGTTGGCCGTGCCTTCCACATATTGGCCGAGCACGACCTCATCCGGGTCGATCGGCTGAGCAGATTTCAGCACCTTGACCTTTTCGCTGCGGATTGCGTCGGCCTCGAAGCTGGAGGGGGGCTCCATTGCGATGAGCGTGAGCAGTTGCGTCAGATGGTTTTGCACCATATCGCGCAGGTGCCCCGACGAATCGTAATAGCCGGCCCGCTGCTCGACGCCCAGCGACTCAGCCACTGTAATGTCGATCCGCTCAATCCGATCCCGATTCCATATCGATTCGAAGATGGCGTTTCCGAATCGAAAGGCCAGCAGGTTTTGAACGGTTTCCTTTCCGAGATAGTGGTCGATCCGGTAGATCTGATCCTCATCGAAGTAGGTATGGACCCGTTCATTCAGTGACTGCGCCGAGGCGAGGTCGCGCCCAAACGGTTTCTCGATGACGAGGCGGGTCCACCCGTCGCTGTCGTTCAGTCCCACCGTGCCGAGCGCTTCGATGGTGGGAGCGTACACGCTGGGCGGAAGAGAGAGATAGAACGCCCGGTTGCCCGGCAAGTCGTGCTCGGCCTCCAGCGCCCGGATGCGCGACTGAAGCCCGTCGTAGTCGTCTCCGTCTTCGCCAAGTGACTGGTAGAATAGCTGATGGTCGCACCACTGCAACAACTCGCGCTCGGAAAACTGCTCTGCCAGCGAGGAGCGCGCTTCGCGGCGAAAGCGCGCATCCGACCAATCGGAACGGGATACGCCCAGGATGTAGCAGTTCTCAGCGACCTTCTCATTCTGCATCAAGTGGTAGAGCGCCGGAAGCAGCTTGCGATGGGTGAGATCGCCCGTCGCACCGAAAATGACAAACAGGTGAGGATCGATCTGAGACATTTCCGAGTGTCGATTTTCGATTGTGGAATTACGGAGTGGGTGGGACACGGATGCTCGGTAAAATCGTCACTCGTCACTCGATTTGACCGCGTGGCCGCCGAACTGATTGCGCATGGCGGCGAGTAGCTTGTGTGTGTACGAATCTTCCACCCGCGAGTCGAGCCGGCTGATGAGCGCGTCGGTGATGACGGGCGCGGGCACGTCGAGGTCGATGGCTTCCTTCACCGTCCAACGCCCCTCGCCGGAGTCGTCCACCCACGGGGCGATATCGGGAAGCGTGTCGTCGTCTTCCAGCGCCCGGGCCGTGAGGTCGAGCAGCCACGAGCGGATGACCGACCCGAAGCGCCACGTCTCGGCGATCTGGTGCAGGTCGAGGTCGAACTCGGGCTTGGCCTGCAGGATGTCGAAGCCCTCGGCATAGGCCTGCATCACGCCGTATTCGATGCCGTTGTGCACCATCTTGACGAAGTGCCCGGAGCCGACGGGCCCCATGTGGCCCCAGCCCTTGTCCGGCCCCGGCGCGAGCGTTTTGAGCGCGGGTCGTAGCACGTCCACGGCCGCGTCCGGGCCGCCCACCATCATGCTGTAGCCCTGCTCCAGGCCCCACACGCCGCCGGAGGTGCCCACGTCCATGTAGTGCAGCCCGTGCGCCTTAACCCGGTCGGCACGCTCCAAGGTGTCTTTGTAGTTCGAGTTGCCGCCGTCGACGAAGATGTCGCCCTCATCCAGCAGCGGGATCAGCGTGTCGATGGTTTGGTCGACGGGGTCGCCCGCGGGTACCATCATCCACAGCACGCGCGGCGGGTCGAGTTGGTCGACGAGCCCGTCAAGCGCAGTCGCTCCGGCGGCGCCTTCCGATTCGAGTTCGTGCACGGTGGCTTCGTCAAGGTCGAAGCCCACGACGTCGTGGCCATCGCGCAGAAGGCGGCGCGTCATGTTTGCGCCCATCTTGCCGAGGCCGATCATTCCAAGTTTCATAGGAGGAGTCGTTTCATTGTCCGAAAAGATTCGAAGAGGAACGAGCTACGTCGTCCGGGTTGCTGTGGGGGGGATCAGTGCATGGCCTCAACGAGCAAGAGGCTGGCGGTCAGGGTAAACAGGATGCCGAGAAAAATTTCCATCGCGCGGTCCGAGACGCGCTTCGCGAGCATCGGTCCGAGCTGTGCGCCGATGATGACGCCGGGCACGGTGAAGAGTAACAGGTTCAGCATGCGGGTCAAATCGGCCATGCCGCCCTGGGCGAACTGCATCACGTGCCCCGCGGAAGCCACGAGCGCCGTGATGGCCACGACGAACACGCTGGTCGCTACGGAGACGCTGCTCGGCACGCGGCAGCGCTGAAGTAGAAAGTAGCCGTTGAGCTCGCCGAGGCCGGAGGACACCATGCCCACGAACAGCCCGCCCACGCCGGCGATGAGCCGGCCCTCCGTCTTATTGCACACCGTGTAGCAGTACTGCTCGCCATCGGCGGCGACGAGGCAGCTCTCGGCCTCCTCCGGCGACTCTTCGGCCAGGGCGTCCATCTGCGCGTGCAGCTCTTCGTCCGGCGAGCGCAAGAAGCTCACGGCCACGGCGAAGAGACCCATCCCGAGCACCGTCTTGAGCAGATCGGCGGCGATGTAGTGGGCCGCAAATGTGCCAATGATGGCGGCGGGCACGGTGGCCATGAGCAGGGCGCTGCCGAGCTCGTAGTCGATGAGCTTGCGGCGGATGTAGGCATAGAGCCCGCTTCCAAAGCCAAACACCTCGATCACCAGCCCGGAACCGATGGCCAGCTCGGGTGAGAGACCCAGTCCCAGGATGAAGAGCGGCGCAAAGAACGTGGCCCCGCCCACGCCGGAGGCCATCGCCACCGTCGCGATGACAATGGCGATGGGTAGCATGTACCAGAACGCGAAGCTCATGCCTCGGGGCAGGCGTGGGAGATCAGCTTACGAAGCGGATTACGCAGTGGCCGTCAGAGCCGACTCGACGGCATCGAGCAGGCGGCGAAGCCCGGCTTCTGCGTCGGCACCGAGCTGGACACGCAGTACCGTCCGATTCTGCTCGCGCAGCGCCCGATAGTCGCCGATCGCCTGCGCGCGGATCAGCTCGCGGAACGTGAAGTCCGTCTCCGGCACAGGCACCTCGGCCTCCGGCGTGTCGACGAGCTGGAGGGCGAGGATCGTGTTCGGCCCGCCCTTGTGGAGCTGGCCGGTCGAGTGCAGGAAGCGCGGCCCGACGCCGAGTGTGGTCGCCAGGTGCAGCCGGTCGCGCAGCGTTTCCACGAGCTGCTGCAGCGCCTCGTTCGTCGTATCCGTCGGCGCAAGGTAGGCTTGAATCGAGAAGTAGTCGTCGGCGTCGGCCTCGGTGAAGAGGGCGCCGAGGGCGCGGGCGAGCGCCTCCGTATCGCCGCTGTCGACCTCGTCGACCTCAGCCTGCCCGTTGCCGGCGGCGCCTTGCATGGCCTGCTTGGCCAGCTTCTTGGCGGCTTCCACGTTGGGCTGGTTGAACGGATGGATACCGAGCACGGCGCCCGCCGCGGCGGTGGCCACCTCCCAGCGGTACATCTCGCGGGCCAGGTCGCGCCGGTCGCTCAGCGTGATGCGGACGACCGGGTAGCCGGCCTGTTCGAGCGCGTCGAGCTTGGCGTGATGATCGACGTCCTCATCGCCGTCGAGGTGGAAGTGGACGAACAGGCGGTCCGTGCCGTACGCCTTGGGCGGGCCCAGCGGCTCGCCGGCCACGGGCACGATGCCTTCGTCGTCCTTGCCCGTGCTTTCGGCGATGAGCTGCTCCAGCCAGGCCGGGAAGGTCGCCAGCGTCGGCGAGGTCGTAAACGTCACCTTGTCGCGCCCCGCGAGGGCCATCTCGCCGAGCACGGCGCCCGCTTCGATGCCGGACGGACTACTTGTCGCTCGTTGAAAGGCCGTTTCCTGCGCCAGCGAGCGCGCCCGCTCCAGCAGCGTCGACACGTCGATGCCCATCAGGGCCGCCGGCACGAGGCCGAAGTGCGTCAGCGCCGAGTAGCGGCCGCCGACGTTCGGGTTGGCCGTGAACACGCGCCGGAAGCCGCGCTCCGCACCCAGCTTTGTGAGCTGCGAGCCGGGGTCAGTGACGGCGATGAAGTGGTCACCCGGCGTATCGGTGGTGCCGCTCACCGCATCCCAAAAGAAGCGGAAGAAGGAGAGCGTCTCCGTTGTGGTGCCGCTCTTGGAGGCGATGACAAACAGCGTGCGCGACAGGTCGAGATCGGCCTCTAAGGCGCGGATGGCGTCGGGGTGTGTGCTGTCGAGGATGGTGAGGTTGGGATAGCCCTCCGCCGGGCCGAAGACGGTGCTGAAGACGTCCGGCGCGAGGCTAGAGCCGCCCATCCCGCACACCACCACGTCGTCGAAATCATCCTTCACTGCGTGGGCGAAGGCCATGATCTCCTCCGCATCGTGCTCCATCGACGTCGGCAGTTGGAGCCAGTCGAGCCGGTTTGTGAGCTCCGGGGTATCTTCGTCGGCCCAGATCGTCGGATCGTGCTCCCAGAGCCGCGGTGCGAAGTCGGCGGCGTCCCAGTCGCGCATCCGCTCGTCGATGTCGTCCTGCACCGAGCCCAGCGAGAACGTGATCGCCGGGTCGGTCGACGGCGCGAGCGCTTGCCGCTTGTCCTCGATGGTCGCCAGCAGGTCGTCAAACGGATCCGAAAACTTCTCGATGCCCTCTTCCTGCAGCTGCTCGGTGACCGCGTCGAGGTCGATGCCGAGGTCGGCCAGATCGGCCAGGATCTGTTCGGCGCGGTCGAGGTCCTCTTCGATCGTATCGCCGCGAACCGTGCCGTGGTCACGGAAGGCGTCGAGCGTGTGCGGCGGCACCGTGTTCACCGTGTCCGGGCCGATGAGCTCCTCGACGTACAGCACGTCCGAGTAGTCGGGGTTCTTCGTGCTCGTCGAGGCCCAGAGCGGCCGCTGCACGAGCGCGCCCTGGTCGCGCAGCTCGGCGAAACGGTCGCCGTAAAAGATTTGCTTGAAGCGCTGGTAAACGACCTTCGCGTTGGCGATGGCCACGTCGCCGCCGTGGAAGTCAACGTCCGGCTGCATCGTCTCGAAGGCCGCGTCGATCTTGCGCGAGACCCGGCTGATGAAGAAGGAGGCGACGGAGTGGATGCCGGTTGGGTCCTCGCCGTGTTCCACACGGCGCTCCAGGCCGCGGATGTACGCCTCGGCCGTGGCCTCGTAGTGATCCATCGAGAACATGAGGGTGATGTTCACATTGATCCCCTCGCTGATGAGCTGCTCGATGGCTGGGATGCCTTCCTCGGTGGCCGGGACCTTGATCATCAGGTTGGGCCGGTCCACGGCGTGCCAGAGGCGCCGTGCCTCGTCGATGGTGCCCTGTGTGTCGCGGGCGAGATGGGGCGAGACCTCCAGGCTTACGAGGCCGTCGCTGTCGGCGTCGTCGAACACCGGACGCAAGATGTCGCAGGCGCGCTGGATGTCGGCGATGGCGATCTGCTCGTACAGATCGGTCGCGTCGGCATCGGGATCCTGCTGGATGAGCGCCTGCAGGTCGTCATCGTACTCGCCGGTGCCGCCGATGGCTTCTTGGAAGATCGACGGGTTGGAGGTCATCCCGCGCAGGTTGTCCTCGTCGATCAGCTGCTGGAGGTCGCCGCTCGTCAGGAGGCTGCGGCGGATGTAGTCGAGCCAGAGCGATTGGCCGTGGTCGCGGAGGGCATCAGTCGGTGTCATGGCTGGGTCGGGGTTGGGTGAAAGCAGCGCGCGTTTCGTACGGATCGGTCGTGTTGACAAGCAGGAGTCACAACATAACGAAACACGAGCAGAATAGGGGATTTGGTTCGCCGCTTGAAGGAATGGTTACACGATGCGGTCGGGGTCGGGCTCAATGACGGGGCCCTCGTAGCCGAATACCGTCTGCAGGATCTTGGTGAACGTCGTCGACTGTTTCTGCGCGTACCACTGATCGGCGGCGCGGCGGGCGGCGAGGCCATAGCTCGGGTAGGGGTGAATCGTGTCCGACAGGTGGTGCAGCGTGACGCCGTTTTTCATTGCCACGGCGTACTCGCTGATGAGCTCTCCGGCATGCGCGCCCAAGACGCTCGCGCCCAGGATCTTGCCGTTCCAGCGTTTGGCGAACACCTTGATCAGTCCCGTCGTTTCGCCATCCGTTACAGCGCGGTCGACCTTCGTGTAGGGGAAGCGGTACGTCTCGAAATTAACGCCCTGCTCCGTCAGTTCGGCCTCGGTGGCGCCGACGTGGGCGAGCTCGGGATCGGTGAACGTGGCCCATGGCACATGCTCGGTGTCGATTTTTTGCGGTAGCTTGACAATGGCGTTCGTGACGGCCGTCTTCGCCATGTGCTCGCTCATGTGGGTGAACTGGTAGCGGCCGGTGACGTCGCCCACGGCGTAGATGTGGGATTTATTCGTACGGCAGCGGTCGTTCACGGTGATGCCTTGTTTCGTGTAGTCGATGCCGGCGGCGTCGAGGCCCAGCCCGTCGAGGTTGGGGCGGCGGCCCGTCGCCATGAGCAGCGCATCGGCCTCCGTCTGCTTTGTGGTGCCGTCTTCTGTCTCGGCGTCGACGACGATCGTGCCGTCCTCCCTTTGGCTCATGCCTGTTACGCGCGCACCGCACCGGTACTGGATCCCTTCGTCGACGAGTTTGGCTTGCAGCATCCGCGCGAGCTCCTCGTTGTCCTTGTGGAGGATGCGGTCCTGCGTCTCGAAGACGGTAACCTGCGTGCCGAGGCGCTGGAAGGCCTGCGCCATCTCCGTCCCGATCGGTCCGCCGCCCACGATGGCCAGCCGGTCGGGCTGCGTCTCCAGCTCGAAGAGCGTTTCGTTCGTCAGGTACGGTACGTCGTCGAGCCCATCGATGGGCGGGACGAAGGCGCTTGCGCCGGCAGCAATGACGAAGTAGCGGCCCGTGATGCGCGCGGTACGGCCGTCGTCGCCGGTGATCTCGATGGTCGTGTCGTCGATGAAGCGGGCGTGGCCGTGGCGCACGTCGATGCCCATCTCCTCGAAGTTGCGCGGGTGGTCGTCCTCCTCGTAGATCTCATCCCGCAGGGTGCGGACGCGCTCCATCACCCGCTGAAAGTCGACCTGATCCAGCGTCGCGTCGATGCCGTAGTCGCCAGCCTTCTGGACGTCGTGGGCGATCTTGGCGCTCTTGAGCAGCGCCTTGCTCGGCACGCAGCCGTGCCACGTGCAGTCACCGCCGAGGCGGTCGCGCTCCACCATCAGCGTCTTGGCGCCGAAGTTGGTACCCACGCCGGCCGCCGTGAGCCCGCCTGCGCCACCGCCGATCACGACGAGGTCGTAGTCGCCGTCACTGCCAGCGGATGGAACGCCGTTGGGCGGAGTGGACTGCGCGTCAGGCGTGGTGTTCGATTTGTCTTTCACTTGTTTGACGGTTGTAAATGTGCTGTATCCGATGAGACCGGCAACGACGCCATACACCCAGATCGGCAGATTTTCGCCGGCAATGAACAGATAGATGTAGGCCGAGAGCACGCAGAGCGAGGTCGCCATCACCGGGAGAAAGATAGCCTTTCCGCGTCGAAGATTGCGAACGAGCCAGGCGACGGAGAGCCAGAAGAATGGAATGGCGCCCACGGAGATGCTGCCAAAAATGATGGGATTGACGCCATATTGCTCACCGAGGCCCATAAACCAATCGGAGAGGGCCGTCCAGAGTCCATCGAGAAGCATGTCGGTGCACGCGGTTGGTGTTAAAAAGGGGGCGAGGCGTGACGATCAGGCGCAGAGCGAGACGACCGAGGCGTTGGCGTTGAGTTGGGCGTCGGCGTCGTCGAGCAGTGCGGCGAAGCTGCAAGCGTCCAGGATGAGGAGGCGATCGCGACCATCCCCCGTGTGAAGCAGGATGGGATCGGAGGCGTTCTCGCGCAGGAAGCGAAGGACCTGGTGGCGGGTGAGGTTCAGGCTGCGCGCAAATTGCTGGACAGTGCCCAGTACCTCGCCGTCTTCAGTCACGCTGATTTGGCGGGGAGCAGGAGTCATCATATTGAGAAACCAAGAGGGTGAACAGAGTGCGACGGTGTTGCTTGGAGGCGTCGCCCGGGGGCGATGTTACGAGGAGGTGCAGCATCAGGCTGCGGCGCGGTAAGCAGTGTCGAAGCGGGGTTGGAGCGTCTCGCGCAGGGCGTTACGTGCTCGATGCAGCCGAACTCGCACGTTGACCCGGCTGAGGCCCAACTTCTCGGCGACTTCGCGGGTCGAGAGCTCATTGAGATCGCGCAGGTGAATGATCTGGCGATAGGATTCTGGCAGCTCGTCCATTGCGTCGTTCAGCAGGCGCATCTCCTGATTGCGCACCGTATCTTCGGCGGGGGAGGATGAGCGGGGCTCGGCAGGGGCCGAGTCATCGGAAGCCGCGTGCACGCGCTCCAGCTTTTCGCCGCTCAGGTAGCTGTGGCGCTTCGTCTTCCGAAGGCGCGTCAGCGCGACGTTCTTGGCGATGCTGTAGAGCCAGGTCGTGATCTTGGAGTCACCGCGAAACGAAGGCAGGCTGCGGATGGCCTGCAAGAAGGTTTCCTGGATCAGGTCCTCCGTCGTGTCGGCATCGTCGGAGTAGCGGTAGAGCACGCTGCGGATGAAGCCGCGCTGGCTGTAAATCCAACGCTCGATGGCATTGGGGTCGCGGTCGCGGAGGGCCTGGAGCTCAGCGTCGCTTGGTCGAGATGTCTCGGGTGGGGCAGCAGTCGTCGGCATGTCAGGTGGAGTGTAACCGTGAGGATGGTAGTGAACCCTGAGCCCTCGCACTCTTCGGTGCGACGAGCACACCCTTTAGGTATGGCAATTCCGTGCCGGACTGATCGGGACGACCCCATTGTTCTTATAAGTAAATGTTATTAATGAACTTATACTAAGTAAGGTCGAGATCGGTCTATCATCGATCTGACTAATTTTTGTCGATATATCGACAGTGTGTGGATATTTCGTCGCGGTGGTTCATGGCCGATAGGGACGGCGTCTCGTAGAAGCGGCTTCGTACAGAACAGGAACTGCGCTAAAAGTGAGCTCGCTGTAACGTTGGAAGCCGAGCGGAAACGGAGTGCATCAAGCTGCTTCGCTTCGAGCTGTATTGCGCAGTGAATCTCCCTTCGTTGCAACCACCGGTGTACCCTGTCGGATGACGAATTTTGGCGCCATAGTAGCCGCCTGTGATCGGCCTTCCGCCAATTGGGATTCCACCGCCCGATTTCCTAACTTTTGGATCTGGAGCCCTCTCCCCACATCCGGATCTACCGCTGTCATGTCTTCGCACCCTCAGCACGATCATTCCTCGGCGATGTCCTCCTCTGCGGGGGCGTCCTCTTCGGTTGCCGTGCCCCTCGGGTTTGGTGGGGTGACGGCGACGGTGGGCGATCACATCGCGCATTTTTACAAGGGCCGGGAGCAGCGCTTCAACGTGCTCGGACCCTACGTAGCGAAGGGGTTGCAAAACGACGATCGCTGCGCCGTCATCTGCAGCCCCGACGTGGCCGAGGCGCTCTGCGGATGGCTGGAGGATCACCACGTCGATGCCGAGGCGGCTCGGGCCGATGGGCAGCTCATCGTACACCCCGGCGCCGCTACCGAAGACGACATGCAGGCACTGGCGCAACGGATCGAAGCCGAAGCACGCGACGACGGCCATCCGTTCGTCCGATGGGCGGGCGATGGCCACTGGGCCCTGGCGGGCGAGATGTCGGTCTGCGAGATGCTGCGCTGGGAGGCCCTCTACGACCAGTGCTCGACCGACTGGGATATGCTCGCCCTCTGCCAGTTCGATCTCACGGTCTTCAGTGGCGACGTCATCATGGATGCCCTTCGCGCGCACCCCTTTTGTGTGATGGGCGACGTGGTGGTGCCTAATCCGTTTCACGAAGCGCCCGAGGCGCTGTTGGACGAACTAAGCCAGTGTGAGTAGTGTCCTCTGATTCGATGGATGGAGCATGATGCCTGACCCTGCAGATGCAACCAGGTCCCCGGCCGGCACGCCGCCCATCTTGGGCTTCGGCGCTGCGCTCGCACATATCGACGACCAGCGCGAGGTTGCCCGCCTGCTGATGGAAGCCCTTCCCTCGGTTGTCCCGGCGCATCTGCGCGCCGTCGTATTGATGGACGACGGTTCGGTCGTGGGACGCCTCGGCACCGCCGAGTTCGACGCCGATCTTCGCGAGCGGCTCCGCACCCGTGTTTGCGAGGCCTCGGGCGTGATTCCGGCGCATCACCCGTGGGACGTCACGCCCGAGGCGTGGCCCGCACTGGCCGAGGCGGGGCTCCGGCGCGTCGACCAAGTGCGTATCGGGACCGTGGAGCGGCACTTCGGCGTCATGTTCGCGGCGCCGCATGGCGATGCCCAGTACGCCCCGGCAGACGTCGCCTCGCTGCAGCTTTTGGCTGCCCAGGCCGCGCTGGCGCTGCACCGCATCCAGGCCGACGAAGAGCGAGCGGCCAAGGCGCGGGCGCTGAAGGAGCGGGAGGAGCGCTATCGCCATTTAGCCGAAGCCGTTTTCGAGGGCGTCGTCCTCACCGACGAGGGGACCATTATCGATCTCAACCAGCAGTTTGCCGAGATGATGGGCTACTCGCGCGAGGCGCTCATCGATACCGACGTACTCCAGTTCGTTGTGCCCGAGGAGCGCGGCCAGGCGGCCGAGTACATCCAATCCGGTTACGAAAATACGTACGAGAGCGTGTGCGTCCGGAAAGACGGCACCACCTTTCCCGTGGAAGTGCGCGGACGCATGATGGCGCATCGGGGCCGATCGGTGCGCGTCACTGCCGTGCGCGACATCACCCGGCAGAAGCAGACCCAGCGCGCACTGCGTCGCACGCGCGACCGGCTGGAGGAGCGCGTGGAGGAGCGGACGGCTGAATTGGCCGAGGCCAACGAGACGCTCCGTGTGCAAGCGAAGCGGCTGGAGATCCTGCAGGACATCGACCGCGCGATTCTGGCAGCCCAATCGCCGCAGGAGATTGCCGGGGCCGTGCTGCAGCGCATCCCGCAGCTGATGCCGTGCACCCGCGCCAGCGTCGCCCTGTTCGACTGGGAGGCCGATGCAGGCGAGGTGCTGGCGATGTATCAGGAAGGGGAGTCGCAGCTCGATCAGGGCGTGACCGTGCCGATCTCGGAGTTTCGGGTCACGGAGCGCCTGCAGGCTGGTAAAGCTGAGGTCGTCAACGACATTGAGGCCGTTCGCCAGACCGAGATCATCCAAGAAATTGCCCGGCAGGGCGTGCGCTCGTACATGAGCCTGCCCATGTTCATCGAAGACGAGTTGATCGGGCTCGTCAACATGGGCGCGACGCAGAAGCGGGCGTATACGCCCGAGCACCAAGAGAACGCCCGCGAGGTGGCCGATCAGCTGGCCGTTTCGATTCGCCAGGCCCGGCTGATGGAGCAGGTGCGCCAGCAGCGCGAGGAGCTGGAGGAGCGGGTGCAGGAGCGCACGGCCGAGTTGGAAGCCTTTACGTACTCGGTGTCGCACGACCTGCGCTCGCCGCTGCGGGCGATCGATGGCTTTACGCGGATGCTTCGCGAGCAGTACAGCGACGACCTTGACGCCGAGGGGCAGCGCCTGCTCAACATCGTCTGCAGCAGTACAAAAAAGATGGGCCAGCTGATCGACGGGCTGCTCACGCTCTCGCGCATCGGGCGGCGGGAGATGCGGCACACGCCCATCGACATGGAATCGCTCGCTCGCGACGTCGCCGAGGAGCTGATGCGGGCCGACGACCCCGGCGACGTAACGCTTACGGTGGAGGCGCTACCGAGAGCCGAGGGCGACCGGTCGATGCTCCGCCAGGTGCTGACCAACCTGCTCTCAAATGCCCTGAAGTTCACGCAGCAGGAAGAAGACCCTCGCATTACCGTGGGAGCTCGCGACGACGATGGCCGAACCGTCTACTTCGTCCGCGATAACGGGGCCGGATTCGACATGGAATATGCCGATAAGCTGTTTGGCGTTTTCCAGCGATTGCACGAAGAAGACGAGTTCGAAGGAACGGGTGTAGGCCTCGCCATCGTGGAGCGCATCATCCGGCGACACGGCGGCGAAGTGTGGGCCGAGGGCGCCGAAGGCGAGGGCGCAACTTTTTTCTTTACGTTGTAACCATGCGAAGCACAACCGAATGCAGCCCGGAATGACCGCAGAGCCGGTAGACGTATTGCTGGTAGAGGATCAGGCCCACGATGCCGAGCTGGCGCTCCGGGCCTTCAATCAACTCAACCTCGGGAAGAGCGTCTCCGTCGTGCGTGATGGCGCGGCGGCGCTCGACTTTATCTTCGGGCGGGGCAACTATGCCGACCGCTCGGTTGAGGACCTGCCCAGGCTCATCCTGCTCGATCTCAAGCTGCCCAAAGTCAGCGGCCTCGAAGTGCTCAGCACCCTCAAATCAGACGAGCGCACGCGCCACATTCCCGTCATCGCCCTGACATCGTCGCGGGAGGGGTGCGACGTGACCGAGTGTTATGACCTCGGTGTCAACAGCTACGTCGTGAAGCCGGTCGATTTCGAGGCATTCACCGACGCGATCCAGGAAATCGCTACGTACTGGCTGACGGTCAACGAGGAGCCCTGCTGAAGCGCGCGGCGCAGAACCATCGGGCTGCTTAGCGGTGCCATCGTTGGATGTCCCGCTGTCCATTCACCATCGTACCGCGTTGGTTATGGCCCCGTCGCCCGATGAGGACCTCAACATTCTTCTGCTGGAGGACGTCGCCACCGATGCCGAGCTTGTGCGCGCCGAACTGAAGCGAGAGGGGCTCTCCTTCAACGCACGCCGGGTGTCCACCCGGGAGGAATTCGCGCAGGCGCTGGCGTCGTGTGCGCCCGAGATCATCTTGGCTGATTACTCGCTGCCGACGTTCGATGGGCTGACGGCGCTGGAGATGGCGCAGGAGCAGTGCCCGCACGTGCCGGTCGTGTTCGTCTCGGGCGCCATCGGGGAGGAGCGGGCCATCGAGACGCTCAAGCAGGGCGCCACCGATTACGTGCTGAAGGAGCGTCTCTCGCGCCTTGGCCCGGCGGTGAAGCGGGCGCTGCGCGAGGCCGAGGAGCGGCGGGCGCGCCGGCAGGCCGAGGCCGCCCTCCGCCGGGCGCACAACGAACTGGAGGAGAAGGTCGAGGAGCGCACCAAGGAGCTTCGCGAGAGCCAGGAGCGGCTCTCCAGTATCATCGACTCGGCGATCGATGCCATTATCAACATCGACGATGAGCTGAATGTGACACTCTTTAATGCGGCTGCAGAGCAAATCTTCCAGTGCCCGGCTGAGGAAGTCATCGGGCAGCCCATCGACCCGTTTTTGACGGATGAGTTCAGCGCGCTGGTGCATCAGTACATCGACCGGCACCAGTCCGCGGCAGAGGTCCCGGCGTCGACCGAAGGCCGCTATGTGGCGGCTCCTGAAGGCCTCAAAGCCCGCCGTGCCGATGGCGAGGTCTTCCCCGTCGAGGCTACGCTGTGCCCCGTCGAGCTCACCCAGCAGCGCCTTTACCTGCTGATCCTTCGCGACATCGACGAGCTCAAACAGGCCGAGGAAGAGTTGAGCCAGCTTAAATCGGAGCAGCACTACCTGCGGGAGGAGCTCAAAAGCGAGTACAACTTCGAGGAGATCGTGGGAAACTCTCCGGCGATTCAGGAGGTGTTCGATGCGACCGATCAGGTGGCCGCGACGGATACGACGGTGCTGGTGTCGGGCGAGACGGGCACGGGGAAAGAGCTCGTGGCACGGGCGCTGCACAACCGAAGCGAGCGGAGCGACAATGTGCTCGTGAAGGTCAACTGTGCCGCGTTGCCCAGCGACCTGATTGAGAGTGAGCTGTTCGGCCATGAAAAGGGGGCCTTTACCGGCGCCACGCAGCAGCGCAAAGGCCGCTTCGAGCTGGCAGATGAGGGAACCATTTTTCTCGACGAGATCGGCGAGCTGCCCCTGGAGACGCAGGCCAAGCTGCTC
>CAYUVF010000028.1:0-47721 GCA_964448045.1 uncultured Rhodothermales bacterium
CGGTCGGCTCGCCGCTGCCATGCTCTTGCTCGCCTTCAACCCTTGATCCGCATTTAGAACATGATCACGCCTTCGATCATGAAGCCATCGAACTGGCCGTCTTCGAATAGGCTGCCGGCGGGGTAGTCGTTGTAGTTCTGCTGCATGTACTCGACTTTCGCCAGGATGTTGGACGTCACGAACCAGCCGGCGCTGATCTGCCAACGATCGACGCTGACTTCAAGGTCGGATCCGCTGAGCAGCTCGCCGTCGACGACGTTGTAGCGGCCGCCCACGAACAGGTCGTTGTCGAGGAAGCGGTAGATAGCTTCGCCGCCATACTGCGCGACGTTGCGGTTCTCGGCCTCGTTGGCGGCGCTGCCTTCGACCCACTCCAGCACGCCGAAGAGCTCCAGCCCGCCGACCTGTACGAAGGGGTTGACCATGAATGAGGTGACCTCATCCCGGAAGCCGACGCCAAAGAGACGTCCCGACCAGTCGCTACCGGACATCACGGAATAGTACCGCGAACCGGCCCGGTCGCCCGAGTGCAGCGTATTGTTGAGCGACTTCGCCGTGGTGTAGGCCGAGCCGGTTAGCCGCACCCGCACGTTGTCGTTGATCTGCCGGTCGACGCCGAGCTTACCGTAGAAGGAGGGCGCGCGGCCATCGGGGTTCTCGACGGAGCCGCGAATTTCGCCGCCAGTGATCGCGCCCATGGCGAGGAAGCCGTTCGAGCGCACGTAGACTTCACCGCCAATCTCGGTCGTGAAGGAATCCAGGATATAGTTGCCCACGAACGCGTTGTACAGCGCGTTGCCGTTATCCGTCCGGCGGAAGTGGGTATCTCCGTAGTTGATTTCGAAGTGGCCCACCCGCAACGTGACGTAGTTCATCAGGTGATCGAGCGCCGGGTTGTTGAGCATCGGCAGCTTATCGATCTGCAGGTAGCCGCCCTTCACCCAGGCTTCGGGGTGGTGGCGCGAGGATAGATACGTCGTTAGGTTGACGCGGATGCCATCGGCCAGTTGGGCGCCGAGGTAGAGGTTCGCAGTGGCGAGGTTGAAGCCGGTGCCCAGCTCCGGGAGGGCATTTTCAGAGCCTTCGGCGGCGGCGTTCTCTTGGGTGAGGCTTTGCAACTGCTGTGTGAAGGCGGCGCCCCAGTCGACTTCGAAGCCGTCGTAGGCGGCGGTGTCGGCTTTGGGGGGTTCGAAGACGTTGAGGCCGGCCTGGCTATGAGGCCGGTAAAACTGGAGATCGGTAAACTGGGCTTCGGCGGACTGCGGAGCCAGGCCGATGGCCAGAAGGAGCAGGCCGGTGAGTAGGCTGGTAAGGCGGGTCGAAAAACGGGTTGAGCGTAGGGTCATGGTTATAGGCTGCATAGTCTATTTGAGGGATCGAACGTCGTATCTTGGGCGGCCAAGGTGGGAGCGGCCGTGTCGGTCGTAGTGGTTGCAATGAGGTCGAAATGGGCTTCAATCTCGTCCTCAACGCGAATCAGGCCGAAGAATTTGGTGGGTGGATCGATGCCAAAATCGCTCATCTGGAGCGTCCGGCTACCACACAGCCGAAATTGGCCCGGCCCGATGCGTTGCCCGCGAGCGACAAGCTCGATGGTGCGCTCGGTGCCTGCGATAGTGAGGGTGCCGCGTGCGCGGATGCGGTGCCCGGCGGTCGAATTCGCATCGACGATTTCGGCGCGGTGGAGGGTGTACCAGATCACCGGATAGGCCTTCGCCTGCAACGTTTCTTTGAGGTCTTCCGTCATGCGGCGCTTGCCACAATCGAAGGTCTTGACGGGCACCTCCAGATCGGCCTCCGGGCGTACCGTCGAACGGGTGGTATCGGAGAGGGAGGCCGGCCGCGTCGTAGCCAGTTGAGCCGTACCGGCGATGCTATCCACCTGGCAACTGAAACTGTTGACCGAGGAGCGACCTTCGATCCAGAATGAACTGCCGGGGTGGACCTCGACGGTGGTCTGGCTCCATGCGGGGAGAGTCCACAGCAACAGCGCCATCAAGGGCAGGCCAAGGGAGCGCAAAGTGGTCATAGTGGGGTGGGCCGGAGAGTCAAGCAGAAGGCCGGACGGCAGGCGACGGTCAGGGTGCGGCAATTACGTCAAAGCGGACGGTAATCTCGTCGCCCGTTTTGACGGTGCCGAGCAGGGCGCTGGGACGGTCGACGTTATAGGCGCTTAGTTTGAGGGTGTGCTGCCCCACAAACCGCATGCGCCCGTCGTCCATGCGCTGTCCTTTGACAGCCATGTCGATGGTCTGGCGCTCCCCGGCAATGATCAGCTCCCCGGTCGTTTGCGCTTCAAACCAGCTCGCCGAGGAATCGGGCAGGGGCTGGAGGCTCACGGATTGCAGCGAGTACATCACCTGCGGATAGGCGTTCGACTGCAGCGCGTCGCGCAGCTTCTCGTTCATTGTGTTTTTGTCGCAAACGATCTGATCGACGGGCACGCTGATGTTCGCCCGCCGTACGCCGGATATCGGCACCGACGCGCCGGCGGTGGTGTCTATCTGGAAGGATCCGCTCAGCGACTCGACCGGGCAGGCCCAATCATGCAGGGTCGAGGTGCCCTCGACGCGCATCGTGCTGTTTTCGGGCGCGAGAGTGTAGTTCGTTGCGGATTGCACCGCAGCGCCGATCAAGACGGCACTGGCCAGTAGGAGCGCGAACGCGGTAAAAGGACGAGATCGGGTCATGATTTCGGTGTAGGGTCAGTACAAGGTAAGTGCGTTTGGACGGGTGGGCGTCCTCATTGCGGTTCCTAAGTAAATCAATCCCTGTTACTCCGCAAAGAAGGGAATCCATGGGGTTGGGGTGGAGCCGTCTTGTATCCGCCCGACCGAACCCCCCAATTCTACCTGTGGGGAAAACCCCTACGCGCTACAGAACACAGCTCGCGGGGCGGGGGGCTGAGAGCCGATTTTCCGGCATCAGCGCCGGGAGAGGCCGTTTTTGTGCAAGATATGCAGATGGCAGGTCGAGCCTCACCAGGGGATGCGCCCCAGATTTACCCTGAGGCGAAGTGATTGTCGTTTTGGGATCGAGTCCCAATCGTCCAGCGTGAGCCCCGGGACGTGTTGCGCAGATCCGTTGCGATCTCGGGGCCGAGCAGCGTCTCCACAGCTCGCCATTGGCCCATTTCCGCAGACTCATCACACCGACTGCGAATAGACCGGCTGGCGGCTCCGATCGGGGTGCTGGTAGTATGCGTCGAAGGCCGCGACGACGGGGCGGACGAGCAGGCGCCCGCGCTCGGGAATGGTGATCGAGGCGTCGCCCACGCGGACGAGTCCATCGGCCTCCAGCGGCTGGAGGTGGCGCAGCGCATCAGCGAAGTAGGCGTCGAAGTCGAGATCGAAGCGGGCCTCCACGTGCCGGGTATCGAGGCGGAAGTGGCACATCAGCTCCATGATGACGTGGCGGCGGATGTGGTCGTCGTCTGTGAGGCGATAGCCCCGGTACACCGCCGAGGCGCCCGCGTCCATCCGCTCGTAGTAGGGACGCAGGCTCTTCACGTTCTGGGCGTAGAGGTTTTTCAGCTGGTGAATGCCCGAGATGCCGAACGCGAACACATCGGCGCCGGCGCGGGTGGAGTAGCCCTGAAAGTTGCGGTGCAGCTCGCCGGCATCCTGCGCGCGGGCCAGCTCGTCGTCGGGCCGGGCGAAGTGGTCCATCCCGATGAAGCGGTAGCCGCCCGCTTCGGTGAGCCGCTCGATGGCCATCTTGAAGATCGACAGCTTCTCGGCGGGCGAGGGCAGCGCCTCCTCCGGGATGAGCTGCTGATGCTGCTTGATGGACGGCACGTGCGCGTAGCTGAACAGCGCGATCCGGTCCGGGTCGATGTCGATGATCGTGTCGACGGTGTTGCGAAACTGATCGACGGACTGGTGCGGCAGGCCGTAGACGAGGTCGAGGTTGATGCTGCCGAAGCCATGCTGGCGCGACCAGCGGACGGCGTCGCGCACCATCGGCTCCGGCTGAATGCG
Organism: uncultured Rhodothermales bacterium; assembly: GCA_964448045.1. GTDB lineage: Bacteria > Bacteroidota > Rhodothermia > Rhodothermales > Salinibacteraceae > CAYUVF01. Next base: position 3,981 of record CAYUVF010000028.1, read on the forward strand.
GTTGATGGCTTCCTGCACGGCCTCGTCGACATCCTGCACGCCGATGCTGATGCGGTTGAATCCGGCCTCGGCGGCGGCCGCGACGTGCGCCTTCGTCAGCCCCCGCGGATCGGCTTCGAGACTGATCTCGGCGTCATCGGCGACGGTGAACTGCTCGTGGAGCATGGCGCCCAGCGCCCGAATCTGCGCGGGATCGAGGTACGTCGGGGTGCCGCCGCCCCAGTGGATCTGGACGACCTCGCGGTTGGGGTGGATGCGCTCGGCGAGCTGCTCGATGTCGCGCCGCAGGTAGCCGAGGTATCGCTCGATGCGGTCCGGGTCGTGCGTCACCTTCATGTGGCAGCCGCAGTAGTAGCAGAGCTGCCGGCAGAAGGGTAGGTGCAGGTACAGCGAGATCGGGCCGGCGGAGGCGTCGGCATTGGTGGCTTTCATCTCCGCGCGAAAGTCCTCGGCGCCGATCGCGTCCGAAAAGTGGGGCGCGGTCGGGTAGCTCGTGTAGCGGGGGACCGGGCGGTTATACCGGCGGATCAGGTCGAGGTCGACATGCATGGCGCGGGCGGGGCGCGTCAGTGGATGGAGTGCGGGCGGGCGTGGGCGTAGAGGCGGGTGAGCAGCCGCTTGAAGCGGGTGCGCGGGCGCGACTCGGCGATGATGTTGGATGGCGGCAGGCCCTGTTGTTCGAGGCCGGTGCGCAGCGGCTCGGGAATCGGGTCGGCGATGACGATGAGGTCGGTGGGTTGCAGCACGCTATCCGCGAGGACCTGCCGGGCGACGCGCAGGAAGGCGTCGGGCGCAGACGGATCAGCGTGGAGGACCGCTTTCTCCATGGCCGAGGGCAGCGCGTCGGCGGCGAGGGCCTGCTCGGGGGGCAGGCCCTTTACGTCGAGGAACGCAGCGTAATCCTCGTACTGCAGCTGGCGCGCGAGCGAATCCGGCAGCTGCGACGCCTGTTCGACGACGAGCACCTGTAGTGGGGGGCTGTCCTGCTGCGGGCTCGTCGGGAGCACGTGGTCGAGGTATTCGTCGAGCGCCACGTCATGGAGGTAGTCGACGAACTGCTCGGTGAACGGCGGATTGAGGGCGTTCCAGTCCTGCATAAACGGATTCATCAGGCAGGTGCGCAGGAGCGTGAGCGAGGCGTCGGTGCGCACGGCGGCGTCGAGCTGATCCGCGGGCAGCATATCGTCCAGCACGTGCCGGTACGCGGCGACCTCGATTTCCGTCTTGGACATCAGGAAGTCGTACTGGTTGATGTCTTCGCGGCCATCGACGGTCATCCGCCGCCAGATACGGTTGGTGAAGGCGTTGAACTCATCGACCGATTCGAAGCCTTCACGCGGGGCCAGCACGAAACAGTAGCCGACGGTGTCGGGCTCGGCGAAGGGGCGCAGCGTGATCCACGTTTCGTCGCGGGCGAAGTGGTCATCGAGTGCGCCTACGAGGGCGTTGTTGGCCGCGATGCAGTTGCGCATGAACTGGCCGTGCCCGTCTTCGGTGAGCGGCACCATCTCTTGCGAGAGGTAGCAGCTGACGGCCGCAGCGCCGGGGCGCGAGCCTTCGAGCGTCCACTGTCCGAGGAAGCCGCCGAAGCCGGCGCGGTCGTCGTCGGCGAGGTAGGGTGCGGCGTACGAGATGGCGTCGCGCACGTGGTAGTCGCGCACCAGCAGTGCGCCGGCCGGATACGGCACGTAGCCGAACTTGTGCGGATCGATCACGATGGAGTCGGTGCGGGGCAGGGCGGCGATGCCGCGGTAGGCTTCGTCGCTGATGAGCCCGTTGGGGCCAACGAGCGCGTCGTCGGCGGCGCCGGGCGGGGCGAAGGCGCCGTCGTCGGTGTGTGGCAGCATCGACGCGAAGTAGCCGCCGAACGCGGCGTCGCAGTGGTGCCAGAACGTGATGCCCTCGGCGGCGGCCGTGTCCCGGAACGCTTCGATCGTGTGCAGCGGATCGATGGCGCCCTCCTCGGTCGTCCCGCAGATGCTGACGACGCCCAGCACCGGCACGTTGTCTTGGGCGCAGGCGCGGACCTGTTCGGCCAGCGCGTCGACATCGAGTCGGATATGATCGTCGACGGGCACGGTCTCCAGCGCGTCAGCGCCGAGGCCGACGAGGTCCATGTTTTTCTTCCAGCAGTAGTGTGCGGCCTGCGAGATGAAGACCTTCGGCAGGCGGGCGCGGTCACCGGGAAAGGCGTCGTTGTAGCGGAGGAGGAACGACGCCAATCCGGCCTTGCGGACGCTGGGAATGGCCTCCTGAAACGCCTGCGCCGTCGCCCGGTCGGCCTCGTCCATCGTCCGGCGGATGCGCAGGTGCAGGTCGGTAATCGTGTCGATGGGCAGGTTCGACAGCTCGAACGTCGAGAGCGCGCCAAGTGGCTGGCGATCGCCCGTGGCCGTGCGGACGGGCCATTCGCGTAGCCCTTCGAAGTCGGGCTCCTGCGCGGCCAGCAGGCGGACGGCCAGTGGGTACAGCCGCACGTTGCGCGCCATCCACAGCGATTCGAGGTTGGCGACGGTGCCGCCGCTGCAGAGATGGCCCCAGCTGTAGGACGTGCGTTCGGCGCGGGCGCCAGCCGGAATCGTCTCCGGAAGAAACTCGGGGTAGCCGACCATCCGGGCGAGCGCCTTGAAGTACTCGCGTTCCTCGCGGACGGTCTCGGGCGAGACTTCGGCGACGACGTTGTTCTGATTGTAGAGCAGGCCGGCAAAGTAGCCGACGAGCGCCGGCAGCGTCGGATCGCTGACGATGTGGGCGATCTGCCGGGGCGAGTAGAGCGGGGCGGCGCGCTTCAGTTCGGCAAGGATCTGGAACAGTTTGTCCCGCATCCGCGCCATCATCTCGTTGTACTCGGGCGAGCGTTTATCGCGCTCGTCGATCAGTCGCTGGTCGCTCGGGTGGAAGTTGCGGCGCCAGAAGACGTGGTCGCGCAGCACTTCGAGCAGCAAGCGTTCCAGCTCATCGGCGTTCTCGCCTTTGGGACCGAGAAAAGCAGCTTTGTGCATCCGTTCATCCATAAAACAGCGCGGTTCAATAGCAAAATAATGTAGGGTCGATGCGGTGCCGAATCCGACAGGGAGCGCCTGTGTTGTGCTGTGGGGCATTCCCCCACACGAGCAGACCAATCGTCCGCTGCGTCGCGACGTATGATGTTGACGTATACGCGCGCTTGGTGGAAGCGGTCAGCGGCGGCGGCCTGGTCGAGGTGCAAGGTGTCGTTGCATCCAGTCTGCATGCGATGTTCACATCCGCGTGCTACACAAACCGGATTCAATTCCTGTATTTTCGCCCTGCCTCTTTTCCGTCAATAGATTTCGTTCTCTATGCTTTCTTTCTTCTTTCGCGCCGGATGGCTGGTGCTCGGATGCGCGCTGCTGTTCGCCGCGTGCGACAGCGAAAATAGCGATCGCACCGAGCCGCCCGAGGCCCCGCCCTCCGATCCCGGAGCGGTAGCGTCGCATCCGGCCCGTATCGTGGCCGATGGTGATACGGACGACTGGGCGGCCCTCCGCCCGCTGGCCGATGATCCGGCCGGCGATGCCCCTGCGGAGGGCGTGGACTTCCGGCGCGTATGGATGGCGCACGACGCCCAGTTCGTGTTTCTGCGCTTTGAGCTGGAGCGCGAGCGCAGCTTGCAAGAAGGCAACGATCTGACGCTTTTCATCGATACGGATAACGACGCGGCGACGGGCCGGGCCGCCCAAGGGCTGGGCGCCGAGGTCGTATGGACCTTTGGCGAGCGGTCGGGGCGCTACGTGAGCGCAAACGGTTCGCGCGAGATTGGACATCCGGCGCTGGGAATGGTTACCGCGCCTACCGTGACATCATCGACCTTCGAGGTCGCCTTCCGGCGCGAGGCGGAGCCGACAGGCCGGCCGCTCTTTCCCGGCGATACGCTGCGCATCGCCCTCGCCGATCAGCAGACGAATGGCGACGCGCTGCCCGATGCCGAGAACGGCCTCACCTATCGCCTCACTTCCGCCGAGGACGTCTCCGCGCCAGAGCCTGCTGATCTGGAGCGCGCCGACGGGACGGCCCTACGGGTGATGTCGTACAACGTCGAGTTCGACGGGCTCTTCGAGGCCAACAAGGCGCCGCGCTTCCGCCGCATCTTCGCCGCCACCCGGCCCGATGTGATCGGCTTCCAGGAGATCTACGATCACGACGCCGCAGTGACGCAGGAGCGGATGACCGAGCTGGCGCCCCTCGCTGAGGGCGGCACGTGGCACACCGCCAAAGCCGGGCGCGATCTCATCGCCGCCAGCCGCTATCCGATCGAGCAGACGTACACCATCGACGGCTATCAGAATTACAGGAGCGCCGGATTTGTCATCGACGCGCAGGACGCCCTCGGCTCCTCCGTTCTGCTCATCGTAACGCATCCGCCATGCTGCTCGGGAGGCACGCCGCCAGCCGATGTGCGGCGCCAGCAGGTTGTCGACGGCATTGTGGCGTTCCTCCGCGATGCGCAGACGGAGGGCGGCACGCTCGATCTGCCGGCGAACACGCCCATCATCATCACGGGCGATATGAACTTCGTGGGCGACCATCAGCAGCCTCTCACGCTGCGGACGGGCGAGATCATCAACACGGATCGGTACGGAGCTCCCATCGATCCCGATTGGGACGGCAGCCCGCTCACCGATGCGGCGCCACCCGTTACCGGTTGGCCGATGAACTTTACGTGGTACGACCTGGGCAGCTCGTTCGGGCCGGGGCGCCTCGACTACATTTATTATACCGACAGCGTACTGGACGGGCTGAAAAGCTACGTCCTCTTCACGCCGGGAATGACGCCCGATCGCCGCTCCGAAGCCGGGTTGCAGGAGCAGGACACGCCCGAAGCCGCCGATCACCTGCCGGTCGTCGTCGACTTCGCCGGGCGCGAGTAAGCCGCCTCTGCGCCGGGCAGCGGCACGAACGCGAGGATAGTCGCGGGAAACCGATCCGTGGCGATCAAGAAGCCGCGCGTGCCGAGGCGTACGATCCCTTCCCAGTTGCGCGCGTCCGCCTTGGCAAGCCGGAGTGGGATCGGAGGACGCTCGGTGCGGCGGATACCGTGCGGAGTGTACTGAAACTCGACGAGCCGCTCGACGGCCTCCGACTGCTGATGGGTCGCGCCCATGCCGTGTGTGAGCGCCAGCGAATCCGGAGCCGGGTTGAGGCGCTCCCGGTCTCCCGGATAGAAGTAGTTGATGGCCCAGAAGCGCCCGGTCGAGTCCGGCGCGGTGACATCGGTGATCCGGTACTCGATGATTGGGAAGGGCAGCGGGTCCATCGGCTGGAGGCGAGGGGTGAAGCGCTGCACCTGTGGGCGAGCGTTCACGCGGGCGCCATTGGCTTCGTAGACGGTGACGAGCGTATCGCCCACGGCCATCAGCGACTCGAAACTCATGTTGACGATCTGTGACTCCAGCGGGATCGGCGTGGCGGTGCCTGCGTCCATGCGCAGGGTATCGCCGCCGGCGGTGAAGGCCCCGCTCACGATGTAGCCCCGCATGGCGGCGTCGGTGGTGGCTTCGATGACCAGGTAGACCCGGCCGTCATGCACGACGATTGCCTCGCAGCCCTGATACGTCGGGGTGGCGTCGCCCAGCCCGTCGGCCAGCACGGGGATCTCGCGGGGCTGCAGCGGGGGCGCGGCGGAATCAGCCAATGCGGTCTCAATCGCGGCCCGCGATAGTGCGAAGACGTACCCATCCGATTGCGATCCGGAAGAGCGCGGGTACTGGGGCAGGAGCAACAGCTGGTCGCCATGCCAAGTGAGTCCCGAGAGTTCAGCTTCAGCCGCAGCCGCCGGGCCGGTCAACGAAAGGGGATGGACGGGCTGTTCCGGGAGGGCCGTTGACGCGGCGGACGGAGCCGTCTGGGGCGTCGACCGGCACGCCGGGAGCGTAGCGAGCAGGGCAGCACAGGCGAGGGCGAGCAACGAGCGGAGGCGCATGAGGCGAACAACAAAAGAACGAATGCGAACAGTGATTGAGCGGCCCGGTCATTACATGCAGGAGCAGGCACCATCTCCTGAGATGGTGCACCGGGCCTTACGTTTGGACCGGCACTAAACAGTTACTCGAATAAACGGATCGGGTGGGATGCGAAGTATACGCCGCGTCATTGTTTTTATCATGCTGATGGCCGCGGGAGCAGTGGGAACAGCGCATGCGCAGGCCCCCGGCACGATCGCCGGAACGGTCTTCGATGCGCCGTCGGGCGAGCCGCTGCCTGAGGTCAACGTGGTCGTGGTCGGAGCTATTTTCGGCGATGCGACGGATGCATCGGGCCGCTTCCAGATTGAGGGTGTGCCGCCAGGATCGTACACGGTGCAGGTGAGCACGCTGGGCTACCGTACGGCGCGGCGGACGATCACCGTCGAGGCCGGCGCGACGGCCACGGTGGAGTTCCGCCTGACGCCTTCGGAGGCCGCGACCGGTGCAGCGGCCGCCGTTGCCGATCCGGCCGAGTTGCAACCGATCGTTCGCATCGAGGAGCAGCGCCTCCGCGAGTTGAACGGCCCGGATGCAGGCGTGGCCCTGCGCACGATGCCGGGCGTCGAGGCTGCACGCCGCGGACCGCTGGGCTTCGATCCTAATGTGCGCGGCTTCACCGAAGCGCAGGTAGGCGTCTACCTCGACGGCATCCACTTGGTAGCCGGCAGTCCGCTGCGGATGCACACGCCGCTGAGCCCCGTCGATCCGACGGCCCTGCGCCGCATCGAGGTCGTCAAGGGCCCGTATGCGCTGACGCAGGGCGCGGGCGCGATGAGCACTATCCGGATGGAAACGCCTCCAGTAGAGCCGGGCGCGGCGGCGGGCGGCTATCTGCAGGGGAGCTTTCAGGGTACCAGCCCGGCTGCTGCGACCAGCGGTGCCCTCCGCGGATCACTCTTCGGCATCGGCTACGGGGTCCACGGCGCCTATCGCACGGGCAACGACTACACCGCAGGCAACGGTGCCTCCGTCCCGGCCGACTACGAATCGGGCGCCGTGCGCGGCACCCTCGTCTATCCGCTCACGCCCGTGTCGAAGCTGACCGTCATCGGCGGCTACCAGAACCAGCGCGATATCGATGATCCCCGGCGCCTGCTCCATACCGAGCGGAGCGAGACGGGGCAGGGGAGCGTTCGCTACCGGATGCAGCGCGAACGCGGCACGCTGCGCGGGCTCGACGTGCAGGCCTACGCGACGCAGACGCTCCACCGGATGACCAATGACGGCAAGCCCGCAGCCGCACGCGACACGTTCTCCGACGGCTCGTCGCGCCCGCCCGTCCATGTCACGGCCGACTCCGAAGTGCAGACCTTCGGCGGACGCGCCGGTGCCACGATCGCTCCAGCTTCGAACTGGCGGCTGGAGGTGGGCGGCGACGTGGTGCACACCTACCGGGACGCAATTCGCGAGCGCATTCCGGAGGGGCCTATTTTCCTGATTGTTATCCCGCCCGATCAAGTATGGCCCGCCGTGACGATTACCGAGGCGGGGCTGTTCGCTCGAGCGGCGCGCCCGTGGGGGCCGGTCGATGTTGCGGCGACGGTGCGTGCCGACCTCGTCTGGGCCGATGCCGATCGGGCGAGCGCGGCCTTTCTGGACAATGCGGGCGGGCTGACGGAAGCCGACCTCCGCGCGACCGAGACCAACTGGAGCGGGGCGCTCAATCTCGGCCTCCCGCTTTCCAAGCAGTGGACGCTGACGCTGGGCGGCGGTTCTGTCGTGCGCACCGCCGGCGCGCTCGAACGCTATGCCGACCGCTTCCTCGCAACCCGGGTGCCCTCAGCCGCCGAAACGCAGGGCAACCCCCGGCTCGATCCGGAGCGCAGCATGCAGGTCGATCTCGGGCTGGAGGGCGTGTTCGAGCGGGGCCGCCTTCATGTGAGCGCGTTCGCGCGGCGCATCAGCGACTACATCACGCTGGAGCCGACGACGATCGAGCCGCGGCTGCCGACGAGCCCCGGCATCGTATACCGCTACGTCAACGGTGAGGCTACCTTTTACGGGGGCGAGGTGCAAGGCCGCTACAAGGTGAATCCGCTGCTGACGCTGCGCGGGCACGGCAGCTACCTGTGGGGGCGCGACGCCTCGCTCGACGAGCCTGCCCTCGGCATCGTCCCGCTCTCTGGCGAGGTCACCGCGCGGGTGGACGTGCCCTTCAGCGAGAGCCTCTTTCTGGAGTCGACGCTGCACTGGTCTGCCAAGCAGGATCGGGTCGCATCGGCCCGTGGCGAAACGTCCACCGACGGCTACACGATTGCCGACGTGCGGCTGGGCGTCGCCCCTGCGCCGCGCACCACGCTAACACTCAGCCTCGAAAACATCACCGATACGGCGTATGCGCATCCGCTTAATGCCCGGATCCCGGCCTCCGGAGCGCCTGTCCCCGAGCCGGGACGGACGCTGGCGGTCCAGCTGCGCGTGACGTTCTGATGGACAGGCGCCGACTTCTGCGAAAACCTGACGAGAATGGGGGCGAGCGGGGCGCTCAAGCCTGCCGCGGCGAAACGGAGGTGCGGCACGCGCTTTGTACCCTGACAGGACATGTATTTACCATTCCGCCCACGCCCCATGGACCGATCCCGATACGGATTTGCAGGCGCTGCGCTGCTCCTTGCGTTGCTGCTCATCGGCTGTCAGGAGCCGCAGGTGATCGACGATCTGAGCGACACCTCCTTTCATCTGGTCAATCACGACAGTACGGCCGTCACCTTTCCCGATGACTTTGCGGGCGATGTGCTGGTCGTAGGTTATATCTACACCCACTGCCCGGATATCTGCCCGGTCATCACGGCGAACATGAAGCAGATCCGGCAGGCGCTCGACGCGCCCGACGATGTGCAGTTTGTCACCGTCACCTTCGATCCGCGGCGCGACACTCCCGCCCGCCTGAAGAGCTACCGCACATCCTACAACCTGGACGGGACCTCGTGGCAATTCCTCACGGGCGACTCGACAGCCATCAATCGCTTCATGGACCGGATGAACATCTACCACGCCCCGGCTCCCCCCGCGCCCGACGTTGATTCTCTGACCGCTATCCGAAATAATTCATATCTCGTGACCCATACCGATCAAATTACCCTGATCGACCAGCAGGGACGGGTGCGCGATCTCTTTAACGGGAGCCGCACCCCCTCCGATGTGGTGGTCGAATCGATCAATACGCTCCGTTAACTGACTCTACCCACGCCATGTTGGATGTGCACACGCTCCGAACGGGCTTTTTCTCGACGCTGATCACGCTGCTGGGTGCGGCGACGCTCGCGCTCGCTGGATGCGCCTCGGAGGATCAGCCGGCGCAGGAAGAGGCGATGCCGCCGCTTCCGGATGACGAGCTGACGATCGAAGCGCCCTGGGCGCGGCCGGCCCCCTCGGGCGGGACGAGTGCGGTCTACTTCCGCCTCGCCAATGGCACTGCCGTCGCCGATACCCTCGTGGAGGTGCGCACCCCCGTGGCCGATAGTGTGGCGATCCACGAAACCATCCAGAATGCCGACATCACCCGTATGCGGCCGACGGGGCCCGTGGCGATCCCGGCGCAGCAGCGCGTCCCCCTGGAGCCGGGAGGCATCCACATCATGCTGATGCAGCTCAGCCAGCCACTGAGTGTGGGTAGCAATGTGCTTATCGATGTGGAGTTTGCCGAGGCGGGCGTCCGGCGTCTCAGCGTGCCGGTGCAAGAAACGCCGCCAAGTGCGACCTCACAGCAATAACGAATCTATGGACTGGGTCCTGGCTGGCCTTACGTTTGGGTTTGTGGGCAGCATCCACTGCATTGGGATGTGCGGCCCCCTCGCGTTGAGCCTGCCCGGGGCCCAGCAAAAGCGCTGGCGCTACCTCGCCGAGCGTCTGCTCTACAATATCGGCCGCGCGATCACATACACCCTCCTCGGTGGCACCGTGGGAGCGCTGGGGGCGCTCGTGTCCATCGCGGGCTACCAGCAGTGGCTCTCCATCGGCATCGGCGTCGTGATGGTGCTGAGTGTGGTTATCCCGTGGGTGCAGCGGCAGGTGGGACTGCTGGAGCAGTGGCCGGCTCGCTTTCTGCGCCGCATGATGACGCCCATCCGCTCGCTCTATCAGCAGGGCGGGGCTGCGGCGATGCTGGGCGTAGGCATCCTTAACGGATTGCTACCCTGCGGCTTCGTTTACGCCGCGCTGGCAACTGCCGTCACGGCGGGCTCGGTCACCACCAGCATGGCCTTTATGGCAGCGTTCGGGTTGGGCACGATCCCGGCGATGTTTGGCGTCAGCGTCATGGACCGGCTGGCGAGTGCCACATGGCGAGCGCGGCTCCAGCGGCTCATCCCTGTGGGGGTGCTGGTCGTGGGGCTCCTGTTGATCGTGCGCGGGCTGTCGCTTGGCGTCTTCCTCAGCCCCGACCTGCGCGAGACCATTTTCACGCCGGGCGTGTGCCGCTTCATTCCGTTCGTCGAACCCAGTGGGTGAGCCCATGCGGTGGTATCAGATCGGTCTGGCAGCCACCCTTGTCATGGGATTGATAGGGGGATGCGGCGGCTCCGACGAGCCGCGCGATGAGCAGGTCTATGCCGATGTCCGCGCTGAATTTATGGGCACGGCCACGGAAGGGCGTGAAATCGTGGTCGACCACGAGCGAATCCCCGACTTTATGCCGTCGATGATGATGACGCTCCCCCTGGCCGATACGAGCGCCGTTCGCGGGCTGGAGGCGGGCGACAAGGTAGCTTTCGATCTCATCGTATCCGGTGCCTCAATCCGGGTGGAAAACCTGCGCGCCCTGCCCGATACGGTCACGCTCGACCTCCCGGATGAGGCCGCCTCCGATACGGCGGCCCATTCACTAGATTTCTAACGTAGACCCGCAGTGGGTTTGATCGGGACGCCCTCCGTCTTCATCCCGTTTTTGCGTGACAAAGCCCCTTCGATCTCGCATCCTTACTGTGCGCTGTTTGGGCGCTCCCACCGGGGCTCGACGGCGTTTTATTGCGTATTTCAACGAAAAATGAAAACTAAGTGTCCGTCATTTTATATTTACCCTAAATTCAATGGGGTCGGTCACGCTTGCAAAGCTTGTAACGTACCTTTAACATCGCCATGCCCCTGACTGCTCAAACGCTGAAGCCCTGATCGAATGCCGCAACTGTTCCCCAAAAAGGCCAACGTGCTCCCCCTGTTGTCGCTGGGAGGTGTTGTTGTTGGCACGGCGTTCCTCATTTTCGCCGTCTGGTACTTCTTCTCGCCCGAGTTTTACGAGGTCGGATACCGGCCCGAGCAACCGGTGCCGTACAGCCATCGCCTGCATGTGGGCGAGCTGGGGATGAACTGCCAGTACTGCCACAACTGGGTCGAAAACTCGGAGCACGCCAACGTGCCGCCCACCCAGACGTGCATGAACTGCCACAATCAGATTCAGACCCAGTCGCCGAATCTCATCAAAGTCCGGGAGAGTTGGGCGAACGATCAGCCAATTGAGTGGGTGCGTGTGCACCACTTGCCCGATTACGCGCACTTCAGCCACGCGGCTCACGTCAACAAAGGGGTGGGCTGTGAGACCTGTCACGGGCGGATCGACGAGATGGAGGTCGTCAAGCAGGTCGAGCCCCTGTCGATGGGCTGGTGTATCGAGTGCCACCGTCAACCCGAGCTGTACCTGCGCCCGAACGATGAAGTCACGACGATGGGCTACGTGCAGCCGGCGGATTTCGTGGAGCGCAACCTCGAACGCATCCGCAAAGAAGGCATCCAGCCGCCCACCAACTGCTCTGCTTGCCACTACTAAATGTTGCACGTTACAGGGGAGCAGGTTCCAGGTTAGAACGACGACCTGCTGGCCTGCCAACCTGCCAACCTGAAATCTGTGAGTATGATTGAACTCGACGTTATCGATTCGAACGCGGCCCCTGCCGGAGAATCCGGTGAGCGATTCTGGCGCAGTTCGGCCGATCTGCAGCGCAAGTCCGCCTTCGTCCAGAAGACGAAATCGGAGTTCCAGGACGGCGTCAGTGAGCCCCCGTCGGGCGCGTCGCGGCGCCAGTTCCTGCAGCTAATGGGCGCATCGATGGCGATGGCCGGCCTCACGGCCTGCCGCCGTCCGGTGCGCAAGATTCTGCCGTATGCGCGGAAGCCCGAGGACATCATCCCCGGCGTGCCGCAGCAGTACGCGACGGCCATGCCATTCCGCGGCGTGTTGCGCAGCCTGCTCGTCCGCAGCCACGAGGGGCGGCCCTCCAAAGTCGAGGGCAACCCCGACCATCCGAACAGCCAGGGTGCCACGAGCGGGTTTGAGCAAGCGTCGATGTTGAATCTCTACGACCCCGATCGGTCGAAGCGCGTTCTGCGCGAGGGGGCGGCGGCCTCGTGGAATGACTTTGTGAGCTTCACACGGCAGCTGGCCACCGGTGCTACCCAGAAGCAGGTCGCCGTGCTGATGGAGGAAACCTCGTCGCCCACCGTCGCCGCTCTGCGCGAGCGGATGCAAGAGCGCTTCCCGCAGCTCCGCTGGATCTCGTATCGTCCCGAAGGTGACGACCCGATCCGCCTTGGCATGCAGCAGGCGTTCGGGCAGCCCCTTCGCCCGCACTACCGCTTCGACCAAGCCGCGGTCATCGCCAGCTTCGATGCCGACTTCCTCGGCTCGGCCGATCGTAACTTTGTCGAGAACACGCGCCGGTTCGCCGCGGGCCGCACGCTCGATGCGCCGGATGACGACATGAGCCGCCTCTACGTGGCCGAAAGCATCTACTCGGTCACCGGCGGCATGGCCGATAACCGCCTGCGAAGCAGGGCCAGCCGGATTCCGGCTCTGGCTGCTGCCGTGGCGGCCGAGCTGGGCGTTGGGCCCGGTGCGAATGTGGCGCTTACAGAAGACGAGCAGCAGTTCATCGGCGCGATGGCGCGCGACCTGCGCCAGGCGGGATCGAACGGCGTCGTGCTGGCTGGCGAGACGCAGCCGCCTGCGATTCACGCCCTCTGTATGGCTGTAAATCAGCAGCTGGGCAGCGTCGGGTCGGCGGTGGATCTGCTGGATACGGGCGCGCAGGCAGCCCCGCCGCAGGGCGAGGCCGTCACCGCCCTGGTGGATGACATGCAGGCCGGCACCCTCGATGCGCTGTTCATGATTGGCGTCAATCCGGTGTACGACATGCCGGAGGAGCTGGGCTTCGCGCAGGCGCTCAACAGCGTGCCCGACTCGGTGCACCTCGGGCTGCACGTCGATGAGACGGCGCGCGCCAGCACGTGGCACGTGCCGCGGGCGCACTACCTGGAGGCGTGGGGCGATGGCCGCGCGTACGACGGCACCCTCTCGGTCATCCAGCCGCTCATTGCGCCGCTCTACGACGACGCCAAATCCGATATCGAGGTGCTCAACGCCGTCGCCACCGGCCTCGACGTGACGGGCTACGACCTCGTCCGCGAGCAGTGGCGCGATCAGGTGGATGGAGCGTTTGAGGAGGGCTGGCGCCGAGCGTTGCACGATGGCTTTTTGGAGGGCAGCGGCTTCGATGCGGTGCAGCCGGGTACGGCCTCGTTTGAGTTAAGCAGCCTCGACGCCCCGGGCGACGAGACGATGGATGTCGTCTTCCAGCTCGATCCAAAGGTGCTGGACGGGCGCTTCTCGAACAACGCCTGGATGCAGGAGCTGCCCGATCCGACGACGAAAGTCGTCTGGGACAACGTCGTGCTGATGAGTCAGGCCACGGCCGACAAGCTGGACGTCTCCGTCGAGTACGATAAGGGCAAGTTTTACGCCGATGTCGTTGAGCTCGCGCTCAACGGCGCGACCGTGCAGCTGCCCGTCTGGATCCAGCCGGGCCTTGCCGACGACACCCTTGCGCTGAACCTCGGCTACGGCCGCGACCTCTCGACGAACCGGCCCGAGCGCAACACGCCCTTCTGGGACCTCGACGACTACACCGATATTTACGCGGACGGCCCGCTCGCCAATGGCGTCGGCGCCAACGTGGCGCCGCTGCGGCCGGCCGATCACAGCCGCGTGACGACGATCACGCCCGGTCAGGTCACCGCAACGGACGCCGACCGCTACAAGGTCGTCACCACGCAGGAGCACGGGTCCATGGAAGGGCGCCCCATCGTGCGGCGCGCCACGCTGGACGAGTATCAGGAGAATCCGGACTTTGCCGGCGAGATGGGCACCAAGGTGCCCGGCGCCGAGGGGCCCGGCGATGCCGGCTACGACGCGTACCCGATGCTCTGGGAGGAGAACCATCCCTCCGACGAGCCGGCGCTCAAAGACAACCCCTACTACCAGAACCAGTGGGGGATGGTCATCGACCTCAACGCCTGCACGGGCTGCAACGCCTGCGTCGTCGCCTGCACCAGCGAAAACAATGTGCAGATCATCGGCAAAGAGGAAGTCAGCCGCGGCCGCCATATGTACTGGCTGCGGATGGACCGCTACTACGTAAGCGACGAAGAGGGGGCCGACGACCCGGACATGGTGATGCAGCCGGTGATGTGCCAGCACTGCGAGAATGCGCCGTGCGAATCGGTGTGCCCGGTGGCCGCGACGGTGCACTCGCCCGATGGCACCAACCAGATGATTTACAATCGCTGCATCGGCACGCGCTACTGTTCGAACAACTGCCCGTACAAGGTGCGGCGCTTCAACTTCTTCAACTGGTCGAAGACGCTGCCGGCCGAGGTGCAGATGGCGCAGAACCCGAACGTTACGGTGCGCTCGCGCGGTGTCATGGAGAAGTGTTCGTTCTGCATCCACCGGGTGCGCGACGCACAGAGCCAGGCCGACAACGAAGGACGCAGCGTCCGCGACGGCGAGGTGCAGACGGCCTGCCAGCAGGCCTGCCCGGCCAATGCGATCAGCTTCGGTGACCTCAACGATCCCAACAGCGAGGTCGTCCGGCAGAAGAGCAACAGCCGCCGCTACGAGCTGCTGGCCTACCTCAACACGAAGCCGCGGGTGTCCTACCTTGGCCGCGTGCGGAACCCGAATCCGCGCATTGGGGCCGAATCGGCCTGACGCAGATTCTTTTACGACTTGTTTTCACCTAATTGACCAACAATCCTGTGGCGAATCAAGAGCATTCCACAGCGACCGAATCGGGCTCCAAGATCCCGGTTCACGGTGGAGATGGCTACCACGACGAGCCGCGCCTCGTGACGGGCAACCTGTCGTTCAGCGACATTACCGACATGGTCGCGCGCCACAACGAGCGCGACACCGCGCCCCTGCCGTGGAAGATCCTCTTCGGTGTGGCGACGCTGGGCTCGCTGCTGCTTCTGGCGATGGTGGTCTACCAGATCTGGAACGGCGTCGGCGTCTGGGGCAACAATCAACCCGTCGCCTGGGGCTGGCCGATCGTGAACTTCGTCTGGTGGGTCGGGATCGGCCACGCCGGGACGCTCATCTCGGCCATTCTCTTCCTGTTTCGCCAGCACTGGCGCACGTCGATCAACCGCTCGGCGGAGGCGATGACGCTGTTCGCGGTGATGTGTGCTGGCCTCTTCCCGGCGATCCACGTTGGCCGGATCTGGGTCGTCTACTGGATGTTCCCGGTGCCGAACCAGATGGAGATGTGGCCGCAGTTCAAAAGCCCACTCCTGTGGGACGTGTTCGCCGTATCGAGCTACTTTACCGTGTCGCTCCTGTTCTGGTACGTCGGTCTCGTTCCGGATCTGGCGACGCTGCGCGACCGCGCCAAGGGGCTGCGCGCCAAGATTCTGGGCTTCTTCTCGATGGGCTGGACGGGCGCCAACCGCCACTGGCGGAATTACGAAAAATCGTATCTCCTGCTCGCCGCGCTGGCGACGCCGCTGGTTCTCTCGGTCCACTCGGTCGTTTCGTTTGACTTTGCGGTGTCGATCTTACCGGGCTGGCACACCACGATTTTCCCGCCCTACTTCGTGACAGGCGCCATCTTTTCCGGCTTTGCGATGGTGGTAACGCTGCTCGTCATCGCCCGCAAGGCGTATGGGATAGAGAACCTGATCACGATCAATCATCTCGAGAAGATGAACATCATCATTCTCGTGACGGGGACGATCGTGGGCTTCGCCTACATCACGGAGTTCTTCATGGCCTGGTACTCGGGTGTGGAGTACGAGCAGTTTGCCTTCATCAACCGGGCCTTCGGGCCGTATGCGTGGGCGTACTGGATCATGATGTCGTGCAACCTGCTGACACCGCAGCTCTTCTGGTTTAAGAAGATCCGCCGCAGTATCCCCGCCATGTTTGCGCTCTCCATCCTGGTCAACATCGGGATGTGGTACGAGCGCTTCGTCATCGTGACAACGTCGCTGCACCGCGACTTCCTGCCGAGCTCGTGGGGCTATTTCGAGGGGACATGGATCGACGTGTTTACGTACGTCGGCACGCTGGGCTTCTTCCTGTTCATGTTCCTGCTCTTCCTGCGGTATGTGCCCATGGTGGCGATCGCCGAGGTGAAAGGCGTGCTGCCCGAAGCCGACCCGCACTACTACGAAGAGAGCGACGGCCACCACGGTGCCGAGGAGCCGTCCGTCCAGCCCTCAGGTGAGCAGACATCCGACTCAAGCTAACTCGGGCCCCTTTTGCTGCCGTATCCAACCTATTTTGACGCGCTATGCTGAGCAAGCTTACCCGTGAAGCCAAGGCTACGATGGGGATCTACGAGAGCAACCACCAGCAGACCTACGGGTTGCTGGCGGAGTTCTCGAACCCGAATGCGTTGCTCCACGCCGCCGAGGCCGTGCGCGAGCGTGGCTATACCCACTTTGACACGCATAGCCCCTTTCCGATTCATGGCATGGACCGCGCTATGGGGCTGGGCAACTCCAAGGTGGGCTACTTCGCGCTGGGCGGGGGCGTCACCGGATGCGCCGCGGGCTATCTGCTGCAGTGGTGGACCGCCGTGGTCGATTACCCGCTCAATATCAGCGGAAAGCCCCTCTTTTCGCTGGAGCCCTCTATCCCTATCATGTTTGAGCTGACGATCCTGTTCGCCGCTTTTGGGGCGGTGGCCGGGATGTTTGCGCTCAACGGACTGCCGCGGCCTTACAATCCGCTCTTCTACTCGGATCGGTTTGCGCGCGCGACTGACGATGGCTTCTTCCTCCACATTGCCGCCAGCGACTCGAACTTCGACGCGGCGGACACCGCCGCCATGCTGCGCGAGATCGGCGCCCTGCACGTCGAGCTGATTCAGGATGAAGGTCCGCCCGAACCCGAATTTCAGGAGGCATAGACGCGCGCCTCGGGCGGGCTCCATAGGCATGAGACGAATCCCCTACACTATGTACAAACGACTGATTATTGCGCTGCTGGTTGGCGGTGTCCTCGCCGGATGCCGCGGTATGGAATCGGGCGAGCCGCCGGTTCATCCGAACCCGAATATGGACTGGCAGCCGAGATACGAGGAGCAGGAGTCCAATCCACTCTTCGCCGATGGCAAAGCGATGCGTACGCCTCCTTCGGGTACGGTTGCGCGCGGCCTGTTGAAGGCCGATTCGCGCTTCTACGCGGGCCGCACCGAGGCGGGCGAGTACGTAGAGCGCGTTCCGATGCCGGTCACGCGGGCCCTGCTGGAGCGCGGGCAGGAACGCTACAATATCTACTGTGCCGTCTGCCACGGTAAGGCGGGCGATGGCAATGGCATTATTATGACCGGCAACTACGGGTACACGCCTGCGTCCACGTATCACTCCGAGCGTCTCCGCAATGTGACCGACGGTTACCTTTATGACGTCATCGCTAACGGCATTCGCAACATGCCGGGATACGCCCAGCAAATCCCGGTGTCCGACCGGTGGGCGATTGTCACGTACATCCGCGCGCTGCAGCGCAGCCAGAACGCCTCGGAGGGCGACGTCCCCGAGAGCATCTCGGCAGAGATTGAGCAGGGCCGCAGTGCCAACATGGAGGGCCAGCGGACCGGCACCTCCAATCAGTAAGCATCCATTTATCGGTTGACCCGCAGGGACGCCGCCTTCGAGCGGCAGTAACTTCAGCGACGAGGACATGAAAGACACCGTACAGCGTAGTTCCTTCCTAACGTGGCTCCTTGATCCGTTCCGGTCCACCACCGCGGCGACGCGGAGCGAGTACCGGTTTACGGGCGATGCGCGCTCGTGGCTGGCCCCGATTGCCATCGGCGTGGCGCTGCTGGTGATTAGCGCTGTGGGATGGGCCGTCGATGCGCATCAGTTTTACTTCTCGTATTACACGGGATGGGTCTTTTGCCTCTCGATCTCGCTGGGCGCCCTCTTTTTCCTGTTCTTCCAGCACCTGACCCGCGCGCAGTGGAGCGTGGTGATCCGCCGCCTGTCCGAGGCGCTCGCGTGGGGCTTCCCGCTGTTGCTGCTGTTGGGCATTCCGATTCTCTTCGGAATGCACGACCTCTTTCACTGGACGCACGAAGAACTCTACGATCCGTCGAGCCCCGAATACGATGAGATTCTGGCCGGCAAACGCGCGTACCTGAACACGCCGTTCTGGATGGGCCGCGTGCTCTTCTACTTCGCGGCGTGGTCCTTCCTCGCGTACAAGCTGTACAAGTTGTCCGTGCAGCAAGACCTCGACCCGGATCCGGAGATTCCCAGCCGAATGCGCACGATCAGCGCCTGGGGGTTGCCGCTCACGGGTGTGACGACCGCTTTCGCCAGCTACGACCTGCTGATGTCGCTCGATCCGCACTGGTTTTCGACGATCTTTGGTGTCTACTTTTTCGCGGGTGCCATGCTGGCCGTCCACTCGCTCCTGGCTATTACGGCTATCGTGCTCCGGCGCGGCAACATGCTAAACCGGGCCGTTACCCGTGAGCATTACCAGGACCTCGGGAAGTACATGTTCGGGTTTGTCGTCTTCTGGGCGTACATCGCGTTCAGCCAGTACATGCTGATCTGGTACGGCGGCATTCCCGAAGAGACGGTCTTCTACCGCCACCGCATGGAGCACGGATGGGCCTACTTTAGCGCGGCGCTGCTACTGGGCCACTTCGTGATCCCATTCCTGTTGCTGCTGCCGCGGTTCGTGAAGCGGGCGCTGCCATACATGGCGGTGATGAGCATCGCGCTCCTCGTCATGCACTGGTTCGATTACGTATGGATCTCGGCGCCGGTGCTGCACGACCACGCGACCTTCCACTGGCTCGACTTTACCTGCTGGTTGGGCCTGACGAGCCTCTTCATCGGCGTGTTCGTCTACCGCCTGAGCCGGCATGCCCTCCTGCCGCAAAACGATCCGCATCTGGCGCAGTCGATGCGTTTCGAGAACTCGTGAGCGGAGAGCGAGTTGGCCATGGCTAACGCGCCATCCAGGCAGATATCAAATTATTTTCATCCGGGCGCGCGATCCCTCGGTCGGCGTTCTGCGTTTTCCATAGCACACTGGAAACCAACAAATTATGGAGAAGGAGAGTAGCACCACAGAGCGCGATCGCCCGGCCTCACCGGGGCTTGTGGCGCCGCGCGAGGCCACAGTGGTCGATGGGCACGAGGTCACCTTCGAGTGGCAGCCCGTCGAAGCGGCCGACGCGTATCGCGTGCAGGTGGCCGAAGACACGTCGTTCGAGACCATCGTATTCGAGACCACGGTCGAGCCGACGGTCGAGCCGCCGGTCGAGCCGGCCCCCGAGCTTACCGTGACGGATGTCTTCCCGACGAACGAGCAGACCTTCTTCTGGCGCGTCCTGGCGCAAAACGAGGCCGGTTGGAGCCGGGGCGAGCGGGTCGAGAGCTTCGTGAGCGCCACCGCCGGCGAGATGGAGGCGCACGCCGCCCAGCCGGACGCCGAGGAAGAGATGGGACCGGTCACCGAGCTCGTGAAAGCGGCTTCGCGCCAGGCCGTCGCCGAGGTGTCCGATAGCAAAGAGGACCGCCTTGAGCAGGAGAAAGAGATGGGTGTGGCCTACGAAGGCATCCCCGCCGGTCAAATTATCTCCATCGCGGTGACGTTGCTGCTGGCGATCGCCATCGCTGTGGTCATCTTGTTCATGTGGACCAACACGACGCGCCAGGCCATCCGGGAGGCGACGATCAATACCGATCAGTACACGCAGCTCCGGGAAACGGAGGCCCAGGCGGCGCAGAAGCTCAGCCAGTACGAAGTGATCGATGCGCAGGCGGGCACGTACCGCATTCCCATCGATCGCGCGATGGACATCATGGCCAATCAGGCCTATCAAGAAGGCACCCGCAGTTACGCTCCCGATGCGCCGCTTCAAGGACAGCAGTAAGCAGGCGGTGCGCTCCGCGCTTCCAGTGCGTTTGCGCGAGCAAGCTTCTGGAATCGCTTTTATCCATGCGAACCATGCGACGACTTTCTATCACGGTGTTGGCGCTCGCGCTAATGATCCTCGCGTACCCCGACCGGGCGCAGGCGCAGCGCAGCGGACAGACGAAGCGCCAGTTTGAGGGTGTGGGCATCACGTCCAAGCTGGGCGAGACCGTGCCGCGAGATATTACGTTCCGCAACGCACAGGGCGACCCGGTGACTCTCGGGCAGTACTTCGATGGCGATCGGCCCGTCTTGCTCAACCTGGTGTATCACGACTGCCCCATGCTGTGCGGGCTAATGCTCGATGGCATCACGCGCACGTTGAGCAGTATGTCGTGGACGCCGGGCGATCAGTTCCGGGTGCTCACCGTTAGTTTCAATCATCGTGAAACCCCGGAACTCGCGCGCAAACAAAAGGAACGATATGTAAAGACGCTGGGTACACCACAAGCTGCCGAAGGGTGGCACTTCCTGACCGGCTCGGAGGCCGCAATCGAGCAGCTGACGGACGCCGTTGGCTTCGACTTTCGATGGGTCGCCGAGAAGGGCGAATATGCCCATCCCACGGTCGCCATCTTTCTCAGCGGCGAGGGCACCATCACCCGCTATCTGTACGGCATGGAGTATGCCGCGAGCGATGTGCGTAAGGCACTCGTCGAGGCTTCGGACGGCAAGGTGGGCAACCCGGTCGATCAGATTGCGCTGTACTGCTTCCAGTTTGATCCTGACGCCAATTCCTATACGGCCGATGCGTTCAACATTATGAAGCTGAGCGGAGGGCTCACGGTTGTTATCCTGGGCCTTACGCTATTCGCCTTCTGGCGCCGAGAGCGCAACGAACTGGACAAAGCGGTCGCTGCATCATAGGGCGCCCGGCTCCTGACTTTTTTCGTAGGCATGGTCAATCACGTGGAAAACATGATCGCAAACGGTATTTGGCTACCGGAAAGCGCGTCGACGATCGCGCCCGAGTACGACGGCTTGTTCTACTTTGTGTACTGGACGAGCGTAGTGCTTTTTGTGGGCGTCGTGGCGTTTATGCTGTACTTTGCGTACGCATACCGCCGCCGTGACCCCGACGAGCGCGCCGAGCTGGTCGAAGAGAACACGCTCATCGAGATTTCCTGGGTCATTGTACCCACCATCCTCGTGCTGTTGGTCTTCACGTGGGGGTTCCAAACATTTATCAAGATGAATGTGGCCCCCGATAACGCGTATCAGATCAATGTGCGCGGGCAGCAGTGGAGCTGGCTGTTCGAATATCCGAATGGGGCGACGTCGTCGGAGCTGCATGTGCCGGCGAACCGGCCCGTCAAGCTCAAGATGAGCAGCACCGATGTCCTGCACAGCTTCGCAGTGCCCGCCTTCCGGATCAAGCAGGATGTGCTTCCCAATCGCTATTCCTCTGTCTGGTTTGAAGCAACGAAAACCGGTACCTACAAGGTTTACTGCACCGAGTACTGTGGCACGCAGCACTCGGGCATGTTGGCCGATGTCATCGTGCAGACGCCGTCGGATTTCGATCAGTGGCTGCAAGACGCGGCGGCTCCAGACGACATGCCGCTGCCGCAACTTGGGCAGCGCGTGTACCAGCAGCAGGGATGCCAGGGCTGTCACAGCCTCGACGGATCGCCCGGCGTTGGCCCCTCGTTCCAGAACCTCTACGGATCGGAGCGCCAGTTTGCCGATGGCTCCTCCGCCACGGCCGATGAGAACTACCTCCGCCAGTCGATCCTGGAGCCAGGCGCCGAGATTGTCGAGGGTTATCAGAACCTGATGCCGGGCTCATACAGCTCCCTCTCGGAGCGCGAAATCTCGGCACTGGTGGCTTTCATCAAGGAGCAGGGCGACGCCTCGGCCGCGGACTAACGACCTCCTTAGCCATCGTACTACGAATCCCGTTTCGTAATTATTTTAGGGGATATGGACACGCAGACTGCAGCGACGTCGGCCTCCGGACATGAAGGGGCCGAGGAGCACAACTACCTCAACCACGAGTCCGGCATCTGGTCGTGGCTTACTACGCTCGATCACAAGCGGATCGGCGTCATGTATGCCTGGGCCGTGGCGTTCTTTTTCCTGATCGGCGGCCTGCTCGCACTGGCTGTGCGCATGGAGCTATTCGCACCCGGCGAGACGATCATGGGGGCGGATGCGTACAACCAGACGTTTACGCTTCACGGCATCATCATGATCTTCCTCTTCCTGGTGCCGGCAGCGCCCGCCGTGCTGGGTAACTTCGTGCTGCCCATTCAGTTGGGGGCGAAAGATGTCGCCTTCCCCCGGCTGAACCTGGCCAGTTGGTACATCTACATGGCCGGGGCCATCACAGCGATTGCAGCCATCCTCCTCGGCGATATCGATACCGGCTGGACGTTCTATGCACCCTACTCGCTGCAGCAGGGCTCGGCCGTTATCATCATGACGGCGTCGGTCTTTGTGATCGGCTTCTCGTCGATCCTGACGGGAATGAACTTCATCGTCACGATTCATAAGATGCGCGCGCCGGGGCTCACCTGGAACCGGCTTCCGCTGTTCGTCTGGAGCATTTACGCCACCTCCATCGTCCAGATTCTGGCGACGCCCGTCATTGGCATCACGATGCTGCTGCTCATCTTCGAGCAGGTGATGAAGATTGGCATCTTCGATCCGGCCCTCGGTGGCGACCCGATTCTGTTCCAGCACTTCTTCTGGTTCTATTCGCACCCGGCCGTCTACATCATGATTCTGCCGGGCTTCGGGATCATCTCCGAGCTGATCGCCACGTTCTCGCGGCACCGCGTGTTCGGCTATCGCGCCATCGCGCTGTCGTCGGTGGCGATCGCCATGCTTGGCTTTCTCGTCTGGGGCCACCACATGTTCGTCTCCGGGCAGTCGGCCGTTTCGTCGGTGATTTTCTCGCTGATCACCTTCCTGATCGGAATTCCCTCCGGCATCAAGGTGTTCAACTGGATCGCGACGATGTACAAAGGCTCGATCTGGCTGCAGACGCCGATGCTCTACGCCCTTAGTTTCCTGTTCCTCTTCACGATTGGCGGGTTGACGGGTATCATGGTTGGCGTGCTGGCACTCGATGTGCACCTGCACGATACCTACTTCGTCGTGGGCCACTTCCACTACGTGATGATGGGCGGCATGGTGATGGCCCTGCTCGGCGGCGTGCACTACTGGTGGCCGAAGATGACCGGACGGATGTACAACGAGACAGCTGGCAAGATTGCCGTCGGCCTCATTTTTGTAGGCTTCAACCTGACGTTCTTCAGCCAGCTGATTCTGGGCAGCCAGGGTATGCCGCGCCGCTATTATGACTACTTGGAACGTTACACCGCGCTGCACCAGATGTCGACCATCGGCTCGTGGATCCTGGGAGCGGGGCTCTTCCTCGTGCTTGGCTACGGGCTGTATTCGCTGTTCCGTGGCAAGAAAGCGCCGGCCAATCCGTGGGGCGCGGCAACGCTGGAGTGGACCAACACAGCCGCCATCCCCGATCCGCACAACTTCAAGCGCACGCCGCTCGTCACACGGGGTCCGTACGACTTCCATCTGGCCGATGACGTCTTCGGAGGCGATGGCGCGGGTGACGGTGCCGTGAAAGTGCCGGAGGCCGCACCGCCTGCCCCAGAGCCGCACGAGGCCAAGTAACGCCGCCTCTTTATTCGATATGCAGTAGCCACAACCTCTTTGAGTCTCATGGCAACGGACACCGCAGTGGCCTCACAGGACACCGAGGCTGCGCACGCTCATCATCCGCCGCACCTCCAGCATCACTTTGTCTCGTCGGAGCAGCAGTTCGACTCGGCGAAGCTGGGCATGTGGCTCTTTCTGATCACCGAGATTCTGCTGTTCAGCGGGATGTTCGTCGCCTACACGGTTTACCGCGTGTGGCATCCGGAGGCGTTCGCGGAGGCGAGTGCGACGCTCGACTGGGTGCTCGGCGGGGTGAATACGCTCGTGCTGCTGGCCTCGTCGTTCACGGTGGCGCTGTCGATCCATTACGCCCAGAAGGACGAGCACTCCAAGAGCTTCTGGAACCTGATCACCACGCTCGCTCTCGCAGGGGTCTTTATGGTGATCAAGTATTTCGAGTGGACGGCTAAGTTTGAGCACGGCGTCTTTCCCGCGGGGTTCTTTGACCCACACGGCGCGGGGTACGAGCAGTTGGCGAGCATCCCCTTCACGGGGCAGTTCTTCAGTATCTACTTCGTGATGACGGGCATCCACGGCTTCCACGTGCTGATTGGTATGGGCATCATCGGCTGGATCGCCAGCCGCGTCTATCGCGGGCACTTTAGCAGCGAGTACTACACGCCCATCGAGATTACGGGGCTGTACTGGCACTTGGTCGACATCATCTGGATTTTCCTCTTCCCGCTGCTTTACCTCGTGTAGCTTCACGGGCCAAGCCGGCCCGCGCGGTTGTTTCTATTTTGCGAACTACGAAGGCATTTTACGATTCATGGCGCACGCCGAAGGAAACGCTGAAAACCACGGGCATCACATCATCCCCTTCAAGGTGCTCCTCGCTGTCTTTTTGGGACTGGTGGCGCTGACGGTGCTTACCGTCGCCGTCGCCCGCGTGGATCTGGGTCCGCTCAACGTACCTGTGGCCCTGGGCATCGCCGGGTTGAAAGCCACGCTCGTCGTCCTCTTCTTCATGGCGCTGAAGTACGACAAACCCGTCAACTCGATGGTCTTTAGCATCGGGACGGTGTTCGTTGTCATCTTCGTGGTGTTCACGCTGTTCGACACTGCTTTCCGTGGTGACCTCGGAAACGTCAGCCCGCTCACCATCGAGGAGGAGGAGCGCCAGTTGGAGGAGCTGCGCCAGCGCGATCCTGATCCCGAGGACCTGCGCGTGGCCCCAGCCGACTTCGACAATGCACCGGGTAGCAACGCTTCCGCCGATACGACCGGTGCCGGTGGACAGTAGATCGCCTCGTCCAGCAGGGCGTCCCGGTGTAGAAACGCTGTTAAACACTCTCTTGGAAGTCAAGGGGTTTGAGGGGTGAGGCGGTAGAATTTCTCTCCGTCAAAATTCTGGTCGTGCTTCAGCATGCCGTAGATCGAGTGTAAGAGCTTTCGCATGACCGCGCCGCCCGCGCACAATCCAGAAGGGCCACCCGGAGCCCCTGCATGCCCGATTTGGCTTCGCTGCGCTTCGTCAGTCGGCCTTCGGCCTCGTTTGGGGGCGGGCCTGGCGCATGGTCGAAGCTCGGCGCCTTTCGAAGAACTGGTATTATAAGCGCGGCCGCCAGAATCACCGCGTCGGGTTGAACGTATAGGAGACTATCACTGGCCTCACAGGCTCAGGGAATGGCCGTTTGAACGCTCCGCCTCGCCATGCTTGTCCTGCTCGTCATACTGATCGGACCGATCCTTTTCTTCCTGGTGACGTGGGGCATCGCGACGGTGTACCGCCTCTACTTCCCCGAGCATCCGCTGCCGTTCGAGCAGGATCCAGTCATCATTCGCGAGCGCGCGGCAGCTCAGGGCGAGAGCATGCCCGTAGGCGTACGCGAGATCCGCGCGGATCAGCGCCGGGCGCAGCGGCAGGGCCAGGCGCCCGCCAACACCCCTTATCACTACGCGTGGGGGGGCTCGGATGGGTTTCCCGAGGCATGGTACGAAGATCTCTGGCGCCGCCGCAACTGATCTGCCGCAACTGATCTGAAGTGCGCTGCAGCGGGGTTTGGCCTCAGTCGGTTGCCATCAGTGTGCCCGAATCGATCTGCTTGATGAGTGCACTGGCGAGGGTCTGGCGCGCATCCGCAAGCCGTTGGCGAAAGTCCTCGTTTTCATCGAGGACGCGGCCGGTGGGCACCATCAGGAGTGTGCAGGGAATGCCGTGCTGGGCGGCGACGTAGGCGATGGCGTAGCCGGTCGAATCGCTCAGGTCGGCGATGCGCTGCCAGTAGCTCAATTCGTCCTGGTTTCCGATGCCGTGGTCATGTGTCACGAGTGTTCCTTCGGCTTCGGTGTCGACCGGCTGGTCGAGCGGCATGCGGGGATACGAGGGCGCCGACAGCTGAATCCGGTCGCCCTCCAGGACGTGCGTGATGCCGACGACCGCGCCGGCCGGCAACTCGCCGGTTAGCGCCGTGCATGTGCCCGGGTGAATCAGCCGGTCCAGCGAATGGCGTTGCAGGAGGCGCTCGGTGCGCAGCGTCGCCTTAATTTTGCCGATGCCGGTAATGGCGACGAGGACATCATCGTCGTACGTGTGTTCGCCCTCGGCGACCTCGCCCAGCCGACCGTGACGATATTGTTTGAGAAAGGGGGCAGCGGCTTCTTCGGTGGTAAAAGCAAGACCAATCATCGAACACTTACGTAAAGGGCAAGGTAGAATACAACTCGATAGGCAGCACGTCGCCGATCAAGTAAGCAAAATGCTGAACGAAAGTCATCTCACATGAAAGTTATCGAGCATCTGAAGCAGGCGAACAACCCGCTCATCTCATACGAAATTATCCCGCCGAAGCGAGGCGGTTCTGCTGAGCAAATGCTGGGCGTCGTGGAGGAGTTGATGCCGTTTGATCCGCCGTTCATCGATGTGACGAGCCACTCGGCCGAGGCCACATATGAGGAGCAGGCCGATGGCACGTGGAAGCGCAAGGTGAAGCGCAAGCGTCCCGGCACGCTGGGGTTGTGCGCGGCGATCGAGGCGCGCTTCGACATCGACACGGTGCCGCACATCCTGTGCAACGGCTTTACCCGCGAGGAAACCGAGGATGCGCTCATCGAGCTCAACTACCTCGGCATCGAGAATGTGCTCGCCATCCGGGGGGATGACAAGGGATACGACAAGCCCGTGCCGCCCAACCGATCCCGTAACAAGCACGCGATCGATCTCGTCCAGCAGATCGAGGACATGAACCGGGGGGAGTACCTCGAAAACCTCGTCAACGCCACGCCCACTGATTTCTGCGTGGGCGTAGCCGGATATCCGGAGAAGCATTTCGAGGCGCCTAACCTGACGTGGGACATCCTCAACCTCAAGCGCAAGATCGACGCCGGGGCGGATTACGTCGTTACGCAGATGTTCTTCGACAACGCCTATTATTTCGAGTTCGTCGAGCGCTGCCGTGACGTAGGCATCACCGTGCCCATCGTGCCGGGCATCAAGATTCTCACGAAGGAGCATCACCTGCGCACACTTCCTAAGCATTTCCACACCGAGATCCCGGAAGCGCTGGCGGCCGAAGTGGAGGCCGCCGAGGATCCGGAACAGGTGGTCGACATCGGGGTGGAGTGGGCCATCCAGCAGTCGCAAGAGCTTATGAGCGCGGACGTGCCGTGCATCCACTTCTACATCATGTCCAGCGCCCGCACCGTGAAGCGCGTCGTTGAGCCGCTCCGCGAGATGGCGTAAGGGAACGCTCTGAGTTCAGGGTTTGGCGTTCAGGGTTTGGCGTTCGGAGTGCTGCGGTTGCCCCCCAAACCCTGAACGCGCATCTCCGGACGCCGAGTCTACCGATGGGCGTCTTTATCGGTGCTGCGTAGTTTGGCTTTGTAGCGTTTCAGTTGGCGCCAGAGCGCATCGACGCACTGATTGATGGCTTCCTCGTGCGTGGATGCCTCGGCCTCGGCTGAGAGGCGTTTCTGGTAGACATCGAGGTTGATCTCAGCTGTCTTGTCTTCGGAGGGCGCGTTGTTCTGCCCGAGAATAATGTGCGCACTGATGATGTCGTTGTAGACGCGCTGTAACTTGTCCAGGCGTTTGGAGATATGCTCGCGCAGATCGGTATTCAGATCAACGTGGCGGGCAGTGATTTGGCTTTGCATGCGAGGCACCTCTCTCTACTGCGTGGAAGGAAGCGGGAAGGACGGCGCCACTCGAAAAAACGGCACCACTGTGGTGTCTCATGGTATGTCTCCGGCATCCTCCAGTTTCTTTCACGCAAGGGCGATTGTTGCTGGTCGAACCGCTCGTTCAGTCTAATGCGCGAAGGTAGCGATCTTCCAGCTGGCGCATGGTGGCCGCGTCTTCGTCCTCGGCGTCATCGTAGCCGAGGAGGTGGAGCACTCCATGCACGACGTAGCGCAGCGCTTCCTGCTCGAAGGTGGTATCGAACTCTTCGTGCCGCTCCTGCGCTGTATCGAGGTCGATGTACACCTCCCCCTCAACTGCGTTCGAGGCGTCCCCGGCGCCCAAATCGAACGAGAGCACATCCGTGTGATAGTCATGGTCCAGGTATTCTCGATTGAGCCGGAGCACGGTCTCGTGGCCCGTTAGCACGACGCTCAAGAAGCGGAGCGTGCCGCCCTCTTCCTCGATTACGTGGCGGACGAGAGTCGAGAGGTTCGGCGCGTCTACATCGAGGTTGGGGTGGTCGTGTTCGACGGTGAGCACGTCGATCGGGGCAGGCACGGCACAGGGGACGATAGCGCGGGCAGATAAGGAGAGGACAGACGTACGCCCGCCTTCCTCGGACTGATCCGAGCGTGCAGGTCGAGCCGGCAAGATAGGTCGCAGCCGGTGTCCAGGCTACAGCGTCGATGAGCCGAGAGAGGGATCGACGGTTTCAGTGGGATCGGGGCGAGGCATCGTCGAGTTCGTCGAATGCGAGGACGACTCTGGGGACGACGCCTCGGCCTCGTCGGTGTCCTCCTCCTCTTCGAGCGACTTCACCTCCAAGGCGTGTAAGCCCTTGGGGCCGTCGTTCATTTCAAACTTCACATGCTGACCGGTTCGGAGCGTTTTGAAGTCTTTATCCGAGTCGATCTGTGTATAGTGGACGAACACATCCTCTCCCCCATCGGGATGATTGATGAATCCGTAGCCCTTTTTGGCATCGAACCACTTAACGGTACTTTCTCGCGTTGCCATAAGGTGCCTCCTTTAGCTTCTAACGCTCAGCGTCGGGGCGTCCAGCCCGGTTGGGGTGGAAGTGCACCGCGCCGCATACGCTTCGTGCCGAGCAGTAGCAATGATCGTTGTCCAGGTGAAATCGTGCGACCATCATGTGCACAGGCACGCCCTGCGTGCGACCAAACTACGCCGCGCCGGACGATGGCGACTGCGCCGGATTGAGGGCACACCGCAACGACACATGAACTCATGGCTACTTAAATATACCGTGAAGTTGTTCATTGTGTCAAGCGGAGCCGGGTTTATTTGAGGGAGCAGCTGAAGAAATATCACCAACGATGATAGAACAAATTGTTTGAAAGCGCTTCCGGTAGATGTCTGGACGACCTGGACCTACATAAAAAACGGACAGCTCTGCCGAGGGAGAGCTGCCCGCAAGAGCGTTGCCAGGAGACCGATCAGCGTTTGGCGGGGGGTTACTGCGATCCGGGGGGATCGTCTGTGCCCTGCGGGGCGGGTGCCGAGCGCATGGGCACGTCGAGCGCTGCGCCGGAGTCGCTGCGGGATAGCCCATAGGCGGCGCGCACTTCATTCGGGACCTGGAAGGGGGCGGTTTGCAGAAGCTCATCGACACGCTGGTCGAAGGCCTGGAGCGCCTCCTGATTTCCTGCATTCTGATACGTGGTGCGCATCAGGCCGGCGTACTGGAGCGCGTAGCTGAAGCCGCGGCGCGTGCGGGCCTGCTGCAGCTCCTGATAGACCATCGGCTCGGCCTCCTGCATCAGGCGCACGACCGCGTCCGAGTCGCCCACCGACTGGTAGGCCTGCGCCATGAGCAGGTACGAGCGCGTATCGCCATCGAGCGTGCTGAAGGGCATGGCCGTCATCAGCTCATCGAGGAGCGCACGGCCGTCCTCGGCGTGATTTTTGGCCGCGAGGCGCTGCGCCGTATGCGAGTAAATGTTGCGGTAGGCATCGAGCATCCGCCGGATGTTTTCGTCGAAGTAGACGCTCGAATCGGCAAGGTTGGTGAAGCGGAAGGCGCGCAGGCGCTCGGGCGTTACCTCGGGGACGACGCGGCCCATGCTCTGCGAGTGGCGGATAGGTACGACGCGGTAGGTGGTGCCTTCCAACTGGAAGTAGTTCTGGAGATCGAGCTGGCCATCGGGGGCGACGGTGATGGCAAAGTAGATGGGCCGCTTCCAGCCCTTCTCGGCATTGGTGCGCAGGATGTTGTACGCCACATGATCGGCGCCCTGCAGCACGTTGATGTCTTGCCCGAAGGGCCGCCCGTTGAGCTGCCACGTCATCGGGCTCTCGATCTGGCTCGTGTCGGGGGCGACGTCGAAGACCTCCGAGCTGCCTACCAGTTGGGCCTTGTTGACGGGCAACTGCACCTCACGGGGCTCCCAGCGCATCAGGCCAAGGTCGTTGAGCTGGTCGTCGGAGAGCGAGATCGGGAGGGGCGGCGCGTCGTGGGCCCACTCATTTTTGAGCTGTTTAGTGTACCACGGCGTGTTGAGCAGCGACAGGTTGACCACCCGAACATCGGTACGCACCCCCTCGACTTCTTGCAGGTACCACAGCGGATACGTGTCGTTGTCGCCGTTGGTGAAGACGACCGCGTTTTCATCGAGGCTCATCAGCATGTTATAGGCATAGTCGTGCGCTACGTAGTTCCCCGAGCGGTCGTGGTCGTAGTAGTTCTGGTATGTCATCCAAAAGGGCACGGCGAGGAAGATGATGCCCGCCACGCTCAGCATCGCGGTGTGTTGAGCGGCGCCCTGGAGTTTGTCGCGCACGCTCTCCCAGGTCCATTCCAGCAGTCCGGTTGCGCCAATTCCCACCCATAGGCTGAAGGCAAAGAAGCTGGCGACGTACGAATAGTCGCGTTCGCGCGGTTGCATCGGCGTCTGGTTGAGGTAGATGATGATGCCGATGCCGGTCACGAAAAAGAGGATAAACACGCTGAAGGCGCGCCGCCAGTCGCGGTTGAAGTGGTAGAACGCGCCGAGGAGCCCCAGCAGGAGCGGCAGCGCGAAGTAGACGTTCCGGCTCTCCCGCTCGCTGGGCGTCTCGTGCACGTCGGGTGTTCGCGGCGGATCGATGAAGCTGATGCCGGTCACCGCGGGTGCGTCCTGCACGTCGCTGGCCCGGCCTGCAAAGTTCCAGAGGAAGTAGCGGAGGTACATGTGACCGATCTGGTAATCGAGGAAAAAATCCAGATCGGAGTCGTAGCGGTCGTAGACGCGCCAGTGCTGCGGCTGGGTGGAGTAGCGCCGGGGGAAGAGCGTCTGTTCGCCGCGTGGGTCGACCTGTCCCGATTCGTCGTTGAAGCTCGCGCCTCGCAGGAGCGGCCGCGAGCCGTACTGTTCGCGCTTGAGGTAGGAGACGAAGCGCTCATCGGTGTCCGGGTCCATCAGGTCGATCGCCGGCTCGGTGGCGCTGCGGATCGGGATGAGGGCATACGTCGAGTAGCCGATCAGGATGACGGCGAGGCCCATCATCGCGAGATTGGCCGCCGGCATCTTGCGGGTGTGGGTGTAGTAGACGCCGTACGTGATGACGGCGCTGGTGACGAGCAGAATCAGCAGGGGCGAGCCGCTGCGCTCGGCCAACTCGGGCAGGCCCAGGATGATGCCCGGATAGATCATGAAGAAGAGGCCGGCGGCGATGACGCCCGTGAGGATAATGCCTTTCCACCGCGTCGCCGGCGACCAATCGGGCTGATCGAACTCGGTGAAGAAGAAGATCAGCGCGATGAAGAAGAACGCCAGCAAGTTGAGCAGATGCACGCCGATGGCCAATCCGAACAGGTAGGCGATCAGCACGAGGTAGCGGTTGGCCGTGAGCCCGAAGGGGTGCTGGCCGCCGGAAAGCATCTCCTCCTCGCGGCGGGCCTGGGCGCTCCACCGCATGATGAGCCAGACGACGGCGGCAGTAAAGAACATCGAGAGCGCGTAGACCTCGGCCTCGACGGCGTTGAACCAGAATGAGTCCGTTGCGGCGAAGGTGACTGCGCCGATCACGCCGCCACTGAGCGCCATGATACGCTGCGGTGTCGACCACGTGGCCGCGTCGCCCTGCCATCGGCGAATCAGCCGGACAATGATCAGATAGGTGAGCAGTACCGTGAGGGCGCTGGCCAGCACCGAGATCAGGTTGACGGAGAGGGCGACGTACTCGGCCGGGACGAACATCGAGAAGAAACGCCCGATCAGCATGTAGAGGGGAGCGCCGGGAGGGTGCATCACCTCCAGGTTGTTAACGCTCGCGATGAACTCGCCCGAGTCCCAGAAGGACACCGTGGGGGCCATGGTGAGCACGTACAGAACCAGCGCCCACAAAAAGACGGCGCCAGCAACAATCCGATCAACTTTTTTCCAGTTCATGGAGCCAGAAAAATCCAAGAGGGCAAGGCACAGAGAAGCCCGGCGCACTACGCGGGGCGGCACGTCGGGGCTTCTGAAGCACAAAAATATAGCGGACAAATGTATTACTACGTCCGGCGTGTTGCATCGATCAGGCGCTGGAGAGAGCCATCAGCATCTCGCCGTACGTCTATCGTGAAGGCGTGTTCGCCGGTGTGGGGAACGGCCCATGTCGTGGGAGCCCAGCGGATGGGCAGGCGCGAGAGAATCAGGAGGTCACCCATCGAGATCAGGCGTTGGGGGCGCCGTCGACCACAATAACGAGTTCCCCCCGCACTTTATTCTGCTGCGCAAAATACGACCGGACCTCAGCGAGCGTTCCGCGCTGCACTTCTTCGTACTGCTTGGTCAGTTCCCGCGCGACGGCTACGCGGCGGTCGGCTCCGAAGGTATCTTCGAAGTCGGACAGTGTTTGGACGAGCCGGTAGGGCGACTCGTAGAAAATCATAGTGCGCGGCTCTGTGGAAAGGGATTCCAGCAGCGTTTGCCGGCCCTTTTTCTTTGGCAGGAAGCCCTCGAAGACGAAGCGATGCGCAGGCAGCGTGCTCAGGGTGAGCGCAGGGACGAATGCGGTGGGGCCGGGCAGTGCCTCGACGGGGAGGCCCGCCTCGACGCAGGCTCGCGTCAGCAGAAAGCCGGGATCCGAGATGCCGGGCGATCCGGCTTCGGTAATGAGCGCAATCGTGTAGCCGGCCCGCATGCGCTTGACGAGCCGCGGCGCTTTCTGATGCTCGTTGTGGTCGTGGTAGCTCGTCGTCGGGGTGTCGATGTCGTAATGCTGGAGGAGCACGCCGGCGCGACGGGTGTCTTCGCAGGCGATCAGATCGGCCTCGCCCAGGATGCGCACGGCCCGCATGGTGATGTCTTCGAGGTTGCCGATGGGTGTGGGGACGAGGTAGAGCATGCAAAGGGGCGAATAGCGAGGGGCGAGGAGGGAGGCGTCTGATGCCGAATGGGGAGGCCTTTCAGCATTCGAATTCTGTCAATCGAACGTCGACGTGATCCACTGCCAGAGGCGGTGGCGCAGCGGCGGGGTGGCGCGCAGGTCGAGCGTCACGTACGTCACGAGCCAGGTGCCTACGCCCGTCATGATAACGTTGGCGATCCACATGCCCACCCACGGCGCCAGGAGCCCCCGGTCGGCGAGCTTTTCGCCCTGGACAAGCGTCACCCAGTAAAAGAGGAAGATGCCGAGGGCATAGGCGCCCACGGCCCCAAGGCTCCCGCGGCGGATCGTCAGGCCGAGGGGCGCGCCGATGAGCGCGAAAATGAGGCACGCGATGGCAATGGAGAACTTCTTCTGGATCTCCACCTGATACTGTTTCACTCGTCGGCTGCGCCAGGAAACCGTTCGATCGATATTGCTCAGCGTCGTTCGGGTGGAGCGGGCAGTGCGCTGCGCAGCATAGACCACCGCCGTCTGGTCGGCGTGCGATACGCCGCGCAGGGCGAGGTAGCGCGACGGAATTGTATCGATGGGGGACGGCGGAGAGACCGACGGCACGGTCGCGTAGTCGCGAGGCGCCTCTTCGTCGGCGGTGCGCGTCGAGTCGTGGAGCGGGGCGATCAGGGTTTCGTACATCAGCCCGCGTACCTCGGCGTGCTTGGCGTTCAGTTCGGCTTGCAGGGAGTCGACGTAGCGGACCATCGCAGTCGTGCGCATCGTGCGGTCCGAGCGGGCGCCCGAGTTGGGATCGCTACGCTGAAAGACGAAGTCGGAGAGGTCGAGCTTCAGCGTGTGGCGGGCGAAGCTCAGCCGCTCGTAGCGAGGGTCGGAACGGCCGGAGCGCGGCGGGCGCGTCCGGTGAATCTCGCCATCAAACAGGACCATCCGAAGGGCGAGGCCCTCGTGCTCGGAAACGAGCTGCCCATGGTCGGCCTTGATGACGGTCTGCTCGCGCGAGTCGTTGCCGTACTCGTAAATCACTACGTCCGAGATCCGGTTCGTCGCGGCGTCGCGCTCCTGGACGAGAATGCTGTAGCCCTTGAGTCCGTCGTAAAAGAGCCCGGGGCGCAGCTCAAAGCCCGGCTGCTTGGTGCGGATGTCTTGCCAGAGGGTGCGAGCGCGAAAGTTGGCTTCGGGCAGGATGATGTTGTTGAAGTACATCATGCTGCCGGTGACGAGCAGGCCCACGACCAGCACCGGCCAGGCGAGCTGGGTGAACGAGATACCGGCGCTCTTGATGACGGTGTATGCCTGCGAGTCAGCGAGCTGGCCGAATGCCATGAGCGTGGCCAGCAGGACCGACATGGGCACGGCCAGCACGACCATGTATGCCAGGTTGTAGACGATCAGCTCAGCGATGACCTGCAGCGGCAACCCTTTGCCGGCCAGCTCGGGCAGCCAGCGGATCAGGAACTGCATCAGCAGCAGAAACATGAGGGTACCCAGCCACCCGAAGAATGGGCCGGGCCATTTCCGCAGGATGAGCCAGTGCAGGCGGCTGATCATGACGAGGGGGCGAGTCGAACACCAGGGCAGCCGCGATACGGCATGCGGCATCAATCATCCGATAAACGACCGGCCGGATCCGTTGGTTCGGGCCGGGCGCTGGGACAACCTTCACGGTCCGGCCTGCGTACGGGTGGCGCGACGTATTCACCTGTCTTCCACCGAACCGAATTCGCCCATGCAGGTCCAGTCCTTCACGTTCAACCCGTTCATGACGAACTGCTACGTGTGCCACGACGGCGGCGAGGCCGTACTTATCGACCCGAGCAGCGCCTCGGCAGCCGAGCATCAGCAGGTCGTCGATTATCTCGACGAGCACGAGCTGGTGGTACGGCACCTGCTGCTGACGCACGGCCACATCGACCACATCTTTGGCTGTGCGTTCTTTGCCGAGCGCTACGGCCAGTCCGTCCAGATGCACGCGGCCGACCGCCCGTTTCTCGAGCAGGCGCCGCAGCAGGCGGAGGCGTTTGATGTGGACATCGAGCCGCCGCCGACTCTCGATGATGCGCACGTGCTCGATGAGGGTGATACGATCACGTTCGGGGGCGTGATACTCGATGTGCTGCACACGCCGGGCCACTCGCCGGGCTCGGTCAGTTTTATCGACCGGGTAAGCGAGCAGGCCATCACAGGCGATGTCCTTTTTCGCGGGTCGATCGGACGGGTGCAGGGGTTGCCGCAGACCTCACTGCCGCAGCTCATCCGCTCTATTGTGGAGAAGCTGGTGCCGCTGGGTGATGCGATGACGATTTATCCCGGCCACATGGGTGTGACGACCATCGGGCGGGAGCGACAGCAGAATCCGTTCTTGCAGGAGCATTTGCAGAGCTAAGAGGCCCTCGCGAAATGTCGGGCAGCGCGCCCCGAATCGAGGTGGGGGGACGAAGCGAGGGGGGGGTTCGGCAAGGCAGCAGCGGCGAGATCACACGCTCGCCTCGGCGGCTATCAGGTTGGAGCAGACCTGCTCGTAGTACGCCTCGTAGCTGGGCACGATATTCTCGATGTCGAACGTTTCGACGGCGCGGCGACGGGCGGCCTCGGCCATCTCGTCGTGCAGCTCGTCGTTCAGCAGGAGCTGGCGCGTGCGCTGCGTGAAGGCATCGGTGTCGTCCACCGGGCAGAGGAAGCCGACCTCGCCATTGGAAACCAGTTCGGGGAGGCCGCCCACGTCGGAGGCGACGACGGGCACGTTGCAGGCCATCGCTTCGAGCGCGGCGAGGCCGAAGGTTTCAGAGCCGCTCGGCATCAGGAAGACATCGGCTATCGAGAGGATCTCTTCGACGGGGTCCTGCTTGCCGAGGAAGCGGATGTCGTCATATACGCCCAGCTCGCGGGCCTTGTGCTCGCACGGGACGCGGTCGGGCCCGTCGCCCACGAGGAGCAGCTTCACGGGCAGCTCGTCCTGCCGGAGGCGGTAGAAGACATCGACTACCTGCGGGGCGTTCTTGACCGGACGAAAATTCGAGATGTGGACGATCACCTTTTCCCCGTTCGGGCAGAGCGCCTGCTTGAAGTGCTCCTTGTTCTGCCGCCTGAAACGCTGCGTATCGATAAAGTTGGGAATCACTTCGATGTCGGTGGAGATGTCGAAGTGATCGAAGGTTTCTTTCCGCAGATAGTTCGACACCGCCGTCACGCCGTCCGAGGTATTGATCGACCAGGCCACGACGGGGGCAAACGAGGGGTCCTGCCCGATCAGCGTGATGTCGGTCCCGTGGAGGGTGGTCACGACGGGGACGTGGATGTCTTGTTCGGCCAGGATCTGCCGCGCCATGACGGCGCTCGTGGCGTGAGGAATGGCGTAGTGCACATGGAGTACATCGAGCCCCGCATACTTCGCGATGTCGACCATCTTGCTCGTCAGTGAAAGCGTGTACGGCGGGTACTCAAAGAGCGGGTACGACTGCACGTTGACCTCGTGGAAGAAGACGTTATCCGACACGTGCGAGAGCCGAAACGGGAGCGACGAGGCAATGAAGTGGATCTCGTGGTCGCGCTCTGCGAGGGCCTTACCCAACTCAGTTGCAACTACTCCGCTGCCGCCGTAGGTGGGATAACAGGTGATGCCGATCTTCATGGGCCATCGGAGGGCTGAGTGAGGAGAAACATGGCCGCCGGGGGCCCGACGGCCGCAACACGAGGCATGAGTGAAAACTCATCAGGTCAGTGGAGGTTGCAGGGCCCATGTTACGGTTGAGTCGGATTTTCACGGACCTGCGGCGTTACCTTTGCCGGGTAGCGTGCGCCTTCCTCAACACACCCCGGTTCCGTCGGGGCCGAACCGCTGGCGGCTCATCCGCTGCGGCGTCGGATGTACGGATTGAGATGTACGGATTGAACTGTCGCTACTCTCTGGTATTTTCGACTGCAGATTATGACGAAGACGACGACACGCACGGCATGCGCTGCGCTGTTCATGGCGCTGATTCTCGGGATGGCCGCGCCCGCACAGGCGCAGCCGGGAATCTCTGCCGGACTCAATTTCAATAACCTGGGGGATATCGAGGGCAACACCAACGCTACCTTCGATAACTCCACTGGATACCATTTTGGCGTATTCTACGATCTAAGCCTGGGCGTGGTGAGCCTGCGGCCCGGGGTGTACTACCACCGGATCGGCACCTATGAGCTGCCCAATCAGGAGAGTTTCGATCTCAACGCGATCGAAGTGCCGCTCGATCTGCGCTTCACGGTCCTGCCCTCGCCCATCGTCAAACCCTATCTGATGGCAGGCCCAGTCCTTACGATCCCGCAGAGCGAGAGCGAGTTTGAGGACGGCGTCGAAGACCTTTCGCTTACCGGCGACATAGGGGCCGGGTTGGAGTTTTCGCTGCCCGGCCTGGGCCTCACCCTGATGCCAGAGCTGCGCTACAGCATCGGCGTGACGAATTACCTGAGTGATGACTTCGAAGTGGGCGGGGTAGACATCGAGCCTGAGGATAGCGATCAGCGCCTCAGCAAGGTCATGCTTCGGCTCAACGTCCGATTCTGAAGCTGCCCGTCGCACCCATCAACAAAAAAGCGGATTGTCCGATGGCTGGACGATCCGCTTTTATTTTGAGTCTGCCCGATGAGCCGGACACAATCACACAATCAAGAGACAGCTTCGAAGAATTGGAAGCGGCGCTGGTTGACGCGGTAGCTCCACTTGGGCACGACACGGCGGCGGTTCTGGACCCAGTGCGGGACGGTTTCGCCCGGCATAGAGCGGATACTGAAGAAGTGGCGCGTCTGCTTCGAGAAAGGCCGCTCCGAAGCGTCAGCATGGCGCACGCGGTATGCGATGCGGAGGGCGCGTTGCCATCCGGCCGTGCTGTCCATGGGACTGAGGCTCGTGTAGTAGCTGCGCCTTGGGTGGCCTGGGTTGAAGGCGCTAAACTGGTAGGGGTCGAGGATTACGCCGCGGTACGTTTGTTTCCCTCGGTGGTGGGTTTCTACCCGGTTGCGAACGACCCAGGCTACGAGCTCCTGCTCGTGCGGAATTTTCGTTTCCGAGTAGATGCAGCGGGCAAGCCAAATGGTCTCCTCGTCGATCCGTGTGGGATCGACGAAAGAAAACGAGATCGCATCGGGGTCGCCGTAGAGGGCCAGCACTTGAAGCTGGCCTGCGAGCACGTCGGCAGCGGTCTCCGGGGCCGAGCGCGGCGCCGTCGGGGGCAATGTCTCCGCCGCGACGGGACCCTCGGTGGAGAGGGGCGTACTGGCTGCCGTCTCAGCATGGGCGGGCGCGCCCATTTTCATGTTTGTAAACTGAGCCGTTCCTATTAAGAGAACGACGGACGTGCTTGCAATGGCTATGGGCTTTACCACGGGCAATCACCAGGTTGTTCGTAGTCTTGCGAACTGAGGCTTCCTACCGGGCCGGGCCGGCCGGAACGGTCCTGATTCCAGCGCCCGGACCGAAGCCCCAGCATAGGAACCGCTCAACGAGCCATCTGAGGGGAGGTTTCCGGGATTCGTTGCGAGTAAGGTACTATAAATGAAGAGTTTGGGCCGCTTCAGTCATTAATTCACGATCCGTTGATGGCTGCTTGATCGGTCCTTAACCGTTCGATTTTCTACTCCATAAAGCGAAAGATCTGGCCTTGTTTGGCCTATATGACGCACAAACTTTGGTGCAGCTGCCGGCCCGCGTGAGCGACTGTGCCGCGGTAGGGCTTCCATCCAAATTCTCTCATATACCGATTTGACACCGTATGTCAACTCTTCACATTCTGGCCGATGCAAATATCCCCCTGGCCCATGAGGCCTTCGGCACCCTCGGTGCGGTGCGGGCTCGTCCTGGGCGAGCCCTCACGGCGGCGGATGTGCAGGAGATTGACGTGCTGCTGGTTCGCAGTGTTACACCGGTGGATGCGACGCTGTTGGCCGATAGCCGTGTACAGTTCGTCGGGTCGGCGACCATTGGGACGGATCACGTCGATCAGGTGTACTTGCGCGAGCAGGGCATCGCCTTCGCACACGCGCCCGCTTCGAACGCCGACTCGGTAGCCGATTACGTGACGGCTGCGCTCGTGCGCCTTGCCGTGCAGGAGGGAACGGCGCTCCGTGGAAAGACCATCGGCATTGTCGGATGCGGCAACATCGGCAGCCGGTTGGTGCGGCGGCTTGCTGCGCTGGGCCTCCGCGTGCTCAAAAACGATCCGCCACAGGCCGATGCGGCCGACGCCGCAGGCGAGTCGCACGATTTCGTGCCGCTGGATCGGGTGCTGTCCGAGGCCGACATCATCACGCTCCACGTTCCACTCACCACAGACGGCCCGCACGCCACACATCACCTGTTCGACGAAGAAACGCTTCGGCGGATGGGGGCAGGCACCTGGCTCATCAACACGTCGCGCGGAGCCGTCGTGGACAATCAGGCCCTAAAAGAGGTCATTGCTGAAGACCAGTTGGGCGCCGTCGCGCTCGACGTGTGGGAAGGCGAGCCGACGCCCGATCCGGCGCTGCTCCGGCAGGTCGACCTCGCCACGCCGCACATCGCCGGCTATGCGTACGACGGTAAGGTGCGCGGGACGGCGATGCTGTACGAGGCGCTCTGCGCGCATCTGGACGCGGCGCCCGCGTGGACGCCCGATGCGGCGTTGGCGCCCGAGTCGCGCGGCGCGCTCATCGTCCCCCCGCCCGATCCGGCCCTTCCGCACACCGAATGGCTTCATCACGCCATCCGGGCCATGTACGACATCGCTGCGGATGATGCGCGCCTGCGCAAGATGCTCAATCAGCCGTCCGAGGCGCGGGGCGCCTTCTTCAGTCGCCTGCGCAAAGAGTACTCCAGGCGCCGCGAATTTAGCCGATTCATGTTACCCGCCTCCGCCGTGCCTGCGGCTTATCAGTCCCCCGTCACCACCGGATTGACCACAAGGGTGTTGCGCAGTGTAGAGATTTTCGCCTGACGTCCGCCCGTAGAATAGAGTCGGATGGATCGCCGTCGCTGTAATGGGCGCCCTGCTGATGGGCGGATGCACCGCAACCGGGCATCCCGTCGTTCGGTTTGGGTTGGTCGTCTACGGCTTCAAGTGATCGAGCCGCGGTTGCCCATGGTGAAGTGAAAATTTGAAGTCGTAAATCGTCAACTTACGACCCACAATCAACCCGTGCTCACGTTTCGTAGCCGTATGAGCGCAGGTACGAGTCGCGGTCGCGCCAGTTTTTGCGAGCCTTGACGTGGAGTTGCAGGTACACGGGAGATTGCATGAACGCCTCGATGTCTTTGCGGGCGGCCGTGCCCAGCCGTTTTAGCGCCTGTCCGTCTTTCCCGATCAAGATGCCCTTGTGAGATTTCTTGTTGACGACGATCTCGGCATCGACGAAATCTTTCTCATCGGGCCGCTCCTCGTAGGTCGTGACGTTGACCTGCACCGAGTACGGGATCTCCTCGTGGAACTGTTGGAAGACCTTCTCCCGAACGATCTCGGCCACAAAGAAGCGCTCCGGATGCTCGCTGATCATCTCCTTCGGGTAGAACGGTGGTCCCTCGGGTAACTGCACGCGGATCAGGTCGAGCAGTTTGTCGATATTGTAGCCGGTAAGCGCCGAGGTCGGCACGATCTCTTCGAACGCGCGCAGCTCCTGATACGACTCGACCAGCGGAAGGGCCTGTTCCTGCGGGATGAGGTCCATCTTCGTCAGCACGAGGAAGGCCGGCTTGTCGCCGGTCCATTCGAGGCTTACGGTGTCGGGCTTGTCCTGGGTGGCCTCGTGCAGGAAGAGCAGCAGATCAGCATCGCGGATGGCGTTCTTGACGCTGCCCATCATCACCTCGTGCAGCCGGTATTCCGGCTCGATGATCCCCGGCGTATCGAGAAAGATGACCTGGTGGTGGTCGTCCGAGTGGATGCCGAGCACGCGGTGGCGCGTCGTCTGCGGCTTGCGCGTCACGATAGACAGCTTGTGGCCCAGCAGCGCATTCATCAGCGTGCTTTTGCCCACATTGGGCTTACCGATGAGCGCCACGTAGCCGCTCTTGTGCCCCTCGGGGATGTCGTCGAAAAAAGCGCCGGAGTCTGCCATAGTGTTGGAGCGGTTAGCGAGATGCTATCTGCTGGGTTGATAGCTCATGGATTCAGTAGCCTTTTACCACGCGTCGCATCTCGCGCACGGCGTTTTCCAGTCCCGCGAAGACGGCCCGGGCGACGATGGCAAAGCCGATAGAGACTTCCGCCACGTGGGGCACTGTTTCACGAAAGAGGGGAAAGTTGCGATAGTCGAGTCCATGCCCGGCGTGGACGCGCAGCCCCAACTCGTGGGCGGCACGGGCGCCCTCGGCGAGTTGCTCGGCGCGAGTGCGCTGGTCGGCCTCGGTGGAGGCGTTGGCGAAGTCGCCTGTATGCAGTTCGATCGTATCGGCGCCCACCTCGGCAGCAGCTTCAATCTGATTGAGACGGGGCTCCACGAACAGGCTCACCTGCTCGATGCCGGCGTCGTGCAGCCGGGGGATGACGGTTTCCAGCCGGTCGCGGGTGGCGCGCACGTCGAGCCCGCCCTCGGTGGTAACCTCTTCGCGCCGCTCGGGTACGAGCGTGGCGAGGTCGGGCTGGACATCGCAGCAGATGGCGACGACATCGTCGTTGGTGGACAGCTCGAAGTCGAGCTTGCTCGTGACGGTTTCCTTCAGCAGGCGCACGTCGCGCTCGGTGATGTGCCGCCGGTCTTCGCGCAGGTGGAAGACGATGCCATCGGCGCCCGCCATCTCGCAGAGCGCGGCGGCGTGGACCGGGTCGGGGAATGTTTCGTTGCGCGCATTGCGCAGGGTCGCCACGTGGTCGATGTTGATGAGCAGATTCGTCACGGCTGAAAAAGCGGTTGAAGAAGCTACGTGAAACCAGCTGCATACAAGACAACAGCGGCGATACAACGTCCATCCGTCCGCTGTTGTTTTTGGCCACGTGCGAATGAATGATGCAGACGGAGCCGGGCTGCGCGGGAGATAGGAGCAGCAGCGGCCCCGAATCGCGCTGGGGCAGTTGCATTTCGCAAAAGCGCCCTGTATTTTCGCCCTCGTTATCGCATCGTCAATATGCCCGCCATCATTGGCGAGATTCTTCGCGATTCTATATACGATCCAACCACGAAACGCACATGGCGTCGAGTAGCCAAGGCCTACGCACCGGTATCCAAGTTGTACTTGCTATCATCATCATTGGGCTCGCCTACGTGCTCTACCAGTCCATAACCGAGCCCTACGACCGCATCCAGCGGCAGGAGCAACTCACCGAGCAGACGCGCCAGCGCATGTCTGCCATCCGTACGGCCCTGATCGAGTACGAGCGTGACAGCACCACCTATCCCGACTCGCTCGATTTGCTGCTCACCCACATCCGCCGTGATTCGACCCTGCAGGTGGAGTACGATAGCCTACTGGGCGCCGATTTCACGCTCGATTCACTGCTGTACTCGCCGCGCACCGGCAAGCAGTTTATGTACACCGTCAACGATACCGGCCGGGTTGAGACGTATCTGCTGGAAGATCCCGATTCGCAGGATCAGATCGGGACGCTCTCGGGCGACGTCACCCAGACGAATTCGGCCAACTGGGAGTAGGCCAGTTCGTTGCTGATGCGTCCGGATCGCTTTTTACGCCGTCGCGGCAGGGGCGCAACCGGCAAGGGAGATGACTATGCAGGCCACAGCAGGCATTGAAATCCTCGGCAGCGGCTTGCGCTACGCCGAGGTCAAGCCCATGCAGGACGGGTACCGGCTTCTCCGGCTGGGGAACTGCTCGTTCGACTTTGACGTGGTCGAGGAGCTGCTGCACCGCGATACCCCGCGGCACCTGAGCGTCGTCGCCGAAGCGTTGCGAGATGTGTTGCGGGGGGCGACTTCGCGCCAGCTCCGGCTCATCGTGCATCCGAACGATGCATACGCGTTCACCACGCCGCTGCCGGCCCACCTGGAGGGCGCGACGCAAGCGCAGCAGCTCGAGGCGGCGGCCGAGCTGGTCGTGGGGCAGCCCGAGGCGGCTCAGCTCCAGGTCCAGGCCCGCGCGGCACGCGCTGCTTCCGATCCGGACGAAGGGGAGCCGATGGTCTGGACCCAAGCGCTTGCGCTTCCGCAGGTGGTGCGAGGGCGCGTCAGGCGCATCACCCGGCAGCTGCCGCACCGGTCGTATGAATGGATGCTCAGCACCGAAGGTGCCGCGCGCACAGCCCGGTGGTACGACGCGCCGCCGCGCGCTCCCGATCCTCCGCCCTCTGAGGCGCCCTTCAGCCTCGCCGTCGGCTGGTACGATGCGCACGCCGAGTACGTGGTGCTGCGGGAGGGCGAGTGGTACTTCGGGCACCACGCCGCGACGACCTCCCCCGCCGATGGAGCCTACTTTGCCGCCGCGCTGCTCAACCGCCTGGACGT
>CAYUVF010000029.1:0-15587 GCA_964448045.1 uncultured Rhodothermales bacterium
CGCATGCCGCTACGATGACGACTGGCCATTTACACAGTTGCTTGGACACTCTCTCTCATTCTTCGGTTGAGATCTGCTCTGCGTAGCCTGATACTACCCTAAGGGCCCAGTCGCGTAGGAGCCAACCTAAAGCTAAAGCTTTATTCTTGATCGAGGCTCGCGCATGACAGAAGTAATACCCACTGCGTTCGAAGATGGTATGTTCCTTACGGGGCCAGCCAACTGCCGTGGCGGCTCGGATGCTGTCAATTGCCTAACGATCAACTACCGGTGATATTCATGACGCTTAGATTTCTCATGCGTTCATGGGCGCTGCTCCTCGTTGTTTCACTTCTCCTTGTCGCCTCCGACTCAAGGCCCGCGGAGAACACGTATGATCTGGTAGCCCCGATCCGCGGGGACCAGTCTGTCGAGCGGACGAGGGTGGAGCCGGAGTTCGAACAGATCGCCACCCTCTCCAGTGGTGACGATTACATGCTCTACAATCCGTCAACAGTAAGAATGGGCGATGATGGGGTGTTGTACGTGCTTGATTCGGGCGACTACACGGTGAAATCCTTTACCCAGGGGGGCGACTATCTGGCGACATTTAAGGGAGGGCGCGGGCGAGGCCCCAGCCAGTTCCTGTCCTTCACGGATGTTGGCGTGTGGAACGACTCACTCGTGTATGTGGCCGATCCGCGCCAGCGAAGGGTGTCGTTTTTCGAGAAGGACGGGGACTTCGTGCGCGTCGAAGACTACCACGAGATTTCGCCCTATCGGCTGGCGTGGACGGACGATGCGACCAAATACGTGCTCCCCCCAACTCCGCTACCCACGGTTCCCTTTATGCGGATTGTAGCTCAGGATCGCCCGTTGGATATCGTCCGACTCCCTTCCCGGAGTGCAGAACGCATTCTGCAAATTGGCGATCTCTGTACGTCGGACGGAAAAGTCATTTTCGTCCCCAAGTACCTCCCTGTTCTTCTGGCGTACGCTCCGGAAGACACCACTGGCGTCGCTTATCCGACCCCTGATTACGGGCGAGACTTGCCGACGCCGCGGGAAGGGGGGCGAGCTCCGGCCGAATATTTCAACGGAAGACCCACCC
Source organism: uncultured Rhodothermales bacterium (assembly GCA_964448045.1). Taxonomy (GTDB): domain Bacteria; phylum Bacteroidota; class Rhodothermia; order Rhodothermales; family Salinibacteraceae; genus CAYUVF01. The sequence goes on from CAYUVF010000029.1 coordinate 1,091, forward strand.
TATCCGGCGGCGTGCTCTCGGTTCAGAAGCCGACGCAAGCTGAAGGCGTTGCGTTCGATCTCTACAACGTCGGTGGGATGGAGTACATGCGCACGGTCGAGTTGCCGGTCGAGGATGCCCGAGCCTGGTACGCATACGGTCAAAATCTGGCCGCGACGATCCACGATGCGACCGTGAACCTCTACCGCATTTCGCATTCCGGGAAGTAGAATCAGGGACAAATGGATCGGCTCCCCAGCTATATCGAACCCGTCCTTCACGTCGCGCTCATTGCGGTGGCCGTGGCGGTGTCATGGACGTACTGGCACCCCGGAGAGGCCGGCGCGTCGAAAGACCCGCTTACCATTCACACCGACTCCTCCGAGGTGCTCTCGACGTGGCGCCCGGCCGAGTGGCGCGTCGCTTTTGGCCCGCCTGGCCGTTCGCGAGCGGCTGCGCCCGATGTGGACGACGACGATCTCCACGATCGTCGCCATGCTACCGCTACTCGTTTTCCCCACCGAGGGCGAATTTTGGACGGGCCTCGCCGTGACGGTCACGGGCGGATTGCTCGCGGCCACGCTGCTGGCAAGGAAAACCCGAAGGTTGTGGTAAGCGACTAAAATAGTTTATGCTTTTCAAATTTCTCCGTACATTTTAGCAGGCTCAATCCATGTTCCTTGCGAATCGACGAGTCTGAAGCCTCCACTTCATCACCTATGGCTGAACCTTGGACATCGGTCGGCAGGATGGCGGGGCCGACAGTGTTTCTGCGGACTGCTCTTATTATTTCGGTATGCGCCTTCGTAACGGCCTGCGGGTCAAGGGATGGAAACGCGTCCAATGTCTACGGACTCACTGCGGAAATCCGCGGCGATTCGCCTCCCGAGCGGGCGTGGGTTGAGGCCGAAGTCGATACGGTCGCCTCTCTCTCCTCCGGTGAGGGTTACACGCTTTTTAAGCCGGGTACAGTGGAGTTCTTTCCCGATGGAAATATCTATGTGTACGACTTCGGAGACTTCACGATCAAGGCCTTCACGGCACAGGGGGAGTATGTGGCGAGCTACGGAAACGGGCGTGGGCGCGGGCCAGGCCAGGTGATCGGCCTGACGGATACGGGGTTGTGGCGGGACTCACTCATCTACCTGGTCGACTCGCGGCTGCGACGGGTCTCCTTCTTTGCGAAAGACGGCGACCTCGTGCGCACCGAAAACTATGACCATCCGGTCTGGCGATTAGACTGGACTGATGATTCGATCCGGATCGCGACATCTCCGTCACCAGCAGCGGACTTTATAGTCATGGAAGCGGAGGGGCGACAAATCTCTGTATCACAGCTTTTTATGGACAACGTGCCCTCCCTTGCTCGTGCAGGTCTGCTCCACGCCGGTCGGAAAAAGGCGATCTATGTCCCGCGCTATCTTCCGGTGCTTCTTACATATTCGCTGGACGATACCATCGGCACGGCCTACCCGACGCCCGACTACGGTGCCCCCCGGCCCGAAACTCGAGATTACCAGGGCGGGACTCTGGCGCCCGCTACCGAGATGAATGGGCGGTCCACGCTGCAGGGAGGCGTACTGACAGTCGAGCGGCCCTCCTCGGCGGCGGGCGACAGCGTCCAGTTTGATCTCTACGACGCCCGGCAGATGACATATATGCATTCGATGCGCCTGCCGATTGAAGGCAAGACCTCACGATACGCCTACGGAATGGATAGGGTCGTCTCCATCCGGGACACGACGGTCCACCTCTACCGCGTTATGCATCCCGCGAAATAGAATCAGGGATGAATGGATCGGCTCCTCAGCTACATCGAACCCGTCCTTCACGTCGCGCTCATCGCGGTGGCTGTAGCGGCGTCATGGATCTACTGGCAATCGGCGAATCCGCAGCGAGTGAGAGAGGCCCCTACCATTCATGCGGATTCCTCTCAAGTCCTTGCGAGGTGGCGCGCGTCGGAGTACCGCATTTTTTTGTTCATGTCCCCGACCTGTCCGTACTGCGACCGTAGCATGGACTTTTACGCCCGGCTGGGCCGCACCGTCGACTCGCTCCAGCAAGCCGGCACTCCAGTGTCGGTAGCTGCGGTGATCGATGGCTCCGCGCCCCGGCCGTTGCAAGTACAGGCGCTCCGCTCGTCACAGGTCCGCGTCGACACGCTCTTGCAGCTCTCGTCGCTTTCTGCTGTAGGCGTATTGGAGGTTCCTATCGTGGCGATCCTCGACCCCAGCGGCCGGACGCGCTCCGCGTGGAGAGGCCTTCAGGATTCGACCGGCGAGCGCGAGATCCTTGCGGCCGTGCGGGCTATGGGAGCCATTCCGTAGAGAGAAGAGCCTCGTTCCCCAGGACAACGGTATCCCCACAGGTTTTCGTCCGGAGCAACACCTCTCACCACCCGGCGACTGGTTGTGAGGACGACCGAATCGAATTATTCGGATTGCCGAGTTGGCCTGCGAGGCCGGCAGCGAACGGAGCCTGACCTTCAAATTGCAAATTGCCAATTCAAAATCTACAATCCCCAGTCCCTACTTCTTCACTGCGGCGGTTTCCTGCTCCTTTAGCTCCACCATCTTGGCGCTACGTTCCCAGAGGCGCTGGGCTGTATCCTCGCCGACGGAGGTGGCAGAGGAGTCGACTTGCTCGGTGTCCTTAAAGTAGGCGCCGGTGACGTCGGCCACTTCCGGCGAGGTGGCGAGGTAGAGCGGGCCTTCGGCGCCGCGCTCGGGGCTGCGGTAGAACCACTTGAACATCCGCGCGGCCAGCGCCAGCGGATCATTGTTGCCTTCCCAGATGTTGGTCGCCACCACGCCCGGATGCACGCAGTTGACCGTCACACCGGTGCCTTTCAGGCGCCGCGCTAACTCGTACGTGAAGAGGAGAAGGGCCAGTTTGGACTGCGCATACGCCTGCATCCCGCCGTAGTCCTCGGCGGCGTTGATGTCATCGAAATCGATTTCGCCGCCGCGGTGCGCCTCCGAACCCACGTTCACAATGCGGGCCTCGCCGTGGCGCTCGGCCGTCCGCTTCAGCCGGTCCAGCAGCAAGTTCGTCAGCAGGAAGTGGGAGAGGTAGTTGACGGCGAAGGTCGTCTCCACGTAATCGACTGTCAGCGAGCGGAGGTCTTCGTAGACGCCCGCGTTGTTGACGAGCACGTCGATCCGGTCGTACGTGTCGAGCAGCCGGTCGGCCAACTCGCGTACCTCCAGCTGCGAGGCGAGATTGGCCAGTTGGAGGTCGACCTGCTCGTTGCCGGTGGCGTCGCGGATGGCGTTGCGGGCCTCAAGGCCCCGCTCCCGGTCGCGGCAGACCATGACGACGCGGGCGCCGCGTGCGGCCAGGTCCTGCGCCGTGGCCCGCCCGATGCCGGAGTTCGCGCCCGTGACGATGCACACGCGCCCGGCCATGTCGACCGGCTCAGTCGGATTGTCCATTCGTTTTACGCTGCGATTAGCCGCTAATGAGGCATTCTTGGATCCCTAAAGGACCTGCAATGATCCGTGAAGGTTGTTTGAGGGCGGTTACACCTCCAGCGTGACGGCCCGGCGGAATGCAGCTACGTTTTCGGCCACCGAGCGTTCGCCCTTAAAAATGGCACTCCCGGCCACGAGCACATCGGCGCCAGCCTGCACTACTTCGAGCGCGTTGCCCGGCTTGATGCCGCCATCCACTTCGAGGTAGGCCTCCGAGCTCAGCGCGTTAAGTTCGTGGCGGATACGCCGGATCTTGCGCGTGCTGCCGGGGATGTAGTCCTGCCCGCCGAAGCCCGGATTGACCGACATCACAAGCACCAGATCGACGAGTGGCAATACTTCTTCCAGATGCGTGATCGGCGTCGCCGGGTTGATCGTCACGCCCACCTGCGCGCCGGAAGCGCGGATCTGCTGGAGGACGCGGTGCAGGTGCGGGCAGGCTTCTTCGTGCACCGTGATGATGTCGGCACCCGCCTCAGCGAAGGCGTCGATGTAGTGCTCGGGGTGCTCAATCATGAGGTGCACGTCGAGCAGCGCGCCCGTCTCGTCGCGGAGCGGCCGCAACGCCTCGACGACCCCCGGCCCGATGGTGATATTCGGCACGAAGTGGCCATCCATCACATCGATGTGCAGCCAGTCGGCCCCGGCGTCGATGGCCTCGCGGGCGTGGGCTTCGAGGCGGGCGAAATCAGCGGCGAGGATGGAGGGCGCAATCAGCGGCATGGGCGTGTGGGAGCGGAAGAATGGGGGGTGGAGGAAGAGAGGTGCCGGGTTCCCCCTTTCCTCCTCTCGTCTCTTTTTCCTTTCGCAACTAAAAGATCGAGTGGAAGAGCGCGACGCCCGCGGCGATGACGAGCGCGTTGACGAGCGCGATGGGCAAAAGGTACTTCCAGCCAAGGTTCATCAGCTGATCGTACTTGAAGCGCGGGAACGTCCAGCGCACCCAGATGAAGAGGAAGGCGAAGAAGGCGACCTTCAGCATGAGCGAGGCAAACTGCAGGAGGCCGAGCCAGATCGTGCCATCGAGCGCGGGGACAGCGGCCAGCAGGTAGGGCTGGAACGGAATCAGGTAGCCGCCGAAGAAGAGCAGCACGATGAAAAACGAGGCGACGAACCAGTTGACGTACTCGGCGAGGAAGAACATGCCGAACTTCATGCCGCTGTACTCGGTGTGGTAGCCGCCCACGAGCTCCTGCTCGGCTTCGGGCAGATCGAACGGCGCGCGGTTGGTCTCGGCGAAGGCGGTCGTCAGGAAGATGAAGAAGCCGATGGGATTGCGGAAGACGTTCCAGCCGAGCACGGCGCCGCCCGCGGCCTGATCTTCGACGATGGCGGAGATGTTCAGCGTGCCCGCGATCAGCACGACGGAGATGACGGCGAGGCCCATCGACAGCTCGTACGAGATCATCTGCGCTGCCGAGCGCAATCCGCCGAGCAGCGAATACTTGCTGTTGGAGCTCCAGCCGGCCAGCGTCACGCCGTAGACGGTGATCGACGTGAGCGCGAGCAGCATCAGGATGCCCACGTTGATGTCGGCGATGACGACGCCCTCGGCGAACGGGATCAGCGCGGCCACGCTCATGGCGATGACGACCATGATGACGGGCGCCAGCGCGTGGATGAACGGGTTGGCCGCCGCCGGACGGATGTCCTCTTTCAGGACGAATTTGAACACGTCGGCGAAGGGCTGCAGCAGGCCCGCCGGCCCCACGCGGTTGGGGCCGGGGCGGTTCTGGATAAAGCCCGACACGCGCCGCTCGGCGTAGACGAGTATCGAGGCCGAGACGAGCATGCCGTTGATAACAAGAAACGCGACGAGCGCGGTCCAATACAGCGGGAGATCCATGTCCGCAATGGGAAAAGTGATCGGGGCAGCGCTGGCGGTCAGCGCTCACCACAACAAGGTGCACACATCAACCAAAAGTAGGTGTTCGCTATGCATTGTGCAACCCCTCGGAGGTCATTCGCAACCCGCCTCCCACGCCCGCGGCGCTTTTCGGCGAGAGTTCAAGACCGGATCGGTTCCGCGCGCTGATGCCTCTACTCGTCACTCCGCGCAACCATCCGTCAAAAAACGATGGGCCTCCTCATCCGTGTATACGAACCTATTGCAAACCCCAACTTTGTCATCCTGAACGAAGATGAAGGATCTTTCTGGACGTAGTAACACGCTCAAGAGATCCACCCCAAGGGCACTTCTTCGCTCCGCTCAGGGCGCCTCGTCAGGCTCGACACGAGGACGAAGCCCGACTGACCGCAGGTAAATGACAGCTCAGACAGGTTTTGAAATAGGTTGTATTGTACAGTCGCCCATTCACTGCCCGGCTCATCAACCCGCTGGCTTAATGGATACGCTGATTCACAAGGCGCTGCTCTATCTGCTTGCGCTATTCCTCTCAGTGGCCGGATGCGAGGATCTCGGGCAGGCGCAGCCCGCGCCGCAACCGGATGGGTCGCTGATCGAGCCCATCACGCTGACGTACGAAACCGCGGTTGAGGCGCAGGGGCGGCAGATGAGCATGACCGTGCGCCGCACCGTCGAGGCGGCAACGCACGACGGCCGCGCCGTCTGGCGGATCGTCGACCGCAACACATCGGGGATGACGAGCGAGGCCGATACGGTGCTCGTCGACCGGCAGACGCTCGCGCCGGTGCGCCGCAGCGTCGCCGGACAGGGCCGACTGATGATCGCCTACACCGACACCTCCGTCTTCGGCACGATGCAGGCGCGCGGCCGCTCGGTACCGATCGACGCCTCGTTCGAGCCGCCCGTCTTCGACAACGGGCCGGGGCTGGAGCTGGCGCTGGCGGCGCTCCCGCTCGATAGCACGTATTCGACCACGCTTCGCGTCTTCAACCCGACCGAGCAGCGCGTCCGCACGATGACGCTGGAGGTGACGGGCACGCGCACGGTGCAGGTGCCGGGCGGGACGTTCAAGGTGTACGTCGCCGAGCTGGTCCGCGAGAATGGCACCGGGGGCGAGACGCTCTACCTGAAGCAATCGCCACCGCACCATGTGGTGAAGGGCGCATCGGATCTCCCGCCGCAGATGGGCAGCGGCTCGGCCACGCGCGTGTTGATGCGGATGGAGGCGGGCGGTGGATCGAGAAACGCATCGGGCGGTGAGTGAGCCGTAATCAGGAAGTGAAGCGCTACTGCCCCGTCGGCGGCGCAATGGGATCGGCGGGCGTGGCGTTGGGGATGAGCACGACGGCATCGACAGCCCAGAGCAGATCTGCCAGCGGCCCGTCGGCGGACACAGTGCCGTCGTGGAGCATCGGGTGGATGGCCGTCAGGTCGAACAGCGTCGGCGCGTCGTCCATCGCGGCGGCGAAGGGCTTCGCGAGGGGCCGGAAGCAGTCGCCCGTGCCCGCAGGGAACTGGGTGTTCTGCGAGCCGGGGCCGCAGACGATGGCGACGTTGAGCGCCTCGCCGCTCATCATCCGGGCGAGCGTGACGCCCAGGGTGCCCACGTCGAGCGCATGATTCGGCGTGAGCCCGCGGTAGGCGTGGTAGCCGCCGACTTTGATCACGATCTGCGGCGCGTCGTCGGAGGCTGTGATCGCCTCCAGCGCCGGGCGCCGCAGGTTGTCGCGCAAGTAGCGGGCGCGGATCTGGTTCGAGCGGTAGTTGTCGGTGTCGTTGAGCCGATAGATGCGGGTGCTGATTGCCAGCTCCGCCAGCAGCCGCTGCGCCTCATCGATGCCCTCGAAGTACGTCCGCAGCGTGTCGAACGCCGCCGGTGTGTAGACTGAGAGCGGTGCTGGCATCGTGTCAGGGAGCTTCTGCAACCGCGGATCCTCGGCTGATTTTGCATCGCCCGCGGCCCGCACCGCTTCCACGGCCGACCGCGCAGCCTCCGATGGCGCCAGCGCCATCAGCCGATTCAGCGCCCACTCCGTCGCAAAGACGAAGATCTGATCGAGCCCCCAGAGCGGCTGCGCCTCGTCGCTTTGGGAGACGACCTGATGGAGCAGATCGCGCTCAGTTTTCAGGTTGTAGAACGGGATCGCTGCCGGGTGCTGCTCGATGAACGCATCGTACGCGGCCCGGCCCGCGCGGAGGCGTCCGGTGATGCGCTCAGTCGTCCACGGGCTGACCTCAATCGCCAGATGATCGAACGCATCCGCGGCCTGCAGATGCCGGATAAGCGCCGCCATCACCGCAGGAATTTCCTTCGTGGCGTGCGATTCGCCGAGCGTCACGACGGGGGCTTCGATCGCCTGTTCGCGGAGCCATGCGCCGCCCGATCCGCGCAGCGCGCCGTCCTCCAGCCGCAGCGGATATGCGTGAGCCCGGAGCGCGTCGGTCAGCGGAGTCGACGCCGTATCGGCCTCCTGCGCCGCCGCGGGCGACGGCCCGATCAGCCCGAGCCCCAGGGCGAAGCCAAGCAGCACAGACGCGAGCAGCTTGCGTCGTCGCGATACAACGGCCGTGTCAGAAGCGGAGCGGAGAGCGCAGTGCATGGTATTCCTCGAGTCAATGGCCGAGCGTTCTCGTTGTCCTCGCCACGCGAAGCGGGAAGCACATGTTTCCCGGGGAACGGAAGGCGCGGTTGGGTGCAGCGACGAATCACGCCCGGCGGACACCGATATGAGCACCGATTCGCGTTCGTCGAATGGACATCCCGATGCCCGTGGCTTCCTGTCGATCGATCGTTCGTGTCTTCGCCGCGCTCGTGGTCATTCCGCTCCTCGCACTCGGCTGCCAGTCCGGCACCGATCGCGTTGCCGAGGACCTCGCCTTCCCGGACAGCACCACCCACTATCAGGTCGATGCGCAGATCCGCCCGGCCTCCGGTCAGTTCGATGTCGCGGTGGACATGCGCTTCATCCCGCGGGCGCCGACGGACACGCTCCGCTTCCTGCTCCACGACGCATTCGAGCTGGAGGGGCTCACGTCGTCGGCCGTGGATGGATATTCGACGAGCCCGTGGCGCCTCGGCGGGGAAGACACGCTGCACACAAAGGTCGTCACCGTCCCGCTGACGCGCACCGCCAGGCCGGACGATCCGGTAGCGATGGCGTGGCAGTACGCCGGGCGCTTGCAGAGCGAGCAGATCCCCGGCATCGGCGGCGCGGTCGTGACGCCGCACTGGACGGAGTTGCCCATTGAGGCGATGTGGGTGCCCGTGGAGGCCTCGCTCAGCAAGCGCTTCACGTTCGATGCGACGCTCGATCTGCCCGACGGATACGAGGTCGTCAGCCCTGGTGCGCTTCAGGAGACCGCCGACGGCTGGCGCGTCCAGTCGCCCGTGCCAGGGCCCGACGTGCCGCTCGTCCTCTCCGATCAGATGCAGGCGCGCGAAGGCACCTACGGCGCGGTGCCGGTGACGGTGTACCACGGCGGCGCGCCCGATTCGGTGACGACGTTCGTGGCCGAAAGCGCCAGCCAGATTCTCGACCGCTACGCCCGGCGCTTTGAGGGCGGCAGCGAGACTGATGCCCTCCGCATCACCGTGGCGCCGGTGGAGCGGGCGACGGAGAGCAGCTACGCCCGCACGGGCTTCATTGCGCTCAACCACGGCATCGAGCCAGACACGAGCCTCTTCGGGCTGATCGCGCACGAAGCCGCGCATCTGTGGTGGACGGACGCCGCCAACCCGATGAGCCGCCACAACTTCCTAAACGAGTCCTTCGCCGAGTACGAATCGTGGCTGGCGCTGCGCGCCGAGTACGGCGATGCCGTTTTTGAGGACCGAGTGGCGTCTGCCCGCAAGCGCGCGCAACAGGCGCCGCGCTTCAGCGAATGGACGCCGTGCATGGATGGCCTGCTGTCGTACAACAAGGGGCCGGTGCTCCTGCATCAGCTCCACCAGCGCATCGGCGATGATGATTTCCAATCGTTCGTGGCGGCGCTTCAGCGCGGCGATGTAGGCACGCTCGGCGGCATGATCGCGACGCTCGAAACCGTCACCAGCGCCGAGACGGCGCAGTGGTTTGAGGACAAGCTGTAATCACAGCCGCACGCTCACGCCCGTGCGCCGTAGCGCCAGCGGCCAGGGGGCAATGACGCTCTCTTACACCGACGCCGCCATCACCGGCACCATGAGCGGCATGGGCCAGACGATCGAAATCGACAAAGCGCTCGACGCGCCCGTGTGGGGCGACGGGCCGGGGCTCGAACTGGCGCTGGCCGGGCTGGACCTCTCCGAGGGGTACAGCACCACGTACCGCGTCTTCAATCCGCAGCAGCAGGCCGTGCACACCATGAAGCTCACGGTAGCGGGCACGGAAACCGTAGAGGTACCTGCAGGCTCGTTTGAAACCTACGTCATGGAAATCGAACCGGTGGAGAGCGGGCAGGGCCGGCCGCAGACGCTGTACCTGAGAGCGGATGCGCCGCATCACGTCGTGAAAAGCGAAGCCCAGCTGCCCCCGCAGATGGGCGGCGGCACGGTCACGCGCGAATTGGCCTCGATGAACGGCGGAAAGACCTCCAGCGCGTCCGAGTAGCATCCTACTGCATTTCTACCGCGATGCCATGGGAGGCCTCGTTCTGCTTCGGCAGGGCGGGGCTTTCTTGGTGGGCTCCGACCTCGGTGGACTCCGATCAGGCGCTCATCGACAGCGCGTCGATCACGGTCGGCACGTCGTCTTCCTCCCAGAGGCGAATGGCGATGAGCACCGGGACGATCCAGCGACTGCCAGGCCGGAGAATGGCCTCGACGCGCTGAGCGGTGTCCCGATCTTTGGTGGTAATGAGCGGATCCCACTCCGTGGAAGGACGGGGCGCGAGCGTCTGTGCAAAATTCCAGGCATTCCTACCCCGGCGCTCACGGAACCGGGATTGCCGTACCCCTGGATCACCACCGCGCCTTCATGGCCGACGCGCCGGACGCGCTCCAGGCCTATCCCTTCTTCATCCACATCCCGCCCGCTCCAACGCCCGTCTATAGCCCAACGATATAATCGGAGTTGGTGTTAGAGACTGTCCTCTGCGCTCTGCTCCTCCAGCACGGCCCGCACCAGCGTCTGCACGGCCCAGTTCATGGTGGCCTTAGCCGCGTCGGGTTCCAACTCGCAGATGTCGTGCATCATCGTGAGCGACTCGATGCCCATCATGCCCGCAAGCGCGTCGCGCAGCCGCTCGTAAGTCGCCTCATCCAGCGCATCGCGGGCGGGCGCAAGGGCTTTCTCGATCATGGCCAGACGGCGGCCGCTGCGCAACTCGACCTCGCCGTCCGACTCGACCCACGCTTTGTTCGCGCTGCTCAGGAAGAGGCGGAACTGGACCTCGTTCGCCTGCGCGTGTTCGAAGAGGTGCGCCTGCACCTGGCCAACGCGCATCGGCACATCGCTGAGCGCAGACGGCGCGTCGTCGCCCACCGCGTCCACGTCCAGCGTGGCCTCCAAGGTCGCCTCCAGAATGAGTTGATCGACGTTGGCAAAGTAGCGGTAGGCGGTCGCCCGGGACACCATCGCCCGCTCAGCGACGGCGTCAATGCTGGGGTCGATGCCCTCGTCCATCAGGTCCCGTGCAGCAGCGAGCAGGGCCCGGCGGGTGCGCAGTTTCTGGTTTTTTCGTCCGGATTGGAGGTCGGTTCTTGACATTTTGGCGGGTGTGTGCTACGATAGATCTATCTTATGATACAAATGTATCATGATTGGTATATTGTCTTAAGATGAATCTATCGTGTCACGCTTAGAAAAACAAGAGGAACCGTTATGCACGAACGCCATGGCATGCCGATTTGGGTCATTGGCCACAAACTCACCTCTATTACAACGACGGGCGACTACGCGTTTGCCGACGTGACGGTCTCGCCCGGCGTCCCGGGCCCGCCGCCGCACTACCACGCCGAGGCCGAGGAGCTGTACTACGTGGTGGAGGGTACGATGGAGTTTATGCGCGGCGACACGTGGCATGCCGTCAGCCAGGGGGCATCATTCCGGATCCCCAAAGGCACACTGCACAGTTTCCGCAACGAGGGCGACCAGCCCAGCCGCTTCATCACGATCCACGACCCGGGCGGCCCGATGGACACGCTGTTTCTCGACTTCGGTATCCCGGTGGAGGAGCCCGACAGCTTCGAACGGTCGGTTTCGGAGGAGACCATTGCAGCCTTTGCGGCGGCCGCCGGCGATCATGATATGATCATCCCAGATGCCAAGCCCGCGTAAATGACGGTATGGACAGGGCATCAGCAGCACCTCGGCCCGCAGGTTTAGGCAAGCCTCCCGCTTGCGCTCACTCCACGGTGAACGTCTTGAGCATGCCTTTCCCGGCCGGGTTGGGCACCTCGGCAATCCAGGCGTACTGGCCGGGCGTCAGGTTTGCGCGTATGTACGTGATCGAGCCTGCGGGCATGTCCTGAGCGCCTCCGAGAAATTGGCTTCCGGAGGGGGCCGGTTCGGCCAGTCCGCCGGGCACCACCCAGTTCATCCAGGCGCCCAGGTCCTCCATGTTGGCGCCGTCGCTCAGGCGCACCAGGTGGACGTCGTGGCCCAGGAAGTGCGCGTATGCCGCCTGATCGGCGAAGGTGAGCTGCACGGTGTGCTCGCCTGGTTCGTCAATCGTGCCGTCCACGGTGATTCCGTTGCCACTGGAAACCGTGAGTTGGAGCATCGCCTCGGGCGGCTCCGCCGTATTAGACGATTCGGTCACGGTCAGCTCTTCGATCATGTTTTCGGCCGAGTGAAAGACGCCCTCTTCCGATTTGACGTAGCACTCGATCACGTACGTGCCGGGCGCCAGGTTCACCGTGGTCTCGCTCGTTTCCTGCGGCGAGGTGAGCCCGGGTCCTCCCATGAACACCACATCGGAATACCACGCTGGCAACTCGAATCCGGCCTCCGGGAAGGTGGGGGCTTTTCCATTGATGTTATCCATGATGTTTTGAAAGACGGGCACCACCTCGGCTTTGCTATCCTCAAGCGTCTTCTGCTCGCCTCCGGCAATGGGCATCTTTTCGATGATCAGGAAGTGGGCCGCGTGCGTATCGTTCACAAACCGAAAAGTGGTCCAGCCGGAGGAAATCTCGCGAGTAGAGAATTCGAGCGCCGTATGACTGACGGCGGTCACCTCCACCACAGGAGGCCTCTCCGGCTCGTCGGAGGGATTGCTGCTGTCGCACCCGGGAAGGGCGAGAAGGGCGAGTGTGAGGGCAAGCGTGCGTAGGGCGTTTAGCTTGTGCATAACGTGTACCGTATCTTTTCATCCGTTAGAACCTGTGGTGTGCGTATCGAGAGGCCGGTTTGGCCGGAGCCCCTTCGCTATTAGACCACAGCAGATCCGGCGACATCTTCTCACGCGAAATAGCGTTCGTTCTTATCTTCATGTTTTCTTAACTTATAGGCCAACGGCTGAGCCAGCCGGTGGTCCGCTCATTTCGTTGATGTTATTTCATTTGTGCAGGCGGTCAGACTACCATGACGGGCGCGCATGCTCCACGTAACGATGTCACGCAGCTGCTCGTTGAGCTCCGCGAGGGGAAGGATGAGGTGCTCGACGACCTCTTCGACCGGGTCTACACCGAGCTCCGGCAGCGGGCGCGAGGGCAGCGCCGGCGCTGGAAGGGTGACCCATCGCTCCAGACGACGGCGCTGGCGCACGAGGCCTATCTCAAGCTCGTCAATCAGCAGAAGCAGTCGTGGAAGAACCGGTCGCACTTTTTCGCTGTCGCCGCGAAAGCCATGCGTCACATCCTGATCAACGAGGCCAAGCGCCAGCGGGCCGAGAAGCGCGGCGGCGATGCGCCCGTTCTTTCGCTGGACGAACTCCGGGCTGCGACGGGCCGCGAGGTGGTATCGGCGGAGGAGCGGGCGGAGGTGATCGTCGTGCTCGATGAGGCGCTGGAGCAGTTCGCGGCGGAGCACCCGCGGGCGGCCCGCGTCGTCGAGTGCCGGTTCTTTGGCGGCATGACCATCGAGGAAACGGCCGAGGCGCTCGGCGTCTCGGGGTCGACGGTCAGCCGCGACTGGACCCTGGCGCAGGCGTGGCTCTACCGGGCGATGAAGCGCATCCTGGCTGGCAATTCGACCGGCGGAGAGGCATCTTGAGCGAAGAACCTTCGGGTCCAGTGAACCGCCATCGGCATGAACCGAGAGCAGTGGGAAAAAATCGATGCGCTGTGTGAGGCTGTGCTAAAGCACCCGCCCGAGGAGCGGGTCGCCCTTCTCCAAGAGCGCTGCGACGACCCCGCTCTCCGACAGGAGGTGATGTCACTGCTGAAGGCCTACGATGAAGCCCCCGGCTTTTTCGATCACCTCGCCGACGCCGTGCTGGCCCCGGCTCTCAACTCGATCTACGAGGGAGCGCCGTCAGGAGCGCCCGCGGCCGATCCGCTACGTCTGGAGGGCAGGACCGTCGGGCGGTACGTTGTCAACGAGCATCTTGGCGGAGGGGGGATGGGCGTCGTCTACAAAGCGCACGATACCCAATTGGGGCGTGCGGTTGCCCTCAAATTCTTGCCACCGCATCTGGTAGCACACCCGGAGGCCGAAGAGCGGTTCGTTCGCGAGGCCCGGTCGGCTGCCGCGCTCGATCACGCGAACATCGCGACGATTCACGAGATCGGGACGACCAGAGAAGGGCGCCGCTTCATCGCGATGGCCTACTATGCAGGCGAGACGCTAAAGGAGAAGCTGGAGAAAGAGGGGCCAATCCCCGTGGAGGAGGCCCTGGACTACGCCATCCAGATCGCCGAGGGGCTGGGGCGGGCGCACGAGGCGGGCATCATTCACCGCGACGTGAAGCCGGCCAATGTGATGATCCCGGAGCGCAGAGCGGTAAAGTTGCTCGATTTTGGCGTGGCGAAAGCCGTGACGCAGTCGCGCCTCACGGAGCCGGGGCGCCGGCTGGGGACGGCGGCCTACATGAGCCCCGAGCAGGCGGAGGGTAAGCCCGTGGATGCCCGTACCGATCTGTGGGCACTGGGGGCTGTCCTGTACGAGATGCTCACGGGAACTCGGCCTTTTCAAGGGGGGCGCGAGATGGCCGTGCTTCGCGCGATTCTTCAGGACGAGCCGGCTCCGGTGCACGAGCGCCGGAGTGAGGTGCTGCCGGCTCTTGAGCAGATTGTCATCCGATGCCTGCAAAAAGA
>CAYUVF010000029.1:15687-47719 GCA_964448045.1 uncultured Rhodothermales bacterium
GCCGAGGACCTCTTCGACATCCAGGGCGAGATCACGGAGGACATTGCGCGGTCCCTGAAGGCCGAGCTTACGCCGGAAGAGAAACGGCAGGCCGAGCAGCGTCCGACAGAGAACCTGGCTGCGTATCGCCGCTGCGCGCAGGGCCGGCGGCATCTGGATGAGCGGACGGAGGGCGGCATCCGCCGGGCAATCCAATCCTTCGAGCAGGCCACCGAGCAGGACCCCGCGTACGTGCTCGCCTGGGTGGGCCTGGCCGATGCGCTCACCCTGCTCCACGAGTACGGATATGAGACGGCGGAGCAGAGCCTGCCCCGAGCGGAGCAGGCTGCCCGCCGGGCCCTGAACATCGATCCGAGATCGGCGGAAGCGCATGCCTCGCTGGGTCTGCTCCACGAAGCGCACCGCCGGGGACCGAAGGCGGTCCGAGAACTCCAGCGGGCTGTGGAGCTACAACCCAGCTACGCCGAGGCGCACAACTGGCTGAGCTGGATCCACCAGCTCCTGGGGCATCCGCACGAAGCGCTCGAAAGTGCGAAACGGGCGGTGGAGCTCAATCCGCTGTCGCCGGAAGCCGTCAGCAATTTGTCCGTGTCGTATCTGATAAATGAAGCGTGCGAGCGGGCCCTCACCGAGGCGCGGCGCGAGCAGGCGCTTGGGTCTTCCTGGGGCACCGGGCAGTTCTACGAGGCGCTGGCGCTGTACGACTTGGAACGGTTCGAGGAAGCGAAGTCCGTCCTGCAGGGGCTCTCGGTGCCGTGGGCCGATGTGGGCCCGCGCGCTACACTGGCGCTGACGTACGCGGCCACCGCCGATCACGAAGCGGCGCGTGCGATGCTGACCGAATTCGAGGAGGCGGGCCACTCGTTTGCTGCCGGGCTGGTTCACGCTGCCTTGGGGGACGACGAGGCCGCGTTCGACGCCTTTCGGCGCGTCGAGCGCTGGGGCGACTACTGGCCGACGCTCGCCGTGCGCCACTACTACCGGGACGTGCGGAGCGCGCTCCGCGGGGATCCCCGGTACGAGGAACTGCGCCGCAACGTTGATCGAAGCTGGGGCTTGACGCCGGACGGTAGTATTGGACGGTAGTATTCCGGACACGCATCGTCGATAACATCCGAATAGACCGAGGAACGAAGGATACTATGCCGACACCGACCCGACTCGATGACGCCACGCTCGAATTCCTGCGCGACCGCACGCGCGGAGAGGTGCTGACGCCAGACGATGACGGCTATGACGCCGCCTGCACCATCTGGAATGCCCGGCTTCAACAACAGCCGGCTGCAGTTGTCCAGTGCACGGGCGCGGCCGATGTGAGGGCCGCCGTGGACATCGCCCAGGCGAATGACCTGCCGCTCTCCGTGAAGGGGGGCGGTCACGGCTATGCGGGCGAGTCCGTCGTCGAGGGCGGGCTGATGATCGACCTGTCGCCGATGGACGGCGTCCGCATCGACCCGGAGACGAAGACGGCGCAGGTGCAGGCTGGGGCGACGTGGGGCGACTTCGACCACGAGGCACAGGCGTTTGGCCTCGCCACCACGGGCGTAACGGTCTCGACTGTCGGCGTGGCCGGATCAACGCTGGGCGGCGGCACCGGGTACCTCGCGCGCAAATATGGGCTCTGTCTGGATAATCTAATGGCGGTGGATGTCGTCACCGCCGAGGGCAAACGCGTTCATGCGAGCGCATCGGAAAACAGCGATCTCTTCTGGGGCCTGCGCGGCGGAAGCGGCAACCTGGGCGTCGTGACTTCCTTCGAGTTTCAGCTCCACGAGGTGGGCCCCGAGGTGCTCGCCGGGCAGATCGTCCACCCGATCAAAGCGGCCGGCGAGGGCCTTCGGGTCTACCGCGACTTCATGGCCGACGCGCCAGACGAACTCCAGGCGTATGCCTTCTTCATTCACATCCCGGCGATACCCGCCTTCCCCGAGGATTACCACGGCCAGACGGCACTCGACTTTGTCGTCGCCTACGCAGGCGACCCTGCGAAAGGTGAAAAAGTGCTCCAGCCGCTCCGCGACTTCGGCGACCCGATCCTCGACGGCGTGCGCCCCCAGCCGTACACGGCGCTTCAGCAGACCTTCGACGCCGGCGTGCCGAAGGGCCACCGCTGGTACTCGAAGGCGCACTATCTCGACGGGCTCCCCGACGCGGCCATCGACACCGTGGTGGACCACGTGGATCTGCTCCCGGGCCCCTTCTCCATGGTCTACGTCGAGCCGATGGGCGGCGCCATCGGTCGGGTCGATGCGTCGGCGACGGCGTTCCCGCACCGCGACGCGACCTACGGATTTCACATCCTGACCGGCTGGTCGGATTCCGACAAAGACGACGCCATCATGGACTGGACCCGCGATTTTCACACGGCGATGACACCGCACGCGAACGGCGGCGTGTACGTGAACCTCCTCGGCGAGGATGAGGCCGAACGGACCCCGGCAGCGTACGGCGCGAACTATGACCGGCTGGCCCAGCTCAAGCGCGTGTGGGACCCGGAGAATCTTTTCCACGGGAACCACAACGTTGAGCCAGCCAACTAACGATCTCCTCTATTCACCTGGCCCTGGCCTCGCTCCACCGCCTGCAGGAAGCCAAGAAACACGTCATACCAGCTCTCTGAATTAGTGGTGCGTCCTGAAATAAGTTTGTGCTTCCATTTAGAAGTCATGCCCGACCCCGATCGGGCATCCAGATGGTATAGCGGCTGTTCTGGATTGTGCGCCTGCGGCGCAGGTCGTGCGCCCCAATCAAGTTGGAAACCGAGCCCTGCGAGGTTCACGAAGCGAAGCGGAGCTAAATGACTTCCTTTCATGCACAATGATTTCGCAGAACCGGTATCAGAGCCGCACGCTCGCGCCCAAGAGCCACCAGCGGCCGGGCATCGGCGCGTCGAAGACATCGGCGTACGGGCGGTCGAAGAGGTTGCGGACCTCCGCCGAGAGCGTGGCCCGCTGCCCGCCGAGGCGCAGCCGATACGCCAGCCGCCCGTGCACCGTGCCGTATTGGTTCGAGGCGTAGGGCGAGTCGCGCAGGTGTTCTTTCCAGAGGCCTTGCAATCCGACCGTTGCCGGCCCGATTTGCAGCGAGGCCGTGCCCTGCACGAGGTGACACGCGTTCGTCAGCGCGTACTTGTACTCCACGCCGGAACCGACGTCGCCCAGATCCGCGTCGAGGCCCACGTACGAGGCCGACAGCCGCAGGTCCCCAAACCCGAGCGAGCGCGTCAGCCGGGCATCGACCTCCAGCCCGTTCGTCGACACGCGGAGCAGGTTGCGGGCGAGGAAGACGGTATCGGCCGGGGTGAGCTTGGCGTAGTCGATCAAGTCGCGCGTCACGCGGCGGAAGCCGGTCACGTGCAGCGACAGGCCGGCGCCGGAGTAGAGGTCGACGCCCAGCTCGCCGGACCAGGCCCGCTCGGCGTCGAGGTCGGGGTTGCCGAGGCTGCGCCCGCGGGGGCGGTCGAGCGTCGTGTTGAAGTAGCGCTCGATGTAGTTGGGCGCCCGCACGGCCCGCCCGAGGCCGCCGCGAACGGTCACGCGCTCGGTGTTGAAGGCGGCGTAGAGCTGGGGCGTGACCTCCACGCCGTAGTTCGGATCGGCGTCGACGCGGCCGCTGGCGTTGAGCGTGAGCCGGGCCGCGGGCTGCCACTGCGCCGCCACGTAGCCCCCGCCCGAGGCGTCGCGGTGCGTGCCCAGGTTGTTGCTGTCGATGCCGCGCGCCTGCGCCGAGACGCCGCCCGAGACGGAGAGGCGCGGCGACAGCCGATGGGTGACAGCGGTCTGGCTCGTCAAGAGGCGGCTCGTGTGGCGGTTGGCGGGCGTCTGCGGGTTGTAGACGTACGTGTCGTCGTGTTGCTTGGCGGCGAGCTGCGCGCGCCAGGTGGTGGCGCCGGCGTCGTCGCTCGCAAGGCGCGCCTGCGCCCAGATTGTGGAGGTCGCCTCGCGGGCGGTGTCGCTGGCGAACGGCGTGTAAAAGTGGAACGCGCTGAAGTCGCGGTCATCGACGCCGACGCGCGTAAACAGCGTGACCGACCCGAGGCCCTGCGCGAGCGCCGCCGTGGCCGCCGTCCGCTGGAAGTCGCTGCGCACGTCGCCGCCCGCCGCGACCGGCTCGCCGTCGGTGCCCTGCGCGCTGGCCGCTGCGCTGACGGCGGTGCGCGGGGCGAGGTAACGCGCGGCGCCCTCGGCAGTGTACAGGTCGTAGCGCCCAAGCTGGCCAGACGCCGCGCCGGTGAGGCCGGTGGCGGCCATCGGCGCCTCGCGCAGGCCCGTGTCGGTAAAGATCTGGATGACGCCGCCGAGGGCGTCGGGGCCGTAGAGCGCAGCAGCCGGGCCGCGCAGCACCTCGATCCGCGCGATCTCCGAGAGCGGCACCGGGAAGTCGGTCAAGAAGTGCCCTGTAAACGGATCGTTGAGGCGGGCGCCATCGAGCAGAACGAGGACGCCGTTGAACGTCGATCCGCGCAGCGTGAGATCGCTCTGCACGCCGAAGGCGCCGCGGCTGCGCACCTCCACGCCGCCCACGGTGCGCAGCAGCTCGTCGAACGACGAGACGGGCAGCGCCTGAATATCCGCCTGCGTCCAGACACTCACGCGGCGGCCCGTCAGCCGCGCATCGGCCTTCTGCCGCGTCGCCGTCACGACGACCGAGTCCGGCAGCTGGACGTACATGGCGATGTCGGAGGTCGTATCGGTGGTGTCCGCGTCCTGCGCGCGGGCGGGCATCCATCCGAGCAGCAGGGAGATAGCGAGGCAGGCAGCGAGAGGCAGGCGAGGCATGCGCGGACGAGGTAGATCAATGAAGCCAGTACATCGCCAGTATAAGCACTATTCGCCATCGTGCGTTGAACCGCGCGTGAAAGCTGCGTTATGCCAGCTCCGTATGCTCCGTTCGTGTGTGTACGTGTGAAGGGGTGGATGCGTGGATGTATGGACGTGTTAAAGGGTGAAGGTGTGGACGGGTGGAGGCCGCGCTTCTAAAGACTGCCGACATCGCGAAATGCATTCAGCGCTGCGGCTGCGCCGATGCGGCGGCGGGCAGGAGCGCCTCCATCAGCACGAAGCCGGCCGATGTGACCTCTGCGCCGATGGCTGCGTTCGCCAGGATCACGACGCCCACGCCGGCCTCGGGGCTGAAGCCCACGAAGCTGCTGAAGCCGCCCGTGCCGCCGTTGTGCCAGACGACGGTGGCCTCGCTGCGAGGCGTGAGGTGCCACCCGTAGCCGATGCGCGTGCCGGCAAACCGCTCAGCGCCGAGGTCGGCTTCTGCGACGGGCTGGATGGCGTGCTGGAGGGCGCGGCCCAGGGCGGTGGTGTCCGAGGCCGCGAGGTGTGCGCGGACGTACGTCAGCATGTCGGCGGCGGTGGAGCGGAGGGCACCGGCCCCGCCGAGAGCCGGGAGATGCCACGGCGGCGTGGAGCGGCCGGCCTCGTCGTAGCCCTGCGCGAAGCGTGCCCGCTGCTCCGCGGCCAGGTGGATGCGCGTGTCGGCGAGGCCGAGCGGACGGGCGATGCGCATCTGCACGAGCGCGGCGAAGGACGTATCGGCCCGGCGGGCGAGCAGGTGGCCCAGGAGTCCCATGCCGAGATTGGAGTAGGCGTACGCGGCACCGGGCGCGCGGGGCAGCGCGTAGCCATCCAGAAATGCATGCAGGTCGCGCGCGCTGTAGTTGGCGTACGGGTTCTGCGGGTTGGCAAGCGCCGAGGCTTGCAGGTTCGACGGCAGCCGCGGCAGGCCCGAGCGGTGAGTGGCCAGCTGCTCCAGCGTGATGGAGGCGCCATCGGGCGTAGACCACGCCAGCGAATCGGGCAGGAACGAGTGAAGCGGGTCATCGGGCCGGACGAGGCTGCGCTCAATGGCGTCGGCGAGGAGCAGGCCGGTGAACGTCTTCGTCACCGAGCCGATCTCAAAGAGCGTCTGCGCCGTGGGCGCCGCCCCGGTCGAGTCTGCCGCGCCGAATCCGTGCACCGACCGCCGTCCCTCCGTCACGATGCCGATGACGGCGCCGCTGGGGGGCCCGTTCGTCAGCGCGCGGCCCAGCGAATCGATCCGCGCGGAGGGCGTCTGGGCGGGCGTCGACGTGGGCGCCCACAGCGCTATCATCAGCAGAAGACCGGCGAATCGGGGGAGGCAGCGGTTCATCGGCTATCGGGCTTTCAGCCTGCCGGGGTTGCGGGCGATCTCAAAACGGAAAAGGCTGTCATCCTGAGCCTGACGAGGCGCCCTGAGCGGAGCGAAGAAGTGCCTTTGGGGTGGATCTCTCCCAAGCGGATAAATCCATTCAGAGAGATTCCTCCTCGTTGGTCGGAATGACACGCTGGATTTTGAGATCGCTGCTTACTGGTTCTGGTCTTCCGGGCGGATGAAGTAGCCGGCCACGCGCCATTCGTCCTGATCTTTCGTCAGCGTGATCGTTTCCACGGTGCTTCGGGAGCCGTACAGGGCCCGGTACTGCGCCACGACGTAGTCGCCCTGCGGCAGATTGGGCAGTGAGTTGGTGTAGCGAGCGGCAATCAGCGAGCGGGACTGCAGCGAATCGAGGGAGCTGTGCGCCTGTTGGACCTGCGCGGCCCACTGGTCGGCGGTGACCTGCGAGGTGAAGATGCTCGCCGCCTCTTCCCACGACTTCTGATATTGGTCGGCGTCGATCAGGGTGAGCCACTCCTGGGCGGCTTGTTTGGCGGCGTCGACGCGGGCGTCCTCCGATTGAGCGAAGGCCGATACCGGGCTGGCGATGAACAGCAGCGCGAGAGCGAGGACGGAAAGTCGGGAGCGCATGATCGTGGAGAAATCTGTTCGAAAGGATTAGCTGACACTGTGGGATTAATCAACGGCGGAGGGTGGGGGGAGATGCACCGCTCGTCAACCGTGGGGGCCGTTCATCAACCTGCGGCTCGCATTTGCGCCTGCGCGGCCTGATGTTAGAGACTGTCTGCGAAGTTAACGTGGAGGCGAGACACAGCCGTTTTGCGTGGATGGGGTCGGCTCTTCGATGGACGTAGTGGAACTACTTCCTGAGAAGAACCGGCTCCAGACGCCAAAACCGGCGAAGTCGCAGTCTACGGAAATCTTCATAGACAGTCTCTTAGTCGAAGACCGCATACTTCCTCCACCGATGCACTCATGACGGCTGTGCGTTTCGAGCTAAACAACCGCCGGATGCGTTGGCTGGGAGCCGGGGCGCTTCAACTGCTCGGCTGGGCGGTGTACGGGGTGATCTACTATTACACGTTGCGCTCGTACAACCCCTTTCACGACATCGTCCGGAAGCAGGCGGTGTGGGCTGCGGGCACGGGGCTGATGTTTAGCTCGGCGCTGGGGTGGGGGTACGCGCGGCCGGGGATGTCGCGCTGGAATCCGGGCTGGGAGGCGCTGACGGTGCTCGGCGGCTCGGTCGGCGTGGGGCTGCTCTGGGGCGCGGTGAACCACTGGGGCGCCGAGTGGATCGATCCGTTCGTCGGGCCCGTGATGCCCTACGTGACGCTTTTTCCGGGACAGGGATCACTGCTATCGCATCCGGCGGCGTTTCCGGGCGTGCTGCTCATCTGGAGTGGTTTCTACCTCGGCCTCACGTACTGGGACGAGCGCCAGCGCCAGCAGCAGCGCATCCTCCAGGCCGATGCCGAGGCCCAGCGCGCCCGTCTGCAGATGCTCCGCTACCAGCTTAACCCGCACTTCTTCTTCAATGCGCTCAACACCATCAGCGCCCTCGCCGAGGAGAGTCCGCGCCGCGTGCAAGAGGCCGTGCGCGAGCTCTCAGGATTTCTGCGCTACTCGCTGCTGGCCGATGACGGCCCGGCCACGGTGACGCTCCGCGAGGAGATCGATGCCATCGAGCACTACCTCGCCATCGAGACGATGCGCTTCGAGGACGATTTGCAGGTGACGCTGGATATCGACGAGGCGGCGGCGCGGCGGGGCGTGCCGGCCTTTCTGGTGCTGCCGCTCGTCGAGAACGCCATCAAGCACGGCCAGCGCACGAGTCCGTTTCCGCTGGAGATCGTCATCACGGGCACGGTGACCGATGCGGAGGCGCTGGTAATCGATGTCGCCAACACGGGCCACCTGCGCCCCGACGCCGCGCTCGGGGGGGACTGTACGGGCACCGGCCTCGCCAACGTCCGCGCTCGCCTCGATGCGCAGTACCCCGAGGCGTACGATTTTGCGCTGACGGAGGACGACGGATGGGTGCGCGCCCGCATCGAAATCGACTCGGCCATCATCGATCGCGCCGAGACCCATGCCGGATGATGTGCTGCAGGTCCTCATCGTGGATGACGAACGGCTCGCCCGCCGGGCGCTGCGCTCGGCGCTGGAGGAGCAGGGCGGCGTGGAGGTCGTCGCCGAGGCGCGCACCGTGGACGAAGCCGCTGCCGCGATCCGCAAGCAGGCACCGGATGTGGTGTTCCTGGACATCCAGATGCGCGGCGAAACCGGCTTCGACCTGCTCGATCATATCCACCAGCCGCTGTGCGTCGTCTTCGTCACCGCCTACGACGAATACGCCGTCCGCGCCTTCGAGGTAAATGCGCTCGACTATTTGCTGAAGCCGGTCGACCCCGCGCGCCTCGCCGAGGCGCTGCGCCGCGTGCGGGACTCGGAGGGGACGCTGCCCAAAACATCCGATGAGGACGCGGATGCCTTCCGCTACGACGATCTCTTCTTTTACGAGGAGGGCCGCCGCCCACAGTTCATCTGCATTCGCGATATCGTGTTCATCCGGGCCGCGGGCAACTACACCGAGCTGCACCTCGCCGGCGGCGCGATGGTGCTCACCTCCGTCACGCTGTCGCGCTGGGAGGAGCGGCTGCCCGGCGATCATTTCGCGCGCATCCATCGCTCCACGATCGCCGGGGTCGACAAGGTGGAGCGGATTGAGCGGGCGCCCAACGGGACGTACGCGGTGCACGTCGCCGGCTACGACGCACCGCTCGATATGAGCCGTCGCCGGGCGCAGGCGCTCAAAGACCGGCTGGCATGAGGGCGTCAGCGGATGCGCAATTCGA
Source organism: uncultured Rhodothermales bacterium (assembly GCA_964448045.1). Taxonomy (GTDB): domain Bacteria; phylum Bacteroidota; class Rhodothermia; order Rhodothermales; family Salinibacteraceae; genus CAYUVF01. The sequence continues at coordinate 24,693 of CAYUVF010000029.1, forward strand.
GATCGCCGCTGAAGGTTTCGAACGCAATCTTGGGACCGCCTTCGCCGACGCGGGCGCGCTGCTCGTTGTCGCCCGAGCTGTTCATCGTCAGATCGAAGTCGGATTCCAGCGAGCCGCTCATGCCCATCTCGGCCTCGAGGTCGAAGGTGGCGTCCTCGGGCAGGTACAGCTCCACATCGCCCGAAAAGCTCTCGAAGGGGCTGTCGCCCGTCAGCGCTGCGAAGCGGATGGTGGCGTCGCCGCTGAACGTCTCGAAGTCCACGTGTCCGCGCACCTCATCGGCGCGGAAGGAGCTGGAGAACGTCTCCGCGCTAATGCCGCCTTCGATGCCGCGCAAGCGGATCGTCGACGAGAACGTGTTGATGGACAGATCGGCCTGCAGGTCACTCACGTTGATTTTGGAGCTGAAGTCTTCGATGGACAGATCGGCGCCGCGGGGCATCTGGATGGTGTAGTGGGTCGCAGGCTTATCGGCGTCGCCGAAGCTAAAGAGGCCCATGAACTTCTGCTCGTCTTCGACATCGTCGTAATCGGTTTCGATGGTCAGGCGGCGGTCGCTGCCGTCAATCCGGATGGCGGTCATATCGACCAATTCTTGGTCGTCGCCTTCAATATGGACCTCAATGTCGACGGATTCGCGGTCCCACGTAGTGATTTCGATGCTGCCGGTAAAGGCTTTAAGGTGGACGCTGCCGTCGGCGTCGAGGTCAACCGTTTCACGTACGGTGCGGCGGGTGGCATCCTGCGCCTGCGCCGGAGCGGCGGTTCCTGCGGCGAGTCCGAGGCAGAGCGCGAGTACGGCGATGCGGGCAAATCGAACAGCAGATATCATAGCACCATCAAATATGAGTTGGAAGGTCGTTCAGGAAGAGCAGACAGGGGCATCCGCGAAATGGTTGCGGGGGGCGTCGAGAAACAGGGGAAATGTTCCGGCCCCCGTTCTTTTGAGGCGTTGGAGTTTGGGCGTGTGCCCCGTTACGCGAATACGCGCCGGCTTCTTGGAGTAAGAGGCGGGGCGAGCGAGCGCAGAGCCAGCATAGAGCAGGCTCAGGAAGAGGAGAGCGAAAACGATCCGGCGGAGGCAGAGCGAGCGAGGCATCGATCAAAGTACGGGCTACTATGGCAGAGTACGAGTTCGCCACAGTAGACTCCCCGATCCCGACAATCGTTGCACCCCGCCGGAATAGCGTCCAATCGCCGCAGGGTCAGATCACCGTGTGGTCGCCGACGAGTTCGGAAAGCGGCAGCCCCCACGTGGGCACCTTGCCGCCGGTGGTGTAATACACCGTTTTGAAGCCCATCTTCAACGCGTGGGGGGTGTAGCCCATCTTCAGGATGCTCGTCGTGCCGCCCCACCACTCATTGGTGTGCATGTAAAAGCCTTTGCGGCCGCCCATATCGCCCATGCAGATGACCTCGAACTCGACTGGCTCGATGGGCGCATCGGGCTCGTAGTCGCCCACCTCTTGGCCCAGCGTCTTCGCACACACCTCAGCCTCTTTGTGCCCCAGCGAGCCCAGCTTGGGCACCGTAATCGACGCCGCATCACCCACGGAGAAAACCTCTGGATAGTCCGGGTTGCGCATGTGGAGATCGGTGACGATGAAGCCCTGATCGTCGGAGATGGGCAGCTCCCGCAGAAAGTCGTGTGGGCGCCAGTTGGGAAAGATGATTTTGAGCTCCGCTTCGATGCTGGAGCCGTCCTTGAATTCGATGCCGTCCTCGTAGAGCCGGGAAATACCGCCGGTCTCGGCCCGGTAGCCGTAGCCCATTCCCTCCATCATCGGCAGGAGCTCGTTGAGGATCTGCTCGCCTGCATCTTCGGCGATGACCTCGGCGGGGGTAAACAGCGTGATCGTACGCGCATCGCCCAGTTCGTGCTGCTCCAGCCAGTGGGCCAGCGAAAACGCGATCTCGACGGGCGGCCCCTCGCAGGCCGCTTCGGCCACGGGGAGATCCGGCAGCTTGGGATGGTGCCCCTGAATGAAGCGATCCGAGCCCACCGCAACCGGCCCGCCTTTATAGCCGCCCTCGTGCAGGTGCGCCCGCAGTTTCTCCCCGTAGTACGTATCCGTCAGCGTGTGACCGTACTTGCCGAAGCCCTCGATCTCATCGAACGCGAGCGTATTGCCCAGCGCAATCACGAGGTAGTCGTAGCGGATGTCTTCCGACGCCGAGCCGGAGCGCTCCGTTGGCACGAAGTCGACGGTTTTGGACTCGACGTCGATGGCTTTGACATCGGCCTGGATGAAGTCGATGTCGTCGCGGTCGAGAAACTTGATGAATGGCATCTGCAGCTCCTCGGCCGGGTTGTGGTTGTGCCAGACCTCCAGCGGGATGTTCGGGATAAAGGTGAGGTAGGGCTTGCGGTCGATGCAGGTGATCGCGGCGGCGTCGCCGACAAATTCGCGGATGTAGCGCGCCGTCGTGAGCCCGGCAAAGTTGCAGCCCAGAACAAGAATATGCGGTTGGCCAGTCATAATCGTCTCCCCCTTCAAGTGATGACATAAGTCTCTAAGGCTCGCACAGGAAAGATAAGGGGCCCATGCGGGGGCGGTCAACCGCCGATGGATGATTCGGGCTGCGCCGCTTCCGTTTCGCGATCGCACCGCCGAAACGGTTGTCGGAGGCCCAAAGACGGACTCCTGTTCGGTGGGCGCGTGGCCCTCAGGGGAACCCATCAGGCCCTAAATATCAAGCCTGAGTGCGCGAGCACGTGTCGATGCCAACGAGCTGGTTCAGCGGGCAGTAGCCGATCAGCCCGGTGAGGAGCGCAATGATGGCGAGCAGATACGCCACGATCGACCAGATCGAGGAGGGCGCGAGGAAGTAGCCGGCTGCTACCAGCGCAATGCCCAGCACCACGCGAACGGTTTTGTCCATGCCACCCACATTGCAAGGAATAGCCATAATAAGCGTCCATCGGTCCAGTGAAAAGCACATGCGGACGTACAGGGTACGCGTCCGCCGGGCGGGATGCAACCGGGGCGCATCAGGCATCCACGGTTGCCGTCACGCCGCTGGAAAGGGGGCTTTTGACCTGATTGCGGCTCTCGAGCACCACGGCCGATTCGAGCGGGCGAATCCCCACGCGGTCGCCGGGTTGATAGGGCATCCGGTTGTGTGTGTGGACGAGGTACTCGCTCCCGTCGCATTCGACGCGATACGTAATGTCGTGCCCTTTAAAGGCGCGCCCGATGATGGTGCCTACCGGCCCGGTGGCGTGATCGGGGTGGTCGAGCGTGAGGTGCTCGGGGCGGAGGGAGAGCAGCACCGTCCCGGCGGCTTCGCGGTTGAGGCTGACGCGGCCGAGCGGTGTCTCGGCTTCGAGGCCGGCGGCCTGCGAGAGCAGCAGGTTCGTCCGCCCGAGGAACTGGGCCACGAAGAGCGTCCGCGGCTGATAGTAGACCTCCTCCGGCGTGCCCACTTGCTCGATCTGCCCGCCGCGCATGACGCCGACGCGATCGGCGAACGAAAGCGCCTCTTCCTGGTCGTGGGTGACGAGTACGGCGCTCATGCCGCGCTCCTTCAGCAGGGCGCGCACCTCCTGCCGTGTGCCCTGGCGGAGCAACGCATCCAGATTGGAGAACGGCTCATCGAGCAGGATGAGTTCGGGTTGCGGGGCGAGCGTGCGGGCGAGCGCTACCCGTTGCTGCTGGCCGCCCGAGAGTTGATGCGGGGCGCGATCGGTGAAGCGCTCTAATCCGACCATCGAGAGCGCCTCTTCGGCGCGGGCCTGGCGCTCTTCCTTCGGCAGATCCGGCAGGCCGAACATGACGTTTTCCAGCACAGTGAGATGCGGGAACAGCGCGTAGTCCTGAAAGACGAGCCCGATGCCGCGCTGCTCGGGAGCGACGTGCGTGGTGGAATCCGTGATTGTGCGATCGTGCAGGGCGATGGTGCCGCGGTCGGCGTGCTCGAAGCCGGCAATCAGGCGGAGCGTCGTCGTTTTGCCGCAGCCGCTCGGGCCGAGGAGGGCGAAGATCTCGCCATCATCCACCGCGAAATCCACGTCACGGACGACGGGCGGCGCTTCGGGGGTGAAGCGCTTCGTCAGGCCGGAAACCGTCAGAATCGCAGCCATCTGTTTAGACTAAATTTAGAAGGCGACACATCCGCCATGCTCAACTCGGTGTCGCGCGCAAAGATTCGCGGAAGCGCCTCAGTGCGCAGCCTCTTCACGCATTAGCAACAGTCCGACGAACGCGGCCGAGAACGCCATGATGGTAAGCGCAAAGGGCGCGGCGCGGTCGAAGAGCGCCTCGTTGGCATAGCTCCACACCTCCAGCGCCAGCGTGTCGAAGCCGATGGGCGAGAGCAGGAACGTGATGGGCAGCTCTTTCATGGCCGAGAGGAAGACGAATGCGATGCTCACGAGCAGCCCCTTGCGCAACAGCGGAAAGGTGGCCGAGAAGAAGGCGCCCAGCGGCGAGCGGCCGAGTGAACGGGCGGCCTCTTCCAGCCGGGGCGGCGCCTGATACAGCGCCGTGCGGATGGGCCCGATGGCTTCGGCGAGGAAGTGCAGCGCGTAGGCCACCACCAGCAGCGCCAGCGTCTGATACAGCGGCGGCGCCGTGCGCAGCGTGAAGAAGATAAGCGCCAGCGCAAAGGCCAGCGGCGGCGTCGCATAGCCGAAGTAGGCGATCCGCTCGACGGATTTGGTCAGCCGCGATGGGCGGCGCACGCTCAGGTACGCCAGCGGCAGGGCCAGCGCCCCGGCCAGAAGCGCCGCCGGCAGCGACGCCGACACCGATGCGCCCAGCGCCGATCCCAGCGCGCTCCACGATGCGCCGCTGCCCTGCCCCATCCAGTAGGTCACCGTCACTACCGGCACGCCCACGCCCAGCAGACCCACGCTGCCGGCGAACAGATAGCTTGGAATCCGCCATCTGCCGAGGGCGACCGGCGCAGCCTGCCGGCTCGTGCCGCTACCCGTCCGGTAAAGTAATAATCCGCGGAGGAGGCGGGCCTCCAGAAAGAGCACGGCGATCGTAAGGCCCAGCAGCATCAGGGCGAGCCAGGCGGCGTAAATCCGGTCGTACGACGCCGCGTACTGCAGATAGAGCGCGTAGCTGAACGTCTCGAAGCGCATCAGCGAGACGACGCCGAAGTCCCCCAACACGTGCAGGCCGATCAGCAGGCTGCCTGCGAGGAAGCCGGGGCGCAGCTGCGGCAGGATGATGTGCCAGAAGACCTGCCGCCGGTTGTAGCCCAGCGCCCGCGCCGACTCCTCTAACGCGGGGTCGAGGTCGAGCAGCGCCGTCCGCAGGTTCAGAAACAGGTACGGAAACGTATACAGGCTGAGGGCGATCAGCGCGCCGGTGTATCCGCTGAGGCGGGGAATCGTGATGCCGGCTACCTGCGCCAGCGTGCCGTACGAGCCGGTTGTAGCGAGCAGCACATACGCCATCACGTAGCCGGGCACGGCGAGCGGCAGCACGCCCAATAGCGTAAAGAGCCGCTTCCCGCGCAGATCCGTCCGCGCCGTCAGCCAGGCCATCGGGAAGGCCAGCACGGTGGTTCCCACGAGCACGCCGGCGGTGAGGGCGACCGTATTCCACAGCAGGCGGAGCGTGCGCATCCGCACGACGAGCTCCCACAGCCGCGCCGGTTCGGCCTCGAAGGCGCGCAGGACGAGGTACCCCCCCGGAATTAGCACGCCCAGCACGACGAACAGGGCGGGGATCCACAGTGCCCACTCCTTAGCCGAGTGGACCTGGCGCCAAGCAGCGGTGGGGGAAGAGGGAAACGGCACGAAACGGACAATCCTGATCAGAAGGAGCAGCCTCCGGGGAGTGGGAGACGGACGGCGTGCCCTTCAATGCAGCAAGACCGTGTGCGCTCCGCGCCCCGTTCTTCGATCTCGGCAAATCTGTGGGAATTTGCGTCCGCGGATGAAGCCGAACGTCGATTCCAGCACCTGGGAATGGATCGTCAATATGTAAGGAGCATGTTCACCGTGTCATGCGTCAGCGGAGGGGGGTGCCGTCGCGTTTCGGTCCGGAGGTTCGAGCCTGCGGCGCACAGGGCCATCAGCCATTGCGCGCGAATTGGAAGATTGAGGCGCACTATCTTTTAACACAAGAAGGGAGCGCCAGCCGTCCTGCTATTATTCCTGCAAGGCGGCGCTTTTCTACGAGCTCGCTTCACGCGGACTGATCTGCATTTCGTCCGCCGCTTTTTCGTGACCGGTTTGATCCCCTGATGGTGCTTTGTTATGAAACGCACACTGCTCGTCTTAGTCGCGCTTTTTGCTTTTCTGCTTTTTGGATCAGCGAATCCTGTACTCGGCCAACAACAGATTAGTCAGTTGGGGGTCCAGACGCTGGAGTCATTTGATGATTTTCTTGGAAACGGGTTTACGCCGTCGCCGAGTTCTGGGCAACTGGACTCAGATATCTTTGCTGTTTCGGGTCTGAGTGATGGAAATCTTGGTTTTGGTGGTACAAAAACTTCAGGAGACTTTGCGCGCGGTACGGATAATGGTGCGCAAGGCGTGACTACTGGCGGTATTTATGCCCTGGAGCCAACTGCGGGGAATTATGCACTCGGATTTCAGCCGGGGGGCTTTGATCTGACACCTGGCGTAATATATGTGTGCTATCAGAACGACACTGGTTCTGTAATTGAAAGTCTCGATGTGGCGTATGAAATCGGATATTTCAACGATCAAGAACGAGGTACTACGCTTGACCTTTACTATCAAACCGGAAGCGCATGCGAAAGTCCGGCTGCAGGCGACGTCGTAACCAGTTTTGCGCCCACCTCCTTGAATTTCTCTGGTTCGGAGGCGTCAGACGCGTCGCCCGCTTGGGATACGCAGGCTCAGTCAACGACAATCGCTGGCCTGAATGTGATAAATGGAGATTTCATTACACTGGCCTTCTATACAGATGATACTGGCGGCGGGAGCGGGTCCCGTGACGAGGTCGCGATTGACAACCTTGGTGTAACAGCACAGGTTTCCTCGGGCCCCATCAAAAACATCACGCAGGGGATCTTCCACGACACCATTCAAGAGGCCATCGACGCGGCTGACCCGGGCGATACCATCGAAATCAGCGGCGGCACCTATCAGATCGGCGAAGGCACGCTCACCATCAGCGAATCCGTGACGCTCCAAGGCGTATCGCGGAGCGGCGTCATCATCCAGCCCGGCAGCAGTCCGGTGTGCCGCGGCGTCGATATCACGGCCGATGGCGCCACGCTGGAAAACGTCACCGTGAATGGGGCGGACGTTAACGTCTCCGCGGGCGGATGTGGCAACAACGTCGCCGTCGTGCAGGTGCTGGGCGACAACGTCACGATCACCGATGTGACCGTCGATGGACCCGGCGCGGGCGAAGCGGTGGGCATCAACCTGTTCGATACGGACGGCGCGACGATCGAAAACACGCTCGTCACGGAAACCGGGAAAGACGGCATCAACGTCCGATCGCGCGATGTGACGCTTCGGAATCTTACGCTCCCCAATAATGCCGTGAATCGAACCGGACTTGGTGCCATTGCGATTTATGGCAGCACGTCCTCTGGAGCCAATCCGGAAGCGAGTGTCACATTTGAGGGAACGATCGGCTTGGATGACAACCCCAATGGCCTGATCGTACTTGCGAGCGACGGATCCATTGAAATCACCAATAACAACGCGACCTTTTCCTTCAGCAACATCAGCGGATGGCCGCTGGCTGACTTTGGCAGCACAGAGACAGTAAGTGTGGATGGTAACTCGCTGAGCGATTTTGCCCAAGATGTAGGCCTGCCCGCGCGCATCACATTTTCGGGCGATCCAAGCAGTACGGCGCTCTTTGAAGTAGCGAGTCAGGACGCGGCAGCTAAAGCGAGCACACTTTCGCCTCCAGCTCCGAGCGCAGCCATTGGGTTTAATCTCGACGATGGAGCGTTCTTCGTCGGCCAGCACAGCTCCTCGGAAACCATGTCCATCCAGACGGCACTGGATGCCGCGGCAGATACCGACGTGGTGAACATCCTCCCCGGCACCTACGCTGAGGGCCTCACCATCGACGACGCACTGACGCTACAAGGGGCGAGCGTTGGAGTAACCTCCGTGGCCAAGGCCGCCCCGTCGGGCGCGCCGGCGATCAACGGCACGGTCACGCTTTCGTCGGACGGCGCCACCGTCGATGGCCTCATCATCGATGGCGGAAGCAGCGTGGCCCTCCACACGCAGCCGGCGAACGTGGGGTACGATAATCTGACGATCAGCAACAATACGCTGCGTGCTTCGGCGCCCACACCGATCGTCTACATCCACGGAGACTTCGACAGTGGCGTCGTAAATGATCCGAGCACGAACGTCACCGTGCAAAACAATCTGTTCGAGGGGAGCATTCTCGGCGGCGTGGCGCTCGGACTCGAAGCCAGCACGGGATCGGCGGTGACCGGCAACGACTTCCAGACCGAAACCGAGTACGGCCATGTCGAACTCTTCGGCCCGAACATCGATGTCTCTGGCAACAGCTTCAATGGATCCGCGCTCGATCCGGGCGCCTTCTACGTCAAAGACTTTTTCGGCACGTACGACCTCTTCGCCGTCGAGGATGCCAACACGTTCAGCCTCGGTCCCATCGTGCAGGGCAACACAATTCTTCCGGGTCAGGTGGCCAATTGTCCGATTCCGGAGGTGACCGAGGAAGATCAGCGGGGGATGAGCCTGTTCGTCACGTTCTCCAGCGGAGGCGCAGGCGAGGGGCTGACGCAGATTGACTTCGTCGATCCCAATGACAATCCTGCCCTGACGAACTTTGAGGTGGTCGATGCGCCATCGGATTTTACAACCAGCGACGATATCCGATTCAGCTTTGATGGAACGCCGGGCGGCGAACCACAGACGGTAACATTTGAGCTCGAAGCTATTCCACCCGCTGGAAGCTCGGGCGAGTTCGAAGCCAGCTACTTCGCCGTCATCGAAAACACGTGTGGATCCACCTTCGACGCCGACCCGATCCACCGGCTCGACCGGCCGGCGCCCGAGGCGCTCGCTCTCCACGGCAACTACCCGAACCCGTTCGCGGGCGCGACGACCTTCGAGGTCGATCTGCCGGAGCCGGCGCAGGTGACGCTATCGGTGTATGACGTGATGGGGCGCCGGGTCGCTACGCTTCACGAGGGGGCCTGGCCCGCGGGCACGCACCGGGTCCGGTGGGAGGGGCGCAGCGCCAGCGGCGCTCAACTGGCCAGCGGGGTTTATCTGGTGCGTTTGAAGGCCAACGACCAGATGCGCACGCGCCGCCTCACGCTGCTTCGATGACGCCCCGGCTTGCGTGCACTGTGGGAGGGCGAACCGCGGCCCCAAAGCAGAGGGAATTCCGAAACGGCTCGCAATATCTGCCGAATTGTGCGCATTATCCCCGCCAACTGATCCACTGGAGGGGCGAAGGGGCCCTGATGTGGAGCAGAGCGCCCCCATTTTTGGCGCAAGCGACTATCGCCCATTGCGCACGCCGGATGCTCGTGTTATATACCCTAACGGAAAAATGGATACCCTATCCATTACAAAAGGCGAGCGCTCACGTCGATGCGGATACGGAGGATGATATGAGACGAGTTTTACAGGTTGTGGTACTGGTGGTCGCAGCCGGGTTGTTTGTGCTGCCGGCTCAGGGGCAGGTGACGAATAATGGTGGAGGCAGTAACAACGGCGGAAATCAAGACTGTCCCGCTGGTACTGAGCTTGTAGCCAAATTCGAATATGACGATGACGATGGTAGTTACGAATTTAAAGAGCCATCAGGAAATGAAGGAATCGTTTCCATTGATGGTGACTCGGACAACGAGAGCGGTACCTGGACTTCAACGCAGCCCATTTCTGCAATCGTAGTAAAAGGAGGACCGAATTCTGTAATTGAACAGGCAAGTCCTTCTGGAGATGCTGTGTACTCAGGTGCTTTCTCTAATTCCAATCTGCCAACGGTTGGGAGTGGGAATCTGCCCGGAATATCAAACCTGAAGTTCTGCGGCTCCACAGAATGCGATGCGGCCACGTTCTCGGAAGAGAAAGATGATGATACCCGCACTGTAACACTAACCATCAATAGCATTGATGGCATCAAGCAGGTAAACTTCAGCACACTGAACAATTTCAATGTCAGCTTCTCCTCGAGTAATGGCGGCACATTCTCTGATCCGGAGAGCGATGATGTTTGGACGACCAGTGGTGCATTTCCCACTGAAGTTGTGTTCACGCTGACGGCTCCACAAGCGGGGCAGGCCAGCTACTTCGCTGAGGTAACCTCAAACTGTCAGGGAGGGTTTGTAACATTCCTCGATCCGCCTCACGATTTCTCAAAGATAGCAACGGATCGACCTGTCCTCGACGGCAACTATCCCAACCCCTTCCGGGAGCAGACGACGATCCACTTTACGCTGCCCGAAGCGAACGAAGTGACGGTGTCCGTCTTCGACATCACCGGGCGCAAGGTGGCCACGCTGGTGAACCAGTCGCTCGTGGCCGGGGCGCACGAGGTGCAGTGGAGCGGGCGCACGGACGGCGGCCAGAAACTGGCCAGCGGCGTCTACTTCTACCGCATCGAAGCGGGCGACTTCACCCAGACGCGCCGCATGACGCTGGTCCGCTAAAAACCGCGTGAACGGGCTTCCTCTCAAGAATAGTTAAACGGTGATAACCATGACGATGAATCAACCCGAAGACGCCTCGAAGGCGGATCGCTCCCCGGAAGAAGACGCGCGCAAGCCATTCGTGGCACCGGCACTCCGCCGCGAGGCCGACCTCGTCGACCGCACGGCCGATCGGTTCTTTACGTTCCAATCCCATGATGGAAGCTGATGCGGTCAGCTGCATCAGAGAATCAGAGAAAAAGCAGGGCGGCGGCCGTCTCTTGTTCGAGAGGCGGCCGCCGTGTATTTTGTAGGCCCATCGGGGGCGAGCCCGTTCCGTTCGTGTCGGGCTGAAGAGCAGTCCTCCTGCTCCAGACCAGATGGGCGCTTCGTCAAATTGTTGTCTACTATCATACCCATTGGGCGGTGCGTGCCGCCGGGGCTTGTCTTCAACCAGTAGCCGCGCGTTTCTATGCGATATGCAGTGCGATATGCAGTGACCGTGCTGATCCTGTGTCTCTGGACCGGACTGGCGCAGGGGCAGTCTTTTTACGTCGAGCAATCCGATCCCGCCAAGGGCGCTTCTGGCGTCAGCGTGTCCGACACCGTCGCGTTCGCTTTCAATGCAAGTGTGAACGTCAGCACCGACTGGAATACGGCGTTCGTGTACCGGCCCGGTTTTCCCGAACTCCGCTTCAACCAGGTGTCGTTGTGTATCAACTTCCGGGGCGATTGTGGAGGCGGTGATAACATCACGCCGCGCTTCGTGCGCTTCCGCGCCGAGCATCAGCCCAATACCGATTACACGTGGCTGGTGTATGCGGTGAAGAGTTCCGAGGGGAACCCGATGACCGAGCCGTATGTGCTGCGCTACTCGACGGCGCCCGACATGGGACAGGGCCAGATCAGCGGAGCGGTGGCGGCGCCAAAGTCGGCAGCGCGGTGGACACCGGCGGTGCGCGCGTCGCTGCGCGCGTTGGCCGACGGGCTCAAGCGTAACGGCCTCGGCCGGCCCATCTTCGATCGAGCGGAAGCGGAGCCCGTGTCGCCCGGCGATGAGGCTACCGTTCCCGATCGGCCCAAAGCGATGTTTGGGACGATGGGCACAAACGCAACAGCCAGCGACGGCCCCTTCACGCAGATCCTGCTGCTCGATGCCTTCTCGATCCGCGAGAACAACTGGACGGTCCGCGCGGCGGATGCGCTCATCGGCTCGTCCGGTGCGTATTCGCTCGACTTCGTGCGACCCGGCTCGTACGTGCCCATCGCTGTTCGATACACCGACGGCACGAACACCGAGATCGACGCGCTCGGCTTCCACGATCCCGATGGCGATGGCACGCCCAATACCGTCGAGGTCGATGGCGACGCACGCACAAGCATCAGCCTGGAGCTGTTCGACTTTCCGCTGACGACGGCGCGCAACGCACAAAATCTTGCGGTGGCTCGCGACTCGGCGGCCCGCTACGCGCCCGATCAGCAGCTCAAGCTCGTCCAGGCCAATTATGGCACGCGCCCGGCGGGCACGGCGTACGAGTGGACCTTCCGGTTCCACTCGCCGCAGGAGGGGCTGGAAACGAGCGTCACCATCAACCCGCTGGACGCGCGCGTCGACACCAGCCAGGTGCCGGCGTTTCTGATGGAGATGAACACCGTCCCGGACGGATTCGTCGACTCCGACGCCGCGCTTCAGGCTGCGCTCGACGATGGTGGGCAAGACTTCATCGAGCCCTTCCGGTTGCGCAACCTGACGACCATCGTGCAGGGGGGGAATCTGTACTGGACGGACACGCCGGTGCCGATCGCGGAGTTTTGGCGCGTGCGCATCATCGGTGTTACCTCGTCGCGCGTGGAGATCTTTGAGCGGTACATCGACATGGGAACCGGCGAGGTGCTGCAGGAATCCGATCCGCGGGGCACGCCCGATGTGCCCACCGCCTTTTCCGTGGAAGCCGGGGATGGCGAAGTGGCGGTTTCGTGGGACGCCAACGTCGAGAGCGACCTGGCCGAATACCGGCTCTACCGGTCAACCACCTCAGACGTCCAACCGGATCCGTCGAACCGGGTCGCGACCATTTCCACCGGCACAACCCGGTATACGGATACCGGCGTCGACAATCGGCAGGCCTACTACTATCGGCTGACTGCGGCCGATAGCGAGGGCAACGAAAGTGCGGCTACGTCGGAACTCGCCGCCTTCCCGCTTTCGTCTACGGTCGACGTGGTGGCCGATGTCGCCTTCGGCCCACCGGATGCCCCCAGCAGCTATCGGCTTGTAGCCTTGCCGGGCGGGCAGAGCATCCCGCTGGCGTCGACCTTCGACGACCCGGTGGGGCAAGGGTGGATGGCCTACTGGGACGATGGGTCAACCAGTGACTTCCTCGTCAAGTACGACGGCTCCTCCACGTTCAACTTTCAGCCGGGGCGCGGTTTCTGGGTGATCAGCCAGTCGGATTGGTCTTTGTCGCGTGCGGTGCAAGCCGTCAACCTGGCCGATGAGGGGACGTACGCCATCGACGTGCACGACGGGTGGAATATCGTCTCGAACCCGCTCGATGTGGAGGTCAGCTGGGGCGCGGTGCAGGCGGCAAACGAGGTGACGCAGGCGCTATGGGCGTGGGATGGCGGCTTCAGCGAGGCGTCGGCCTTTGCCTCGGCGAAGGGCGGCCAAGCCTACTACTTTCTGAATGAGCAAGGCCTCGACGCCCTGACGATTCCGTATCCGGGGGCGCCGGGGCAGCCGACGACTGCGCCGAAATCCACCGAGGCGCTGGCGTCGCTGACGCTCACCGCGCACCGCGACGGCGAGCCGGTGGCGCAGGTGCGCGCCGGAGTCGCTCCGGATGCCGCTGCGAGCCGCGATCCGTACGACCAGTTCGCCCCACCGGGCTACTTCGAGTCGGCCCATCTGCGCCTTGTGAATGATGAGGTGGACCCGACATACACCGAGTTGGCCGCCGAGTACCGGGCTGCGGGCCGGGCCGGCTACACGTTTGACCTGACGCTCGCGAGCGACGACGCTGCCACCATCCAGCTGCAGACCGAGGGGCTGGAGGCGTTCCCGGATCGGCAGGTGCTGCTCATCAATCCGAAGACGGCGCGCACGTACGATCTGCACGCTCGGGCTGCGGTCACGCTTCGGCCCGAATCGGCTTCGATGCCACTCAAGCTGGTGATCGGCGATGAAGCGTACGCGGAGAACGCGGCGGCGGACATCGTGCCCGACGCGCTGGCGCTGCGGCCCAACTATCCGAATCCGTTCCACGAGCAAACGACGCTGGAATATGCCCTGCCGGAGCAGCAGGATGTTCGGTTGGTGATTTACGACGTGCTGGGGCGGCGCATCCGCACCCTCGTAGCGACCGAGCAACGTCCCGGTCTCCATCACGTATTGTGGGACGGCCGCAACGACGCGGGCCAGCCCGTATCCAGCGGCGTCTACCTCAGCCGATTGACCGTCGACGGGCAGACGAAGATCCAGCGCCTCGTTTTGGTTCGGTAGGGGACGTGGCTTATATTGGAAGGCGATTGCTCATTGGATGGATACTCGATTATGATGACACGTAGATGGAAGCAGCTCGTGCGCGGTGCGCGCTGGGGCCTCGTTATTTTGCTGACGATTGGTCTCGTGGGGTGCAGCTCCAGCGGATCGAACGACGACGATAACGGCGGCGGCCCGCCCGATGAAGACACCACGCCCCCGCCGGTGCCCTCCAACCTGGAAGCCATCTCGGGCGATGGCGAAGTGGAGCTATCGTGGTCGGCGGTGAGCGCCTCCGATCTGGATGGCTACAACGTCTACCGTTCGACCTCGTCCATCGGCAGCCTCTCCGGCCTCACGCCCCTCAACGGCTCGCCGCTGTCGCAGGCTTCTTTCACCGACTCAGATGTCTCGAACGGCACGCTGTACTACTACCGGGTTTCTGCCGTGGATGACAGCGACAACGAGAGCGGAGGCTCCGGCGAGGTCGAAGTGACGCCCTTTCCCTCTCCCCCCGATCGTCCCTGAGGAGACGGTTTAGCTCACGACCGGTGCGAGGAGATGAGCGAGCACCTCGGGCGTGTCGAGCGCATCGCGGCCGGCTTTGAGGTGATAGGCCTCGGCCTGATGGACGAGCCGTTTGAGCAGGTGCAGGTGCGCGTCGGCGATGGAGCGGTCGGGCACAATCGACAGGGCGCCCTGCCGGAAGAGCGTGCCCAGGATGGCTTTGGAGTCGGCCGGGGTGAGCGAGCTCGTGGGCTGGTCGACAATGGATGGCTGGATGAGCACGCGCGGCACACACGCCGGCGTGAACTGACCGGGGAAGACCGCGCCGCCGTCCACGCGCCATTTCGTGCTGTCGCTGAGCGACGGCGGCCACTCGGTGTCGGCGAGTTCGGGAAACAGGTCGGCGGCGTCCGGGTCGACGCAGAAATCCGTACGGAAGGAATAGGCGCGCACGTCGCCGTTTGTGGCACGCAGCAGCACAGAATCATCGGAGAGATACGACCAGCCCTGCCGAACAAGGTTCAGCGTGGTGGTTGATTTACCGCTGTCGCTCTCGGCGGTGAGTAGCACGCCTCGGCTGTTCCGGACGAGGGCGGCTGCGTGGAGGGGAAACCACCCCTGATAGCGGAGCAGGATCGCGAGGCTCAGCGTGATCAGGTAAAACAGTGGATCACGGCGCGCATCGGAGGGCGGGCTCAGGTCAGAGCTGAGGTGCGCCTGGGCCCGGCCCGCTTCTGGATGGAGGACGACGGTGGCGTCGCCGCGGCGCAGGTAGATTGTCCCATCGCTGTGCCAGATCCAGATGCTACCATGTTCAGTTCGGCCGAGGCGGCGGGCCACATCCGGAATCGAAGCCGGAGCGCGATGGGTGGCGAAGTCGAGTACGAGATCGGCGGGGGCGTCGAGCGCATCGGCCGTGGCGCCTTTATAGCAGAGCGCCCGTCGCATCAAATCGGAAATGGGGGCGGCGTTGGCAGCGGTGCGGATTTGCACCTCGTGGAGCCGAAAGGTCGCGGTGAAGGAAGGACTCGCGGATGACATATACGCGCCGAGAAGAATGGATGGGCCAGAGGCGCACGATCCAACCGGTTTTCGTTGACTTTGTGCCTCGCCTCTGCTACTCTCCATCCAGCCGTGAATGCGATGCCCGCCCATGTATGAGTGATTCTTCCCCCGCCTATCGCCCGCATCCCGACGTCATCTCCACGCAGCTCGATGAGGAAGAATCGGTTCTCCTCAGCCTCGAAACGCAGCGCTACTATTCGCTGAACGAGACGGGCAGTCGCATCTGGGATTTGCTCTCGGGGGGGCGCTCGGTGGAAGAGATTGCAGAGGCCATCACGGCCGAGTGGGACACCACCTACGACGAGGCGCTTCACTACGTCGAACAGTTTCTGGAGGAGCTGAGTGAAGAGGGACTCGTTGAACCCACCGATGAAGCGGAGTGAGCGGGAGCGAGGAGCCGCGGCTGCGGGGCGTGCGGCTAAACTTTCGTAGGCACACCGGGTATAGCGAAAGACGCCATCTGCCGAGTCCCATCAATCCGCTCTCCCATGGTCCGCCGCCCCGCCGCCTGGTGTATCGTCTGCCTCGTTGGCTTGCTCGCCCTCGGCGCGTGCCAGCGTACCCCGTCTGACTCCGCTTCGCCAGCGACCCCTGCGGAGCGGCTCTATCCGGTGCTTCAGGACGGGCAGTGGGGCTACATCGACGGGACGGGCGCGGTGGCTATCGAGCCGCAGTTTGATCGCGCTTGGAGCTTTTTCGACGGCCGTGCGCTGATCCGGCGGGGCGAGCAGTACGGCTATATCGATTCTACCGGCGCGGTCGCCATCGCCCCACAATACGCCGATGCATGGCACTTCTCCGAAGGGCTGGCACCGGTCCAGATCGGCGAGCAGTGGGGCTTCATCGACCCGTCGGGCGAGGTCGTGATCGACCCCCGGTTTGAGCTCGATCCGCGCATGCTGGAGGCGGGAGCCCGCGAGCCCACGTACGGTCGCGTCCGGGTCGACGGGCAGTACGGTTTCCGCGATGCCAGCGGGGCGGTCGTTATCGAGCCGCGCTTCGAGCAGGTCTGGTACTTCTCCGAGGGGCTGGCGCGCGTTCGCGTCGACGGCGCCTGGGGCTACATCGACCGCAGCGGCACCCTCGTCATCGAGCCGCAGTTCGAAAAAGCCTGGGATTTCTCCGAAGGGCTCGCCCTCGTCAAAACGGCCGGCGGCTACGGCTATATCAACAAGCAGGGCGCCTACGTGTGGTCGCCCACGTCGTAACTCGCGAAGGGCGCGTCCACACGGACCTCCAAACCATCCATAAGATTCCCACGGCTATGAAGGATGCCCCGCGCATTCTCTGGGCGGACGACGAGATCGACATGCTACGTCCGCATCTGATGTTTCTCGAGAATAAAGGCTACGACGTCACCAGCGTCACGAACGGGGCCGACGCGGTCCAGCAGATTCGCGACAGCACCTTCGAGCTCGTCCTGTTGGATGAGCAGATGCCGGGCATGGACGGCCTGGAAACGCTCGCCGAAATCAAGGAGGTGCGGCCCGAAGTGCCCGTCGTGATGATTACCAAGAGCGAGGAAGAAACGCTGATGGAGGAGGCCCTCGGCGGGCAGATCAGCGACTACCTCACGAAGCCGGTCAACCCCAGCCAGGTCCTGCTGACGTGTAAGCGCCTGCTGGAGCGGTCGCGCCTCCGGCAACAGTCGCTCTCGCAGAGCTACCTGCAGTCGTTTAACCAGATTGCGCAGCGCCTCCGCGATCCGCTCTCCCATGCCGAGTGGGTGGAGCTGTACCTGGAGCTGGTGCGCTACGATCTGGAGCTGGAGGAGGATGAGGGCGCGCGCGAGATTCTGGACGACCAAGTGCGCGACGCGAACCGCACGTTCGGCCAGTTCATCGAGGAGCACTACCCCGAGTGGATCGCGGAGGTCGACTACGAGCCCGACGAGCACCGGCCCGTCCTCTCGCACGAACTCGTGCCCGAGTATGTTCTCCCCGAACTGCGCGACGGCGACGCCCCCGTCGTCTTCTTCGTGATCGACTGCATGCGGTACGACCAGTGGCTCGAGTTCGAGAAGCTGCTGCGGCCGCTCTTCGACATCGACACCGACTTCTACTATGGCATCCTGCCCACGGCCACGCCCTACTCGCGCAACGCCATCTTCAGCGGCCTACTGCCGGTCGATCTGATCGAGCGTTTCCCCAAGGTCTGGTCGATGGACGAGGAGAGCGAGCACAGCCGCAATCAGTACGAAGAGGCGCTTTTGCATCATCAGCTGGAGCAGCATCACATCGATGCTAACATCCGCTACGATAAGCTGATTGCTACGGAGGACGGGCGCACGTTCGCGCAGGACGCGAGCAACCTGACGCAGCACGACCTGAGCGCCGTCGTCGTCAACTTCGTCGATATCTTAGCGCACAGCCGCTCCGATTCCGACGTGCTCAAAGAGCTGACGCCCGACGAGCAGGCGTACCGCGCGCTCACTCGCACGTGGTTCGAGCACTCGTGGCTCTACGATGCGCTGCGCCGCCTCTCCGAAACGAACGCGACCGTTATCATCACGACCGATCACGGCGCCATCCGCAGCCTGCGCTCGACGAAGGTCATCGGCGACCGCGAGACGTCCACCGCGCTCCGCTACAAGTACGGGCGCAATCTCAAATGCGATGAGCAGGACGCCATCTTCGTGAAAGATCCGGAGACCTTTGGCCTGCCGCCGCACAACATGAACACGAACTACATCCTCGCGAAGGAGGACTACTACTTCGTCTATCCGACGAACTTCCACCACTACGAGAACCTCTATCGCGATACGATGCAGCACGGCGGCGCCTCGTTGCAAGAGATGATTCTGCCCGTCGCGACGATGCAGCCGAAATCGTGAGCAGGAACAGGGTTGAGGGCAGTGAACTGATGACGGATACGAACGCCCGGCGCGACGCCGCCCTCGATGCGCTGCTGCCGATGGAAACGACATCTGCCGGAGAGACGATGCGCCTCGGCGAGCGGCTGGCCGCGCACCTCGGCCCCGGCGACCTCGTCGCGCTCTACGGCGACCTCGGGACGGGCAAGACGCATTTGGTGAAGGGCATCGCGCGGGGGCGGGGCGTGCCGGAACGCCGCGTGAGCAGCCCCACGTTCACCATCGTGCAGGAATACGCCGGCGATCTGCCCATCTACCACATCGACGCCTACCGGATCGCTCACGTCGACGAGTTCTACGAGCTGGGCTACGAGGAGTATTTCTACGGCGATGGGATCTGCCTTATCGAGTGGCCCGCCCGCGTCGAGGAGCTCTTGCCTGCGCGCACAATTCGCCTCCGCCTGACGCATCAGGGCGGCGACCAGCGGCGGATTGAGCGTGCACGAACGGGCGAATCGGAGCATGAGTGATCCCCCTTCTCCCACGCCTCCTCGCTCACCCTTGCCCCAAATGACGCCCGACGACGCCCTCACGTATCTGCTCGATCTGCCGCGCTACGCCGGCCAGCCCGATGACGCGTACAAGCCGGGGCTGGAGCGGATGACTGCGCTGATGGGCGCGATGGGCCGGCCGCACGAGGCGTTCGAGAGCGTGCACGTGGCCGGGACGAATGGCAAAGGCTCGACCGCGTCGATGATCGCGGCGATCGCCACGGCCTCGGGGCGGCGGGTGGGGCTGCACACGTCGCCGCACTTCCTCCACCTCACCGAGCGCATGCGCATCGACGGCACGCCCGCGCCCGACGCGTGGCTGGCCGACGCGGTGGCGCGCTTCCAATCGGATTTCGACGAACTCCAGCCGAGCTTTTTCGAGGCGACGGTGGCGCTCAGCTTCCTGTATTTTGCCGAGCAGCAGGTCGACATCGCCGTCGTTGAGGTGGGCCTCGGCGGGCGGCTCGATGCGACGAACGTGCTCCGCCCGGCGCTGGCGTGCATCACCACCATCGACCTCGATCACACGAATATTCTGGGCGACACGCTCGCCGCCATCGCCCGCGAGAAAGCCGGCATCATCAAAGCCGGCGTGCCCGTGGTGACGGGCGCCGATCAGCCGGAGGTGCTCGCCGTGCTCCGCGACGTTGCCGCTGCGCACGACGCTCCGCTGCATGTGGTGGCGGATGAGGTCGAGGTGCTCCGCGCCGACACCGATCTGCACGGGACGACGCTGGAGGTGCGCACGCCCCGCCGCCGGTACGAGGGCCTGCGCGTGGGGTTGAGCGGGGCGTATCAGCAGGCGAATGCGGCGGTGGCGCTGCGTGCGGCCGAGGGGCTGGCGTTCGGCGCCGACGCCATCGCCGAGGGGCTGCGCCACGTGCGGGCGCTGGCCGGCGTGCACGGGCGCTTCGAGGTGTTGCAGACGGAGCCGCTCATCGTGGCCGATGCGGCGCACAATCCGGCAGGCGTGAAGGCGGCGCTGATGGCGACTCAAGACGCAGCCGCGGCGCGCGGCGGGCAGCTGACGGTGGCCCTTGGCGGCGTGCGCGACAAAGACGTGGGTGCCATGGCGCGGGTGGTGGCCGAGGCCGGGGCACCGCTCATCCCGCTGTCGTTCGCGTCGCCCCGCGCGATGCCTGCCGACGAAGTCGCCACCCAGGCCGCCGAGGCGGGCGCCGCCGTCGAGCCGTCCCGCACGATCGACGAGGCGCTGGCCCACTTCCGGCGCACCGCCGCCCCCGCCGATGTGCTGCTGCTCACCGGCTCGCACGGCGTCGTCATTCCGCTGCTGGAGGAGCGGGACAATCGTTCTTGATCTGTGCGTCGCCACTACCTGGCATCATTTCATTCGTAGCCGGCGGAAACAAGCATCGCCGTCCCATCTTCCACTGCACGCGGCCTCTTCATAACGCCCCCCGCCATGAGCACGCGCATCCTCCTGTTTACTGGCAAAGGCGGTGTCGGCAAGACGACGTGTGCCGCCGCCACGGCGCTCCACGCGGCCCAGTGCGGGCACAAGACGCTCGTCCTCTCGTCCGACCCCGCCCATAGCCTCGCTGATGCGCTCGACCAGGAGCTCGGCCCCGAGCCCACTGCGGTCGCCGACCGCCTCTTCGCGCAGGAGGTCGACCTCTACTACTCGATGAAAAAGTACTGGGGCAACATGCGCGAGCTGATGCTGACCGTGTTCAAGTGGCAGGGCGTCGATCAGGTGGCGGCGGAGGAACTGGCGGCGCTGCCCGGGATGAACGAGGGATCGGTGCTGCTGTGGCTGGAGCAGTTCGTCCGCGAAGACGACTACGATCTGATTATCATCGACAGCGCGCCCACGGGCGAAACGCTCACGCTGCTGTCGCTGCCGCAGGTGACGCAGTGGTGGCTCTCGAAGGCGTTTCCGTTCCAAAAGTTTGCCTTCAAATCCGTCGGCTTCGGCGTGCGCAAGACGACGGGCATCCCGCTCGATAAGGGCTACGAGGAGCTGGAGACGATCTTCGGCAAGCTCGAATCCATCCAGGAGGTGCTCGCCGACTCCGAGCGCACCTCCATCCGGCTCGTGATGAATCCGGAGAAGATGGTGGTCGACGAAGCGCGGCGGGCGTACACGTACCTGCAGCTCTACGGCTACGGCGTCGACGCGGTGATCGTCAACCGCGTGCTGCCGGAGGACGCCTCGGGCGGCGCCTTCTTCCAGAAATACCGCGCATCGCAGGCGAAATACTTGGACGAGATTGAGCGGAGCTTCGCGCCGCTGCCGATTCTGCGCGTGCCGCACCTGGGCGAGGAAGCCTTCGGGCTGGAGCTGCTGGAGCAGATCGGCGACGGGCTCTACGCCGACCGCGATCCGGCCGAGGTCTTCCACGATGCGCCCACGTACCGCGTCCGCAGCGACGACGACGCCTACGTGATCGACATCCGCCTGCCGTTTACCGACGAGGAGGACATCGACGCCCGGCAGTTTGGCGATCAGCTCGTGGTGCAGGTCGCCAATCAGCGGCGCAATTACGCGTTGCCCAACTTTTTGAGTTATTATACTCTGACCGACAGCGCCCTCGCCGACGGCTGGTTGCACGCGCGCTTCGAGCCGGACGGCGCAGCGGCGTGACGCGGCGGTGCGCTCGCCTACTCTCACTGATGATTTGATTCCGACCCTATCATGTTTATTCCGAGTATGCTGCTGAAGCAGCTCTACACCTTTGGCAGCCTGGAGAATACCGATCAGGGCGTGCAGTTTGCGATCAAGAATCGCCTGAAAGACGCCACCTTCACCGAACTCGTCGAAGTGACCATCAACGGCGAGACGGTGCCGCTGGAGGGGGTCCACCTGCAGATGAGCGACGGCACCACGTACACGCCGGAGGAGGTGGCCGAGGGCGAGCCGCTCGATTTCCCGCTGCGGCGCATCGTGCACATCGTTGCCGACCGGGAGCCGCTGCCCGAGGGCAAGCACGAGATCGGGATCGCCTTTCGGAGCAAGCCCTTCGGCAAGCTGAGCTTTACGGTGGAGGACGCGATCTCGGCGCAGTCGGAGGAGCTGCCTCGCATCCCGCGCGACAACGCCGATAATTACAGCGACGAGATCATCACGGAGCGGCAGCAGTTCATCCAGGACTACACGGGCGCCGAGCTCGACCACGTCATGCAGTACTCGTTCGATCCGCACCTCACCGAGGGCAACGTCGAAAACTTCACCGGTGTGGCGCAGGTGCCCCTCGGCTTCGCCGGGCCGCTGACGGTCAACGGCGAGCACGCCGATGGCGACTTCCTGATTCCGCTGGCGACCTCGGAGGGCACGCTCGTGGCCTCGTACAACCGCGGCATCAAGCTGGTGAACCTGAGCGGCGGCGTCAAATCGACCATTGTGGGCGATTACATGCAGCGCGCGCCCGTCTTCGTGTTCAACGATGCGCGCGAGGGGCGCGAGTTCAAGGATTGGGTGATCGATCACATGGACCAGGTTCGCGAGGAGGCCGAGGCCACCTCCAGCATCGCCAAGCTCCAGTACGTCGACACGTACCTTTCCAACAACTTCGTCTACCTGCGCTTCAACTACACCACGGGCGATGCGGCCGGGCAAAACATGGTGGGGCGCGCCACGTTCGCCGCCTGCGGATGGGTGATGGACCACTACCCCGAGCCCATCCAGCACTTCTACCTGGAGTCCAACTTTGCCACGGATAAGAAGGCGTCACAGGTCAACGTGATGCGCACCCGGGGCAAGCGCGTGACGGCCGAGGCCGTGATCGACCGCGATGCGCTCGTCCAGCACATGCGCGTCACTCCCGATCAGCTTCACTATCACTGGAACGTGGGCACCGTGGGGGCTTTCCTCTCCGGCGCGAACAACAACGGTGCCCACTCGCCCAATGCCATCACGGCCATGTTCATCGCCACGGGGCAGGACGTCGCCAACGTCTCCGAGTCGTCAGCCGGTGTGCTCTACACCGATGTGAACGAGGACGGCGATCTCTACATCTCGCTGACCATCCCGTCGCTTATCGTGGCGACGTACGGCGGCGGCACGGGCCTGCCCACC
>CAYUVF010000030.1:0-47124 GCA_964448045.1 uncultured Rhodothermales bacterium
GTCCCGATACGAGTCCCGATACGAGTCCCGATACGAGTCCCGATACGGCGGGTTGGGCGACGGATCACTTCTTTATGGCCCACTTTGCCCTGAGCGACGTCGAGAACGAGGTGATGTATGATTTCCAGCGGTTCAGTCGAGGCGCTGCCGGTTTGGCCGGGGCCCAGGCCGATCCGTTTCGCGTCTGGCTCGACGATTGGTCGGTCTCCGGATCCGCCGGCGCCCCGTTCCCGATGCGGCTCCGTGCCGCCGAGGACGGCATCCGCGTCGATCTCACGCTGACGCCCGAGAAACCGCCCGTGCTGCAGGGCGACCGGGGCCTCAGTCAGAAGGGGCCGGGTGCGGGCAACGCGTCATATTACTATTCGTACACCCGGCTCGCCACGGAGGGTACCGTCGCCATCCAAAGCGACTCGGCAGCCGTTGAAGGGCATAGCTGGATGGACCGCGAGTGGAGCACCAGCGCGCTGGGCGAAAACCAGGTCGGGTGGGACTGGTTTGCGCTGCAGCTGGCAGACGGGCGCGACATCATGTATTATCAGATCCGCCAGGACGACGGCACGCCCAGTCCGTACACCGAAGGCATCCTCGTGGCCGAGGATGGATCGGCGACGCGCATCGCGCGGGGCGATGTGGAGCTGGAGGTGATCGATACTTGGACGAACGGGCGAGGCGCGACGTATCCGGCCGGATGGCGGCTGCGGATTCCCTCGGCCGACATCGATCTCACCATCTCGCCATTTTTCGACGATCAGGAGCTGGATGCGACGGTGCGCTACTGGGAAGGTGCGGTCCAGATCGACGGCACGGCCAGCGGCGATCCGGTATCCGGCACCGGATATGTCGAGATGACGGGCTACGGCGAAGGGGCAGCCCAGCCGGTGTGAGCCACCGGCCAAGGACGGCGACCGGTTTCCCAGCACGCACCAGAACGACGATCGCACTTTCGAGGGGCGGTTGGGCACATTCCGGCGGGCTCGTATGTTTATTGTGCCGCCACCGCCACCGCCGAAGTATCCGCACACGAAAACCGAACCGATGGTCGCTCTCGATACGCTGAATTTGCCCGCCTATGAATTTCAGGAGCGCGAGCGTGCCGGAACGCGAGAAATCTACGATCCCATCCGGCAGAAATACGTCCGGTTGACGCCCGAGGAATGGGTGCGGCAGCACTTCGTCCAATATCTTATCCGAGATCGAGGTGTGCCGCGTGGGCTTGTGGCCGTCGAGCAGTCGTTCACCTATCAGGGCATGCCACGCCGGGCGGATATCATCGTGCACGACCGGGCAGGGGCGCCTCTGCTGATGGTGGAATGCAAGGCGCCCGCGGTCGGGGTGCAGCAGGATACGTTCGATCAGGTGGCCCGCTACAACCGCGTGGTCGAGGCGCCTTTTCTCGCCGTGACCAACGGCCTCGATCACTATTGCTGTCGCATCGACCGAGACGCAGGCACGTACACGTTTCTCGATGCCGTGCCCTCGTATGATGCCATGTGCTGAGGCGCTCGGTTGGCCGTCCATGGTTCGCTTCCATCCCTCGTACGCTACCCATCCAATCCCTCCCAACGCATGAACTCGTCCCCCTATCAGCAGGAGCAGGCCGTTGCCGTCGACGCCGTCCGCGAGGCCGCCGCGCTCTGCGAGGCCGTGCAGTCCGATCTCTCGTCTGACGTGCTCGAAAAAGATGATCGGACGCCGGTCACCGTTGCCGATTTTGGGAGCCAGGCGCTGATTTGCCGGGCCCTGCGTGAGGCGTTTCCCGACGACCCGGTCATCGCCGAAGAAGACGCTTCCGCGCTCCACACCCACGCGCACGAAGCGGTGCTGGATGCGGTTGTTCGCCGCGTACAAGCCACCCGCCCGGAGGCCGATCGTCGCGCCGTCTGCGACTGGATCGACCACGGCAACGCTCAGCACTACCACGACCGCTTCTGGACGCTGGATCCCATCGACGGGACCAAGGGATTCGTGCGCGGCGATCAGTATGCGATTGCGCTCGCCCTGGTCATCGACGGGCAGCCGCACGTGGTCGCGCTCGGCTGCCCCAACCTGCCGGATGACCTCGATGACCCGACCTCGACAGGACAGGTGTTTACGGCTATTCGCGGCGAGGGCGCCGTGCAAATCCCGATGGTGGACGAAGCGGATACCGATCCACAGGTCATTCACGCCAGCGCGGTGGAGGAGGTGGCGGACGCGCAGTTCTGCGATTCCTTCGTCTCGGCCCACAGCTCCCACGACGCTGCGCTCGATGTGGGCCGGCGCCTGGGGATCCAGAAAGGGCCGATCCGGATGGACAGCCAGGCGAAATATGCGCTCGTGGCGCGGGGCGATGTTGAGATTTACTTTCGCCTGCCCCGCACGGCCGACTACACCGAGCGCATCTGGGATCACGCGGCGGGCATGCTCGTCGTCGAGGAGGCGGGCGGCCACGTCACCGATGTTGATGGGCAGCCGCTCGACTTTCGCCACGGGCACTTGCTGAAGCAAAACCGCGGCATCGTCGCCTCCAACGGCGCCTTCCACGACCGACTGCTTACGGAGTTGGAGGCGGTGGGAGTGTGAGTGTGCCCTGCTGATAGTGAATGTAGCGTTAAGGCTCTTTCCCGGACCGTCATCGAGCCTCACGACGAAACCAAAGCACACCCCCATGATTGCCGTGCTCCTGTGCGCCGGATTCGGAACGCGGCTGCAGCCGGTCACCAAGGAAATGCCCAAGGCATTGGTTCCGGTTGCGGGACGGCCCGTGCTCGATTATTTGATCGACCAGTTGGTGACCTGGCACGCGCTCGACGTCATTCACGTGGTTCATAACGACCGCCGTCCGGCTGCGTTTGTCGCGTGGCAGGAGCGGTGGTCGGCGCGTCTTGATAACCGCTATTGCAAAATAAGAATTCACGACAACGGGGTCAGAACCGAGGCCGAACGCCGTGGCGCCGTGGGCGATCTGCAGTGGATCCTCGACCGGGTTGGTACCGATCAGCCAGCGGTGGTGTCGGGTGGGGATAGCATCTATCGGTGCTCGCTCCAGCCCGTGGCTGATCGGTACAGCGCGACGGGCCGGAGCTGCGTGCTGGCGCTCCGACCCGCGGATCCGGGGGAGGTGGCCCACTCCAGTGTGCTCGATGTGGATGGGACGCGGGTGCAACGGATCGTCCACGCATCGGATGATTCACCGTCACTGTGGATCAGCCCGTCGTTTTACGTGCTGCAATCGGCGGATTTGGAAGCGGTCGAGCCGTATTTGGACCAGGGCGGAGCCGCCGATTCGCTCGGTCACCTGATCGACTATGTGGC
This sequence comes from uncultured Rhodothermales bacterium, assembly GCA_964448045.1. Taxonomy (GTDB): domain Bacteria; phylum Bacteroidota; class Rhodothermia; order Rhodothermales; family Salinibacteraceae; genus CAYUVF01. Next base: position 3,298 of record CAYUVF010000030.1, read on the forward strand.
CCGGCATCGGCGCGTCGACGCGTGCAAAATCGAGGCGCCGGATACCTCTCGGATTCGGTTTCACATCAACACGCCGGAGCAGTACCGGCGGGCAAACCAGCGGTTGCGAGACGAGCCGCTTAAAATCGACTGCTGAGGCAAGGGGTGTTCGCACATCCTGCAGCTCCCGGTTTTCATCCAAAGGCCTCCCGCAGGTTCGCACAGGCCTGCTGAAGTTCGGGCATCTCCTTCGCGTAGCAGAAGCGCAGCAAGTACTGCCCATCGGCCGGGTGTTGGTAGAACGAGCGTCCGGTGACAGTGGCGACCTTGGCCTCGCGGATGAGCGTGTCGTTCGCTGCGGCGTCATCCTCGAAGCCGGGCACGGTGCCGGAAAGCGGCTCGAAGCTGGCGAGTACGTAATACGCCCCCGCCGGCCACGGCACCTCGAAGCCGATGGCCTCCAGCGTCTCGCACATCAGTGTGCGTTTGGCGGCGTAGTCGGACTGCATCTGGTTCAGATAGTCGCCGTCCATGTCATCGAACGCCGCTGTCACTCCGTACTGGAGGGGCGTCGGTGCACAGATGTACAGCAGGTCGTTCAGCAGGCCCATCTTCTCGATGAGCGGCGGCGGGGCCACCGCATAGCCGAGGCGCCACCCGGTCATGTTGTACGTTTTGGAGAAGCCTGAAAGCGTCACGGTGCGTTCGTACGCTCTCGGCAGCGACCCCAGCGATACATGCTCAGCTCCATCGTAGAGCATGTACTCGTAAATTTCATCGGTGATGGCGACGCTATCGTAGCGTTCCAGCAGCTCCAGCAGGTGCTCCAACTCGGTCCGGCTCCAGACTTTACCGCTCGGGTTAGACGGGGTGCACACGACTACGGCTTTGGTGCGGTCGGACATTGTGGCCTCCAGCGCCTCAAAGTCTACCGACCATTCGGGGGGGCGCGTTGTGACGTAGTTCAGTGAGGCGTCCATCAACTGGAGGATATTGCGGTGGTAGCCATAAAACGGCTCGAAGAGAACGACCTCATCGCCGGGCTCCACCAGCGCCATCACTGCCGTCACGAATCCGCCCGTCGACCCGGCACTGACCATCACCTCCTCCGGCGATTCAGCCGGGAGATTGTTGTACGTCTGCACCTTATCCAGAATGTGCCGTCGCAGCTCCTCGATGCCGGCATGATGCGAGTAGATCGACTTGTTGGCTTCGATGGCGTCCTGCGCCCGGGTCTTGATCGCGTCGGGCGTGGGCAGATCACAAATGCCCTGGCCGAGATTGATGCCGTTGACGGCGTTCACCTTTTCGGTGACGGCGCGGATGTTGCTTTTGCGGAGCGGAGCCGTACGTGATGCGAGGAGCAGATCCGTAGCCGAAGCCATGGGTCGATTGCAGATTGATGGGAGGGAGCGCGGCGTCAAGGTAAGAAAGACGGGCCGGCCGATGAAAGCAAGACGGGGTGGACAGGGCAATCGCGTCTTAAACATCCTATTTTAGGAGGAACACCATGCGCCGGCTAAGGAGCCCCGTCATGTTGTGCGTCCCGGATTATTTCATCAGTCGCTTCGCTCGTGTCCCGATCGGGGTCGGTTTTGACCAGCCCACGAAAGGTATCACGGAATCGCTCTGCTTGGGTAGATCGGGAACGTCCGAGGCGCTCGCGGTTACGTGATGGCCGGTCCGAGGTTTTTGGAGAGTCAATTAGATCTATGAGTGATCTATCCAGTCATACCGAGTTCATGGAGACGGCCCTTGCACTGGCCGTCGAGAACGTCGAGACGGGCCGGGGCGGGCCGTTTGCAGCGCTGGTCGTACGCGACGGGCAAATTCTCGCTCGCGGTACCAACCGCGTGACGACTCAGCACGACCCCACGGCCCACGCCGAGGTCGTCGCCATCCGGGCTGCGTGTGCAGCGATTGATGATTTCGAGTTAACCGGCTGTACGCTGTATACCACCTGCGAACCCTGCCCGATGTGCATGGGCGCAGTTTACTGGGCGCGGCTCGACCGCGTCATTTATGCCAGCACTCGCACCGAGGCTGCGGCGGCCGGGTTCGACGACGATCACATCTACGAGGAATTGGCCCGCCCGCCGGCCGATCGTCGCATTCCTATGAAGCAGGTGTTGTCCGAACGGGCCGAGCGTCCGTTTGAGGCCTGGCGCAATTTCGAGGAGCGCATCGAGTACTGACCGGGTGCTTTTGAACGCCAACCCGCTTCCCGGCTCGCATCCGGTCAATTCAAATTATATAAAGCCTCCGCAAAACTTGAGCGGTGTGCGGGTTTCGACGAACCGCGACCCGCACGTCGCGTTGACTTCCCCGCCGTGGTTCGTTACCATCAGTTTGATGGCAGGCACCACGCCTGCATCTTTGCCCGGTCGTCTAATGGCAGGACAGCGGCCTTTGGAGCCGTTAGTGGGGGTTCGAATCCTCCCCGGGCAACGACCTTATCCTGCACCTGCCCGGTGCGGGATTTTTGCTGCACTTGTGGGTGCCCCGGCCTTTGCGAACCCCCGTCTGAACTACCACGGCTTCGTTGCTTTCTTCCATGCGAACGTCGAATAAAGATATTCCTGTTGCCATCTTCGGTGGGCGGTCCAACCCCGCGCTCGCCCAAAAAATCGCCGAATCCTACGGCACGAGTCTCGGCGAACTGACGATCCGCGACTTTGCCGATAGCGAGATTTACGTCCGCTACGAGGAGTCCATCCGCGGGTCCGATTTGTTTGTTGTGCAGAGCACGCATCCGCCCGGGGACAACTGGCTGGAGTTGCTGCTGCTCATCGACGCAGCCAAGCGCGCTTCGGCAGCCCGCGTGACGGCCGTCATTCCGTACTTCGGCTATGCCCGACAGGAGCGCAAAGACCAGCCCCGCGTGTCGATTGCGGCCAAGCTGATGGCTAACATGCTGACGACCGCAGGCATCGACCGTATCCTGACGATGCAGCTCCACGCTGCGCAAATTCAGGGTTTTTTCGACGTTCCGGTTGATCATCTTTACGGCTCGGGCGTTCTCATTGACTACTTGCGCCAAATGGACCTCTCGAACTTCGTGGTCGTGGCGCCGGATGTGGGGGCGCTCAAGATGGCGCGTGCCTATGCGCAGCGTCTCGGCGTCAACCTGGCGCTGATCGACAAGCGCCGCCCGCAGCAGAATGAGGCGCGCGTGATGAACATCATCGGAGAGGTTGACGGGCAGAACGTAATGCTGGTCGACGACATCGTCGACACTGCCGGCACGCTCACGCAGGCCGCGCAGGCGCTCCGCAATGCCGGGGCGCTCAACATCAAGGCAGCGTGCACGCACGCCCTGCTCTCCGGCCCCGCCTACGACCGCATCGAGTCGTCTGAAATTGAAAAACTGATCGTTACCGATACAATACCGCTGGAACGGCCCTCCGATAAGATCGAGGTGGTCAGTGTCGCCGGGTTGTTCTCCAATGCGATCCGGCGCATTTACACGGATAAATCCGTTTCCACGCTGTTCGTGGACTGAGGCCGCCATGAGGCCGTTCCACTCCTTGAACGAATACGTTTCACACCTGCATACGACGAATTATGGACGCGATTACGCTTGATGCCAAGCCGCGCGAGGTGGGCAAGAAAGCCACCAAAGAGGTGCGTGCGAGCAATAATGTGCCGTGTATCCTCTACGGCCCGGAAACCGATACCACGCCCTTTCAGCTAACGCTCCCGGCGATGCGGAAGCTCATCTTCCGGCGCACCGCGCAGGTCGTCGAGATCGAGATGAATGGCGACAGCTGGAAGTGCATTCTCAAGGATTACGATCTGGATCCGATTTCGGACAATCCCCAGCACGCCGATTTCCAGGTCCTCCGCGAAGGACGGCAGATTACACTGACGGTGCCCATCCACTTTGAGGGTACGCCGCAGGGCCAGAAAGAAGGCGGGGATACGCAGATCAACCTCCGCCAGATTACGATCTCGTGCCTCCCGAAAGACATCCCGTCGGAGATCTCGGTGGATATCTCCGATCTCGAGATTGGCGATGCGCTCCACGTTTCGGATATCGAGGCGGAGGGGCTGGATTTCCGCATGTCGCCGAGCCAGACGGTCGTTTCGGTCGTAGCGCCGCGCACCCTCGAAATCCTCGAAGCCGAGGAAGAAGAGGAAGAGCTGCTCGAAGAGGAGGAGCTCGAGGAAGGCGAAGTGCCCGAAGGCGAAGAGGGCGAGGTGCCCGAAGGCGAAGAAGCGCCGGAGCCCGAAGCGTAATTGCTGGACGGTACGCGAGGATAAGGGGGGGATGAGAAGCCTCTTTCCCCTCTTCCACTCGTTCGGTCCTCCTTTCACTTAGTCCACCCTATGCCGCACTCCAAACGGCTTATCGTGGGCCTGGGCAATCCGGGCGCCGAGTATGCTGGGACCCGGCACAACATCGGTTTTGAGGTAATCGACGTGCTGGCCGAGCGCTGTGACATTGCGCTGCGCTCGGGCCGGCACGAGTCGCTCACCGGATGGGGTAGCCACCGCGGCTACCCCTTTGGTTGTGTTAAGCCGCTCACATATGTCAACCGCAGTGGTCGCGCTGTGCGCGGGCTCCTCACCGAGCATCAGCTGGAGCCGCGTGAGATGCTCGTCGTCGTCGATGATTTGCATCTGGACGTAGGCCAATTGCGTCTACGCCCCGGCGGCGGCTCGGGCGGCCACAATGGGCTCGATGATATTGCGGCCCGGCTTGGCTCAACTGCGTTTCCTCGCCTGCGTCTGGGCATCGGGCAAGAGTACGAGCGCGGACAGCAGGCCGATTATGTGCTGTCCCCGTTTCCTCCCGATGATCGCGAGATCATGGACGCTGCTGTTCGGCGCGCGTGTGACGCGGCACTGGTCTTCGTACGAGAGGGCATCGAGACGGCGATGAATCGATTCAACTGATCGCCGGCACGCCCTTCGACGGCACCCGCACAGCTCCGGTCAAAACGAATTATGCGTTAAACGCTGTGCAATGGAGCTGGACGCACAATAGTTTACCGTGATTCTGCGCTCGCGACCTCACCGTCACCCGCGGTAGGTTACGGGCTGCGGGGTCATTTGCGACCTGTAATGCATCCACCGTACCCTGTTTTCACTAAATTAACTCTCCTCCTCACATGAATGTGACCTCCCTCATCACCTATCTGGTGCCCGTCAGCGGGGTGCTGGCACTCCTCTACGCGGGTCTGCGCACGTCGTGGATCAACAAGCAGGAGACCGGAACCGAGCTCATGGGCGAGCTGGCTCAAAGCATCTCGGAAGGAGCGCGCGCCTTTCTGAACCGCGAGTATCGCATCTTGACCATCTTCGTGCTCGTCGTCGCGGCGCTTCTGGCCGTCGCGAACATGGGGCAGGTGAACTCATCCTGGTTGATTGCGGTGTCCTTTATCGTCGGCGCCATCTGCTCCGGGCTGGCGGGCTTCATCGGGATGACGGTGGCGACGAAAGCCAACGTGCGGACCACCCACGCTGCGCGAACCGGGTTAAGCCCCGCGATGAATGTGGCCTTTTCGGGGGGGCTCGTTATGGGGCTCTCGGTGGTCGGGCTCGGCATCATTGGCCTCGGTGTGCTGTGGCTCATTTACAGCAGCCTCGGATGGGAGACCGCGAAGGTGATCAATGTAATCACGGGCTTCTCGATGGGCGCTTCGTCCATTGCGCTCTTTGCACGTGTGGGCGGCGGCATTTACACGAAAGCGGCCGACGTAGGCGCCGACCTCGCCGGAAAAGTGTACGCTGGCATCCCGGAAGACGACCCGCGCAACCCCGCCACGATCGCCGATAACGTGGGCGACAACGTGGGCGACGTGGCCGGTATGGGGGCCGACCTGTTCGAGAGCTACGTCGGTTCCATCATCGGGACGATGGTGCTTGGCGCGGCGTTCATTCCAGCCTTTCAGGCGATGAACGGTACGATTGAGCTGGCTGCCGTGCTGCTGCCGCTCGTCATCGCCGCCGTAGGGATTTTGGTCGCGATTGTTGGCTCATTCTTCGTTCGCGTTGAGGAGGGCGGCAATCCGCAGACGGCGCTCAATATCGGCGAGTTTGGAGCCGTCGCCATCATGTTTGCCGCCTCGTACGGTATCATCACGTGGATGATGCCGGGCGAATGGAACGCGACCAATCCGATTTCGGGAGTGGAGTTTACGTACACCAGCACCGGCATCTTTGCGGCCGTCGTGATCGGTTTGATTGCCGGAACGCTTATCGGACTCATCACCGAGTATTACACCGCGACGGATAACAAGCCCGTCATCGGTATTGCCGAGCAGAGCATTACGGGAACGGCCACCAACATCATCAGCGGCCTCGGCGTCGGGATGTACTCGGCGGGCATCCCCGCGTTGATTATCGCCGTTGGCATCATCGGAGCGAATTACTTTGCGAGCCTGTACGGCATCGCCATCGCGGCTGTGGGCATGCTGAGCGTCACGGGCATCCAGCTGGCCGTCGACGCGTACGGCCCGATTTCCGACAACGCCGGCGGCATCGCCGAGATGGCCGAGCTGCCGCCCGAGGTGCGGGAGCGGACGGATAAGCTCGACGCCGTGGGTAATACGACGGCGGCGATCGGAAAAGGCTTCGCGATTGGCTCTGCTGCCCTGACGGCGCTGGCGCTCTTCGCTGCGTTTATGCAGCAGGCCGAGGTGCCCAACATCGACGTAGCTGAGCCCAAGATCCTCGCTGGATTGCTGATCGGGGCGGTGCTGCCGTATGTCTTTAGCGCAATGGCGATGGGCGCCGTGGGCCGCGCCGCGGGCGACATGATCACCGAGGTCGGCCGTCAGCTCAACGACATCCCCGGCATCATGGAAGGCACCTCGAAGCCCGACTACACGCGCTGCGTCGATATCTCCACCAAGGCGGCGCTCCGCGAGATGGTTACGCCCGGCGTGTTGGCCGTGGTCGTTCCGGTGGCCATTGGCTTCATCGACAAGAGCATGCTGGGCGGCCTGCTGGCCGGCGTGACGGTGTCGGGCGTCCTGTTTGCGATCTTCCAGTCGAACGCGGGGGGCGCCTGGGATAATGCCAAGAAGCGTATCGAGGCGGATATCACCGTCGAGGGCGTGACGCACGGAAAAGGCAGCGAGGCGCACAAAGCGTCGGTTGTAGGCGATACGGTGGGCGACCCGCTCAAGGATACGAGCGGCCCCAGCCTCAACATTCTGATCAAGCTGATCGCTGTTGTTTCGCTGGTGATTGCCCCGCTCATCGTGTGATGCAATCGGAGGCGCGCCCTGCTTTCTTTGCATCGGCGCGCTTCCTACATTATCAGTTGTGGGAGCGCTCCCATCCGGCGAGCGCCCCAGCACTCAATCGCAACGAACCTCAGCTAAAACGGCGGACCGCATCATGGCGAAGGTCGAAGTAACGATGCCCAAGATGGGCGAGAGCATCACTGAAGGCACCGTGATCGCCTGGCACAAACAGCCCGGTGATCATGTGGAGCAGGATGAAACGCTGCTGGAGATTGGTACCGATAAGGTGGATACCGAGGTGCCCTCCCCCGATGAAGGCGTGCTGACGGAGATCCTCGTTGAGGAAGGGGACACGGTCGAAGTGGGTACCGTCATCGCCATGCTCGACACCGAAGCCGAGGAAGGCACTACCGAGCCGTCCGATGCCGGGCCCGAGCCGGAAGCCGAGCCGGAAGCCGAGCCCGCTGAAGCCGCTGCAACCGCTGAGGCCAATGCGGCCGCGGAAGCCGATGAGGCCGAAGCGACTGAGGCTGAGGAGCCTGCCGAGGACATCCAGACGGAGGACATGGCCGAGGCCGCGCAGTCCAGCGGCGAGGAGATCGAGGTCGTCATGCCTAAGATGGGCGAGAGCATTACCGAAGGTACCATCATCGCGTGGTTCAAGGAGCCGGGCGACCGCATCGAACTGGATGAGACGCTGCTGGAGATCGGCACCGATAAGGTGGATACCGAGGTGCCGTCGCCGGCGGCGGGCGTGCTGAAGGAGCGGCTCGTTGAAGAAGGTGAGACCGTCGAGGTGGGCACCAAGATCGCCGTGGTGGCGACCGAAGCCGAAGCTGGTGATTTCAGCAAACCGAGCGAGGCCCCGCCTGCCGAGGAAGAAGAAGCCGAGCCGGTCGCTGAGCCGACGCCTTCGCCCTCTGGTGATGGCGCGGTCCGTGCGTCGACCCCGAGCGGAGAAGACCGCGAGCCGATTAAGCGGCGTGGCTCTGATGGGCGCTTCTACTCGCCGCTCGTCCGCTCGATCGCCGAAAAAGAGGGCCTCTCGATGCGCGAGCTGGAGTCCATCGAGGGCTCAGGCCGCGAAGGGCGCGTCACGAAAGAGGACGTGCTGGGCTACCTCGACACGCGTGAGGCTGCCCCGGCCGAAAAGCAGCCCGCCCAAGAGCCATCCGTTCCCGCTCGTGGCGGGGGGCGCCCGGCTGTGGGCCGCGAGGCGCCTGGTCAGCCCGTTCGCCCGACGTACAAGGTCGAATCGGGGCCCAGCGACGAGGAGCTCAAGTCGACGTACGGCGATCGCGTCGAGATCGTGGAGATGGACCGCATGCGCCAGATTACGGCGGAGCACATGATCCGCTCGAAGGCGACCTCGGCCCACGTCACGTCCTTCGCCGAAGCAGATGTGACGGGCCTCATGCGCTTCCGCGAACAGCACAAACAGGAGTTCCAGAAGCGCGAGGGCGTCAAGCTGACGTTCACCCCGTTCTTTGTGAAGGCGGCTGTGGGTGCGCTGCGCGAGCATCCGATCCTGAACGCCTCGGTGGAGGGCGACAAGATCGTGATGAAGAAAAATTACCACGTTGGCATCGCCGTCGCCATCGGCACGAAGGGGCTGCTCGCGCCGGTGATCCGCAACGCCGGCGACAAGAACCTCGCGGGCCTCGCCAAGTCGGCCGCCGATATGGCCGATCGCGCTCGCTCGAAGCAGCTCCAGCCCGATGAGCTTCAGGGCGGCACGTTTACCGTGACGAACATCGGTTCACTTGGCTCCATTATGGGCACGCCCATTATCAACCAGCCGCAGGTGGGCATCCTGGCGACCGGTGCGATCAAGAAGCGGCCCGTCGTTATCGAAGATCCCGAGCTGGGCGACATCATCGCTGTGCGGCACATGATGTACCTCTCGCTCTCGTACGACCACCGTATCATTGATGGCGCGATGGGTGCGAGCTTTCTGCAGACGTATGTCGATGAGTTGGAATCGTACAGCGACGACATGGATCTGACCGACGTGTGAGTTGGTCTGCGTCGCCTCGGTTGCGATATCTCCGTTATTGAAAATGAGGGGCAAAACCCCTTGATTGGTAGGCACGGCCCTGCCGATCAAGGGGGGGGGGTGCGTTGGGGCCGGAGCCCAGATTGGGGAGAGCACGTGCGTGCTGTCCCGCCCATCAACATAAGCCCAGTCATGCCCGATTCGCCTTCTTCGGCCGAGGAGCCGTCCCTCAACCTGTCCCTGCGCGAGCTGCGCCGTCACCTGCAAGCCTTCCTGACCGACTATCTCGATGGCAAGAGTGACGAGACCGTCGGCACGTATCGCCGCTCGCTCAACAGTTTCGAGAAGTGGTTTGTGCGCCAGCAGGGCGCCTTCCGGTTTACGACGGATGACATCCGCGACTACAAAACGTACCTGATGGAGGAGCGTGAACTCAGCCAGGTCTCGGTGTCGACGTATCTGACGGCGCTGCGGCGCTTCTGCCAGTATCTCACCGATGCCGGGCAACTGCCCAAGAATCCGGCCAAGGAGGTGAAGGGCAACCGCCGGCCCGATTCCCACTCGCGATCGGTCCTCACTGAAACCGATATCGACCAGTTGCTCGATGTCATCGGCGGGCCGACGCAGATCGACAAGCGCGATGAGGCGATCATCTACCTGATGCTCTTTGCCGGTCTCAGCGAAATCGAGATCGTGCGCGCGGACGTGGAAGACCTGGAGCAAACGCTGATGGGCTGGTTCCTGCGCGTCCAGGGGAAGGGACGCACCGTGAAAGACCAGCAGGCCCCCATCGATCCGCCGGTGCTGGAGCGGCTGCAGGCCTATCTCGACACGCGGGGGCGGGTCAAGCCCGAGGATCCGCTGTTCGTTTCGCACGGGCACCGCTCGGAGGGGAAGCGCCTCAACACGCGCTCGGTGCGGAGCCGCATCAACCAGCACCTGAAGTCCGCCGGCGTCAAGCGGAAGGGCGTCACTCCCCACAGCCTCACGCACACCGCTGCGCTCATCTGGTTGAATCAGGGCATGCCCATCGAAGATGTGAAAGAGCGAATGCGTCACGGCACGCTCGACACAACGATGATCTACTTCAAGAAGCAGGGGCTGCTGAAGCGCGATCCGGATGAGCTCAAGGAAATCGAGGAGTAGCCTACCGGGAACCCGCAGCGTATCCTGCGGAAGGAAGCGGATGGCGTTTCGCATCCAGTCCTGAACGGCCGTGCCGCAGAAAAACGACGATCCGCGTCCTCGAAGGTAGCCCGCAACGCAAGGACGCAGCTGCGAGAGCGCCCGTCGGAGATCGTCGAGGCGATGCGTTCGGGGGATACGGTCAGCCGGGGAGGGACGTCTTCATCAGGAGCCTCATCCTGCTGAATGCGGGTTGTCATCCCCAGTTCATGATCTTGGGGTGGGGCCCACTGCGGGCTCTTCGATTGTGGGATGGGGCCTCTTTGTGTTGCCGGCAAGCATTCTGGCATCGGGGTTTCCAGGAGGAACTGAACCAGCTGCAGGAGCAGCGAGAGCAGATCACCATCCTGCCAACCAGATGATACCCTGGCGGTGGAGACCTCGAATGAGGCGGTATCGATTCTTTCGAAGCCCTACTACTGTCCGCACTGCAGCGAGCCGGTGGAGTCCACGGCACAGCAGTCCGCTCGTCCCATGGATGCTGTGGTTCGTCCCGCCCACGGTGCGTCTTGCCGCAATGCACTGTCGATGCGTCTGCCCTCGCTGTAACATGTGCTGAAGCCCTAACGTCATTCGACCCCGGAGGCGGATGGGAAAAGCATGTGGGCTGCAACCATTTTCCGCTTGCCCGTGTCGGGTAAGGGTGAGGCAGGAGATATCCACCCACCTGCTTCCTGCGCGTCCGGATTTTTCATTGTGGATAGTTTTTGGTTATGCACGCACCGGTTCCAGGCCCTCATTTGGGCTGCCGCTTTCTTGTCGTGCTCATTGTGCTGATGGGAGGGAATGCGATTCCCTCCGTCGAGGCCCAGCCGGCCTGCGATCCGAGTGGGGAGTTGTGGGCTTCGAATCCCGCCGTTGAAACCGATGTCCCGCGCCGCAGCTTTGCGCCGAAGGTCGAACCCGAGGTGTACCTTGAGGGCGGAGCCGCGTCGATACAAATCGATGGCGAGCTGGACGAGAGCGGTTGGTGCCGCGCGCAGTACATCACCGGTTTCACCGAGATCGAACCGGGAGATCAGGAGCGGCCGCCAGTGCGCACGGAGGTGCTCGTCACGTACGATGAGGCACACCTCTACCTCGCGTTCGTTGCCCACGACAGCGATCCCCGCTCCATCCGAGCCTCGCTTCGCAACCGCGACGAAATCTTTCAGGATGATTGGGTGGGTATCATCCTCGATCCGTACGGCGACGCGGCGCAGGCATACGAAATGTTCGCCAACCCGCTGGGCATTCAGGGCGATTTGCTAATGTCGAGCACCAACGGCGAGGACATCGGCTTCGACCTCGTCTACCAGTCGGATGGGCAGATCACCGATCAGGGCTATCAGGTGGAGATGGCGATTCCCTTCAGTTCGCTCCGCTTCCCCGAGCGGCCCGTGCAGCAGTGGCGCGCGACGTTCCTCCGTACACGCCCGCGCAGCAGCCGTCAGCAGTTTTCGTGGGCCACCGTGGACCGCGACGATCCGTGCCTCATGTGCCAGCTCGGCACGCTCGGTGGACTGGAAGGCATCGAGCCGAGCACCAACCTCGACATTATCCCGGCGCTCGTGGGCACCCAGTCGGCCCAATTGGCGGACGGAAGCGATGCGCAGTCGGGTCTCGACAACGGGCGGATTCAGTTGCAGCCGTCGGCCAATCTGAAGTACAATTTCACCCCGAGTCTTTCGGCCGAGGCTACCGTGAACCCCGATTTCAGCCAGGTGGAGTCGGATGCCGCGCGTATTGATGCGAATCAGACGTTTGCGTTGTTTTTTCCGGAGCGGCGGCCCTTCTTTCAGGAAGGCAGCGAGCTGTTTGAAACGTGGATTGACATCGTCTACACGCGCTCCATCAACGCGCCGATCGTGGCGGGAAAAGTGACGGGCCGCTTCGGGCGGACGAGCGTGGCTTACCTCAGCGCGGTCGATGAGGAGTCGCCGATGCTGCTGCCGTTCGAGGAGCAGAGCACGACCCTGAGTGCGGGAGCCAGTGCGTCGAACATTCTCCGGGCCCGCCGCACGTTCGGCGAAAACTCGTTCGTTGGTGCGACAGTAACGGATCGGCGACTGCTGGACTACGGCGGCAGCGGGTCTGTCCTGAGTACGGATGCGAAAGTTCAGTTCTGGGACAACTACCGGCTGGAGGGACAGCTGGCGCTCAGTAATACGAGTGAGCCGACCGATGCCGGGCTCTCCGACCCGATTGGGGTGGAGACGTTTGATCGTGGGGCGCACACGGCTGCGCTCGATGGCGAGACGTTTCTGGGGCACGCAGCGGTTCTGAGTATCGACCGCAGCGCGCGCCACTGGAGCTTTGACCTGGGGTACCAGAGCTACAGCCCGACCTTCCGCGCGGCCAACGGCTTCGAGACGCGCAATGATTACCGCCGCCTGCGGATGTTTCACGGCTACGAGTTCTATTTTGAGAACCGCTTCATCGAGCGGCTGGAGCCCGGCGTGTTCGGTTTTACGGAGTACAACTTCGACGGCGTCAATCGCGAAACGTACGGCCAGGTCTCTCTCTGGGCCCGGATGAAGGGGCAGACGTTCGTGTGGACGAGCGTGGGCTTCGGTCGCGAGCGGTTTGCCGGGGTGATGTTTGAACGGCTGACGAACTGGAACGTAAACATTAACAGCAACTTCAGCGACCCGGTGCAAGTGGGGGGCAGCGTGAACGGCGGGCGGTCCATCTTTCGCAATGCCACACCCGAGGTGGGGCGGCGCCTGAACGCCAGCGTGCGAGCGACCTTCAAGCCGACGCAGCGGCTCGTCATCCAACCGGAAGTCAGCTACGCCGCGCTCCGCGACCGGGAAACGGGCGATCCGTTCTTCGAGGGATACATCGTACGAGCAAAGACAAGTGTGCAGGTTACGCGCGAGCTCTCAGCGCGGCTCATCATGCAATACAACCACTTTAGCGGACGCGTGGATGTCGAGCCGCTCGTGTCGTATCGGATCAACCCGTTTAGCGTGTTCCACGTCGGCACCACGCACGATTACACCGTGCTGGAGGGGCGGCCCGATCTCGCGCAGACGAACCGGCAACTCTTCTTTAAATTCCAGTACCTGTTCCGGATGTGAGCGCTATAGGTCCAGTTGAAGCGTGATCCAGTGCAGGCCGCCGAAGGACGACCACGAGTTGTAGGCGTAGCTAAGGGCCAGGCCCCGCACCGTGAGCCCGAACCCGAGCCCCAGCCCGGCGAGATCGAAGCGCTGATCGCTGAGGGCCAGATTGTGGCTGCGGCGGTGATTGTAGCCGAGGCGTACGGCGAACGCCGATGCCAGGTTGACTTCGGCACCGAGGGCCAGATGCCCAAGCACGTGATCGACGGTCGTGCCGCCCGTCAGTCCCTCGTCAAGCTCGTGCAACTCATACGCCATGACCGACACGGTCAGTGGCAGATAGCGGAGGCGCTTCGCCAGTCCAATCCGCACGTCGGTGGGGAGCCGATTTCGGCGGGGGCCAAACGAATCCAGTGCCCGCCCCAGGTTGTTGACGGAGGCGCTCAGGGTGAGCTGATGCGCAGCAAGCCGATAGAGCGCGCCGAGGTCGAGGGCCAGCGCGGTTGCCTGCGCAGCGTCGAGGTATGAGTGGACGACATGGAGATTGGCCCCGTAGCGCACGCGATCGCCGAGCGAGCGAGCGAGCCCGGTCGTCAGCGCAAAGTCCCCCGCGCCGAAGGAGCCGGTACGCTCGCCTGTTTCGTTGGCACCCTCCAACCGGCCCCAGCTCATGAAGCGCACGCTTATGCCGGCCGTGCCCCCGGTGGAGAGCGCGTGTCCGTACGCCACGACGCCGGCGTTGAGATCGCTGAGGTGGTTCAGATACGAGAGCATAACGCCTCGGTGGGCCTTCGGGCGCAACAGCGCCGGGTTGTAGAGCATACCCGTCAGGTCGCCATCGTCGATTGCGCCGAAGGCGCCGCCCATCGCCGCTGCTCGCGCCGACGGCTCAAAGCGCAAAAACGCGAACGGCGACGGGTCGCCCGGTTGTGCCGCTGCGGGTGATCCTCCCGTCGATCCGGCCATCAGGAGCCCAGCGAGGATCAGGTACAACCAGTGAGATCGGCGAGACACGAAAGTAGGACGAGACCCGAGTAGGTGGAGAAGAGCGATCGGCCGGCGCAGATGTAACGACGAATTCTGGCAAAATGTCCCGCGAGGGTGCGGGTTCGAGAGGGAACGGATCGGATAGCCTCGCGTGACATTCCCGATGAATGCATGAGGCATACCGCCCGCATTGGAGGGTTTCCCGAACGCATCGGCGTCGGGGCTGTACGCAGGGGAGCGCGGTCGCGCCGCGGCCCCTCATCTGTTACAGGCAGCACGCCCAATCGCTCATTCGACCAGGCGTTGGTACACTATGTTTGAATGGCTCAAAAATCTGTTTGGCGACCGCAACAAACGAGAGCTGGAGAAGCTCTGGCCCGTCGTCGACGAGATCAACGACCACTACGCAGATCTGCAGGATCTCACCGATGATGAGCTTCGCGGCAAGACCGAGGAGTTCAGGGAGGCGATCCACGAGGCCGTTGCTGACAATGAGGCCCGGCAGGAAGAGATTAAGGAGCTGTTGCGGCATGCGCCGACGGCCCAGCAAGAGCTCCCAGTGGGGGGCGATGGGCAGGTCGCCGAGCCCGAGGCGAACGTCGAGGCGCTCACGCTGGGCGAACGCGAGGCGCTCTATGACGAGCTGGATGAGCTGGAAGAAGCCTGGCACGACCGCGTCGAGGAACGGTTGAACGAGCTGCTGCCCGAAGCCTTTGCCGTTATCAAAGAAACGTGCCGCCGCATGCTTGGCGAAACGTGGACGGCGGGCGGATCGAAAATCGAGTGGGACATGGTGCCCTACGATGTGCAGCTGCTCGGGGCCGTGGTGTTGCATCAGGGGCGCATCGCCGAGATGAAGACAGGGGAAGGGAAAACGCTCGTGGCTGTCATGCCGCTGTATCTGAACGCGCTGGCCGGGCGCGGGGCGCACCTCGTCACCGTCAACCCGTACCTCGCCAAGCGCGACGCCGAGTGGATGGGCCCCATCTTCGAGTTTCACGGCCTCACTGTCGATTGCGTCGATAAGTATGATCCGCACTCGAAAGGCCGCCGCGAAGCCTACCAGTCGGATGTCACGTACGGTACCAACAACGAATTTGGCTTCGACTATCTGCGCGACAACTCCTTCGTCGTCCGCCCCGAGCAGCTTGTGCAGCGGGGGCATCACTACGCCATCGTCGACGAGATCGACTCGGTCCTGATCGACGAGGCCCGTACGCCGCTCATCATCAGCGGCCCCGTACCCGATCCACAGGACGACCAGTTTACGGCCCTCCGCGATCCGGTCGAGAAGCTGGTGCAGGCGCAGCGCCGGCTCGTCCGCAAGCTGACGAAAGAGGCCGATGAGCTGCTGCAGGCCAAAGAAGAGGCCGAAGAGGCGGGTGAGAAGGGCCGCGCCTCCGAGCTCGAAGATGAAGCCGGGCTGCAACTGCTCCGCGCCACGCGCGGCTTCCCGAAGAACCGCAAGCTCCAGAAGCTCCTGCAGGAGCCCGGCGTGGAACGCCTCCGCCAGAAGACGGAGTACTTCTATCTGCAGGAGAATGCCAAGCGTATGCCCTTCGTCGATGAAGAGCTCTACTTTGCACTCGACGAAAAGCAGCGCTCCATCGAGATGACGGAGAAGGGGCGCGCCTACATGGGCGAGATCATGGGCGAGGACGAAAACATGTTCGTCCTGCCGGATGTCGGCGCTGAGGTCGCTGAGATTGAGGACGAGTACAACCGGAAGCAAGAGCAGCGCAAGAAGGAGCTGGAGGAGAGCGACCTTCCCGAGCAGAAGCGCGAAAACAAATGGATGAACGACTCACGCGTCCTCCAGAATGAGATGGAGGAGGCCAAGCGCGAGATTTACAATCGCTACTCCGAGCGTGCGGAACGGCTGCATGCCATCGAGCAGCTTCTGAAGGCGTACGCGCTTTACGAGAAAGGCACCGAGTACATCGTCCAGGACGGTAAAGTCCAGATCGTCGACGAGCACACCGGGCGCGTTCTCGAAGGCCGCCGCTACTCACAGGGGCTGCACCAGGCCATCGAGGCAAAAGAGCAGGTAGAGGTGCAGGCGGCGACGCAGACCTACGCCACCATCACCCTGCAGAACTTCTTCCGGATGTACGATAAGCTGGCCGGGATGACCGGTACGGCCGAAACGGAGTCTGAGGAGTTCAACGAGATTTACGACCTTGATGTCGTCGTCGTCCCGACGAACGAGCCGGTCCGTCGCGAAGATAAAGACGATCTCGTCTTTCGGACGAAGCGCGAGAAATACAACGCCGTCGTCGAGAAGGTGCGCGAATACAACGATCGCGGGCAGCCGGTCCTCGTGGGCTCGGCCTCGGTGGAAGTATCGGAGCAGCTTAGCCGGATGCTCAAGCGCGCGGGCATCCGCCACAACGTGCTCAACGCCAAGCAGGACCGCGCCAAGCAAGAGGCCCAGATCGTGGCCGAAGCCGGGCAGAAGGGTGCTGTCACGATTGCCACCAACATGGCCGGCCGTGGAACCGACATCAAGATCACCGATGAGGTGCGCGACCTCGGAGGGCTGGCCATTCTCGGCTCCGAGCGCCACGAGAGCCGGCGCATCGACTTGCAGCTGCGCGGCCGGGCTGGCCGGCAGGGCGACCCGGGCGAGAGCCAGTTCTACGTGTCGCTCGAAGACGATCTGATGCGCCTCTTCGGCTCCGATCGCGTGGCGAAGGTGATGGACAAGCTCGATCTCGAAGAGGGTGCCGTCATTACGCATCCCTGGATCAACAAAAGCATTAAGCGCGCTCAGTCCAAAGTCGAGCAGAATAACTTCGCCATCCGGAAGCGCCAGCTGGAGTACGACGACGTGCTCAACTCGCAGCGCAAGGTGATCTACACGCGCCGCCGCGAGGCGCTGACCGGCGAGCGGTTCCATGGCGAAATCCTTTCGATGCTGCGCGACGTGATCGACGAGATCGTCGAGCGGCATTACGGCGAGGGCAACCTCGAAGAAATGCGCGAGGATCTGCTGCGCACGCTGGCGTTTGACTTCGAGATCGACCGTGAGACGTTCGTCCAGCTCGGCGAAGACGGCGTAGCCGAGCGGGCCTTCGAGTCGGCCCTGGAGTACTACGAACGCAAGCGTGCTTCGCTGGCGCAGCCGTTCCACACCCACCTGAGCGAACTGGCCCAGCGCAACGGCGAAGAAACGCCGGAAAACGTCTTCGTCGACTTCACCGAGGGCCGCCAGCTCATCCGCGTGCTCGCCGATGTGGACGAGGCGCTGGAGACGGAGGGGCAGGAGATCAACGACGCGCTGGAGCGTACGGCCATGCTCCAGGTGATCGATGAGAAGTGGACCGATCACCTGCGCGAGCTCGATGAGCTCAAGGAGGGCATCGGGTTGCGCTCGTTCGGGCGGAAGGATCCAGTGGTCGAGTACAAGATGGAAGCCTACGAGCTGTTTGCCGACATGATGGCGGAAATCGGGCGCGAAGTCGTCTCGCTCGTCTTCCGCGCGGGTCCGGTCGTCGAGCAGGCCGAAGAGGCGCAGCAGAGGCAGACCCCCGCCGGGCGCCTTGACCCAACGCGTGCCCAGACGCGCCACGACTCCGCCGAGCCCTCCTACGGCGTCGATGCGAGCGGACAGGGTGGCAACGAAGCCGCCGACCGCGATCCGTCGGTCGACAAGAAAGAGCCCGTCGTCGTCGCCGATGAGCCGGGGCGCAACGACTACGTCGAGATCCGCAACAACTCCACCGGCGAGACCACGAGGCTCAAGTACAAGTACGCCAAGAAGAAGTTGAACAAGGGGTGGTCGTTGATCGGGACGGACGTCGAAAAATAACGCCGAACCACGGATTCCGAATGTCGAACGCTGGGCGGCAACCCATTCGGCATTCGAACTACGTAAATCGCCAATCCACATGTTGCGCTCGCTGTACGTTCGCGACTATGCCCTGATCGAAGAGCTGAGCGTCGAGTTCGGTAGCGGACTCAACGTGATCACGGGCGAAACCGGCGCCGGCAAGTCGATCTTGATCGGGGCCCTCAGCATGATTCTGGGCGACCGCGCCAATACGGATACCCTGCGCACCGGTGCCAAAAAGGCCGTCATCGAAGGCATCTTCGACGATGCCGACACCGAGCACCTGCGCGCGTTGCTCGATGACAACGCCATCGAGACGGAGCCGCTGCCGCGCATCATCTTGCGGCGCCAGATCACCGATCACGGCAGCCGCGCCTTCATCAACGATACGCCCACGACACTCGACGTCATGCGCGCCGTGGCGTCACAGCTGATTGACCTGCACGGCCAGCACGAGCATCAGAGCTTACTCCGCACCGAGGAGCACCTGCGCCTGCTCGATAGCTTCGGGGGATTGGGCAGCCTGGTGGATCAGTATCGGAGCGGCTACGAGGCCGTCAGCGCCCTGGTCGATGAGCGCGAGGAGCTGGCTGCCCGGGAGCGCGAGCTGCGCCAGCAGCACGAGCTGTACGAGTTCCAGATCAACGAAATCGACGCGGTCGACCCACAGCCCGGCGAAGAGGACGAGCTGCAGGCCGAGCGGCGCGTGCTCGAAAATGCCGAGCAGCTCTATTCGTCGACGGCCGGGCTCTACGAGATGCTCTACGAGACCGAAAACGCGGTGCACGATCAGCTCGTCGTCGCGCGGAACGAGTTGCAAGATCTGGCCCGCATCGACGACGCGTTCGAGGATCAGCTCGAAGAAATCAAGTCGGCCCAGATCATCGTCTCGGAGCTGGCGAGCTTCCTGCAGGATTACAACGCCCACATCGAGTTCAATCCCGAGCGGCTCAACGACATCCGCGAGCGGATGAGCGAGCTGGAGAAGCTGAAGCGCAAGTACGGCGGCACGCTCGAAGCCGTCCTTAACTACCGCGCAAAGATCGGCGAGCAGTACGAGCTGGCGACGGACTTCGAGGGGAATCTGGAGCGGCTCGATGCCGAGATCGACGCGGCGCAGGAGGCGCTCACCGACGCCGCCGAGCGGCTCTCGGCAAAGCGCCACGAAGTGGCCGAGCGTATCGAGGCGGCCATCAAAGATGAACTGGAGCGGCTCGGTATGCCGCACAGCCGGTTCCAGGTTCGCTTCACGCGGCAGGAGGATGAGACGGGCTGGATCCGCCCCGGCAGCCAGGAGGAGACGCGCTACCGAGCGTTCAGCAATGGCATGGACCGCGCCGAGTTTTACATCTCCACCAACGTTGGTGAGGCGCCGCGTCCTCTCGCCGAGGTCGCCTCGGGGGGCGAGATTAGCCGGATCATGCTGGCGCTGAAGACGATTCTGGCAAAAAGTGAACGCCTGCCAATCCTGGTGTTCGACGAGATCGACAGCGGGATTTCGGGCGACATGGCCCGGCGCGTCGGCGAGGCGATGCACGATCTGGCCAGCTACCATCAGATCATCACCATCACCCATCTTCCGCAGATTGCCGCGCTGGGCGATGTGCACTTCCGCGTTGAGAAGCACGTCGAGGACGGGCGGACGCGATCGGAGATTCACCGGCTTGACGACGAGGAGCAGGCCGCGCAGGTGGCTACGCTTATCAGCGGAACGGAGATCACCGATGCCGCGCTGGAGAGCGCTCGCGAACTCATGGCCGCACGCGAGGACGAAGCGTGATGGATGAAGAAACGTCATCGAGCATTCGTACACGATGCGGGAGCAAAAACATCTCAGCTGGGCCTCGACCGCCCGGCCCGCACGGCGCTATTCGTTTGGACAACACAACCCACGATGCAAATACCTGAGTTGGACGAAGCGACCATTCGTGAGCAGACGCGCAGCGGCTCGTTCGAGCGCGGCAAACAGTATTTCCAGCAGGGAGCCGTGGCCGATGTGCAGCACAAGGAGCGCGCCGTGCGAGCCCGCGTCAAGGGCAGCCAGCCGATGCCCTACGTCGTGGAAATTCATTATGACAATACGGGGGTGACCGAGGCGTCGTGCACGTGTCCCTTCCACAAGGGCGCCTGGTGTAAGCACATCGTCGCGACGCTGCTGGCCATACTGAATGCGACGGGGGAAGACAGCAGTCCGGCCGTGACCGCGCTGCTCGACGATCTCGACCGCGAGGCCCTGCTCACACTCGTCGAGCGGCTCCTCGCCGATCACCCCGAACTGGTCGATCGCGTGCGGTCGGAGAGCCAGCGTCTACGGCAGTGAGCGCGGTCCGTTTCTCGTACCCCGGGCCCTGAATGAGCCGGGGGCGGACCCGCGGATGGGTTGTTCGGAGCCTCTCCTTCGATTATCTTCACCGCAGCCATCGCTTTTCATCAACTGCTACTGGATTCTCATGTCTCATCCTCCCATCGCGTTTGGCACCGACGGCTGGCGAGCTGTCATCGCCGACGAGTATACGTTTGCCAATCTTGCGCGTGTCACTTATGCCACGGCGCAGTGGCTCCACGAGGCCTACGGCTCCTCCCCACGCGTCGTCCTCGGGCACGATACCCGATTCCTGGGCCGCGAGTTTGCGGAGTACGCTGCGCGCCTGCTTGCTCGCGAAGACATCCGCGTCACCCTTACGAAGACCTTCGTCTCGACGCCGGCCATCAGCTGGGCGACGGAGGCGATGGGCTGCGACGCCGGCGTAGTCATCACGGCCAGCCATAATCCGCCACGCTACAACGGCTTCAAGATCAAGGCCGATTTTGGCGGACCGGCTCCGCCGTCCATGATCCGCGCTGTCGAGCAGCGCCTCCCCGATGGAGGGATCGACACGAGTGATCTGCCCCCGATGGCCGCGCTGCAGGAGGCGGGCAATATCGAAGTGCGCGACGTCTCGGCGGCTTATCTGGAGGCGCTGCGGCAGCGGCTCGATATTGACGCAATTCGCGCTTCCGAACTCACCGTGGCCCATGACCCCATGTTCGGATCGGGCAAGGGGCTCGTGGCCGATCTGCTGGGCCGCGGGCGCGTCGTCGAGCTGCACGACGACTGGAATCCGAGCTTCCACGGCCGCCCACCCGAACCCATCGAGCGCAACCTGAATGAGCTGGCCGAGACGATCCGCCGTGAGGGCTGCGACGTGGGGCTTGGCAACGACGGCGACGCCGATCGCATCGGCATGTTCGACGAAACCGGCACGTACGTTAGCTCCCACCGGCTCCTGGCGTTGCTCGTCAAGTACCTCCATGAGGAGCGTGGCCTCTCGGGCAAAATCGTGAAGACGTTTTCTACGACACATATGCTCGATAAAATGGCCGCCCGCTATGGCCTGGAGATTGAGACGACGCCCATCGGCTTCAAGTACATCGCGCCCAAGATGGCCAATGAGGATGTCCTCGTAGCCGGCGAAGAATCGGGGGGGATCGCGGCGAAAGGACACATTCCCGAGCGCGACGGCATCTACATCGGGCTGCTGATCACCGAGATGATCGTGAAGCGCGGCAAACCCCTTTCGGAGCTGGTGCAGGAGCTGTACGACGAGTTTGGTCCGCACCGCACGTATCGCGACGACCTCCACATTACGGAGGCGCAGAAGACCTCGGTGTTGGATCGGCTGGATCGGCAGGGGGGACTCGATCAAATCTTGGGGCATCCCGTGGAGCGGATTGATACGCTGGATGGCTTCAAGCACATCACTGAGGCCGGCTGGCTGCTGATTCGCCCCTCCGGCACCGAGCCGGTCCTCCGCGTGTACTCCGAGGCGGAGACGGCCGAGACGGCCGAGGCACTGGTCAAAGATGCCACGAGGCGACTCGGACTGGACGAGGCGGCCTCCTGATTCGCACCGGCACAGCCGGTTGAGCCGCGCTCGAATGAGTGGAGAGACGGGGGCTCGGCTCGCAGGCCCATCGGATGGAATAAACCGGGCGGGTGGTTGGTCTTTCTACTGATCCGCGGTTGTTTATTCCCCCAAAGACCGATCCCGCCATGCCCGACTCGTGCCCGAGGTGTCTGTACCCGAGGTTTCTTGCCGCTGTTGTGCTCGTAATCGGGATGATGGGAAGCGGCTGCGATTGGATTTCCAGCGACTCAGCCGTCGTGCCGGGGCGCTCGGGCGTCTACGCCGGCCCGTTTAGTCAAGGCATTGAGGACAGCGTGTTCGATCCGTGTGGGCGGGAAGAGGTTTGGAAGATAGTCGGATTCGATGCTGATACGACGTTCGGCCGGCGCGTCTGGGAGCAGCTGCGAGCCGGAGAGAATCCGATGTTCGTGCGGCTGCAGGGCATCCCGACGGCGCGCGGCGCGTTCGAAGGCATCTTCGTGACGTACGATCGCGAGTTCGCGCTGGAGGAAGCTCTTGAGGTGCGCCCCCTTCAAGAAACGGATTGCTGATGCCAAGCCCAAAAGACGATGGCTGCCATGATTCGAGATCGACGCACTGCTTACGGGGTGCTCCTCGTGCTCCTCGTTGTGCTTATGGGCTGCGAGGTCGACCCGGATGCGCCCGTCGGGCCCGGCCGCACCGTGGAGGCGTACGTCGAGGGCGATGAGCTCATCGTGGTCAACGCGACGCTGAAGCGGATCTGGACGTTTGCTATCGGGCAGAGGGCGGGGGCGACCGTTTTGTGGGGCTCCACCCTCGAGGGGGAGAGCATTGCTGCGGGGCAGCGGCAGCGCATCCCGCTGGACGAGGTGATGTTGGCACCCGAGGAGGAGCTGCTGCTGGTGTACTATTGGAGCGCAGTGGTTGCGTCGGGCGAGGTCGTTCCGGGGCCGGTGCGCTCGCTCGACGTGGCGCTGGAGTGAGGGCCAGATGGGGTTATCGCTGCGTCGTATCGGCGAACTGGCGGCCGAGCTTCGCGCCGATCCGCTCCAAATATTCCCGATCGGTATCGGTGAAGGCGGCGAGGGTGTCCGAGTCGACGTCGAGGACGGCGAGCAACTCGCCCTCGGGTGTGACGATGGGCACGACGACCTCCGAGCGGGTAGAGGCCGAGCAGGCGATGTGATCGGGGAATTGCTCGACATCGGGGACGAACTGGGTCGATCGCGTGCGCGCCGCCGCGCCGCAGACGCCCCGCTCGACGTCGATCCGCAGGCATCCGTGGGAGCCCTGGTAGGGGCCGACGATCAACAGATCATCCGAGACGGCGCGGTAGAAGCCCGTCCAATCGAAGTAGTCGAACGAATGGTGCAGCTCGCAGGTGACCGTTGCCATGGCGGCGATCCAGTCGTCTTCGCCATCGAGCAGGGCGTCGATGCGGTCCAGGACAGCATCGTATGCTTGGGCGCGGTCGGGGCGAACGTCGGTCGTTTCAGGCATAGTGGGACAATATCCGGTCAGCGGGGCAGCTGGCGGCAACGGCGTGCAGATCACTCATCTGTGACCTGTACGCCGTTCCAGAAGGCGACGTAGTCTTTGATTTTGGTGGCCTTCTCACTGGGCTCGGGATAGTACCAGGCGGCGTTGGTGTTGCGTTCGTCGTCGACGATCACATTGTAGTAGCTCGCCTGGCCCTTCCACGGGCAGCGCGTATGATGATCGCTGGGCTCGACGTAGTCGCGATGCACCGAGTCGGGCGGAAAATAGTGGTTGCCTTCGATGACGATGGTGTCGTTGCTCTCGGCGATAACGGTGCCGTTCCAGATAGCCTTCATGGTGTGGGACACGAATGATGAGAGAAAAAAGACGGGAGTGCTACGGTAGATCAATCAGCACACGGAGCATCCAGAGCACAAGTCCGGCGCGCGCCATCCAGGCCAGCGTCCGGATCCAGTTGGTCGTGACGAGCTGATAATGGGTCTCGGCGTCAAATCCGGAGGCGAGCGTTTGATGGAGCGGCACCTGCAGGAGGCCGGTGGAGATCCAGATGAGGGCCAGCAGGCCGAGGCCGGTCCACACCAGCCCTGCGGGCACGCCCACCGGGCGCCAGGCGACGAGAGCGCACGCCGTCACGAGTTCGACGGTCATCGCCGGCAAAACGATCCATGTAATGCGTGTCATGTGGGCGGTGTGATAAGCCGGATAGGCCTCGACCCCCACTCGTGCAAACAGCGGGTAGTGCACCACCTGAACGACGAGGATGACGCCGAGCATGATGAACGTCGCTGCGGCATGGGTCAGGATGAGGGCCGGCATGGCAGGCAGTCGATCGGGAGGCATCACCAAGGCGGGGCGGGCAGCCGAACTCAAGCCGGCACGCGATGATCCGCCAGGACGGCCTGGGCCGCGGCGCGTCCCGAGGCGATAGCGCCGTTGAGTGAGGCAGTGCGCGTGTGATCGCCGCAAACATACAGCCCCGTCCGACGGCGGATCGGCTTCTTCGGGGGCGACAAGAACGGCGGCGCCTGATCCGGCAGGGCATAGCGAATGCGGTACGTTCGCAGATGCGTCCACTCCGCAGCCGCACGCCCAAACCAGTCGACCAACTGGGCGCGGACGTTACGCTCGACGACATCATCGGCGTCGCCGGGATTACCCAGCACGGTCACCGAAACCAGCGCGCGGTCGGCCGGCGCGTACGAGGGCGCGACATCCGACGGCACGCAGAGCGTGTTGATTGGCCCGTACTGCTCACCATTGAGCACCAGCTTGGGCGTATCCAGCGGAGAGGTGCTAGCCGCATAGTAGAGGCAGGTGGTGGAGTGGCCGCCGGACGGGGCATCATCGCCGAGGAGGATGCGCGCTGTGGGCGCTTCCGTTGCCACGACGATCGCGGGGGCGGTATGCGCCGTGCCGTCGTCCAGTAGCACCTGCTGCTTGTCGATGGCCGTGACGGGCATGTTCAGGTGGATCGAGTCCGCGGGCAGTGACGCGGCGATCTGGCGCGGCAGCGCCTCCATGCCTGCGTCGGGGAGCACAGCGCGGCCCTCCGCAAACATCTTAAACACGAACTCGAACATCCGGCTGGAGGCCTTCAGCGACGCATCCAGAAAGATCCCACCGAAGAAGGGCCGAAAGAAACGCTCAATGATCCGATCCGAGAATCTCCATCGGTGGCGCAGCGCCTCGATCGTCGTCGTCTCATCGCGAGCGAAGAGCTCGGGCAGGGACGTGCGTGTGAGCGCCAGGCGCAGCCGCCCGATGCGCGCTTTGTCGGTCACCGTTCCCACCGGCGAAACGAGCGTCGGCAGCAGATCGAGCGGATGCCGGAAGGGATCGCCAATTTCATGAAACCGGCCGCCGTAGCGCACCATGGCGCCATCGTAAAACGCGTGCAGATCGAGCGCATCGTAATCGAGCTGGCGCTGCGTTTCCGGATAGGCCGAGAGCAGCACCTGGAAGCCGCGATCGAGCTGGAAGCCCTCCACCGAGTCGGTGCGAACGCGACCGCCGAGTCCATCTGAGGCCTCCAGCAGCTCGAACGACACGCCTGCCCCATGGAGATGGCGGGCACAAGCGAGGCCGGCGAGTCCGCCGCCGATGATGAGCACATCCGGATCCGACATGAGCAGGAGCAACCTGTGATTAAAAAATGCAGCGCGACCGGCCTTGATGCTGAGGTGTGTAGCCCCGACGTTAACAGTACGGCGCGATCGGCAAAAAGTGCAGCGCAAATGTGACACCCTTGAAAAACAGGTCACGGTTGCCCCACCTTTGGCCCGATGCGTCGCCGCACATCGATTTCATCAATCCACTTCCTCGACATCATGGATGGTGCAGAACCGGTACGTGCCCCCCGGGGCACAACGTTGCAGTGCAACGGGTGGCATCAGGAAGCGGCCCTGCGGATGCTGATGAACAACCTCGATCCGGAGGTAGCGGAGAAGCCGGACGAGTTGATCGTCTACGGCGGCACGGGCAAGGCGGCGCGCAACTGGGACTGCTACCACGCCATCGTACGAACACTCAAGCGGCTCGAAAACGACGAAACACTGCTCGTGCAGAGCGGCAAGCCGGTGGGTGTGTTTCGGACGCACCCCGAGGCGCCGCGCGTTTTGATCGCCAACTCCCACCTCGTCCCGCGCTGGGCGGATTGGGACGAGTTTCGCCGGCTGGAGCAGATGGGCCTCACGATGTACGGTCAGATGACGGCGGGCTCGTGGATCTACATCGGCACGCAGGGCATTTTGCAGGGGACGTTCGAGACGTTTGCGGAATGCGCGCGGCAGCACTTCGGTGGCACGCTGGCGGGGCAGCTGTTGGTGACGGCGGGCCTCGGTGGGATGGGCGGCGCGCAGCCCCTGGCTGCTACGATGAACGGGGCGGCATTCTTGGGCGTCGAAGTCGACCCCAGGCGCATCGAGCGCCGCGTGGAAACCGGCTACTGCGACCGGATGTGCACCGACCTCGACGAAGCGCTGAACCTCGTGCTGCAGGCCAAAGCCGATGGCGAGGCCGTATCTGTGGGCCTCGTAGGCAACATCGCCGACGTGCTGCCCGAGCTCGTCCGCCGCGACGTTGTCCCCGACGTGCTCACCGACCAGACCGCGGCGCACGACCTTCGTGAAGGCTACATCCCGTCGGGCTACGCGGTCGAAGAAGCTGCCGCGTTCCGCCAGAGCGATCCTGGAGCCTACGACGAAGCCGTGCTCGACTCGATGCAGCGCCACGTCCGCGCCATGCTCGATCTGCAGGACGAAGGCGCCATCACGTTCGATTACGGCAACAACCTCCGCGGCCAGGTCGCCGATCATCGGGGGATGGAGGAGGCGTTCAACTTTCCCGGCTTCGTGCCGGCCTTCATCCGTCCGCTGTTTTGCCGCGGATCGGGGCCGTTCCGATGGGCCGCGTTGTCGGGCAACCCGGCGGATATTGCCGCCACCGATGAAGCCGTGCTGGAGACGTTTCCGGAGAAAGAGGCGCTGAACAGGTGGATCCGGCAGGCGCAGGAGCAGGTCCCGTTTCAGGGATTACCGGCACGGATCTGCTGGCTCGAATATGGCGAGCGGGCCGAGATGGGCGCTAAGTTCAACTGGCTGGTCGATAAAGGGAAGGTGGAAGCGCCGCTCGTCATCGGGCGCGACCACCTCGACGCCGGATCGGTCGCCTCGCCTAATCGGGAGACGGAGGCCATGAAAGACGGCTCCGACGCCATCGCCGACTGGCCGCTGCTGAACGCACTCGTCAACACCGCGTCGGGCGCCAGCTGGGTCTCCATTCATCACGGTGGCGGCGTGGGCATCGGCTACTCTATCCACAGCGGCATGGTATGCGTGGCCGACGGCACCGCCGAGGCCGCCCGCCGCCTCGACCGCGTCCTCACCAACGACCCCGGCACCGGCGTCATGCGCCACGCCGACGCCGGCTACGACGCCGCGAAGGAAACCGCCGAAGAGCGCGGCGTCGACCTCCCGATGGTTAGGTGAGGAGGAAGGGAGGAATGGAAGAGAGGTGGAATGGAAGAGAGGAGGAAAGAGATGGCGATTCGGGATTTTGAGGACTTGCGCGTGTACCAGACGGGATATAAGGCTGCGATGGATATTTTTGAGTTATCTCAAGCCTGGCCGACGGAGGAGCGTTATGCGTTGACCGATCAGATCCGCCGCTCGTCGCGGGCCGTGTGTTCAAATATTGCAGAGGCCTGGAGCAAACGGCGGTACGAGCGGCATTTCATCAGCAAGCTGAGTGATGCGGAGGGGGAAGCCGGAGAGACAATGACTTGGTTAGATTTTGCAAAGGATTGCGGATATCTTGATGGGGAGGCTCACGAGCAATTCCGAAGGGCGTATCGGAGGATCCGCGGCGGCTTGGTCAAGATGATGGCAGCCCCAGAAAAATGGTGCGGTCCATCCGATCTGATGAGAGAACCCGATGTGGACTATCGCATCGACTAACCATCTCCCATTCCCTCACTCGTCCTCTTCTCCATTCGCCCATTCCTCCACTCATCCAATCTTCCACTCATCCATTCGCCCAGTCCTAAACGATGGAATCCCTTCAAGCCGATCATCCTATTGCGATCGCGTCGTTGTACGATGACTTAGATCGCAGCCTGGAAGCGCTTCGGGCGGCCCCTGATGCGGTGCGTGCGTCCCGGCACATCGTTGAGCGGGCGCTGAAGGAGGGCGATGTGCATTACGGCATCAATACCGGGTTTGGGGCGCTGGCCCAGAAGCGCGTGGGCCCCGACCAGCTGGAGCAGCTGCAGCGCAATCTGATCCTGAGCCACGCGGTCGGTGTGAAGGAGCCGGTGCCGAAGCGCATCACCCGCCTGATGCTACAGCTCAAGATTCACGCACTGGGGCTTGGCTATTCTGGCGTGTCGATGGAACCGTTCGAGCGGCTGCTCCTCTTTGCTGAGCGCGACTGGATTCCTGTGGTGCCCAGCCGGGGCAGCGTGGGCGCGTCGGGGGATCTGGCGCCGCTGGCGCATCTGGCGTTGCCGCTGCTGGGACGGGGGCAGTTTTGGACCGACGATGGAAGCGGCACCGTATCCGCCGGAGACGTGCTCGACGTCCACGACCTGGCCCCCATCACGCTACACGCCAAAGATGGCCTCTCGCTCATTAATGGGACCCAGCTGATGAGCGCCTACGGCGCGTTCGTGTTGCACCAAGCGCACTACCTCGTGAAGTGGGCCGATCTGCTGGCCGCGATGAGTTTGGAGGCGTTGCAGGGCAGCATCAAACCCTACGACGCGCGCATTCAGGGCATCCGCCCGCATCCGGGGCAGGAGGCCGTTGCCGAGAATGTGCGCCTCCTCCTGACCGACAGCGAGATCCTGGAGTCGCATCGCCACTGCGGGAAGGTGCAGGACCCGTACTGCCTGCGCTGCGTGCCGCAGGTTCACGGCGCCAGCCGGGATGCACTCTCGCACGCCACCGATGTAGTGGAGCGGGAGCTCAACAGCGTGACAGACAACCCGCTCGTCTTTGAGAACGGCGACGTGATCAGCGGCGGCAACTTCCACGGGCAACCGCTGGCGTTGGCGCTCGACTATGCCGCCATCGCCCTGGCCGAGCTCGCCAGCATTTCCGAGCGGCGCACGTATCTGCTGCTGGAGGGGCACGACGGCTTGCCCGAGCTGCTGATGGAAGACACCGGCATCAACTCCGGTTTCATGATTCCGCAGTACACCGCCGCCGCCCTCGTCTCCGAAAACAAAAGCCTCTGCCATCCAGCCTCGGTCGATTCGATTCCGACGAGCCTCGGACAGGAGGATCACGTGTCGATGGGCAGCATCGGGGCGGTACAGTTGCTGGAGGTTGTGCGCAACATGGAGCACGTCCTCGCCATCGAATTGCTTACGGCGGCGCAGGCGCTCGATTACCGGCTCCCGCTGCGGCCCGGCCTCGGCGTGGAAGTTGCGCACCAGTACGTCCGCGACGCGATTCCGCATCGGGAGGAAGACCACGTCTTCGATGACGATATGGCGCGCTGCCGGCAGTTCATCCGCAGCACCGAACTGCTCGATGTCGTGGCCGAGGAGCTGCGGGCGTTGCGGTAGCCGGGAAGCAGTCCCGCTCTTATTCACTCGATATCGCTGTAAGGGTATGCCCGTTCTCACCAACATCGGAACGCTCGTCACCTGCCGCGAAGGCGGCGGGCAAGCCGCCATTCATCCGATCGACGACGCCGCGCTCGTCTGGCAGGATGAGACGATCCGGTGGGGGGGCGCCCGGGAGGCTTTGCCCCAATCATACGCCGATGAACCGCAGCACGACGCCGGGGGCGGACTGGTGATTCCCGGCCTCATCGACTCCCACACGCACTTGGCGTTTGGCGGATGGCGGGCCGGCGAGTTCGAGCAGCGCCTTCGCGGCGCCCGCTATCTCGACATCGCCCGGCAAGGCGGCGGCATCCGGAGGACCATGCGCGCTACGCGCGCGGCCTCGGAAGAGGACCTGATCCGCCGATGCAAGCAGTTTCTCCAGGCGATGGCCCGGCTGGGCGTCACCACCGTTGAGGCCAAGTCGGGCTACGGGTTGAACGTGGAGGACGAACTTAAAACCCTGCGCGTCTACCGCCGCCTGCAGGCCGAGCAGCCGCTTACGATCGTGCCGACGTTCCTCGGCGCCCACACGTTGCCGCCTGAGTTTGAGGGCAACGCCGACGGCTACTTGCGCTTGCTGACGACGACGCTCATCCCACAGATTGCTGATGAGAGCCTGGCTGATTTCTGCGACGTGTTTGTTGAAGACACGGCCTTTTCGGCGGATGAGGCGCGGGCGCTGTTCGCTGCGGCCAACCAACACGGCCTCCAGCCCAAGCTCCACGCTGATCAGCTAACCGACACCGGCGGAGCCGCCCTGGCTGCCGAAGTCGGCGCCGCCTCGGCCGATCACCTCGAATGCATCTCGGACGTGGGCATTCAGGCCCTTGTCGAATCGGGGGTCGTCGCCGTCAGTTTGCCGATCGCGACGCTGTATCTCGATCAGGAGCCGCTACCGGCGCGGGCGCTCATCGAGGCCGGTGTGCCCGTGGCGGTAGCGACCGACTTCAATCCGGGCAGCGCGCCGAGCTATCACCTGCCTCTGGCGCTCATGCTGGCCTGCACGATGCAGCGCATGACCCCGGCCGAGGCGCTGAAAGGCGCCACGATCTATGCGGCAAAAGCCATCAGAAAAGACGAGTTGGTCGGATCGCTGGAGCCGGGGAAGCGAGCGGATTTCGTTGTACTCGACGCTCCTTCCGTGAATCACTGGCTGTATCACTTCCGCGCCAACGCAGCGGTCGCTACCGTCGTCGCTGGAACTCCGCTTGGCGCATCCCTCGAAACAGTCGCCCCCGGCTACGGGTGATACTGTCCGCGCTGCTTCTCGCGCCCCACCTTACGTAAGTTTTCTTTCCCTGAATCAAACGACGTGCATGTTTGCCGCCGAAACCTACATCGAGCGCCGACGACGCCTCAAGCAGGACCTCTCGGATGGCGTTGTGTTATTTCTGGGCCACTCCGAGAGCGCGCGGAACTATGCGGCCAATCCGTATCCCTTTCGGCAAGACAGCACCTTTCTCTATTTCTGGGGATTGAACACACCCGACCTCGCGGCCCTGATCGACGTGGAGGAGGGGACGGAAACGCTTTATGGTCAGGATCCCACGCTCGACGAGGTTGTCTGGACGGGGCCGCTGCCCTCACTGGAAGAGCGGGCGCGTCGCGTTGGCGTTGAGGCGTTTGAATCGATCGATCGGCTTGCGGAACGGCTGGATCAGCTCCAGGAGCAGGGGCGGACGATCCATCTGCTTCCCCAGTACCGCGCCGCGAATCGGCAGTGGGTGCAGCGGCTCCTGGGCCTCCCGGCAGAGCACGTCAACGAGCACCGCTCCGAGGCGCTGATTCGGGCTGTAGTGGCGCAGCGCGCGGTCAAGTCGGACGAGGAAGTTGCGGAGATCGAGGCGGCCGTCGACCTCGCCCACGCTATGCACACCGCCGCCATGCGCATGACGGCGCCGGGCGTGCCGGAGCAGTCGGTGGCGGGAGAGCTCTGGGGGATTGCGCGATCGCGCGGCGGATGGCTCTCCTTCCAGCCGACGTTTTCGGTGCACGGCGAGGTGCTCCACAACACGATCACGAATCGCCCCATGCAAGGTGGGGAGCTGGCTCTGTGTGACGCCGGCGCCGAGACGGCGAATCATTACGCGAGTGACATCACCCGCGTCACGCCCGTCGGTGGGGCCTTTACCGATCGGCAGCGCGACATCTATCGTGTTGTGTTGGAGGCCCAGAAGCGGGCCATTGACGCCGTGCGGCCGGGTATTCCCTTCAAGCAGATCCACCTGCAGGCCGCGCACGATATGACGGCCGCGATGAAGGAGCTCGGATTTATGCGCGGCGATGTCGCCGACGCGGTGGACGCGGGGGCGCACGCCCTCTTCTTTCCGCACGGCCTCGGCCACATGATGGGCCTCGATGTGCACGACATGGAAGGCCTCGGGGAGGACTACGTGGGCTACGATGAAGACATCCAGCGCAGCGATCAGTTTGGGCTCAACTCGCTCCGCCTTGCTCGCCCGCTAAAGCCCGGATTTGTACTGACGATCGAGCCCGGTGTCTACTTTATCCCCGCGCTGATCGATTACTGGAAGGCCGAAAACCGACACGCGGACTTCATCAATTACGATGCGTTTGAGGCGTTCAAGGACTTCGGCGGCATTCGGATCGAGGACGATATCCTGGTGACGGAAGATGGCCATCGGAGGCTCGGCCCGCCGATCCCGAAGTCGGTCGATGAGGTTGAAGCGATGACCGGCGCTGCCAAGACTGCTCCCGTCTGAATTGCCGCGTGCGAGCGAGCCATGTCGCATCTGGACTCCCCGGATATTGCGATCCTGCAGACGGCGTCGGACGATCCGCGTGTCGGCACGCTCCTCGGTGCCGACGTCGCTGATCCGCGCGACGCCCGCGTGGTGTTGATCGGCTTCCCCTCGGACGAGGGCGTGCAGATCAACGGCGGACGTCCCGGCGCTGCGGACGGCCCGACGGCCCTCCGTCGAGTGCTGTACACGATGACACCAGACGCCCAGTGCCACGACGCCTTTGCTGATTTGCTGCGGCACACCGTCGATCTGGGCGATCTCAAGATGAAGGGCGCGCTGGCAGCGAATCAGCGGCGGCTGGGGGAGGTCCTGGCGTCATACTTGGAGCGCGGCGCCGTGCCCATTGTGCTGGGAGGCGGCCACGAAACGGCGTTTGCGCACTTCCTCGGCTACGTTGAGGCCCACATGCCCGTGTCGATTCTCAACTGGGACGCCCACGCCGATGTGCGCCCGTTGAAGGACGGACAACCGCATTCGGGATCGCCATTTCGGCAGGCGTTGGAGCATCCGTCGGAGGTATGCCAGCGATACACCGTGGCCGGACTCCAGCCGCACAGCACAGCGAAGGCGCACGTGGATTACGTGGCTGAGCAGCAGGGCACATATCACTGGCGGGCGGAGGTGACGCGTCCGCTCGTCGACGCGCTGTTCGATGGATTGACGGCACGCACCCTCGTCACCTTCGACCTCGACGCGGTCGACTCCTCCGCCGCGCCGGGCGTCAGCGCACCCGCCGTCGATGGATTCGATCCGCGGCTGTGGCTCCACGCGGCGTATCGGGCGGGGCGGCATCCATCGGTGTCATCCATCGACGTCTCCGAGCTGAATCCGCGCATCGACATCGACCAGCGGACGGCCCGCCTCGCCGCGCGGACGGTGTGGGAGGTGTTGCGGGGGCTGGCCGGGCGAGCGTAGTGAGTTAGTCCGCTTCGATGGGCACCAACGTTTTCCCAAGCAGGTGCTCCAGGCCGCCGCGCAGGTCGGAGAAGAGGAACTCGTAGCCGGTGTCTTCGAGCGTATCCGGAACGACGCGGGCGCTTTTGAGCAGCATCTCCTCGGCCATTTCGCCCGCGAGCGTTTCGACGAGACGGCCGGGCACGCTGAGGAATGCGGGACGGCGGAGGACGCTGGCGAGCATCTCCGTATACGTCTTCATCGTGGCTGGGTGCGGCGCCGTCACGTTGACGGGGCCGGCGACCGACTCGGTCCAAAGCGCGTGGTAAAATGCGCCGATCACGTCGTCGAGTGCGATCCACGGGAAGTACTGATCGGGGTCGCCGACGCGTCCGCCGAGGCCGAGGCGGAACGCCGGCAGCATCAGTTGGAGGGCACCGCCGGCGGGGGTCAGCACGACGCCGATGCGCATTTGCGCGGTGCGGATCCCGGCTGATTGCGCCGGTTCGGTGGCGGCTTCCCAGGCTTCGCAGACCTCCGTCAGAAAGCCGGAATCCTGCGGGGAGGTCTCTTCCGTGATGACGTCGGCGCCGTGGTTGCCGTAGTAGCCCACGGCGGAGGCAGCGAGGAAGACGTCGGGCGGATCGTCGAGGCCGGCGAGAGCGTCGGCAATCAGGCGGGTGCCCTGCGCGCGACTCGCGTAGATGCGCTGTTTCTTGGCGGGTGTCCACAGCCCGAACACGTTTTCGCCCGCGAGGTGGATGACGGCGTCGACGCCTTCCAGCTTGTCGGCCTCGATGGCGCCCTCGCGGTGGTTCCAGTATATGTCGTTGGCGCTGGTCGGACGGGAGCGCACGAGGCGCTTGACGGTGTGGCCGCCCGTCGTCAGAAACGCCGCGAGTTGTGCGCCCACCAGCCCCGAGGCCCCGCTGACGGCAATCGTTAGCGACCGGCCGTCTGGGGTGTAGCGCTGGTGTAGCTTTAGGTCGTTTTGGGTGATGCGGTGGCGGTAGGCGAACTGCTGGTCCAGCTGGCTCTCCGCGATTCCGCCGCCGAAAAAAGCGCCCAAGCCGCCGAGGGGCAGTTCGTACTCGATGGCGTCGATGAGCGTGCTCGCTTCTTCGCCAGCCGACTCGAAGCGGTGGGTGTGATTCCAGTGCGCGAAGGGACCGGAGACCTGCCGGTCACAAAACTGCTCG
Source organism: uncultured Rhodothermales bacterium (assembly GCA_964448045.1). Lineage (GTDB taxonomy): Bacteria > Bacteroidota > Rhodothermia > Rhodothermales > Salinibacteraceae > CAYUVF01. The sequence goes on from CAYUVF010000030.1 coordinate 37,856, forward strand.
CCCTCGATGTAGTCGTGATGCTCGGCGATCCATCGGATGTGCGCCGGACCGCGCCCCAGGCGAATCTCAGCGCGCTGTCCGTCGCGGATGCCTTCGAAGTGCTCCAGCGTCACGGGGAGCCAGGGCGGCGTGAGCCGCTGAAACGCACCGGGTTGGGCGTGCCAGTCGAACAGCCGGTCGGCGGGCGCGTCAATCTCAGACGTAAACTCGACGTGAGTCAAGGGACGGTTCGGGTTCTGGGTTCAGAGTTTAGTGATCCTCTCGCTAAATACACAGGTCATGCCCGACCCTGATCGGGCATCCAGAGAATTGAGCAAGATCCCCTGGATTCCCTATTTAGTTCCGCTGCGCTCCATGAATCTCCTTGCCGTCGGTTTGGCCCGCTTCGCTCGTCAGTCGGGCATGTGTCCTTGTGTGGAGTCGGGAATGACTTCGAATCTGACTTACCAAACAGTTTCTGAGTCGCCTACGGCTCGTCGCACGGCCGGCGAAGCTTCACGTCAGTAAATGACGGGTCTTCTCACTGTGAATGAGGTTGGTAATGAAGTCATACGGACTTAGCGAGAGGACCGTTTAGAGTTCTGAGTTTGGAGTTAGCGCACCTTGTCGTACTCGGCCATTGCGGCGTCGCGCATTGTGCTGTGGTCCACGATGGGCGTCGGATACGTTTCGCCGAGGGTGGCACCTGCATCAGATAGCACCTCGTCGGGCGCGTTCCAGGGCTGGTGGATGTGCTTGGCGGGCAGATCGGCGAGTTCGGGTACCCAGCGGCGGACGTAGTCGCCGTTCGGGTCGTGGCGCTCGCCCTGCGAGACCGGGTTGAAGATGCGGAAAAAGGGCTGGGCGTCGGCACCGGAGCCGGCGGACCACTGCCAGCCCATCGTGTTGCTGGCGAGGTTGCCATCGACCAGCGTGTCCCAGAACCACCGCGCCCCGTGCCACCATCCGATGAGCAGGTCCTTCGTCAGGAACGAGGCGACGATCATCCGGACGCGGTTGTGCATCCAGCCGATTTCGTAGAGCTGGCGCATCCCGGCGTCCACAATCGGATAGCCCGTTCGCCCGCGTTTCCAGCGCTCCAGCCAGTCTTCGTTGTCGTTCCAGCCGAAACCGTCGAACTTGTCTTTGTAGTTCTCGGTGGGCGTGACCGGATAGTGGTAGAGCATGTGATACGAAAACTCGCGCCAGACGAGCTCCTGCAGGAAGGGCTCGGCGTCGTCATGCGCATCGTTTTCGTCGGCCCAGTCGGTGACGGCGTGCCACACCTGGTTGGGGCTGATGGCGCCGTGGTGGAGGTAGGGCGAGAGGCGCGACGTGCCGTCCTGGTCGGGGCGGTTGCGGGAGGCCTCGTAATCGGCGAGCACGTGGTCCAGCGTGTACTGAAGGCGCTCGTGCGCACCGGCTTCGGTGGGTGTCCAGGCCTGACGCAGGCCCTTGGCCCAGTCTACGCCGTCGCGCGCTTCGGGCAGGAGGCCAAGCGCGTCCAGCGGCGTGCTTTCGGGCCACGTGGCGGGCGCCTTCGACGGACCCAGCTCGGGCGCGGGGAGTGGCGGCGGGGTGTGCAGCAGGTCGTGCCCCGTCACCTTCTTCCAGAAGGGCGTGTAGACGTGGTAGGGGCCGCCGCTTGTGGTCTCGACGCCGTCGGGGTCGTGGATGAGTTGGCCTTCAAAGGCAGTCGTTTCGATGCCGTCTGCGGCCAGCGCCTCGGCGATCTCGGCGTCGCGCGCGGCGAGGGGCGGCTCGTAGCGGCGCTGCCAGAAGACGGCGTCGGCGCCGGTGGCGTCGATGAGGGCGCGGAGTTCCTCCAGTGTGTCCCCATCGCGGAGGATGAGGCGGGAATTGCGCTCGCAGAGGTCGTCATCCAGCGACTCCAGCGCGTGGTGGAGCCACCAGCGGTGCGCGCCGCCGGGTTGCCAGGACGCTTCCTCGTGGGGCGCCCAGACGAAGACGGGCACGACGGCGCCCCGCTCGGCGGCAGCGGAGAAGGCGCGGTGGTCGGCGAGGCGCAAGTCGTGACGAAGCCAAACGAGAGTGGTTGGGACAGCAGACATCGGTGGAAGAATTCGGTTCGGTCAGAGGAGGAGGCTCGTCCGAGAATTACAGGGTGCCGTCGGCGGCGCGTTCGCGCACGGTTTCGGCGTGGTCGCGGATGGCGGCGACGGCGTCTTCGCCCTTGCGGCGCAGGTTCGCCATCTGGAAGTTCATGCGCCGGTTCCCCGAAAAGGCCTCGCGGTGGCGCGCCAGGAAGTCCCAGTACAGCGTGGTGAATGGGCAGGCGTCCTCGCCGGTAGCCGTGCCCGGGTCGTAGCGGCAGTGTTTGCAGTAGTTGCTCATGCGGCTGACGTAGTTACCAGAGGCCGCGTACGGCTTGGTTCCCACGATGCCGCCATCCGCATACTGCGACATGCCGATCATGTTAGGCATCGAGACCCATTCCCAAGCATCGATGTAAAAGGCCTCGTGCCAGGCGTTCATCTGCTGCGGATCCACGCCCAGCTGCATCCCGAACAGGCCCAGTACCATCAGCCGCTGGATGTGGTGCGCGTAGGCGTAGTCCTTGAGTTGGCCGACGGACTGACGGATGCAGGTCATGTCGGTGTCGCCCGTCCAGAAAAAATCGGGCAGATCGGCGGTGGCGTTCAGCTCGTTCAGCTCGGCGTAGCCGGGCATGTGGAGCCAGTAGAGGCCGCGGACGAACTCGCGCCAGCCCAGGATCTGCCGGATGAAGCCCTCGACGGCGTTGATGGGCGCGTGCCCGTCGTGATAAGCGGCCTCAGCCCGCTCGATGGCCATGCGTGGGTTGAGTAGCTTGAGGTTGAATGCGGCCGAGAGGCGCGAGTGGTGCAGGAACGGGCGGCCGGTCCACATCGCGTCCTGATGGTCGCCAAAGTCCGGCAGGTGGTGCTCGATGAAGAAGGTGAGCGCCGCCTCGGCCTGCTCGGGCGTGACGGGCCAGTTGAAAGCGTCGAGATGGCCGTACCCGTCGGGGAAGTGGGTGCGAACGTCAGCGAGGGCGCCCTGGGTCACGTCGTCGGGCTCGAACTGGAGCGGCTCGGGCAGCAGGCCGGGTCCGTCGGAGCCGTAGCTTTCGCGGTTTTGCTTGTCGAAGTTCCAGTCGCCGCCCACGGGATCGCCGTCGTCGGTGAGCAGCACGTCGTACTCGCGCCGCATCACGCGGTAGAAGTACTCCATGGTGGGCGACTTGCGGCCCTCGGCCCAGTCCTCGAAGGTGCGATGCGAGCAGAGGAAGTGGGCGTCGGCGTGCACGTCGAGCGGGATGCCGGTGTCGTCCGCCACGGCCTCCAGCGCGGCGAGCGTGCCGTGGCGCCCCGGCTCGGTGAGGACGACGCGCTCAGGATCGTGCCGCCCGATCGCGTCGCGCAGGAACGCGGCCACGTCATCGGCCACGCCGTCGGTGACGGACTGGTAGTGGACGGTAAATCTCTCGGCGGTGCGGGCGTCGCGGAAGTGGCGCATCGCAGCGAAGCCGAGAGCGAGGCGCTGCTTGTGCACGGGGAAGCGCTGCTGCCCGTACGGCGCCTCCGTCATCGCGATCACGTCGCGCTCCGGATCGGCGTCGGTAATCACCGGCGCGTCCGGGTTGAGTTGGTCGCGCAGGACGAGGATGAGGCGACGGGGGGCAGGCATAGCGTCACAGAGGGCAGTGACATCTGGATGAATCTACGCTTTGAGCGATCCAAGTCCGCCATCCACGCCCAGCACCTGACCGGTGACCCAGTCGTTGGCGGGATCGGCGAGCCAGCAGATGGCCGAGGCGATGTCATCTGGTTGGCCGAGACGTCCCAGTGCGTGCATGGCTTCCGACTGCTTGCGCCCGGCCTCGGTACTGAGGATGTGCTCGGACATCGGCGTTTCCACCAGCCCGGGCGCTACGGCGTTGACGCGGACGTTCCGCTTGGCGTACGTCGCGGCGGCGGCGCGCGTCAGCCCTATGACGCCTGCCTTGGCCGAGGCGATGGCTTCGTGGTTTTTGAGGCCGGTCTGGGCGACAGCAGAAGAACTGAGGACGATCGAGCCGCCGTTTTTCATCAGCGCGTGGGCTGCGGCTTTAACGGTGAAAAAGGCCGTGTCCAGGTTCTGCGCGATCGTATCTCGGTATTCCTCAATCGAGGTCAGGTGGGCCGGTTTGAGCAGGATGGAGCCGACGGTATTGATCACCCCGTCCATCTGTCCGAACTCGTCCTTCGCCCGATCGATGATCGCCTGGACCTCGTCAAAGGCGGTCGCGTCCAGCGGAAAGGGGATGCCCCCTGTGGCATCGGCCAGGGTGTGCAACTCCGATTCAGTGCGGGCGCCCAGGACGAGGCGGGCGCCATCGTCTGCCAGTCGTTTGGAGACGGTCGATCCGATACCGCCCGTGGCGCCGATCACGACGTAAACAGGTGCGTTGGGTTCAGCCATTGCGTTGTCGATCCGTGAGAGTGGAGAGAATGAAAAGCGGGATGTACAACGCGTCGCGCAGCAGAGGGTCCGGTCCCGTGCGCGATATTCGGAGATTGTTACGGTGATTTCGGGCGAACCCAAAAGAGCCCGGCGGAAGGGCCGGGCTCTACGGGGGGCGTATCTGAAAGGAAAGAAATTACATCGACTCCTCCGCGGGGGGTTGGAGCACGGCATCGATCACGTGAATGACGCCATTGCTGGCTTCGATGTCGGTCGCGGTCACTGTGGCCTCGTTGATCATCACGGAGCCGTCGCTCGTCGAGATCGTCAACTCGCTGCCTTCCAGTGTGGTCAAGGACGAGGCCTCCATGACATCGGCTGCCATGTAGGTGCTATCGACGACGTGATAGGTCAGGATCGAGGTCAGTTGATCGCGGTTTTCTGGCGCGAGGAGCTGTTCCAGCGTACCATCGGGCAGGCCGTCGAAGGCGGCGTTCGTGGGGGCGAACACGGTGAAGGGACCGTCACCCTGGAGCGTTTGGACGAGTCCGGCGGTGTCGAGCGCGGTGACGAGCGTCGAGAAGCGTTCATCGTTCACGGCTATGTCGACGATCGTGGGAGCGGGCTCCTCCTCCTGCATCGCAGCCGAGTCGTCGGTGCTGTCAGAGTCGGACGAGGAACCGCAGGCGCTCAGGACGAGCGCGACCACGAGTGCCGCGACCACCGGAAGTACGCGATTGGTTAATCGGGAGAACACAGTATGGCGCATGGGAACGAAAGCGTTAAGTGAGTAGGGTATGGGTGAAATCAACTAAGCGTCTGGCGTAGGGCGCGATGCATATCAGGCATGAACATACATGTAGCGCCTCAGGAGAATAAGGGCTGAAGCGTCACGTTGCCAAGATGTTACGCTCAGACGTCCATATATTGTGTTAAAAAGGGCCAATACGGCCGCCGCGTGACGCGGCACGTGGCTCGCCGGACGAGAAGTGGGTAGTTCAGCGCCCCCTCGCAGAGGCCCAACCAGCGCCAGGAGGTCGTCTCGTTCGACGTGGCGGTGGCGGGTTCCCTGCACATGCGATGTGCGCGCCCACCGGGGCCCATCGCGTGGGACGGATGCCCGCTACGGAGCGACAACTATGGAGCGACAACCTCTTTCAGGTCGGCGACCAGAATGTTCGACAGCTCGCGTAATCCTGTATCAAGCAGGGTCACGAGCCCGTCATAATCGCCCGCTGTCCAGCCGCGTGCCCGGTAGCTGGTGCTTCCTCGGGCGCGGATTGTACCGTCTTGCGGATCGATGATCTCCCAGGTGGCCGATAGGGTAGCTGCGCCCTCGGTGGCTGCGGGGTCCTCCGGCACCTGTCCCTCGAAGCGTACGAGATGGAGTTGGATCAGGTAGTCGTGCCGGGCCGGAGCCGGCCACGGGGCCACATCAACGCCATCGAAGGCGGCCCGGGCCATCAGGTAGCCGGCGACCGCGCGGTTGATCCCCGCGCCGAGATCCTCGCCCCACCGGTGAAACTCGGCGAGGCGAATCTCATGCGGGCCGTGGCGGACGACGATGAGAGGCGTTTCCAGGTACCCGGCGAGCTGCGGCTGTCGCAGTCCGATCGTGAGGCCGGCGAGGCCTTCAGCGGGGGCCCCGGTCTCCTGGAGCGGGCTTCCACCAAGCACATAGTGGCGCTGAGGCGGCTCCTCCCGAGCCAGACTAAAGCATCCCGTCAGGAGGAGAAGCGGGACCAGGAGGAGGTACGTGGCTTGGATGGAATACGTCATGGTTGTTGTTCGGTTGATTTTTTCCCGCGGAGGAGCATGTCCGGGTTCCGTTCCAGCGCGAGGGCAAGCGTGCGCAGCGCGTCGGCGGCCTTCTTGAGGCTGGAAAGTGCCTCCTCCAGTTGATAGCCGACGCCCGAGTCTGCCGATATCAGTCCCTGGGTTGCTTCCGTGGCTTGCCTCATTGATTGCAGCGTGCGGATCACCTCCGTGTTCGTGGTGTCCAGTTGACCCTGCAGCGGCTCGATGGCTCCGCCAAGGCGCTCGGCCAACAGCGCTATCTCAGCCATCGTCCGGTTGAACTGCGCCGTCATCTCGGTGACCTCTTCGAAGGCCGCCTGAATTTCGGGGGAGTCGGCCAGACGCTCAATGGACTGCGCCGATGCCATGACCGAGGCGTTGAGGCCTTGCATGTCTATCTCTTCCAGCATCTCGTTTACCCGAAACAGGATTTTCAGCGCTTCGCCCACCAGGCTGCCGGCCTCGGTTTCAAGGGCGGCCAGAAGCGACGGCGTGGTCGGAATCTCCAGATGGGTGGTCGATCCCTGCGGGGGAGGGGGCGGCGGCGCGTCGGGGCGGTACGCAAGTTCGACGTAGAGCTGGCCGGTGACGATGCTTTCCATCTGCAGCTGTGCCCGAAGTCCGTCATTGATCTGCTGCTGCAGCACGGCCCTGTTGCTCAGGTCGACGAACGTGCCGGCTTTCGAGGTGAGGCGTGTGAGGTCGATCTCGTACTGCACCGGCACCTCGAAGGTCTTGTCCGTCAGCTCGATCTCGATCAGGAGGTCCGTCACACTGCCGACCGGCACGCCCTGGAATTTAACCGGCGCGCCGATCTCCAGGCCGTGCACCGACTCCCCAAAGGCGCTGATAAAGGTGGACTGTTTGGTGAACCAACCGGTGGAGGCGAGCACGGCGACCCCGACCACGGTGAGCACCAGGGCACCGATCATAAAAAGTCCGATCGCAGTCGGGTTAGCGCGGATGCTCATAGCTGGGGTGCGGATGATGAGGGAGGGCTGGATGCCGAAGAGGCATCACTACTGCGCGTGAGGAACCGGTGCACCTCCTCGCTGGGCGGGTTGTCCCGCAGGTCGGCCGGATCGCCGAGCGCGGTCATCGTCTTCTGCTTGATGTCCAGAAACAGCGCCCGGTCGGCGATCTTGAAGATGCTCGCGAGGTCGTGGCTGACCACGACGATCGTCGTGCCGAAGCTCTCGCGCAGCAGCAGAATCAGGTCGTCGAGGCGGCTGGCCGTGATCGGGTCCAGGCCGGAGGAGGGTTCGTCGAAGAAAAGCACCTCCGGATCGAGCGCCGATGCGCGGGCGAGGGCTGCACGCTTGCGCATCCCCCCGCTGATCTGGTTGGGATAGAACGACTCGAAGCCGCGCAGGCCGACCAAGGCGAGCTTGAGCGAGACGACCTCCGCGACCACCTCGGGGGGAAGGCTCGTGTACTCCTCCAGGGGCAGGGCCACGTTCTCGGCGAGCGTTAATCCACTCCACAGCGCCCCGTTCTGATAGAGCACGCCCATACGGCGGAGGATCCGCTTCCGGGCCGGCGCGTCGGCCGTCCCGAAATCCTCGCCTTCGAACAGGATCGTGCCCGCAGCCGGCTCCTTGAGTCCGATCAGATGTTTGAGCAGGGTGCTCTTCCCGCTGCCGCTGCCTCCCATGATGACGAAGATCTCCCCCCGCTGCACCTGAAAGGTCAGGTCGCGCATGATGACGAGCGACCCGTAGGCCATCGTCAACGCGTTGACTTCGATGGGGGGAACTGCTTCCATAACGGCGTTACACGTTGAGGAGGACCGCGAGCCAGTCGATGACGGCGTTGGCCATAATGATGAGTGTGATGCCCGTGACCACGGCGGAGGTGGCGGCGCGCCCCACCGCCCCCGCGTCATTTCCGGTCTGAAGGCCACGCAGGCACCCCGATAGGCCGATGATCAGCCCGAACACGGATCCTTTGAACACCCCCAAGAGGCCATCGGAGAGCGTGACGGGGGTCAATAAGCCGCCGATGAACTGCGCTGCGGAGAGCTCCAGGAGGCTGACCGAAACGATCAAGCCCCCCGTAATGCCCACAAAGTTGGCGTAGATCGTAAGCAGGGGCATCATCAGAAAGAGGCCCAGGACCCGAGGCAGCACGAGATGCTCGACCGGCGAGAGCCCAAGCGTTTTGAGCGCGTCAATCTCTTCGGTGATCTTCATGCTGCCAATTTCGGCGGCGAAAGCAGCACCCGTACGGCCAGCGATGATGATGCCGGTCATCAGGGCGCCCATTTCCCGAAGCATGCCGTACCCAACTAGGTAGGACACGTAGTAGCCAGCGCCGAAGGGGCGAAGCACGACAGCTCCCAGAAAGGAAATGATCAATCCGACGAGAAAGCTAATCAACGTGACGATGATCAGCGCGCCCGAGCTGTTGGATTGCACCACGACCCAGAAATCACGCCAGCGCATCCGTACCCGGAACAGAAGCAACCCGACGAAGCCGGCGGCCACTTCACCCATGAAGGCCACCGATGCCATGAAGGAGCCGAAGGCGGAGAGTCCTTTCTGACCGAGCTGGGCGACGAGCGAGACGTTCTCCTCCGCTGGGGCAATCTCTTGCTCTGGTACCGCCTGCGCGAGCTCGAGGAGGTTCGCGATGTCTTCCGGCAGGCTTTCCGCTTCAAACGCGAGGTTGTGGGCCTCGCAGTAGGTTACGGTTTGTAGTAAAAAGGTAAGGAGGCTGCTGTCCCATGTGCCGAGTTCGGTGGCGTCGAAGCGAACCACCTGCACGGCCTCGGCGTCCGGCCGGTCCTCGATGAGCCGGTCGAAGCGCGGGGGCGGCTGTTCCAGTTCCCAGTCACCGGCCAGGCCGGCGACCAGCGTATGGTCCGTCTGGCGAATCTCTACATCCATCATTCATTCCCGCCAAGGACAGACCGTGGTGAGGAGGGCGTCTCGTTGTCGTATGGGAGGAAAGACGTTCAATTGAACCTACCAAATGTGATAAAATATCTGTGGTATAAGCTCCGCTGTAGGGCCTTGATCAGTCATGAAGCCCGGGGTTGAGCCTCACTGCGTGGCGTCTAACACGAC